>NZ_KB911546.1:0-542658 GCF_000383555.1 Rhodococcus sp. 114MFTsu3.1 | reverse complement strand
CAGTGTTTCGGCGTCGAGGAGGATCTGCACCAGCGGACCCCGCCGAGGATCGGGCCGGTCCGCGGCACCGTCCAGCGGGCAACGTTCACCGCGCCCGCAGTGGCATTCGAGGGCGTGTTCGCCGTGGATCAACGCCATCAACCCATCGACCCGTAGCGCTGTGGTCGATCTGGGGTCCTCTCGGCAGACCGTTGCGGCGATCTCGGTCACCAATGCGTCGACTTCGGCGCCTTCGAGGTCGGTGACGATCGCTTCGAGTACCGATGCCCCGCCGGAGTCGCGGCGCACCCGCATCGCTCGGCTACTGCGTACCGTGCGCTCTTGTGCGGCTGCGGCTTCGTCCCGGTCGTGGGCGAACCACAGTCGCCACAGCCACAGTCGCAGTGATCGCGGGGTCAACCGTTCCGCCGCAGCGACGGCCTCGTGTTCGAGGGCCGCGATGGTGGCATCGGATGCTTTGCCCAACACGGCGGTCAACACCTGGATCCGCGGCCAGTCGATTCCGCCGAAGACGAACCGCAGCGCTGTGAGCGGCATCCGCGACAATTCTTGCCCGACGGTCAGCAACGGCCGCGTGGCGCTCTGCGACAGACCCAGCGTCACCGCC
Organism: Rhodococcus sp. 114MFTsu3.1; assembly: GCF_000383555.1. Classification (NCBI taxonomy): domain Bacteria; kingdom Bacillati; phylum Actinomycetota; class Actinomycetes; order Mycobacteriales; family Nocardiaceae; genus Rhodococcus; species Rhodococcus sp. 114MFTsu3.1. Next base: position 542,051 of record NZ_KB911546.1, on the reverse strand, counting down.
ACCTCGGTGACCACCTGCGCCAGAACGGTCAACGGATCACCACCGGTGGTGTCGGCGTCGGTGAGGCGGATGTCGGCGATCTCGCACACCGCTTCCACCGTTCTCGCGCGGGCGATGTTCTCCCGTACCCGGCATACCGCGGCGTAGCCTGCCAACCCGGCTACGCATGCCGTACTCGATCCCGTCGAAACCCCCGTATCGAACATACTTTCGAATATACGGAGGGGGTCCGACAGGTTCACCCACGCAGCTGGTCGGGCTTCAGTGAAGCACCCGTTCGAGAAGGTGTTCGATGAGTTGCTCAGCGGAATGCCTTGTGCTGTAACCCTGCAGCATGCCTTGTGCGAGTCCGCCGACGGCCATGAGCACGAGATCGGCATCGAGTTCAACGGCGACTGAGGGAGATTCGGCGTCACCGCGCGCACGCGTGAGCTGGTCGGCGACTAGTGTTGCGAGTGCTCGCGGTGCGGCGAAGGTCTCCTCTGCTGTGATGCCTTGCCCCGTGATCGCGGCCCACCCGAAGGCGCCGAGTACCAACACTTCCTCGCGGCGAGGTTCGTCCATTGGCAGTAGTTCGGTCAGCACGGCGCGGAGGGCTTCGCGTGGCGTCGGATCGGTGCCGAGCTCCGACCAACGTTTCATGAAGCGCGCGCCTGCGTCGTCCATGACCGAGCGATGAGTGGCGAGCAGGAACTCCTTTTTGGTGCCGAAGTAGTACTGCACGAGGCGTACCGAGAACCCCGCCTCGGCAGCGACCGTCTGGAACGTGACGGACTCGAGTCCGCCGGTGCAGATGACGCGTCGCACTGCGTCGGTGACCTGACGCCGCCTTACTTCGTGGTCGACCAATCGTGGCACGAACGTCTGCCGCCTTCCTGGATGCTGGTTCGTCAATGATAAGCCCGTACCAGGAAGCCTGATATGGATGTATCATCAACAGTGATATGTCCATATCAATTAGATCGGGGAGGCCGGACAATGCCGAAGATCGGACGTTTCAGCAGCGAGAAGGACAGCCGAAGGTTCACCGACGTTTACGACGCCATCGCTGATCGGTGGCCGGTGCCGTCCACTTCGGTCGACGTCGACACCTCGTTCGGATCGACGTATGTCCGACGATCCGGCACTGGCGAAGGTCTGCCGATCGTCGTGTTGCCCGGAATCGGAGGGAACAGTCTGGTGTGGGGCCGATTCATCGAGGCTCTGGCGCATGACCACGTCGTCTACACGCCGGACGTCATCGGATGGGCAGGGCGGTGCAAGCAAACCGACCCGGTAAGGAACTCGGAGGACGTTGCCCGCTGGCTCGTGGAAGTCATGGACGGTTTGGGGGAGAGGCGATTCCATCTGGCGGGGAATTCAGCGGGCGCCTGGTTGGCTGCATGCGTTGCGGTCCACCAGCCGGAGCGTCCTGCCAGCTTGGCCATGTTGGAGTCGAGCGCTGCAGTCTTCGCCAGACCGCGGATCGGTCTGCTGCTGAAGTTCCTCTGGGTGGGAATTGCGCCGACGGAGAAGCGGATGCGGAAGCTCAACGAATGGCTTCAACCTCGGACCGTGCTCAGCGACGAGGAATACGCTCTTGCACTGGCCGCGGTGAAGTTTCGTATGGCAATGCCGTGGGACCGCACGTTCACGGACGCGGAGCTCGGCGCGATCACTGCACCGAGCCTTGTACTGTTCGGCGCGGAGACGGTCGTCGCCGATCCGAATCTTGCTGCGGCACGGGCGCGTCGACACATCAGGTCCGTGGACGTCGGGTTCTACGAAGGGGTTGGTCACGATCTGATGTGGGCCAACCCCGACGAAGTGATTCCGCGGTTCTTGGCATTCACCGATAGCCATGATCCGGTTCGTGCCTGACCGAGCGTCACCAGTTGCGTAGGTACTCGAGTGCGCGTGCTTGGGCGGCGTCGGATTCGGGGTGGGTGTAGAACGCGAAGTGGGTGCCGCGGTCGAGGGTCAGCAATTCGGACTCGGCGATACCCACGTGTGCGTGCTCGCTGTTCTCCGGCAGTACGTCCGAATCCGCGCTGCCCTGCACCAGCAAGGTGGGCGCTTCGATCGCTCCCCATCCCGGGTCGGCGGATTTGGCGAATTGCACCAGATCGTTGTCCCAGCCCGCTTTGCGCCTGCCCACCTGTGAGGCGGTGAGGGCCATGTCGAGGACGAACTGCTTCTTCACCGGATCGGAGTCGATGTATTTCACGTGTTCGTCGAATTCGTCACCACTGAGGGAGCTTTCGTCCGACACGGCGCCCTGGATCACCTGAAGCGGTTGATGCGCAACGAGTTTGCGCATCAACCAATCACCGATCCTGGTGGTCTGAAAGATGCGCGACGCGATGTCCGGAGTCGGGTTGACCCAGTGTTCGCTCAGGCACGCAATGGCCACGAGCGCACCGGTTCGGTCCGGGTGGGTGGCCGCGAACTGGTAGGCCGACGGCCCGCCTCCCGACCATGCCAGCACGCCCACCTTGGCGATCCCCAACTCGTCGAGCAGCGCGGCGTACAGATCAGCCTGCTCTCGCGGCGTCGCGCGATCGCCCAGTTCGGTTCCGAGGTAGCCGGGCCTCGACACCAAGATCGCCTGGAACTCGTCGACGGGGAGGAAGCCCGCCATCGCGGCGGCGGCGTCGATCCCGCCCGGTGAACCGTGCAGCACCAACACCGGTTTTCCGGAGCCTTTGACTGCGTACTCGATGGGCCCACGCGCAGTGGAGATCACCTTCACATCGACCAGTTGTTCCATGGCTCCTCATCAGCGCTCGGCGACTGAGGATCAATTCTGCTCGCCCACTGACCTCGTCGCTTCGCCCGAATCGTGTGAGAACAGGGCTCTACATACTGAACGCGCCGCTGAAGTCGAGGGGCGCGGCTTCGACGTGCCGTCCGCGGGGCGTTGCGTCGACCAGTACACCGCCGTCGACGACGATGTCACCGCGGACGAGAACCGTGACGGGCTTCCCTCGCAGCGGTATCCCTTCGTAGGGTGTGTAGTCGGTTGCCATGTGCAGGGTGTCCGTCCCGGCGGTCCATTCGAGGTCCGGGTCCCAGATGGCGATGTCTGCGTCCGCCCCCGGCATCAACGATCCTTTGCGGGGATACAGGCCGTTGGTGCGGGCGGGATTGGTGGAGGTGAGCTCCACGAATCGGCTCGGGGTGAGTCCACGGCCGTTCACGAACGTTGAGAAGATCACCGGCAATCTCGTTTCGACGCCGGGTAGCCCGTTCGGCATATGCCTGACGTCGTGGCTGTGCACCTGCTTCTGGGCGGTGTCGTAGCAGCAGTGGTCGGATCCGATGGTGGTGATGTGGCCGGTGAACAGGTGCTGTCCCAATTCCTCGACGACATCGGCTGCACGCAACGGAGGGCAGCACACGAAACGTTCCGGGTGCTCGCCCTCGTACGCGGAGTCGTCGAGGATCAGGTGGTGTGCGACGGCTTCGGTGAAGGCGACGAGCCCACGCTTGCGGGCGTCGGCGACGAGTTCCACAGCTGCCGAACTGGATTGGTGGACGAAGTAGACGGGTGCCTGCTGTGACTCTGCAATCGCGAGAACGGCGGCGACCGACGCGGTTTCCGCCAGTTCGGGTCGTGTCTGCGACATGTGGGCGGCGTCCACACCGTCGGATGCCGCGGCAAAGTTCTGGGCGTCGGTGACGATCGCGTCGGATTCGCAGTGGATGATCACCATTCCGCCGAGGTCGCGTGTGGTCTGCATCGTGTTGAGGATGGTGTGTTCGTTCGCCATCGTCTCACCGGCGTAGGTGGTGAACATCTTCACCGTGCGGATGCCGGCGTCGGCCATGGTCGCGAGCTGATCGGCCGTCGTGTCGTTCCAGTCCACGACGCATGCGTGCAGCGCGGAATCGCACACACCTTCCTCGGCTTTGGCGCGTTGCTTCTCCGCTGCATCCAGCGGTTCCTGGCCGGGACGGGGAATGGCGAAGTCGACGATCGTCGTCGTTCCACCGAACACCGCAGCTGTCGTGCATTCGAGATAGGAATCGAGGGAGGTGAACTCACCGGAGGTGAAACCGACGTGGCAGTGCGGATCGACACCGCCCGGCATGACGAGTTTTCCGGTCGCATCGATCGTTTCGGCGGCTTCGTCGACCTCGCTGCCGGGGCTGAGTACGGCGACGATCTTGCCGTCGTCGATGAGTAGGTCCGCCGGGCCCGCCCAATGGGGCTCGACGAGAGTTCCGCCGCGGACGACCTTCATCGCTGTGCCTCCAGGTATGCCAACCAGCCGCCGCGGTCGCTGATGTCGACGACTCCCGCTGCCGTGAGGGAGTTCTCGCGCATCCGCATCGACAACGATCCCGTGCCGTCGGCCAATTCGATGACACCGAGTTCCAGTTCGGCGGGCTCACGCGGCAACAGTTCCTCGCGGAGTACGTCGTACTCGACCTCGTACAGTTCGCCTGGGACGACGAAGCCCGCGGGCGTCACCGGATGGAGTCCAGGAAACTCGTCGCGCACGGAGTAGAAGCGATACTTCGGTGCGGTGTCGACCGCGCCGAGAAACTTCGCGCGATTCAAGGCGTCGTTGAGCGTGCCACCGGACATTGCCTGCCCGTTGACGAACATGGTGACCAGAGCCATCGTCTTCCTTCTTTCGGGGTGGAGCGTTCAGTGAGCGGTGAGTTGGGTGAGTCGTGCGGGCGAGAAGGTGGAGACGTCCAGCTGCGGGGTCGATCCGTGCACCAGAGCGGTCAGGACACCCGCCCACAGTGGCGCGAACGTGAACGAATACGTCCCGCCTGCCACGAACAGTCCGGGTGCACCGTCGAGTTCGCCGATGACGGGCATCTCGTCCGGAGTGGTGACGACAGGTCCGGTCCAGGTGTCCGTGGGCGTGTCGCGATGCAGGGACGGCAGCAGCCGCGCGACCTGTGCGAGGTTGCCGACGGTGCTCTCGGCCAGCGTCGGCGCTGCATCATGGTCGTGGAACGGCCCCGCCGGCCAACCGCCTCCGAGGACGAGACGACCACGTCGGTCCTGCTTGATCGACATTCCCTCTCCCACATGCTGAACCAGCACCTCGAGTGCGCCGGGCGCGGCGTCCAGGGAGTGCATCTGAAGGGATGTCGGAACCAGATCGAGCGAGACCCCGGCCATGGCGGCGATCCGAGCCATCCACGGTCCGGCCACATCGACGACGACGGGCGCGGTCCACGTGCCTGCCGGGCTGGCGACGTGCCACACACCGTCGACGCGGTCGAGTCCGGTGACCGGGGTCTCGGGGTGCAGGACTGCGCCTTCGGCGACTGCTTGGCGCAGCAATGCCGGTCCGGCGAGGTCCGGTTCGGCGAACCCGTCCCACGCGCACCAGGTGGCTGCCGTGACGCTCGGCCCGAGCAACGGGAGGGCGCGGCGTGCTTCGTCGCCGGTCAGCACCTCGGTCGGGATCCCTGCTGCGTCTTCCCAGGTGTGCTTCGTCTGCAGCGTGAGGGCTTGTTCGTCGGTCTCCGCGACCATGAAACCGCCGCAGCGGTTCAAGCCGAGGCCAGGAACACTCTCGTCGAGAACATCCCACAGTGCGCTGGTCGACTTCTGCAGTGGCAGCAGCTGTTCGACGTCGACGGCCGTTCCCTGACCGGGGCGTCGGGTGTGAATGGTCTGAATGTGCAGATTGCCGGCGGTCGTACCGGATCCAGCGGTGTTGGGCAGCGTTCGATCCAGCACGGCGACGCGGGAGCCGGCCCGCGTGAGTGCAAGGGCTGTCGCGGCGCCGACGATTCCGGCACCGATGACGACCACGTCGACCTCAGAGTGCATGACTTGCCCCTACCGGCCGCGCGTACGCATCTTGAATGCCGGACTGCACGACGATGTTCTGCAGCACGTCGAGGGTCTCGGGATCGGTGACCGGCAACAGTGGGTCGCGAACGTATCCGCCGGGTTGTCCGAGCAGATTCATCACGGCCTTCAGCTGAGGAATCGGAGATGCGTGAATTCCGCTGTAGTCGCCGTTGATCAGGCTTCCGGAGAACGCGCGGTACTTGTCCACCCAGCCGCGTGCGGAGTCGGCGTCACGTTCCGCGACCGCTCGATAGAAGGGAACGGCGAACGGGGCGCCGACGCCACCGCCGTCGATGTTGCCGTCGCCACCGAGCTCGAGCAGCGTGGCCAATCCTCGGCGGTGCAGGAAGCTCCCGAACACGCGCACTCGATCGGATACTGCTTCGACGGTGTCGAGCATCCTCAGCCAGTCGCCGGTGCTGTCCTTGATCGCCACGACGTTGTCCAAGTCGGCGAGGCGTGAGAACAAGCCTGGTACCGCAGCCATGTCGACGGCCACACCGCGTGGCCAGTTGTACGCCATGAACGGTAGTTCGGTTGCTGTGGAGATTTTTTCGTAGAACCGGAAGGTCTCCTCGCCGGAGGTGTGCACGTACGGCGGGGGAGTGGACAGCACACCGTCGGCGCCTGCCGATGCGGCATGCGCCGCGAGTTCACTCGACTCGCGTGCGGTGTAGGCGCTGACGCCGATGACCACGGGAAAGCGTCCGGCGACGGCGTCGATCGCGATCTCGGCGACCTGTCGGCGTTCGTCGTCGGTCTGGCTGAACCATTCACCGGTGCTTCCGTTGACGAGGACTCCGTCCACAGCGACATCGGCGTAGAGGTTCATCAGGTCGCGGAGACCGTCGGCGTCGACGGCGCCGGACTCGGTGAACGGGGTGGGGGATGCGGGCCAGTAGCCGGACCACGCGACATCATCGCGATTCATGATGGAGACCTTTCGAACGAGATCGGTCGGACGAGCGACCGTCTCGGAGGAGTTTTGGGATCGATTGCATAGACTGCCGTCGGGTGGCCGCGATCGTCAAGCCGGAAACGTACTTGTAACGAGCGCACTGTCCAATATCCCTACCGGCCACCGAGAATGTCCGAGTGAACAGCGAGAGGAAGGTGAGGCGACCGATGGCGGTCACCTTGATCGACGTGGCCGACGCCGCCGGAGTGTCACGGAGTACGGCGTCCCGCGCGCTGAGCGGATCGTCGTTGATCTCGGCCGAGACTCGCGCTGCAGTGCAGGAGGCGGCGCGCTCGCTGGGATATCGACCGAATCGTGCCGCTAGTGCCCTCCGGTCCAATCGTTCGCATCTGATCGGCCTGGTCATGAACAACCTGATCAACGCCTCGTTCCACACTGTTGCCGAAGTGGTGCAGAAGCGTGCGTCGGCGAGCGGCTTCCAGGTTCTGCTGTGCATCACCGACGCTGATCCGGCTCGGGAGAACGACGTGCTCGCGATGCTCGGCGACCACGGAGTCGACGGCACCATCGTCATCGGCAGTGGCCGAAGCGCTGCGGCGTCGAACGCGCTGCTCGCCGAGGGCCGAGCCGTGGTCAACCTCATCAGGTCCGTGCAGGGCAGCAAGGCGTCGACGGTCCTCGCCGACGATCTCGACGGTGCCCGTGATGCCATCGCTCACCTCGTGTCGTTGGGACATCGCCGGATCGGTTACATCGGCGGCACCGAGGACGCGACATCGGGCCGGGAGCGCTACGAGGGATATCGGTCTGCGTTGTTCGACGCGGGCATCGACGTCGACCAGGCCATCGTGAGGAAAGGGCCGTTCACGACCGAGTTCGGCGCCGAGGCCGTGAACTCGCTGTTGGACGGGCCCGAGCCCATGACCGCGCTCTACGCGGCCAACCATGAGGCGGTGTTCGGGATTCTGCCGACCCTGGCGTCGCGAGGGGTTTCCGTGCCCGACGACTTGTCCCTCATCTGCCACGAGGACATGCCCTGGTTGGCGTTGTGGCAGCCGGCGATCACCGTGGTCGACAACGGTGCGGCTCAACTGGCGAATGTGGCGATGGATCTGCTGTTTCAGCAGATCAACGGGGCCGCGGTGCCGGACAGGCGGACCTACCGAGTCGGGGCCCAGCTGGTCGAGCGTGCCTCGTGTGGCGCGGTGACGGGCACAACATGAGCGGCGCGGTACGTGGGGCCGCCACCCTCGAATGGTTAAAACTTCATGTATCGCGTGTCATCCGTGTTAACCACGTTGACGCTGACGAAATGCTCTGAGACGCTTTATGCAATCGATCCCATCGGGATCGGCTCGCACCTCGCGAACATTCGAATGGTCACTGCTGCAGTGCAGTTGACGAACGAAAGGCACACCCATGCGCAGGATCATCACGCGGACTCCGCTCCTCGGAATCGCCGCCGCGGCCGTCGTGGCAGCAGGGCTCACCGGCTGCAGCTCCGCTGCGGACGAGCAGGCAGCGCCGACGGACTGTACGCCGACGCTCGGGGCCTCCGATCTGGCCGAGGAGGGTGCGTTGACGATGGCAACGAACGCCACGTTGCCTCCCATGCAGTACGTCGACGCCAATGGCGACGTCGTCGGAATGCGGGTCGAACTGGGCAAGGAAATCGCCAAGCGTCTGTGCCTGACGCCGAAGTTCGTCAACATCGAGTTCGAGGCGCAGATCCCCGGAGTGCAGAGCGGACGCTGGGACATGATCGACACAGGCATGTTCTACACCCCGGCGCGTGCGGAGACGATCGACCTGGTGCCGTACGAGGTTCAGGCGGTGTCGATTTCGGTGCCGTCGGGTAATCCCGAGTCGATTTCCAGCGTCGACGATCTGGCAGGCAAGACCATCGGCGTCGAGGCGCCGGGTTACGAGTTCGACACGCTCACTGCGTTGTCCGAGCAGTTCGCGTCCGAAGGCAAGCCGCCGCTGACGGTCCAGACCTTCAAGACCAATGCCGATGCTTACCAGGCTCTTTCGGCTGGACAGCTCGACGGAACCTCCATCGTGGAATCGGTCACGTCCTTCTACCAGGAGGACGGACGCTTCGAGACGGCCGTCGGTGGAATCAACGAGGCCCCTCTCGCAATGGGATTCGCCAAGGGCAGCGCGTCGTCCGCCGAGGTCGCACGTGTGCTGACGGAGATGCGTGAAGACGGCTACCTCCCCGAGTTGTTCGAGCAATACGACGTCACCGGGTACGAGGGCGACATCGCCGTCAGTACCGGGCCGCTGGACAGCTGATCCACATGTGGTCCTGGGACGCCTTCTTTTCCATTCTCACCAGCACGCAACTCCTCGAGGGTGCGTGGGTCACGATCTGGCTCACCGTCGTCAGCATGATCCTCGGTTTGATTCTCGCGGTCGTCGTCGCCGCGGCGAGGTCGTCGAAGCGGATGCCGCTGCGCGCGATCGCCGGGTTCTACGTCTGGCTCATGCGCGGAACACCGCTGCTGGTGCAGCTGGTGATCATCTACACCGGCCTACCTCAGGTCGGAATCAAACTCGGTGTCATCGAAGCGGCGTTGCTCGGCTTGGTGCTCAACGAGGCCGCGTACCTGTCGGAAATCGTTCGGTCCGGTTTGCTCTCGGTTCCGACCGGTCAGACCGAAGCAGCGCGTGCGCTGGGAATGTCTCCGACAAAGGTCTTCCGCGTCGTGGTTCTGCCTCAGGCTCTGCGGGTGATGATTCCGCCGCTCGGCAACAGTTTCAACGGTCTGCTCAAGACCACGACGCTCGTGTCGGTCATCTCGGTGCAAGAGTTGCTCCGCCGCACCCAGTTCCTGGTGCAGATCAATTTCCGGGTGTTGGAAGGACTGTGTGCCGCCGCGCTGTACTTCCTCGTCCTCACGACGCTGTGGGGCTTGATTCAGCGCATGATCGAGGTCCGTGTGGGTCGGGGCTACGACCGTGACTACCGACGCAAAGGTGGCACGAAGACCGACAAGTTGGACGACAGTGTGATGGAAGCCGAGGCCGTGAACCGATGATCGACGCAGCAAAAGTGATCGACGCCAGGAAAGTCACCACGACGATGGTCGAGGTGCGCAACATGACCAAGGCCTACAACGATCTGGTCGTCCTCGACGACATCGACTTCACCGTCGACAAGGGCGAAGTAGTGCTGCTTCTCGGCCCGTCGGGCAGTGGCAAGAGCACGTTGTTGCGGACGTTGAACTGCCTCGAGACCATCCAGTCCGGCACGGTGCGTGTCTGTGGGGAGATGATGGGCTTCTCCGACAATGCGAATCGGACTCCGTTGTCCGAAGCACAGATTGCGAAGCAACGTCACCACACGGGCATGGTGTTCCAAAGCTTCAACCTGTTTCCGATGATGACGGCACTGGACAACGTGGCGTCCGGCCCTCGGCACGTGCTCGGCACACAGAAGGACCGTGCACGTCGCCAAGCCCGAGAATTGCTCGATCTGGTGGGCCTGGCGGACAAGGGCGAGAACTACCCCTCGCAGCTCTCCGGTGGGCAACAGCAGCGCGTCGCCATCGCCCGAGCACTTGCCATGAAACCCGAAGTGATGCTGTTCGACGAACCGACCTCGGCTCTGGACCCGGAGATGGTCAACGAGGTGCTCGACGTGATGCTTCGCCTGCGCGACGAAGGCATGACGATGGTCGTCGTCAGCCACGAGATGGGTTTCGCCAAAGCCGCAGCGGATCGTGTGGTCTTCATGAGCGACGGCAAGATCGTCGAGGAGGCGCCCCCGAACGAGTTCTTCGACAACCCGAAGAACGCTCGTACCCAACAATTTCTCAGCCGGATTCTCTGACCGCTGAGGAGCCGATGTTTCGAAGGCCCCGGTACGTGGAAGACAAGACCGAGTTCGGACGTGATCGCCCGGGCACCGCGGTCGAGCCAGGGCCCGGAGGTTCAAACACTCGTGCCTCCGGGCCCGCCGCTGCGGGTATCGAATCCCCCCGACGAATCAGCGACCGATGACGTCCAGGGCTGCTCCGATGATGGAGTCCGTGTCGATGTGGTGGTATCTGTACACCTCGTCCAGTGAGCCCACCTGACCGAAATCACTGACGCCCAACGACGTCGACGCGACTTTGTTGACGGTGGCCAGAAACGCCAGGGTGTGTGGATGTCCGTCGAGCACGGTCACCAGGGGCGTTGCCCGATCCGCGGGCAGTAGCTGATCCAGAATCCAGGAGTCACCTGCTCTGTGCCCCTGGCGTGCCTGGATTGCGCGGTAGAGCTCGCCGGGGCTGGTGACGCACAGGACGTCGGCGACGACGCCGATGCCGTCGAGTCGTTCGGCAGCCTGGAGTGCCTCGGTCATCAGCGCCCCCATCGCGGCGATCGTGACCGTGGCTCCGTCGCGCCTGACGAGGGGGTATCCGCCGGCGACGACCTGGCGTCGGCGCCGTTCCCGGGCAGCGGGGTCGGCGGGCACGTCGGCCAGTGTCTGATCGACGGGACGGGTGGACAACCGCAGGTACGCGGAGCTGCCGTCAGGCCTGCCGAGGCGGCCGATGCTGGCGAGCAGCGTCCACTCGACATCGATGGCGAACGCAGGCTCGTACGTGATGCACCCCGGTTGTTCCAGGCCGATCGACGGAGTCTTGATCGACTGGTGCGCGCCGCCCTCCGCAGCGAGAGTGACACCGGACGGAGTGCCGACGAGAATCGACTGGCCACCTGCGTAGATGCCGTAGGACCAGGGTTCGAGCGCGCGTTCGACGAACGGGTCGTACATGACCCCGATCGGGAACAAGGGCTGTCCCCACCGACTCCACGTGGCGCCGAGTTCGCCCATGAGTCCGACGAGGTTGGTCTCGGCAATGCCCAGTTCCATGTGCTGGCCGGTGGGCTTTTCCCGCCAATGCATGATCGTTTCGGCGTCGTCCTCGAACCAGTCGCGACGCTCGGCCGAGGACCAGACCCCGACCTTGTTCACCCAGCCACCGAGGTTGGTGGTGGAACTGACATCGGGGCTGACGGTGACGACCCTGCTCGCGGCGTCCGGGGCATCCCGCGTCAGATCGATGAGCACGCGCCCCAGTGCAGCCTGAGTGGTGGCTGTGCCCTTCGGTGTCCGGCCGATGTCGACCGGCACGGCGGGAGGCTCGGATACAGGGACGGGATCGCGACGAAGGCGAGCAGCTGCCGCGTCGCACACCAGGTCCGACGGGCTGCCCGGGGCGAACGTCGCCCACGGATCGGCCGGATCGACGCCGAGGGATCTACCCAGAGCCTCGTACTCGTCGACGGTCAGAAGCGACGAATGATTCTGCGGGTGACCCTGGGTCGGCAGGCCGAATCCCTTGACGGTGTAGGCGATGACGACGGTCGGCCTGGTGTCGTCGATGCGGGAGTACGCGTCGCGCAACGCCGCCATGTCGTGGCCGCCGAGATTGCGGATGGACTCGGTGAGCAGTGCGTCGTCGAGATCGGAGATCAGGTCCGCGATCGCCGACGCGTCCTGGCCTGTCCCGGGAAGCCGGGATCGGAGTTCGTCCGCGGTGCAGCGGAGGAGCCGCTGGTACTCGGGGTTGGGCATATCGAGAATTCGGCTGCGCAGTGCTTCCCCGTCTGGACGGGCGAAGAGATCCTCGAGGAGGCGGCCGAACTTGACGGTGATCACTTGCCAGCCGGCGGCGTCGAACATCTTCTCGAGGCGCCGTGCAGCGATGTTGGGGACCACCCGATCGAGCGATTGACGGTTCAGGTCGACGATCCACACGATCTCGCCGAGCTCGGCGATACCGGGATCGATGATCGCCTCCCACACGGCTCCCTCGTCGAGTTCGGCGTCTCCGACCAGTGAGTACTGGCGTCCGGAAAACCCCGACGGTCGTGATGTCTCGTCGGGATCGCCGAAGCTGGTTTCGACGTATCGGCGCGACATCGCACCCCAGATGGGTGCGGTGGCACCGATTCCCACCGAGCCCGTGGAGTAGTCGACGGGGTCGGGATCCTTGGCACGCGACGGATAGGACTGCAATCCGCCGAACGAGCGCAGAGTGGTGAGGTACTTCGCGTCGAGCTCACCCAGCAGATAGTTGATCGCGTGGAGAACCGGAGAAGCGTGCGGCTTGACCGACACGCGATCCCCGGCTTCCAGCTGTTCGAACCACAGCGAGGTCATGATCGAGACCATCGATGCGCACGAGGCCTGGTGACCACCCACTTTGAGTCCCGACGGGTTGGGCCGAACTCGATTGGCGTGATGGATGATCGACGTCGACAGCCACAGCACCTTCTCGGCGATCTCGTGCAGATCGTCACGAGCGCCCCGGGGCGAATGATGTTCGGCGGGAGTGATGCTGGTCATGACTGCTCAGTCGATCAGACATCGATGTACTGCACAATGCACGAACGGGAGACTGAGCACGATGCACGGTTTCAAGTGCACCAGGCGGCGTCGAATTGGTCGAAGTGGTCAGTAGCAACCGCCCATGACATCTGTCATCACGTTTTCATGGAGAAGTCACTGCACAAGATGATGAGGCGCACTGTTTTTCGTTTCCGATGAACGACAGAGTCGTAGATGGAAAGAGCACCTGGCTCACAGCATCCACGAAGGAGACGAAGATGAGGAATTCGACCAAGTTCGCGCTGACCACCCTGGCCGCTGCCGCGCTCTTCGGGACCGCGGGTGCCGTCGGGACCACGGCAGCGTCGGCGGACACGATCGAGAACCTGACGCCGCGAGCGAACGACGGCGCGCAGTGCGTGGTGTTGGACGACCACGGTCGTGAGCAGGAGTTTCTGTACGGCCCGCTCGACTGCTCTGACGCTCAATCGGATATCGATCGCGAGGAGCGCCGCGAAGAACGACGCGAGGAGCGCGCGTCCGCGGAATGAGGCATGAGCCGTTCACCGTGAGATAGTGGCCCATGCGGCCGACCTGTTCTGTGTACGTGGATACCGGCTACCTCTTGGCTTCTGCCGCAACTCGAAGGACAGGCACGTCTCTGCGCAGCGGAATCTTCGTGGATTACGCAACGTTGATCGCCGCTCTGGTCGACGCCGCAGAGACCCGATCGGGCTTACCGATACTCCGCGTGTACTGGTACGACTCCGCGCGGAACGGAGTTCCGGACGCCCAACAGGAGCGCATCGGTGAACTGTCCAAGGTCAAGCTCCGACTCGGCCGGTTCGGGGTCAACGGTGAACAGAAGGGCGTCGACCTCCGCATCGGACTGGACCTCGTCGCTCACGCGAGGAGCAACGCGTCGGACGTGTTCTTCCTCGTGTCCGGAGACGACGATCTGACCGAGGCCGTCGAGGAGGCACAGGCACACGGTGTGCAAGTGCTGCTCCTGACCGTCCCGACGAACGACGGCAAACCCCACGGCGTCAGTCGCCACTTGATCCGAGCGTCCGACGGACTCGACTTCTTCGACGGCGCCGCCGTGGATGCGGCCGTCATGAAGATCGATCGGCAGCCGCCTCCCGTCGTCGTCACCGATCCGGTGAGCGTCCCCAAGCCTGCGCACCGGCCGGGACCCAAGCCCGGCCCCCGCGTGCCCACTCCGCTCGACGTCGCGTCCACCGCGCAGGCACCCGCTCCCGTTCGGCCCGCGAACGTTCTCGTCTACAGCGGAACCACCGGATCGGGCACTACCGTCCAACCCGAGTACGTGATGGCGGGTGAGGAAACCGAACTGATCGACGAAGTGGTCTCCCGCGTCCTGGCATCGTTGGAAGCGAGCAGCACACCCGAGGACAAGCTGAGCCTGCAACGCACCAGGCCGAACATCCCACCGGATATCGACCGGGCACTCCTGCTCGACGCCTCCGACGCCATGGGGCATCACGACCTCGACGAGGGAATTCGATACCGCCTGCGCGCGCGGTTCTGGGAGAAGTACGACGAACAGTGACGGCGCACGGCCCTACACTCGTCGCATGCATCGCATCTTCACCACCAGCGTCGCTTCGGTGTATCCGCTGTACGTCACCAAGCTGGAACGCAAGGGACGCACGGAAGAAGAGTTGCGTGAAGTCGTGGAATGGCTGACCGGATTCGACAGTGCTGCATTGGAACGCCATCTCTCCGCCGAAACGACGTTCGAGGATTTCTTCGCCGACGCACGGCTCAATCCGGGCGCGTCGTCGATCACCGGTCTGGTGTGCGGGGTGCGCGTCGAGAACGTCGAGGATCCGCTGATGCAGAAGATTCGCTACCTGGACAAGCTGGTGGACGAACTGGCCAAGGGAAAGAAGATGGAGAAGGTGCTGCGGACCTGACCGGACGGGTGTATGTACCGTTGCTGCGGTGAAATCAACTCGTGTTTCGGTGTCCGGTGTTCTCGTGTCCAGCGCGGCACTCGTCCTGACGTTGGCTGCATGTAGCTCCGACTCCGATGCTCCGGCGGCGTCGACGTCCTCCGCCGCATCGTCGGTAGCGGAGGCAGCGACATGCCCCACCGCGGAACCGGACGACGCGGGCGACCCCGAGTGGACTCTGGCGGGAGATACCGGCAGCGTGTCGGTCATCGGTTCCACGGATTCGTCGGCTCCCGTGGTGGACGTCGAGGCGCCGTTCAGCGTCGCGCAGACGCAGGTGCAGACGTTGCAGGCCGGCGACGGACCTGTCGTGGCGGACGACGCCGAGGTCTCGGTCTGCTACATGGGCGTCAACGGACGCGACGGATCGGTGTTCGACAGCAGTTACCAGCGCGGAGCCCCGGTGGAGTTCCCGCTGACCGGCGTCGTCCCCGGATTCCAGAAGGCGATCGCAGGCCAGACGACGGGGTCGACCGTGGCTGTGGCCATGAACTCCGCCGACGGCTACCCGGACGGTCAGCCCCGCGCCGGAATCGAAGCCGGCGACAGTCTTGTGTTCGCGATCAAAATTCTGGGCGTCACCGGATAACTTCCCGGTGCGTGGCACGAATAGTTGCGTGCTGTGACCGATGTTCAGCGCCACGTACCCCGGCAGAATCGATGATGTCAGATCGAGGACTTCGGCGAAGGGCGGCCCGGGATGCGCTTGCCTGGTCTTGCACTCGGCTTCGTGCCGTGGGCGCTGTTCCTCGTGATGCCGCATCGCGAAGGCGACCACGCGCTGCTCTTCTCGAGCATCCTCACTGCGCTCGTTGCACTGGTGCTCACCCACTGGACCCGCGGGCGGGCAGGAATCAAGTGGCTCGGCGCCACTGCGGTGCTCATCTTCGCGGGTTTCGCAGCAGCATCCCTGGTGTCGGTCCCGTCGTCGACGTGGCTGTCGGAGTACGCGTCGGCAATCGCGCTGTTCGTGCTCGCCGCCGTGATGGCGACGTCGACCCTCGGCGTCACCTTCACCGAGCAGTACGCGCGTGAAAGCCTGCCGAAGGAGTACTGGGGCGCGCCGCGGCTTCGCTCGCTCAACGTGCGGATCTCGGCCACGTGGGCAGTGTGCACCTTCGCGGCAGCCCTGAGCATGACCGTTGCGGCAGCGGTCGCCGACCCGTTCTCGAAATACTTCGCACTCGCGTGGATCGTCCCAGTGTGCTTGACACTCTTCGCTTCTCGTTACACAGCTACGTCGCTGGGGGCCCTCACCTCGCGCGCATGAGTAATGTCAGGTCGTCAATTGCCCGCCCGCAGAACGCCAGTGGATCAAGCCACCGCTCATGTTGACAGCGTCGAAACCGTTCTCCACCAGAAGATTCGCGGCCCCCGCTGATCGCAGCCCGCCCGTGCAGAAGGTGATGATCTTCCGGTCCTCCGGGAAATCGATGCACTTGTCCAGCAGGACTTCCAGCGGTGCGTGCACGGCACCCGGGATGTGCGTCCGGTTCCACTCGAACTCTCGTCGGACATCGACGACGAGCGCGCCCTCCTCCACCAAGCGAACGGCCTCCTCCGCCGAGACGGCGGGTGGTCTACGCAGATAGTGACGGATGCTCATGAGTAACTCGATCCAGGGCGAACGATCATCAGTACGACGACGATCACCCACAACAAGTTGAAAATGCCGGTGGCCATGCCGATTTGCTTCAGCCTTGCCCCGTCGTCGGGAGTCGCCAGGGCCTCGCTCTGCATGGGTGCGATGAGCAAGGCCAACAGGCCGCCGGCCACGATCGTCAGCACGAGAGCGACGCTGATCCACACTTCACCGATGCGCCCTTGAACAGCAGCGAGTACCAGTCCGACGACCGGTACGACGATGGCCAGTAGGCCGTAGACGCGGGTGATGCGATGGAGTGCCTTTGCGACGTCGATGCTGTGTCCGGGCGACGCGTACTTCGGGAACAGGCTTGCGACGACGGCGACCGGGCCGACGAAGAGGATTCCCGCCACCACGTGGATGGAGAGCAACAACGATTCCATGACCTTCAGCCTAACTGAAGGTCATCGGTGTCGATCACTCCGTGGCCGACATCACCCGCAGCATGTGCTCCCGTAAGGCCTCCGTCAGTTCGGGGTGATTCTCGGCGAACTGCACATCCAGGGCGGTTACAGCCTGAGCTGCATCGTCCAGCAGTCTCAGACCTGCGTTCGTCACCCGCAGCTTCGACGCGGCCCCGGCCTGCGCCGTGCCGTCGTCGACCAGGCCGGAACTGACAAATCCGGCGACCGCACTGTGCGCGCTCTGCACAGTGATGCGAGAGCGACGCGCAAGTTCACTGAACGAAATCCCAGGCGTACCGCGAATATGGCCCAGCAGCCCGTACTTCCGCGTCGTCAGCCCAAGCGGCTTCAGCGCCTCCGCGAACGCCGCATCCCACACCCTCGCCACCGTGAGCAACGTAATCATGGGACTGAACGGAACAGGCGCGGACATACCGGCAGATTACCGACGGCCGGGTTGGTCCGTGTGGTGCGGCTCGAGAATTCGTGCTCAGTTGGTCAGATGCCCTGTATCGCTGAGGCGAGCGTAGTTCTGGTGCAGAACATCATCGACAGCCGAGTAGACGCGTCGGGAAAAGGCGAGAACTGCTATGTCATGCACGAGCAACCGTTCTCGTCGGCGGTAATCCACTATCGGCAGTTACCCTCTGACCGCGGTCCGAGCATGCGCCGCGTGACGAGTGCGGTAGCGCCCGATGCCAGGACCAGGCAGCCGGTCATGACCCAGGCGATGGTCCGCCAGGGGAGATGCAGTCCGACCTCGGTGCCGGTCAGTTGGCTCAACCCGGCGGCCATGCCCAACAAGGGTGGGATGGTCACGATCGAACCGAGTGCAGAACCGATGAGGACGATGATCACCGTCTCGAAGACTGCCGTCGACAGTAATTGTCGTGATGTGCCGCCGGAGGATTGCAGAGCCGAGATGTCCGGCCCACGACGGTACGCCGACACAGCCATGCCGTTCGCGACGGCAAGGCCGCAGTAACCAACGGACATCGCAATGAGTGTCGCTGCAAGCCAATTGGTCAGCCGAGCGTCGACTTCGTAATCCTGCAGCGCGAAACTGTAGGCATCCTTCACCGTGGCGCCCGGAGGCAGTTCAGAAGGTGTCATTTCCTGCGGCAGGAAGACGACATCGGTCAGGGCTGATGGATCATGCTCGCGCACCAGGTCCCGCGGCAATACGAAGGCCCCACGCGCGGGATCGAGTGGGAGTACCTGCGAGATGGTCACGTTTTCGGACATTCCGTCCGCAAAGCGCACCGTGATCGTCCGTCCGACCTGCACGTCGACCAAAGTCGCAGTCGCTTCGTCCACAGCAGCATGCCCTGCTGTGGCATAACGTTCGTCGAGACTTCCGATGGCGTCGATGACCGTTGTACTGCCCTGTGTTCCAGGTACGAACAACCGGGTCGGTAGGCCTGCGCGAGTCCCGAGCGGGCCCGCCCCTGATTCCGCCACCACCTGGTCGCTGAGGCCTGGGGTGCCGTCGGATGTCACGAGCACCATTCCCTGCAGTTGCTCGGTCTGCTCGGCGGGATAAGCCACCGCCATCGTCTCTACCATCCCGCTCAACAGCACCGCGAATCCGACGGCTGCAATGACTGGAGCAGCCGTGCCGGCGGCACGTCGCGTACTCGTGGTGAGTTCTGCTCTCAGGAGCATCGGTCCCGCCGAGCGGGATGAACGCGCGAAGGGCCATGTCACCAGCTGTGCGATCGGACCGATGACGATGGGCGCGAGCAGCGCGGCCGAGACGGTGAACAACATGGCTGCTCCGATTGCGTTGGTTGTCCTGCTGTCCGGTGCCGCGCCCGCGGTCAACGCAGTCGCGCCCACACCGCCGAGGAGTGCGGCGATTCCCGATACCCAGCGCACCTTCGTCATGGGATGTCGCTCGACGGCGGCGGCGAGCAGTGCTTCTATCGGAGCCACCCTGGTTGCGGACTCGGCAGCCGTCCAGGCGCCGATCACCGCCACGGCTACTCCGATGGCCACTGCCACTATCACTGGCCAAGCGGAGATGCGCAGATGAAAGTCAGGAGGCTGAACGTCGAGACTCGACAGCACGATTCGCAGTACCGGAGCAAGTGCGAGACCGACTGTAGCGCCGATGATTCCACCGATACAACCGATGGCAGCAGCTTCACCGAGAACCATGCGCCGAACCTGCCCCGGTGAGGCGCCGACGGTTCGAAGCAAACCGAGTTCCCGACGGCGTTCGGCCGTAGCGAGCGCAAATGTCGAGGCTACGACGAAGACGGTCGTGAACAGCCCGATGGACGACATCGCGATGATCAATTGATTACCGAGGTTCCTCCGGTGGCTGACGAATTCGGGCTCGAGTGCTGCTCGATCCTCGCCGGTGACGATCCGGCCGCGGTCGCCCAAGTACTGTTGCGCCGTAGCGGAGACGGCGTCGATCTGCGTGTCCGTCGAAATCGCGAGTCCTATCGCCCGGACACCCGGATCGAGTTGCGCAGCACGCTCGTCGGCGAAATACAGACCAGCACCGCTGAGCGTCCCCGATACGGTGAAGGCCTCCAATCCCGCCGCGAGATTGACCGACACAGAATCACCGGGTTCGAAGCCCAGCGCATCCGGTACGACGACCTGATTGCCATTGGTCGGCGGTGTTCCGGATGTCAATCGATACGGGCTCAGATCGACACTTGCCCAGCCGTGTCCGGCTTCTTCGGCTCCCTCGTCCTCGATCGGAATGCCGTCGACCACGGGTTGCGCATAGAACGAACGGTCGGCGACGACGCGCACGTCCGGCAGGGTGCCGAGATCGTCGGCGATCTGTTGGGCTTCGGTCGCACTCCACGGAACGAAATCCGATGTGTTGCCGAACTCGTTGTCGGCTCGAAGGGGTAATGCGAGCGCAGTCGCCTCGGTCAAACGTGGTTGAACCACGGGGCGTGACGAGTCGTAGACGACGAGTGTCGCACTGATCAGCGCAACACCGAAAGTGGTAGCCAGGAGCGCGGCCATATAACTCGGCCAGTGACTGCGTAGGTTGGCCGACGCAAGCATCAGGACTCCAATCCGGCCAACCGAGTAGCGATCGTGGCAACACTGTCGGACCGACCGCGCTGGATGCTCAGTGAGTCCACTATTCGACCGTCCGCCAGGAAGATCGTTGTGTCTGCATAGGAGGCGGCGAGTGGGTCATGGGTGACCATCACGGTGGTCTGCTGTTGCCGGTCCACCAGTTCACGCATCAGCGTCAGAACGTGTTTCGAAGTCCGGGTGTCCACTGCACCTGTCGGTTCGTCCGCGAAGAGAACATCCGGGCGGGTGATGAGGGCACGCGCGAGGGCGACGCGCTGCTGCTGGCCACCGGACAGTTGAGCTGGACGATGAGAGGCACGGTCCGCGAGTCCCACCTCGGCCAGGGCTGCCGCCACGTCCGTAGGGCGTACGCGCCGACCGGCGAATCGTGCAGGCAGTTCGACGTTCTGAGCTGCAGTCAACGAGCCCACCAGGTTGAATGACTGAAACACGAATCCGACGTGTCGTCGACGTAGTTCGGTCCGCGCTTTCTCGTCCATCTCGGTGATGTCGGAACCTGCAATCCTCACGGTGCCACCACTCGGTGTGTCGAGGCCGGCCGCACAGTGCAGCAAGGTCGATTTGCCTGAGCCCGACGGGCCCATGATCGCGGTGAAACTTCCTCGGGCGAAGTCCATCGACACCCCGGAAAGGGCTGTCACCGCGCGGTTGCCTCGACCATGCACCTTGCGGACGTCCTCGAGTTCGATCGCGGCTTCTGCGTCGTGGTGCTTGTACATTCCTTCAGTGAAGCGGCTGCTCCTGACTCGCACAGTCACGCGCGCTCTATGCGACAGGGGTATGCCAGCACTACCGCGTCGATCACGTCGAGAATCTACGATCGATACATGCGCGTCACGACGGCCTGGCAGGCACTAGCGCACCATCCTTTACGTTTTCTGCTGACGCCATGGCCATGGCGTAGCCTCCTGTATCTGCTTTCCGGCGGCATCCTCAACCTGATCGTGTTCGTGGTGCTCGCAGCCGCAACAGTCCTGGGCGTGATCTTCTTCGTTGTAGTCGTCGGCATCGTCGTGCTGCTGCTCGTGGCGCTGTCGGGCATCGTCGTCGCCCGGGTGGAGCGAATGCGGATACGGCTGGTCGATCTCGACGGAATCGCCGATCCACACCGTCGGCCCCTTTCCCCCGGTGTGCGCGCCTGGGTGCGTACCCGA
Source organism: Rhodococcus sp. 114MFTsu3.1 (assembly GCF_000383555.1). Lineage (NCBI taxonomy): Bacteria > Bacillati > Actinomycetota > Actinomycetes > Mycobacteriales > Nocardiaceae > Rhodococcus > Rhodococcus sp. 114MFTsu3.1. Next base: position 520,735 of record NZ_KB911546.1, on the reverse strand, counting down.
TTCTCGGAGCCGGTGACCTGGCGTGAGTTCGGTTTTGCGGCGTTCTCCGTGACCGCGCTCTGTTGGCTGGACATCACCGTGCTCGCCTTCGCTTTCGTCCTGCCGGTCCTCAGTTTCCGTGCCCCCATGGACGACCCGTCGGCCTGGCCTTGGTGGTTCATCGGTGTGGTCACACTCGCGGCAGGGCCCTATCTGGTGACGGCCTGGGCAGGTGCGCACGCAGCACTCACACGCATCTTCCTGGCGCCCCGTGACGACGAGATCGGGGTCGACCTCACCGACGTCTCCAAGTCGCGCGAGCGTTTGCTCGATGCCTTCGAGTCCGAGCGTGCCCGAATCGAACGCGACCTGCACGACGGCGCACAGCAGCGCCTGGTGACCCTCGGGATGAACCTCGGGCTGGCGAGACTGGATGCGAACGATCCAGAACTCGACGCGCGGTTGTCCGACGCGCAAGGCCAGCTCACTGTCGCGCTCGCGGAGCTCAGGGATCTGGTCCGTGGACTGAATCCGCAGGTGCTTGCCGACAACGGCCTCGCGGCGGCTGTCGCCGACGTCGCCAGTCGGTCCTCCATCGACACCGAGATCGACATCCGTCTGCCCGAGCGTGTTCCCCGCCGCGTCGAGACGACTGCGTACTTCGTTGTCACAGAAGCGCTCACCAACGTCTCGAGGCACAGTCGTGCGACCCGAGCCCGAGTTCACGGTCGCATCCACGCAGACATACTCGTGCTGGAAATTTCCGACGACGGAGTGGGCGGTGCGGATCCACGAGTCGGAACCGGTCTGACCGGGCTTGCCGACCGTCTCGATGTTGTTGCCGGACAACTGAAACTGTCCAGCCCTGCCGGCGGGCCGACCACGCTGAGAGTGGAGATCCCATGCCGTATCGCGTGATCCTGGCCGAGGATTCCACCCTCATGCGGGAAGGCCTCGTCGGGCTCCTGCAACGCTTCGGACACACCGTCGTCGCCGCTGTCGGCAGCGCCGACGAGATCGCTCGTGCGGTCGACGACCACGAGCCGGACCTTCTCATCACCGACGTCCGGATGCCCCCCGGTCAAGCGGACGACGGTGTGAGGGCGGCCGTCGCCCTGCGCGAGCGCATTCCTGGCTTTCCGGTACTGGTTCTCAGTCAGTACGTCGAGCAGTCCTACGCGTCACAGCTGTTGGGCGCAGAAAACGCCGGCGCAGTGGGTTACCTGCTCAAGGACCGCATCGGTGCAGTCACGGTGTTCAACGACGCGGTGGAACGAATCGCATCGGGCGGGACCATCGTCGATCCCGAGGTGGTCCGTCAACTACTTCACCGACGGACGTGCCCGCTCGACCGCCTCAGCAAACGGGAAAAAGAGGTCCTCGCCCTCATGGCCGAGGGCAGATCGAACTCCGAAATCGAAAGGTCCTTGGAACTCAGCGTCCCCGCTGTGAACAAGCACATCAGAAACGTCTTTCTGAAACTCGACCTTCCCAGCGACATCGACGGGCACCGGCGCGTACTCGCCGTCCTCACCTACCTTCGAGGCTGACGAATTCCCGAAGTGCCGCGGCGAATTTCTCCGGTTGGTCTTCTCGATGGAGAAGTCCAATTCCGTTGCTGTCACGGGCTTCGTCCAGTGCAGCTCGATCGAAGAGTACTGAGCCCGTTCACAATCGGGAGGTCGAAGACCGAGAGCGCTCGACAGCCGAGCCAATTTCGCGTGCGGCAATCGGGTAGTCACCGGGGTTCCGACCTGCGAAGTTGAGGCGAAGATACTTTCCTGTTGGTTCGGCCGGGAAGTAGTCGTCTCCTGCGCCGACGATGACGCCAGCCGACCTGCACTCGGAGACCACGACGTCGAGATCCGTCTCGTCGGGGAGCCTCAGCCACAGGTTCAGTCCACCTGCCGGTATGCCTTCGAGTTTCCCCGTTGGAACGTGCTCTTCGATGCTCGTCACGAGAAGATCGCGGCGGGCGGCCAATTGACTGTGGAGACGAGTGAGATGCGTCCGCCATGCCGGCTGAGTGACGACGTCCAAGGCGACGGTCTGAAGAATCGAACTCACGTACATGGACTCCGCGCTCGTGTCCGCGATGATCCGTTCCCGAGCGGGTCCGCGGGCGATGATTGCTGCAACCCGCACCGCGGGTGACACGCTCTTGGTCAATGCTCGCGAATACACGACACGTCCTGTGTCGTCTCGGGCTGCCAGGGGGCTCGGGTGCGCCGAAATTCCGAAGTCATGAGCAGAGTCGTCTTCGATGATGAACGCCCCATGTTGTTCGGCGATCTTCAGAACCTTCTCCGCGAGTTCCGGTTTCCACAACGCGCCGGTCGGGCTCGCGAAGTTGGGTTGGGCATAGAACGCGCGAGCACCGGTGCTCTCGAACGCTCGTCGAAGTTCCTCAGGGTCGGGCCCGGTGAATCCGGAAGGAACAGGAACGACATCGACGCCGGCCTGGGCTGCTGCCAGGATTGCGCCCCAGTACGTCGGCGACTCCATCAGTAAAGGCCGGCCCGCTCCGACCAGTGCTCTGAACGCAGTGCTCAGGCCTGTCTGACTGCCGGGTATCACCGTCACGTCGCTCGACGACGGTGGATTGATTCCGGGGGAAGTGATCGACGCGAGTTCTCGAGCGAACCATGATTGCAGCTCGGGTAGACCTGCGGTCGGTGGTCGATCGACAATGGCGTCACTTCGTACAGCCCGGGCGAAAGCACTACGTACGAGCTTCTCCGGCAGCAACGTTCGGTCCGGGTAACCCGAGTGAAGTGAGACCACGTCGTTCGACGGCGACTGAAGCGCTGCCGGTAGTTTGAGCCGTGTCACGGGGGCGCCGAGTGCGGCGGTTTGCCAACTATAATCGTTGGCTCGGACCGATGTGTTCTCACGCACGAACGTGCCCACGCCGGGCCTGCTCTCGACCACCCCCTGCGATACCAGGACGCGAAGCGCTTTCTGTACGGTCACCGGACTTGCACTGTGTTCGACGACGAGAGAGCGCGTGGACGGCAGCTGCGCGCCAGGTGGGGCGGAGGCGATCCATCGACGTAGGGATGCAACGATCCGCGAACTGCTATCGTCAGACATGAGCCCCCATAGTAGCGCTACTTGTAACCGCGCATCGGCGATATCGTACGTACCCGGCCCGGGAATTCTGTGGGGGTTAGTCGGTGTCGTGGCGTTCTCCCTGACAGTTCCTCTCACTCGTGTGGCCGTCCTGGGCGGCATGCCGGCGTTGTTCGCGGGGGTAGGGCGCGCCGTAGTCGCTGCCGCGCTCGCCGTCCTGGTGCTGGGAGCTACTCGGCAGCGGCTACCGAACGGGATGCAGTGGGCTCGTCTGGCTGTCATCGCCTCTGGCGTGGTGGTCGGATTTCCACTGCTGACCTCGTATGCCCTGACGACCGCCTCTGCCAGCCACAGCGCAATAGTCATCGCACTTCTGCCCGCCACCACCGCAGTGGTCGCAGTCGCGCGAGGCAAGGAGAAGGTCCGTACAGCATTCTGGCTCATGGCTGTTCTCGGGGCGACGGCGGCGTTGGGGTTCTCTGTCGTGAGGAGCGGAGGATGGTCTGTGCCGCAATGGTCCGACCTACTGCTGCTGGCCGCTGTCGTCAGTGCGGCCATCGGGTACGCCGAAGGCGGGCTACTGTCAAGGGAATTGGGATCGTGGCAGACGGTGTCGTGGGCTTTGATAGTGGCTTTGCCGGTAACGGTCCCGTTGACATTCTTATCGCTCGACGGATTGTCCGAGATCGAGCCGAAGGCCTGGGCTGCGTTCGGCTACTTGGCTTCGATCAGCATGTATCTGGGTTTCTTCGCATGGTACAGAGGCCTCGCCATCGGTCCGATCACCAACGTCAGCCAGGTTCAACTTGTTCAGCCCGTTCTGAGTCTTGGTTGGGCTGCAGTCATTCTTCACGAGTACTTGACTTGGTCGTCGGCGCTGGGTGGTGCAGTCGTCGTTGTATGCGCAGCGATGACCGTGCGAACGCGATCATCTCCCGAAAGACTGCGAGCGCGAAAGTAGGCCTATGGCCACGTCTTCAGACGTTTCTCGAAGAGTGTCACGCTGAACCATTTTCCGTCCTCGAATTCGCGACGACCGACTTCGGTGAAACCTTGACCGAGGTAGTACCGGCGGAGCGTGGGATTGGTTTCGGCGCAATCCAATCGAACACGCGAGATGCCTGCGTCGGCTGCCGAGCGGGCCGCGTGGTCGAGCATGGCTGCACCCAGGCCGGTGCCCGCATGACAGCGATCGATGACGAGTCCGTGTACGTACAACGCGTCGCCGTCGTCGGGCCAGATCTCGGGGTCCGACCGTATCGTGCGCATTGCGGCCACGATTGGCGACGACCCGGGATACCGAGCGACGACGAACTCACCGCGCGAGACCTGCAGTCGAACGGTGGACAGCGGAACTTCACCCGGAGACCACTGGTCGATCGAGCGGGATGCCAGCCAGTCCTCGGCAGCATGTCGAAGAGCCAAAATAGCTGGTGCATCGTTTGTTCGGGCGGCCCGCACGTCGAGCATGGGTCCTCTCTTTCACCGGTATCGGTGAAACACCCAGGCGGACGATGTTTCGTGTTCACAGGCTCCCTGATGGTGACCCATCCTTCGCCAGTCGCCTGCAGAAAAATGTAGCAGTGCCGAGGGTGGCGCTCGGTTAGTCTGGTCGCTGTGTCTTTCCGCATAATGCCTGTCGACGGACGATCCTGGCAGTCGTTCCGCGATCAGCGGTTGGAGATGCTGGCGGATTCACCGAAGGCCTTCGTCGAGACGCTCGACTCCGCGACGGCCCAGACCGACAACCAGTGGCAACAGCGCGCCGAGAGCACGAACTCGGCGTTGTCCTGCGGCTTCGCTGCAGTGGACGACACGGACGCGTGGCTCGGAATCATGCGCGCACGCATCGAGGACGGCAAAGTCTTCCTGCTCGGCGTCTACGTGTCGCCGACGGCGCGTGGAGGGGGCGTCGCCGACGCACTGTTGCGCGAAATCGAGCAGTGGGTGTACCGGCAAGGGCACCGTACCTTGACCCTGGAAGTCCACGAGGCGAACGGGCGGGCGCAAGCCTTCTACCGACGCATGGGGTTCGCAACCACAGGTGAGACCGTTCCCTATCCCTTGGCGCCGGACGAGCTCGAGATCGTCATGACGAAGCGGGTCGTGTGCGCAGGTTGAACTCCCGCGTTCGGGCCGTGTAGCGGTCGACGCACTACCCTTCGAAGTATGGAGTTCGATGACGTGCTCGACGCCGCCGCCCCGGGACGGGTTTCGCGAGACGCCGACGTCATGGCCTCGTATTCGGTCGATTGGACTCGGCGTTGGAGTGGACGACCGCGTGCGGTGGTGCGCCCCGAGTCTGCAGAGCAAGTTGCGGACGTGTTGAGAGCCTGCACCCAGCACGGGGTTGCGGTGACGGTGCAAGGCGGCAACACCGGGCTCGTCGGAGGTGCTGTTCCGTCCGATGGAAGTGTGGTTCTGTCGACGCGTGCGTTGCGCTCACACGGACCGGTCTCGGCGGACGGTTCCGTCACGGTCGGGGCCGGTGTCACTCTCGTCGAGCTCGAAACGCTTGCCGCCGAGGCGGGCTACACCGCTGGTTTGTCACTGGCGTCGGGAGAGTCGGCCACCGTCGGCGGCGCCGCATCGGCCAACGCAGGTGGGGCACGCGTGTTGCGCTACGGCTCGGCTCGCCATCGTATTTCAGGACTCCGAGCCGTCTTGCCGAGTGGCGATATCGTCGACCGTGGGACATCGCTGGTGAAGGACAACACGGGCTACGATCTGACGAATCTGCTGATCGGATCCGAAGGAACGCTCGCCGTCATCACCGACGTCACTTGGAAGTTGGTCCGTCCGCTGACCGACCACTTGGTGATAGCGATGTCGTTCCCCGACGTCCGAGCCGCTGTCGATGCCCTCCCGACGATCCTGCAGCTGCCCCAGATCGACGCCGTCGAATGGGCCGAAGGTGCCGCAGTGAGCCGCGTTGCGGAACACTCCGGTACACCGACGCCATTACCCGCCGAGGGTTTCTGGGTGTTCGCAGAGATGGGTTCTTCTCTCGTCGGCGCGGAGCCGGTGCTGGAGGCGTTGATGTCCGGCGGGCTGGACAGCAGCAGAATTGCGATCGCGGAATCCGCTGCGGAACGTCGGGCACTGTGGTCGTTCCGCGAGCGAATCACCGAATCGATCTCTACTGCTGGGGTTCCCGTCAAGCTCGACGTCGGTGTACCAGCCGAGCGGTTCGAAGAGTTCGTCGGCTCGATCACGGACGCAGTCCACTCAGTCGACATAGATGCTGTGCCCGTTCTGATCGGTCACTTCGCCGAGAGCAACATCCATGTCAACATCCTGCCCGGTGCCGGTACATTCGCAGACGACGTTGCCGGAGCGTTGGAAGATGCTGTCCTGGAACTGGTTTTGAGTCACGACGGCACCATCAGCGCCGAACACGGCATCGGCCGAGCCAAACGTAGATGGCTGATCCGCCAACGTGGTGAAACGCAGTTGGCAGCCATGGCGCTGCTCAAGAACGCATGGGACCCACACCGCATCCTCAATCCTGGTGTGCTGCTGGATTGACCGCGGAGTACGGTCAGGACCAGGTCGATTCCCTCCGGTTCGGGGCAACCGTGTACGCACACACGTAACTCGCGGTCAGCAGCACTACAAGAACTATGGCCGACGTCGGAAAACCTGCCCGGTCGAGCGACATGTCGCCTGTACTCGCCATCGCCCACGTCATCACGCCGAGGGCGAGAAGAGCGACCGCTGCTGTCGAACATACCGCGAACCGGTGCTTCCACAACCGTACCGAGCGTGCCGGCAACATCCGATCGGTCGCAAGCGCCACGTGCCCTCCCGCAACCGCCCCCGCGCCGATGAACAGGCCCGCCAGTCCTCCGACGACGGCCGGGACGACGAAGCCGCCGACTCCGATCACCGGAACCGTCGCCGCAGCTCCCGCCACAGCGCCAAGTGCCGCGAACACAACGAGCACTCTTCCCACCCACGTCACGGACCAACTAGAACACGAAGGTTGCTTATCCGAAAATCTTCCTCACCGGCCCGCCAGGCGAATCAGGACATCGACTTCGCACCCTGGGGCGGCTGGATCGAATCCGTGCTCGTGCAGCCAACGAATTCCTCTGAGACTTCGCACCGACCACCATGCCCGGATGACCTCCCTGTCCACGGCGGACCCGTATCCCTCGAGGACGTCTGGGAGGTGTTCCGGGTGTCCCATCGTCAGTGTGGCCAGGTCGTACAGAGCGTCGCCTTGGGCGGCCTCAGACCAGTCGATCACTCCGGTCACGCGGTCGTCCAACACGAACACGTGGGAGGGTTGTAGGTCCCCGTGCACGAAGGCAGGGGCCCATGGGCGTAGTGCTTTCGCGGCCATTCGACGGTTGATCTCGACGATCTCACTCGACACGAGACCGCTGGTCCTCAACCAGGCGCATTCCCGGTCGAGCTCGTTCGAAATTGCGGCCGGGCTAGGTCCGGTCCGTGATGGGAGTGGTGCGCGGTGCAGAGTGCGGATTGCCGCACCGGCGGCGGCCCAGGAACGCGGCGTTGCCGTTGCCGGTGTGCCGAGATTGCCGAGTGGAGTCCCCGGGACAGCGCCGAGCGCGAGCACAGGGGCGCGTTGCCACAGGACGTGCGGCGTCGGGACGGGCGCCCGACCCATGGCATCGACCTCGATGTGGATGTTCGACGGATCGGTGTCGATTTTCAAGAAGACGTCGCCGACACGTACTGTTGCGCGATCTCTGTGCGCGACGACGACTTCGAGTCCGTTCACGTCGGCCATTATGTCCGCGAAGGCAGACCGAGTCAGTTCATTTTCCTCTGAGCGTCGCAGATAAGGTCCGTTCATGCGAAGCAAAAAAGGACGCAGCGGCGTATGGGTCGATATCGCAGTGGTGGCAGCCATCGTGGGAACGGGAGTAGTGGTTGCGGGGATCACCGACACTTCTTCGTCCACCGATCTGGCGATTCCCGGTTGCGAGGAGGTGATTCAGGAAGAGGATCTGATGCGAATCAACTACGCATTCACCACGGGCGCTGAAGTTGCTCGTGCAGACGAGCCGTGGATTGCCGACAGCAAATTGAATGGAATGACCGAGGCGCTCGTCGGTGCGTTGCCGGCAGGTACGGTTGTCGAACCGAATTCCGTCACTTCGCGATTGGAATTCTCCGGTGACCGAGAGACCTACAGTGTCGCAGGTTCGACCGCCGATGCAGGTGCATCCGGGACGATTACGTCGGACGGTCGAACTGGTCTGCTGGATGTAATCGTTGGACGCGCCGACCAGCCACCGGGCCCGTGCTTCGTTGGGACGGTCGACGAGCGAGTCACGTCCCAGGACGGCGCCGTCTTCGATGTCCAGGATCGCGGGGATACCCGACGGGTCGTCGCCATTACACCGGATGAAACGCGAATCGAAGTGACGTCCGTCGGGGTGTTGACGATCGACCAGCTGACCGACATCGCCTCGGCGCCCGGACTGAGAATCAACGCGCCCGGTCGATAGGCGGTTTGCTGGGCGGGGTGTGACACTTGTGCATTCTGCAAGCGGGATTTCGCCTGCACACGACGCAAGTGTTACACCAGAACCGCGAGGAACACGGTGGGCGAGGATTTCGCCTGTCGAATCTCTCGCTTTCTGAGGCGTCAGCTGTTTCCCTGTTCGGTAGCCAGAATCACGGCCGCCAGGCCTTCTCTCAGGTCTGCGACGAAATAGTCGGGGCGTTCCAATGACGGGAAGTGCCCACCCGACTCGGGTTCTTGCCAATGGACGATGTTTCGAAAGCGTTGCTCCGCCCATGGTCGTGGGTTCTTCTCGATGTCGCGGGGGTACGTTGTAATTGCGGCGGGGACATCTACGCGTAGTTCGGGATCGAGTGAGTCGTGGCTCTCGTAGTAGATCCGAGCCGATGAGGCGCCGGTCCGTGTGAGCCAGTAGAGAGTGACGTTGTCGAGGAGTTTGTCCAGCGGAATCGATTCCAGCGGAGAGTCTCGATTATCGGTCCATTCAGCGAATTTGTCGAGAATCCACGCGAGCAGCCCCACAGGTGAATCGACCAGGGAATAGCCGATGGTTTGCGGGCGGGTTGCCTGCTGCTTGGCGTAAGCAATGCTTCCGACTTTGAAAGCCTTTGTCTGTGATACCCATTCGAGCTCTGCAGGGTTGAGGCCGTTGGTCGTCACGCCCGGCGGAGGCTGGGCCAGAGTTGTGTGTATCCCCAACAGGCGTTCCGGGAAGCGTCCGCCGAGTATGGTCGTGATTATCCCTCCCCAATCGCCGCCGTGCGCAACAAAGTTGCTGTAGCCGAGTCTGTCCATCAGCTCGACCCAGGCAGTCGCGATCCGGTCGGTTCCCCACCCTGTGGAGCTCGGTTTGTCGCTGAACCCGAATCCCGGCAGCGATGGGACTACGACGTGAAAGGCCGGAGAATCAGGTGATACGGGCTCTGCGAGCTTGTCCACAACGTCGACGAACTCGGCAATGCTGCCCGGCCAGCCGTGTGTGACTATCAGCGGGGTGGCGTCGTGCCTGCTCGAGCGTCGGTGGAGAAAGTGGATCTCGAGACCCTCGATTGTTGTGTAGAACTGGCCGATTTCTGCGACTCTCGATTCGAAGGACCGCCAGTCGTAACTTGTGTGCCAGTAACGAACAACTTCGACGAGGTCATCGAGCGGCACACCCTGACTCCATCGGAGTGAACGCGGCAGCGAATCGCGAACGGTCTCGGGTTCGGGGAACCGCGTTGCGGCCAATCTGCGTACGAGTTCGTCCAGATCTGCGTCGGACACCCGTGACCGAAACGTATGGACTTCGTCGATTCGACCGACCATGGCAACCCCTTCGTCGACGGCAGTCTGTCAATCATGGGTGACTTTTCAGCGTCGTAACAGTGGCCTTCGAGCCATTACTCGCAACATTCAGGCCATAAAGGCATCGACCTGTTTGGGTCTACAGCGCCTGAAACGCCAGAGCCTGACTGAGAGCGAAGGCGGCTACTTCGACGGCGACGGCTGCAACGAGAAGCGACATCGCAAGGCTGGGAACGGCGAAGGCCAAGACACCGATGCCCAACGCGGCAAAGACATTTGCCGACATGACGGCAAGCAGCATCGGACGTAACGCGACGTGTGCTGTGCCTGTCCAGAGAAGTGTCGCCCATACCGCTACGAGCGCGGCGACGAGGAGAACAGGGAATGGGCCGACCGACAGATGATCGGCGATGAAACGCGAGCATGCTGCAATGCTCAGTGCAGCCCCCGCACAGTAGGCAGCATCCAATCGAAGCGACAAAGAACCAATTCGACGACCGTTCATGCGGACCCCTCGGTGAATTCTACGGAAAGTACCCGGCTCGGTCCTGCGCCTGAGCTCAGTGACCCGATCGAGGATCTGAGACCGGTCGTCAGGAAGAAGAGCTACCGGCCAGGACGGCTGAGATGGAGGCGTCGAGGATGTCGATGCCGTCGTGTAGTTCGGTTTCGGTTGTCGTCAGTGGGGGAGCGATGCGGAAGATGCCGCCCATTCCCGGTAGCTGGACGATATTGAGGTGCAGTCCACGCTCCAGGCAGGCGGTGGTCACTTTCTTGCCCAGGTCGTCGGCGGGGTTCTTCGACTCCTTGTCGGTGACGAATTCGAGTCCGCGTAGCAGGCCACGGCCCCGGACGTCGCCGACGACTTCGTAGGTGTCGCGCAGTGCGTCGAGGCGGTCGGAGAGCTGTTCGCCGAGTTTTGCGGCTTGCTCGACGAGTCCGTCGCGTTCGATGACGTCAAGCACGGTGTTTGCGACGGTGGCAGCCAACGGATCCGATGCGTGGGTGGTCAGGAACAGGAAACCTTTGTCGTTGCAGACGTTCTCGATCTCGTCGCCGGTGATCACCGCGGCGACGGGAAGCCCTGCGCCGAGAGTTTTGGACAGAGTCAGGATGTCCGGGAAGACCCCATCGCGTTCGAAGGCATACATCCGGCCGGTGCGGCCGAGGCCGGTTTGCGCTTCGTCGAGAACGAGCAGCATTCCGCGTTCGACACAGAGTTCTTTGAGCCGTGCCAGGTAGCCGACGGGCGGATCGATGATGCCGCCGGACGACAGGATGGGTTCGACCAGACAGGCCGCAAGTGCGCCGGTGGACTGTCTGTCGATGAGCGAGAAGCCGTAATCGAGCTCGGTCTCCCAGTCGTAGGAGCCGTCGGCACGCCGAAACCGAGGCCGGTAGGAGTCAGGCGTCGGCAAGGTCAGATTGCCGGGGATCACCGGGCCGTATCCTCGTCGTCCGGCGGAGAAGGTCGCGGCCGCCGCGCCGGACGTCATACCGTGCCAGGACCGATCGAACGAGACGACCTCGTATCCGCCGGTGTACAACTTGGCCATTTTCAGAGCCGCTTCGTTGGCCTCCGCGCCGGTGGTGAGCAGTAGCGTCCTGCTGAGTTCCGGCGGGAGGGTGGCGGCGAGCTTGGTGGCGAGGTCGACCACGGGTCTGCTCAACATCCCGCTGAAGAGGTGGTCCAGCGATCCGACGGACTGCGACACCGCTCGAACGATGTCCGGGTGGGAATGGCCGAGGACTGCGCTCATCTGGCCCGAGGTGAAGTCCAGTATTGCCTGGCCGTCGCTGTCGTACACGTACGTGCCTTCGGCCCGTTCGATGATGCGGGGCGTGAACGTCACGCCGTAACGAATCAGGTGGCGATCGGCGTCGCTCCAGAAGCTGTCGGTGCTCATGGGCGTCTCCTCGATTCGGCGGCCCTCCGGTCACGCACAGACTAAGCCACGCGGTGCCGATCCGTCGGCCCATGACGAATGTCATCTCGATTCCGTGACGATGTCAGCCGAGCTCGTGATCCTGCGCACTGTTGCCGAACAGCGGACGACGACAAGATCGTAAGTGACCGAAAGCCAAGCTGCAGAACACGATAGAAGGAGTCATTATGAAGAAGCTCGCCATCCGCACCGCCACTGTCGCTGCCTTGATCGGAGGGCTCGGTGCTGCCGGCGCAGCAGTCGCCACGGCCGATACGGTGACCGAACTTGTCCCGGCTATGAACGGCGGCGCTTACTGCCTGGTCGTCCAGGACGACGGGACAGAGCAGTTGCTGTACAGCAGCTTCCGCTGCGACGAAGTACAGGCCGACATCGACGAGAAGGCCCGTCAGGACGAGCGTCGCGAAGAGCGCAAGGAAGAACGACGCGAAGAGCTCCTTCGCAACGGCTGATCGCACGGCAAGTCCATGAACGAAGTAGCTCTGCCGGAACAGATTTCGATCGAAGGGCTCATCAGCCCGCCCGACCGGCCCGGCGCGTCGATTTCACCGCCACGGACTCGGGCACACGCCGCGTCGTTTATGTGGCAACGAGTGCGTCGACGAGTGCTCGGATGGCCGGGCTGGAATCTGCACTGCGGCGCCAGACGGCGTGCAGTTCACGGGTTGGTGGGCGACGCAGTTCGAGGGATACAAGGTGTTCGCCCAAAGGGGGACGTGCGAGTCGAGGGATGAGTGCGACGGCGTTCGTCGACGCCACCAAGGCGAGTTGGCTGGAGAAGTCGTCGACCAGGTGCCGGACGTCGGGACTGTCCGGCAGGTCGGCGACGACGCGTCGAAACCATTGGTGGCACACGGTTCCCGGTGGACTCGTCACCCAGGTGAGACCGGTCAGTGCGGAGGCGGGCAACGGGTGAACTTCGCGGGTGAGTGGGTGATCTCGATGGACGACGATGTCGCCGATGTCGGTGTGCAACGACCGTCGGTTCAGAGACGGCGGTGTGGGGGCGATGAGTCCGTCTGCGTCGTGCACGAGGGCGATGTCGGCGACACCCGAATCGACGCTGTGAATCGCGCGGTCTGGATCTTGTTCGGTGATCTGCAGGCTCAGCTGTGGGCATGCCGCGCCGAGGGCGCGCATCGCCGGAGCAAGCACACCGCGGATGGCGGTGGAGAAGGCTGCGACCCGCAGAGTGCCGCGCGGTGCACCGTCGGCCACGGAACGTGCGGCTTCGGCGCATCGTTCCAGTGCATCGAAGACGTCGGGAGAGGAGTCGACGAGTGCCTGGCCTGCCGGTGTCAGCACGACACCGCGCCCTGACTGCGCGAGAACCCGAAGACCCAGCTGGCGTTCGAGTCGCTTGATCTGCTGTGAGACGGCAGAGGCCGTGAAGCCGAGTTCGTCGGCGGCCTTCGCCAAGGTGCCCAGGGTGGCCACTGACCTCAGAGCATGTAGCGATGCGACGTCGACCATGAAGCGATGCTACGCATTATCGGCGAAAAACCATCGCTGGACCGAAGGCTTACTGCGTCGCACACTTCTGTGCATGACCACCGAACAGCTCTTCGGCACCAACTGCGTCGCCATGGTGACGCCGATGACCAAGGATGGAGAGCTCGACGAGCACTCCCTCGGCAGGCTCGTCGACCATCTCGTCGCCACGGGGTGCGACGGCATCGTCGTCGCAGGCACGGCGGGGGAGGCGCCCACGCTCACGGACGCCGAGACGGAGAAGCTCGTCGCCGCGGTGGTGTCGCGAGTCGACGGACGAGCGAAGGTGACGGCCGGCGTCGGAACCTACGACACCGCGGCCAGCGTCGCGCGGGCTCGTCGCGCGGAAGCGGCGGGCGCCGACGGGCTGCTCGTCGTCTGTCCCTACTACTCGCGGCCTACGCAGGCGGGCATCGTCGCGCACTGCACTGCCGTCGCCGACGCGACGAATCTCCCGGTGATGTTGTACGACGTGCCGGCGCGGTCCGGCACGGCGTTCTCGCCCGAATCGTTGATTCTGCTGGCCGAGCATCCGCGAATCCGAGCGGTCAAGGATGCCAAAGGTGACCTGTACGAGGCCGCGACGGTGATGTCTCGGACATCTCTCGCCTACTACTGCGGAATCGACGAGCTCAACCTGGCGTACTTGGCAATCGGCGCAACAGGACTCGTCAGTGTGGTGGGCAATCTCGTCGGCGATCGGAACGCGGCCCTCGCGGATGCGGTGCGGCGAGGTGACCTCGTCTCCGCTCGTCGAATCCAGAACGAACTGCTCCCGCTCACCGACGCCGTCATGCGTACGTCTCAGGGCGCGATCATGGCCAAGGCAGCGCTGGCGGAGATCGGCGTCATAGACTCTGCGGCAGTGCGACTTCCGCTGCTCGAATCGCCTCCGGAGGATCTTAGACGCCTGTCCGCCGCGACGAGAGAGTGCTGAACGGCGTTCTACAGCTTTCTGAGCCTCGTCAACTGGACAGCGCTGCCGATTGCCACGATGGGCCAACACACGATGGCGATCCACTCGCTGGTGGAACGTTCGCCGTGAGTGATGTCGTAGATCGCCAATACGGTCAGTGCGATACCGATCACGAGGGTGATCCAGTTGAGCCGCATGCGCGTTGCCGTCGACGTGGTTGTCATGGGAAGAAATGTACGACCGGACGGCGGGTTTTGCTCCCGAATTGTCCAGATGAGCGTGCCGGTGCGGTACGCCGACGGCGTGCGGCGTCCGGTCCGGGGTTAGTGTGACCCGGAGACTCGGACAAAGGGTGTGGGATGAGCGTCGTCGACGAAAAAGCCGGTAGATCTCCGTGGGAACCGCAGGAGATGCCGCGGCCGAACCGGGCAGCACGGCCGGATGCGGACCCGTTCTACGTCGCGCCCGACGGCTTCGAGGAGGCTGCGCCGGGTGATGTCCTGCGGTTCCGTGAGGTCGAGGTGGCGCTGTACGGGAAGATTCCGCAGCAGGTCGACGCGTGGCAACTGCTGTATCGGACGTCCGATCTCCACGGATCGCCGCAGGTCAGCGTCACCACCGTCTTGATGCAGCGCGGAGCGGTTGCCGAAACTCCGCGCCTCCTGTCGTATCAGTGCGCGATCGACGCGGTGTCGGCCACGTGCTTTCCGTCGTACGCGCTGCAGCGGGGCGCAAAAGCGTGGGGCGCGGTTCCGCAATTCGAGTTCGTCCTGGTGCTGCATGCGCTGCGCCGCGGCTGGGTCATCTCGATCCCGGACCACGAGGGTCCGGACGGGCACTGGGGCTCGCCCCGTGAGCCCGGCTTCTTCATCCTCGACGGGGTCAGAGCCTCGTTGCGGTTCGCACTGGCCGGACTGACCGACGACACCAAGGTCGGTCTGTGGGGCTACTCGGGCGGAGGGCTCGCGACGTCCTGGGCTGCGGAGATGGCCCCCGAGTACGCACCGGAGATCGCACTGGTCGGGGCGGCCCTCGGCTCACCCGTCGGCGATCCTGCGTCGGCTTTCACCAGGCTGAACGCGACGTTGCACGCCGGTCTGCCCACCTTGGTGGTCGAAGGGTTGCGTAGGACGTACCCGGATCTGGACAGGGTGGTCAGAGCCCACGTCAATGCCGACGGGCTGGCGTTGCTCGAGTCGGTGGACGACCTGACCACCGTCGCTGCCGTGCGCAAGCTCGCGAAGCACGATCTGGACAGGTACATCGACATTCCGCTCGCGGATCTGCTGGCTACACCGGAAATCCTCGAGGTGTTCGAGGCTATTCAGCCCGGTAGAACCGCTCCCACCGTCCCGATGCTCGTGGTGCAGGCCGTCCACGACCAGATCATTGCCGTCGACGATGTGGACGGACAGGTCGACCGCTACCTCGACAACGGGGTCCACGTCACGTACCTGCGTGACCGACTCAGCGAACATCTGTCCCTGCACCCCCTGTCCGCGCCGCTCACCCTCGACTGGCTACAGGACCGGTTCGACGGACGCCCGGTGCCGCCGTCGGGCGTCACCACGGTCTGGTCGACGGCGTCGTCCTTCGGTGCGGTCCGTGACCTTCTCGCGCTGGCGTGGTCGACGACGATGGCGGTCCTGGGCCGCCGGCTGTGAGTGAAAATGTGTCCTGGGGGACACATTTTCACTCACCTGGGGTCTTGCTTCTGATGCTCTCGTTCGGCGCAGGTGCGACAGATGCGTTCGCCTTCCTCGCACTCGGCGGCGTATTCACCGCGAACATGACGGGCAATCTGGTGCTCGTCGGACTGGTCGGCCGGGACGATTACCTTGCCAGCCTGGTCGGGGCCGCGATCGCCATCGCCGTGTTCTTCGTGGTTCTGCTGGCCGGGTTCCGCTACGCGCACCGCTCCGTGCGCGTCCCGACGTTGCCGTTGCTGGGGACGGCTGCGGCCGTCCAGGTGCTCACCCTCGTGGCGTGGTGGCTCGATGTAGGCGCCGTCGTCGCTCTGGTGGCGATGTCCGCGGCGGCGATGGCGTTGCAGACGGTGGTCGCGCGCTCGTCACTCCCCGAGGGAGGATTGTCCTCGACGTTCGTCACCGGAACGATGGTCAACATAGCCGACGACCTGGCCCGGGGCAGGACCGAGCATCTTGCGCTCAGGCTGGGCGCAATTGCCGCCTTGGTCGCGGGATCGTTCGCCGGTGCCCTGTCGATTCACGCCGAACCCCGACTCGGTCCCCTCGTGGCCGCGGTCGTCGCCTGTATCGGGTTGGCCCTGGCCGCTTTCGTCGTTCGCCGCTGACTTGCGTTGCGGCCTGCCGAGGTCGATACTCGAACTAATAGTTGTGTATCTACAAGTATTGGACTTCGATGAGCGAACTGACCAAGCGGCACCGCTACCTGGTGCTCGCAATCTGCTGCATGAGCTTGTTTCTCGTCAGCATCGACAACACGATCGTCAACGTCGCGCTGCCGGCGATCGGGTCCGACCTGCGGGCATCGGTGTCGGGTCTCCAGTGGATCATCGACGCATACACCTTGGTGCTGGCGTCGCTGCTGATGCTCGGCGGGTCGAGTGCGGACCGGTTCGGCCGCAAGAAGTTCTTCATGATCGGTACGGCACTGTTCATCGCGGGATCGTTGCTGTGCAGTGTCGCGCCGTCGCTGGGCTGGCTCGTCGCGTTCCGCATGGTGCAGGCCGTCGGAGGGTCGATGATGAACCCGGTGGCCATGTCGATCATCACCAACACCTTCACCGATCCGAAAGAACGCGCAGGAGCGATCGGAGTGTGGGGTGGCGTGGTCGGAATCTCGATGGCGGGAGGCCCGCTCATCGGCGGCGCACTGGTCACGTCGGCGGGTTGGGAGTCGATCTTCTGGGTGAACGTGCCGATCGGCCTGATCGCGCTGTTCATGACGTGGAAATTCGTTCCCGAATCCAAAGCAGCGCATGCACGACGCTTCGACCCGGCCGGGCAGGTGTTGATGATCGTGCTGCTTGCCAGCGTTGTGTTCACCATCATCGAGATGCCGACGAAGGGATGGTCTTCGCCGACGATCCTTGCCACTGCCACCAGCGCTGTGGCGTCACTCGTCGGTTTCCTGTACGTGGAGACTCATCGGACCGAACCCCTTGTGGAACTGAGCTTCTTCCGCAGCGTTCCGTTCTCCGGGGCGACCGTCATCGCCGTGTGTGCGTTCGGATCACTCGGCGGATTTCTGTTCCTCAACACGCTGTATCTGCAGGACGTGCGCGGATATTCGCCGCTGCACGCCGGCCTCTACACACTCCCGATGGCGTTGATGACGCTGATCCTCGCGCCGATATCGGGTCGGCTCACCGGTTCTCGCGGACCTCGAACCTCACTGGTGGTGGCAGGAGTCGGCTTCATCGTTTCGTCCCTGATGCTGACCCAGCTGACGGCGACGACGTCCTTCGCGTGGCTTGCTCTTCCCTACCTCGTGTTCGGTATCGGATTCGGGATGGTCAACGCACCCATCACCAACACCGCTGTGTCCGGAATGCCCCGTAGCCAAGCAGGAGTCGCGTCGGCGGTGGCATCGACGTCTCGGCAGGTGGGCCAATCGCTCGGTGTCGCAGTGGTGGGGTCGATCGTCACCGCCGGTCTCGTCGGCACCTTCGCCGACGGGTTCGTCGACGCCGCCCGTTCGGCGTGGTTCGTCATGACTGGTGCCGGAATCATCGTCCTCGCACTTGCTTTCGTCACGACCGGTTCGTGGGCTCGCGGCACAGCAGAGCGGGTTGCGGATCGGTCGTCGGAGCTCGTGGCATGAGCGCGGAGGACGTGTGGGGTGACATCCGTACGCTTGTCTTCGACCGAGCCGATCCGCACCGCGCCGTGGTCGCGGCGACAGGAGAGAGCTTCTATCGGTGCAAGGTACTTCGGCGACTGGTGCCCGGCCCTCTGTCGGCCGGAGCGCTCGCGGAACGACTGAACACCGACCCGCCGTATCTCTCGGTGACGCTGAAAGAGTTGGAATCTCGGGGATACGTGGTACGCACCGAAGACCCTGCCGACCGGAGGCGCCGGGTCGTCGAACTCACCGACTCCGGACGTGAGCTGGCCGACCGGGCGAATGCTGCACTGAACGCACCGCCCGCAGAGTTCGCGAATTTGTCAGCCGACGAATTGGAGCAACTCGAGACGCTGATGGGTAGGCTGCTCCGAAGCTGACAGGCAAATCCGGTGCTAACTCTCGGTACCCGGCATCCGGTCTGCACCCCAGCTGCGTTCGATGTAGCCGATGGTGTCCTGCACTGCCGATGCGGGAACCTTGTCCGGCTCGCCGTTCTCCAGCGGATCGGTGTGGAAGATGTACAGCCGAGACGCGAACTGCTCGAACGGAAGTGAGCCTTCGCCCGCTTTCTCGCCGTTACCGGCCGTGCCGACGACGACGCCGTCGCCCCAGTCCTGACCGCTGTCGTTGTTCGGGTTGAAGAAGTAGACCCGCATGACAGCGTCGGGGTCGGGGGCGACGCGCAGGATCGTGATGGCGTGCCACCCGATGTACCGTGCGGCGCTGTCGGTGACGGCGACACCTGCAGGCTGGGGATGCACCAGCGGTTGGCCCCCGTTGTATTCGAGATGGTACGACGCGTAGAACTGCCGAACGAAGTCGTCCAGGTCGATCAGGTTGCCCGTTGCGACATCGACGTCGATGTTGAATCCGCGTGCGGACCACCAGCCGTGGAACTCCGGGTTGACCCACTTGTGCGGATCCCCGGGGCGGTCGGCGCACCTACGAATCATCTCTGCGTAGATGCGATCCAGATGCGGAACCAGGAGCTGCGACACAGGATCCAGGTCGAGGGGAGCAGTGGTGGCCACGCCACCGGAGCTGTCCTTCGACGACAGTGGCTGCCCCTCGAAGTGCATGACGATCTCGTCGTCGCGCGCGGCCCACACCACCATCTGCAGGAGGTAGTCCGGGTCGTTGTACGCCCACATCGACAGCGCGCGAGCGGACTGGCACGTTGGATTGTCGCCCTGCCCGACGCCCAGCGGTTGCCCGAGCATCGACAGAAGCCCACCGAGCAAACGGGATTCGGGCTCCGGCGTCGGGCCGAACACGTCGACGAGCCGCTGACGTACGCCTGGTTCCAGTCGAAGCGCCAGCTGCCGCCACAGCGACGGCACGATCGGCGGTTGGTGCAGGATGCCGCGGTCGAGCATCAGGGCGATGCCGTACAGGCATTGCGCGGCATCGGGATGCACGGCTTCGACGATCAAGCAGTGGACCAGCTCCGGGTACCGCTGAAGGCAGGTTCGTCCGGTTTCGGAGACGCCGAGTGCTTCACCGAGCAGATAGGTGTTGTGCTCGATCAGGAATCGAACCAGCGTCGCGTGGTACGGCGAGACCAGACCGGTGTCGTGCATGGCCCGGGCGAACCCGCGAGCCTCGAACTCGAGACCCTCGGCGTCCATGGCGTCGAGGCGTGAGCGATACACGTCGACGCCCGGATCCTCGCGGCACGCCTCCGTCGGACCGAACAATGCCGAGATCAATCGATCGAGACCTTGCCCCGATGCCCCGAGATCCACCTCGGGGTCTTCGCGGTACACCGCGATGCGGGTCACCATGGCTTTGATGTGGTCGACCTGAATGGGCCGCTGCCGCAGTACCCGCCAGATCTCGTCGCCCAATTTGTCGAGGACGCTGTCGTATCCGATCTGGTCGGCGACGTAGCCGAACAGATCTCGGATGAGGTGCGCGACCCGGCCGAGCTTCACGCGCTCGGCCTCCGACGGTGCGGAGAACAGCACCTCGAGGTTCATCGCCAACACTTGCGACAGAAAGTGTTTCGCGTCCTCGGCACTGACCGCGGGGTGCGTGTACTCGCCTGCAGCGATTGCTACCAGCCGAAGCTCGCTCGTTGCCTCGAGGACGACGGTATCGATCACACCACTGCGCAGGGACGGCCCGACGAAACCGGGCACCAGGATGTCCGGATGCGCCCAGTCGGTACCGGTGAACAGCCCCGCCTCGTCCAACGCTGCGGCACGTTCACGGACTGCAGCGCATCCACCGCGTTGCAACAGAACTCGATGCAGCGCGTCGAGGACACGTTTGACCTTGGTGGTCTTGGAGAATTCAGGGGCCCCCGCCAATGCTTCGGTGGCGTGGTCGAGTTGTGCGACGCGACTGACCAGCGCCTGGTCGACGGGTGGGTCCAATGTCTGTGACGGACCGGTCGAGAAGTCCCCGAAGTCTTGCCTCACACGTAGAAGTCCAGTTCTTCCTGATGCTTCAGCAGGTCACGCATGCGGTACGGGTCGTCGCCGAAGAAGTACAGCAGACCCCAGTGCGTGCCGAAAGCTGTTCGCTTGGTGACGGTTTCCTCGACGGGTGCCGAGAGGTCGTTGGTTTCGTAGTAGTCGTGCTCGGCGGTTTCGGCAGGAATCTCGAGGTGGCTGACGACGCGCCGGCGTGGGTACACGCCGAAACAGCCGGCGATGCCGGTGGCGTCCTCGACCTCGGTCGGGAAGAACGCGTCGATCTCTTCCTCGGTGGTCTTCGGGTCGAACGCCAGCGCGAGCCCTTGGTAGGCGTTGAAGCCGTAGGCACGCTCGAGGAGCTCGAACACCTTGAAGCCCGGTGGCCGGTACGCGACTTCACCGAAGTACATCTCGCCGTCGCTGGTGACGAAGTATTCCGGATGCACGAATCCGAACTCGATGTCGAAGGTCTTGATGAGCTTCTCGATCTGCGCGGTGATCTGCGGCCGGTACTTCTCGAGCTCCGGAGTTGCGGGCACGAACACCGAGTACCCGAGCGTCACGTACTCGGAGATGTTGAGGAACTTGATCTTTCCGTTGTGGATCCACGCTTCGACAGCGAATTCCCAACCGTCCAGATGCGATTCCATCAGTACCGGGAACTCGTCGTCGGGGATGGAGTCGACCTCGTCGGGAGTGCGGATGACGCGGTGCCCGAGACATCCGGCCTTGTCGAAGGCCTTGAGGTGGATGGGATCGTTGGGGTCACCGTCGAGTTTGAGCAGTGTCTGATTGACCCGGCGGAGGAATCGGACGACGTCCTCTCGGTCGTGCGCCTCCTCGAAGATGCCGACGCGGATGCCGCCGAGCTGCGCGCGACGTTTCATCAGCGCCTTGTCTCGCAGCAACATCGCTTGACCGAACAACCGTGGATTACCGAGCAGAACGGAGTTGATGGCACCCGCCCACTCGACAGTTTCCTCGTACAGCGGGATCGCGACGTCGACACCGCGATCCTGCAGTGCCTCGGCGATCTCGAGCGAACGGTCGTTGATGCGCTCGAAGTTCCAGGAGATGTACGGAATGTCGTGTTCGGTGCAGTACTGCTCGGCCCATTCGGGTGCCACGACCACGTACCGACGGTCGAATGCATCCAGGGCCTCCACCGCGGCGAGACTCCAGCCCAGTAGTGCGACGTAGCCCTTCTCCGGATTCTTCTCCAGTCGTGTGGGCTGCGGCATACATGGTCCTTTCCGTCGGAAACGTGTCGTCAGGTCGTCCCGTCCACCGTACAGAGGGCAGTGCGCAGGGCAAATCGCGCACGCGTGTCCCCGTCGCGACGTGCGGTGGTCACCGCCGGGCTAGCGCTGGTTGACGTCGACGGCGCCGCGGACGAGATCCGAGAAGCCTTTCTCGTCGACGACGTCTCCGGAGTGGATGTCGATCGCACGGCGCGTTCCGGCGTCGAGGCTGGCGTTGAAGATGCCCGACGGATCGGCTACGGACGCGCCCTTCGCGAAGGTCACCTTGACTTTGTCCTTGTAGGTCTCGAGCGTGCAGAGCAGCCCGTCGAGGCTGAACGTGGGCACGCCGTCGGGGTTGGACGGCTTGCGCCACTTCACTTCCTCGGTGACGCCTGGGGCCGCGGCGAGAATCAGTCCTCGGAGGGTGTCCACGGTGTCGATCCGCCAGTCTGCGCTCATGGCGAAAGACTACTGGCGTCGGCGCCACAATCGCAGGACGACGTACGTGTTCGCGACGAGAACCGCGATGTACGGCACCACGAACAACGGCGTGCCCGACGGTGTCAACGCCGAGACCCAGTCGGCCGGGTCGCCGTCGACGACGGGGCGGAACAGGTCGGTGATCTCGGCGGTGACGAGAACGGTCATGCCGAGGATTGCAGTGATGTTGCCGAACGTCGACACCGCCCGGCCGGCCCGAAAATCGCCGATCATCACCAGTGCCGCCACGCAGGCGACGATCATGATGGGAGCGAACACCGTCAGGCCGAACACCGCATACAGATTCCAGTCGCCCAGTGCGCCGGGAAGAAGATCCTGATGGTCGATCAGTGCTACGACCGGCATCGTCAGAACCAGAACGAGTAGCGGCGCAACTCCGACGGTCAATACCCATTCGATATCGCGAGGGCTGCGGGTGCGGTGCCCGACGGCCGTCGTTTGGGGGTATTTGTCCGCTTCGTGCACGGACCTACAGTGCCATACGCGCAGGTGAGATCGAAACGGTTCTCCGCAGGCCAGGCCCGGGATCTGCAAGAATCGACCGATGATCGACGACGTAGCGCTACGACGGGATTCGCTCGTGCGGATCCTGGAGGTCGTGCGCGGCCTGGGCGTCGGCGAGGGATTGGAAGTCACCCTCGCGCGCGTCGCTGCAGCCGTCGTCGATGTGCTGGGTTTCGGTGCCGTCGTCGTCAACGTCAAGGTTCCGGGCGACGGCCTCGTCGTCTCGACGGCAACGGGCCCTCCCGAGGTCCGCGACATGGTCGGCGAGACGATGACGCACGAGGTGTGGCTGGGTCTGCTGGACGCCTGCGAGCGGTGGGGAGAACTACGGTTCCACGAGAACCTGGCGGAGGTCGATGCTCTCGGAGGCGTGTCCTATCGTGACCCGCACCGAACTCACTACCTCTCCGCATCGCCGGATGGTGAGCGGAGGATCTGGCAGCCCGAGTACGCGCTTCTGGCACCGATGTGGGCCGGGGAGAACGCGCTGCTGGGTGTTCTGAGCGTCGATCTCCCGATCTCCGGGTTGATCCCGGACGCCGAGCAGTGCGCGATGTTGGAGTTGTTCGCAGGCCAGGCGGGTGCAGCCATCGCCGAAGCGGCGAGGATCGGTGATGCCGAGGACCAGCAACTGCAGTACCGCGCAGTGTTTCTCGATTCGCCGATTCCGACGGCGATGCTCGGGCTCGACTCCACCGTCGTCGAGGTCAACAGGGCGTTCGAGGAGCTCACGGGCCGGATCGAGTGCGAGCTCCGCGGTCTCGATCTGACCGCGGTGTTCGGCGCCGAGACCAGGCACGCAGGCGTCGAGGACCGTCGCGTGTTGCGTGTGGACGACGAGGAACGATGGGCGCACGTCCGGGTCCAGCGCATCGAAAGTGCTTACGGCACAAGGTTCGTGTGCACTGCCGAGGATCGCAGCGCATCACACCTCGCTCTCGACCACCTGCGCCTGCGCGCGGAGCGCGACGACCTCACCGGACTCGGGGTCAAGAGCCTCGCGATGACGGAACTTCGCGAGCGGCTCGAGCGTCAGGCCGAGGACGACCTCGTCGCATTCCTGTTCTGCGATCTCGACGGCTTCAAAGCCGTCAACGACGGGCACGGCCACCTCGTCGGCGACCGGGTTCTGACGGAAATTGCTGCGTGCCTGCGTGAGTGCGTCGAGGACGGTGACCTCGTGTGCAGACTCGGCGGCGACGAATTCGGGATCGTCGCCACCAGGACGACGGTGGACGGCATCGAGGATCTCGCGCGCCGCTGCGTCGGGAAGCAGAGTTCCGTCCACGGCAGGATGTCCGTCGGAGTATGCATCGTGCCGGCGGGGAGCGGCAGGACGGCCGAGGCGGTGGTCGAGGCCGCCGATTCGATGCTCTATCGGACCAAGGGCGACGGTGGTGGCAACTGGCGGAGCACCGTGCTCGGGCCGGCTGTCGGGAAGCTCAGCTGATTTCTTGACTCCTCTCGGCGGGCTGTGCGAACCTGAAACGGTGACCGAGCGATCGCTCGGTCGGCCCAACTTCGAGGAGCGCGCCGGTGTCGATCGATCTGACGTATTCGCCCCAGGTCCAGACCGTGATCGACAAGACTCGGACGTTCGTTCGTGAGACGGTGTTGCCGATCGAGGACAAGTTCCTCGGAAACATCGCCGATGCGGGCGGAGACGAACTGCGGATTTCTTTGCAGCAGGCAGCCAAGGACGCAGGCGTCTTCGCACCGCACGCGCCCGTCGAATACGGCGGGCTCGGACTGAACATGAGCGATCGCGCTCCCGTGTTCGAAGAGGGCGGCTACTCGCTGTTCGGTCCCGCTGCACTGAACATCGGCGCCCCCGACGAAGGCAACGTGCACATGCTCGCCCACATCGCATCCCAAGGCCAGAAGGAACAGTTCCTCGCGCCCCTGGCGTCCGGCGACGTGCGCTCCGCGTTCGCGATGACCGAGCCGGCCCCCGGTGCAGGCTCCGACCCGTCGGCCTTGACCACGGCCGCAGTCAAAGTCGACGGCGGATGGAAGGTCGACGGGCAGAAGTACTTCATCACGGGCGCGGACGGCGCCGGGTTCTTCATCATCATGGCCAGGACCGCGGGCAAGCCGGGTGACCGCGGCGGTGCGACGATGTTCCTCGCGCCGGCCGACACCCCCGGCATCAAGGTCGGCAGGCACATCGGAACCCTGGACAAAGCGATGATCGGTGGACACTGCGAGGTGTCTTTCGAAAGCGTCTTCGTACCCGACGAGAACGTGCTCGGCGCCGTCGACGAAGGCTTCTCCTACGCGCAGGTCCGCCTGGGACCGGCGCGCATGACCCACGTGATGCGATGGCTCGGTGCCGCCCGCCGCGGCCACGACATCGCCGTCGATCACGTTGCGCGTCGAGAGGGATTCGGATCCACGCTCGGCGATCTCGGCATGGTGCAGAAAATGGTCGCGGACAACGAGATCGACATCGCCGCGACGCGCGCGCTGCTGGTGCAGGCCTGCTTCGCTCTCGACCAGGGATCACACGCTGGGAACGAGACGTCGATCGCCAAAACCTACGCGGCCGAGGCTATTTTCCGCATCGTCGACCGCAGCATTCAGATGTGCGGCGGCCTCGGAGTGTCCGACGACCTGCCGTTGGCCAGGTTGTCCAGGGAAGTCCGCCCGTTCCGCGTCTACGACGGACCCTCCGAGGTGCACCGCTGGGCCATCGCCAAACGAGTCGTCGGCGCAGCCAAGAAGGCAGCGCGTCAGGCCGCCGACAAATGACCGAACTCCCAGGAATGAACACTCCCGCTCTCGCCGTGTTTCTCGGCGAGAACGGCGTGGCACTCGACGGCGAGCTGCGCGTCGAACTGATCAGTGGCGGCCGATCGAACCTCACCTACAAGGCGTTCGACGACACGAACGCCTGGGTCGTTCGCCGTCCCCCGACGAGCGGTCTCACCCCGTCGGCACACGACATGGCCCGCGAGTGGGCAGTGACGAGCGCGCTGCAATCCACCGACGTACCCGTCGCCAGGACCGTGGCCTTCGACCGCGACGGAGACGTATTGGGCGCTCCGGCAACTGTTGTCGAGTTCGACCCGGGTACGGTCATCAGAACCCGCGAGGACCTGGACGCCCTGTCCGACGACGACGTCGCGGCCAACACGTCCGAACTGATCCGCGTACTCGCCCGCCTGCACCACGTGGACTACGACGCAGCGGGCCTCGGCTCGTTCGGCAAGCCCGCGGGATTCGTCGGGCGCCAGGTCAAGACATGGGCTCGCCAGTGGGAAGCCGTCAAGACGCGCGACCTCCCCGATGTCGAGAAGTTACGGGACAAACTGGAAGCGGCGGTACCGTCGTCGTCCGGTGCGTCCATCGTGCACGGCGACTACCGGGTCGACAACGTCATCCTCCGGCGCGGGAATCCAGGTTCCGTTGCCGCAGTGGTGGACTGGGAGATGTCCACCCTCGGCGACCCGCTCACCGACGTCGCCCTGATGTGCGTGTACCGGCAACCGGTGTTCGACGCGGTCCTCGGCACGGCTGCGGCATGGACCAGTGACCGCTACCCGTCCGCGGACGAACTCGCCGAGATGTACAGCCGAGAAACCGGTTCCGGATTGTCCGACTGGAACTTCTACCTTGCCCTCGCCAACTTCAAACTCGGCGTCATCGGCGAAGGCATCACGCACCGAGCGTTGTCCGGCTCCGACTCCGGGCCGGGGGCAGCGTCGGCAGCAGAAGCAACACAGGAATTCATGGCGTCGGGACTCCGCGCGATCGAGGGGAAGAAGTGAAATCTGCACTGGTCACCGGTGGATCGCGCGGCAT
The DNA here is from genome assembly GCF_000383555.1 of Rhodococcus sp. 114MFTsu3.1. NCBI lineage: Bacteria > Bacillati > Actinomycetota > Actinomycetes > Mycobacteriales > Nocardiaceae > Rhodococcus > Rhodococcus sp. 114MFTsu3.1. The sequence continues at coordinate 494,240 of NZ_KB911546.1, read as the reverse complement.
CGGTCTGGGAATCGCCACTCGCATGGCGCACCTGGGCTACTCGTTGACGATCACGGCGCGCGATGCCGCCGCTCTCGAGGAGGTCGCCGAAGACCTCGGGAAGGCAGGTGCTCCCCAGGTGGTGACGGTGGCCGCCGACCTCGCCGACCGGGACGCCGCCGACCGAATCACCGGCGCGCACGCGAACGCGTACGGATCCATGAACGCACTGGTCCTCAACGCAGGCGTCGGAACGGCAGGCCGCATCGAGGACTACCCGATGCGCCGCTTCGACAAAACACTCGACGTCAACCTCCGGGCGCCGTTCCACGTGCTGCAGAACTCGATCCCGCTCATGCGCACTGCCGTCGACGCCGACCCGGACAACGGAGCCAAGGTCATCGCCCTCGCATCCATGGCGGGCGTCTACTCCGAAGCAGGACTCGCCGTCTACGGCGCCACCAAGGCGGCCATGCTGTCGCTCGTCGAAACCCTGAACGCCGAGGAAAGCGCCAACGGCATCAGCGGAACGTCCATCGCGCCCGGTTACGTCGACACCGACATGAGTGACTGGACCAAGGACAAGATCCCCGGCGACTCCATGATTCGGGTCGACGACATCGTCGAACTCGCGGCCGGCATCCTGTCCCTCTCCTCCCGTGCAGTCGTACCTCGCCTGGTGGTCACCCGCGCCGGGGCCGGGCTGGGAGCGTAGCCGATAACAATCGAATGGATTGGTACACCCGCTTTCGATTGAAGACTCGCCGGTTTGCCACCCGGTCTGTGGACGAAGTTGCCCCACAATCGTTTTGGTGTGCAAAACTGCCGGTGGACACGGTCGTCGGAGCCGTCTCGAGCGCGGGGGTTTCATGGTTCACGCATGGCGTTTCGTTGTGTTCTGCGCGGTCCTCGTCGTGGGCTGGGCCGGTATCCCCACCCTCGCTGCCGCGGAACCGTCGGCCCCGAGGATCGACAGTCGAGTGGACGTCAGCACCACCCTCACTCAGCTCGCGGTGTACTCGCCGAGCATGGATCGAATCATCGACGTCCAGGTGTTGACCCCGGAGACCGAGAGCGGCCCCCGTCCGTCGCTGTACATGCTCAGCGGCATCGGTGAGGAGGACCCGACCAACAGTATGTGGCTGCGCAAGGGGGGAGCTGCCGAGTTCTTTCGCGACAAGAACGTCAACGTCGTGCTTCCGCTGGCCGGGCCGGGAAGCTTCTACGCCGACTGGCAGCGCGACGACCCGAAGCTCGGGCGGTACAAGTGGGAAACCTTTCTGACGCAGGAGCTTCCGCCGCTGATCGACGAGGAGTTCGACGGCAACGGCCGCAACGGGATCGCCGGCTTGTCGATGGGTGCGCAGTCGGCGATGATGCTGGCGTCGCGTAACCCGAGTCTCTACTCGGCCGTCGGTGCGTACAGTGGCTGCTTCGCCTCGGCGGAACTGTTGGGCCAGGGCAGTATGCGCGGGATCGTCACGGCCTTCGGTGGCAACGCGGACAACATGTTCGGGGGACCGCTCGACCCGGCCTGGGCGGCTCACGACGTATTGGTCAACGCCGAAGCGCTGCGTGGCACATCGATCTACGTCTCCGTCGGAACCGGGTTGCCGGGGCCGCACGAGAAATTCGAGACCGCCAAGGACTGGGACGTCGTTGTGGTGGGTGGCCTCATCGAGGTGGGATCGAACTTCTGCACGCACCGGCTGGACGACCGGTTGCGTGAGCTCGCCATCCCCGCCACTTTCGATTTCGAGGACGTCGGCACCCACTCGTGGGCGTACTGGGTCGATCAACTGCCCAAGAGCTGGCCTACCCTCGCCGCCGGCCTCGGGTTGTGAGTTCGAGAACCGAGACCAACGTCTCCACTGCGCGAGGGAAGGCACGGTCGCTCGGTGCGGAGAATCCCACCAGGATTCCGTCGGGCATGACGTCGGACTCGACCTCGGCGGCGCTTGGATGCCTGAACCAGCCGAGACCCTCGACCACGATTTCTGCCACGGAATTGAACCTTATTGCGGTCATCGAGGCGTCGTAGCGTTCCGGTCATGACAACACGCATCAACTTCGCATCCGCATCCCCGGCCGTGCGCACGGCGCTCGTCGCTCTCGACGTCGCCGGCCGCAACGGCATCGACCCAGCCTTGGCCGAACTGATCAAGATCCGAGCGTCACAGCTCAACGGCTGCGCGTTCTGCCTGCACATGCACACCACCGACGCCAGGAAGGCAGGCGAGAGCGAGGAGCGCTTGGCTCTCGTCGCGGTGTGGCGAGACGCAAGCAACTTCTTCGACGAGAAGGAACAGGCGGTACTCGCGCTGACCGAACAGGTCACGCTCATCTCGCAGGGAGGAGTGTCCGACGAGGTGTACGAGCGTGTCGCGCAGCACTTCGACGAGCACCAGATCGGTCAGCTGCTGGCTCAGATCTTCACGATCAACGCCTGGAACCGCATCGGCGTGTCCACCCACCTGGTGCCGGGTGTGAACAATCCGGGCCGCTCCGCCTGAGGGCGAGTGGGAATCGACGTAGTCGCTCAGGGAGAGCACGGAGATCGGAAAGGACAAACTGCACGTGTCGACGCCGCGGGAATGGTCGATTTTTCCATAGGCCAAGCGCCCACCAACCCATAACGTGTCCCAGGTCACTCTCACCACCGAGAAAGCCGAGACACATGCCTGCAGACGCACCGAAACCCGAGATCGAAACGCGGGTGGTCAAGAAGGTCGCCCGACGGATCATTCCGTTCCTGGGTCTGGCCTACTTCGTCAACTACCTCGACCGAACGAACATCGGGCTCGCGAAACTCACCATGAGCGACGAGCTCGGCCTGACCGAGACGATGTTCGGGTTGGCGTCCGGACTGTTCTTCATCGGCTACCTGCTCTTCGAGGTGCCGAGCAACCTGGCGCTGCACAAGTTCGGTGCCAGGCGCTGGATTGCCCGCATCATGCTGACGTGGGGAGTGATCGCCGCGGGCATGGCCTTCGTGCCCACCGCGGGCTGGCTCTACGGTTTGCGCATTCTGCTGGGTATCGCGGAAGCCGGCTTCTTCCCCGGCGTGCTGCTCTACATGACGATGTGGTTCCCGCGTGCGTACCGCGTGCGGTTGATGGGACTCTTCCTGCTGGCGCTCCCGATCTCCTCGGCTCTGGGGGCGCCACTGTCCAGCGCGATCATCCAGTACTGGGACGGTCTGTTCGGGCTCTCGGGATGGCGCGTGATGTTCCTCGTCGAAGGCCTTCCCGCGGTTCTGCTCGCCGTCGTCACCTGGTTCTACCTGACCGACCGGCCTGCTCAGGCGAAGTGGCTCGACGACGACGAAAAAGCGTGGCTGACAGCCGAACTGGAGTCCGAGGACTCCGCGAAGGGCGGACATGTCAGTGGCTCGGTGACTCGAGCACTGCGCGATGCAAGGGTGTGGATGCTCGGCCTCGTCTATTTCGGTATCACCTACGGGCTGTACTCGCTCAGTTTCTTCCTGCCCAGCATCGTCGCCGGGTTCAAACAGACGTTCGACACCGACTTCTCGCTCGTCGCAACGGGTCTGATCGTCGCCGTTCCGTTCGCCGTCGGTGCAGTCGCCATGGTGCTGTGGAGCCGGCACAGTGACCGGACCGGTGAACGTACCTGGCACGTCGCGATTCCAACCCTTGTCGGCGCTGTCTCCATCCCGTTCGCGCTGTACATGGACTCACCGTTCACGACGATGCTCGCGGTGACGGTCAATGCCGTCGGTGTCTTCTGCGCGCTCCCCGTGTTCTGGTACCTCCCGAGCACGTTCCTGACGGGGGCGGGTGCCGCCGCTGGAATCGCGATCATCAACTCGGTCGGCAACATGTCCGGCTTCGGCGCTCCTTACGTGACGGGGTGGCTGCTCGACACCACCGGAAACGCGCGCGCAGGGCTGTGGGTAGTGGGCGCGGTGATGCTCTTGGCCGTCGCGTTGGTTCTGATACTTCGCGGTCGTGTGGGCGCCCGTCCCAGCCCCGTCGCCGCACCGCGCGAGGAATCAATGCGCACAAGATAAGCACGTTTTCGTGACCAGGAAACGTGCAACGTGCTCAATCCAAATCCGAACTATTGATCCTTCTGATGATTCTTGATTGTGTTCCAGGTAACAGTGCAACTGTACGGAGGCCGAGATGGACACCGCAATTTCACGAGCGAGCGATGACGACCTCATCCAGCTCGTCACACCCGAAGGCACGCGAACCGAGCCTTCCGAATTCACCGGCCTCGTCGAGGACATCACGACGGACAAGCTCCGCGACCTCTACGAGGACCTGATCGTCGTACGACGGATCGACGCAGAGGCCACCGCGCTCCAGCGGCAGGGAGAACTCGGGCTCTGGGCACCTCTGCTGGGACAGGAAGCCGCCCAGGTCGGATCCGCCCGCGCACTGCACCCCGACGATTTCGTCTTCGGCAGCTACCGCGAGCACGGGGTCGCGTACTGCCGCGGCGTCGACCCGACGGAAATGTTGCGGTTCTGGCGCGGTTCCACCCAATCCGGCTGGAACCCGTACGAGTACAACATGACAACGCCGGCCATCATCGTCGGATCTCAGGCCCTGCACGCCACCGGATACGGGCTGGGAATGAAATTCGACGGAGCCGACGGCGCCGTCATCACCTACTTCGGTGACGGCGCCACGAGCCAAGGCGACATCTCCGAAGCATTCGGATTCGCGGCAAGTTTCAACGCCCCTGTCGTGTTCTTCTGCCAGAACAACCAGTGGGCAATCTCCGAGCCGGTGACTCTGCAGACGCACATCACGATCGCCGAACGTGGCCGTGGATTCGGTGTTCCCGCGCTACGCGTCGACGGCAACGACGTGCTGGCCGTCCTTGCGGCCACCCGGATGGCATTGACTCGCGCACGCGAAGGCAGCGGACCGATGCTGATCGAAGCCGTCACCTACCGAATGGGACCGCACACCACTTCCGACGATCCCACCCGCTACCGGTCGGCGGCAGTCGACGACGAATGGAAGAAGAAGGACCCCATCGACCGCATCGAGCGACTGCTCGACGCCGAAGGAGCGATGGACGACGCGCTCCGCGCACGCGTCAAGGATCGGGCCGACTGGACCGCAGCCGAACTCCGCCGCGGATGCCTCGGCACCGTGGAGCCGACGGCGATGTCGGTGTTCGACAACGTGTACGCAGACCCCCATCCGTTGATCGCCGAGGAACGAGACGCCTACGCCACCTATCTCGCCGGATTCGAAGGAGCTCAGTCATGACCGCGACACTTGCCGCCCCGCAGCTTCCGCTCGGTAAAGCGCTGAACGCAGGCCTGCGTCGGGCGATGGAAGACGACCCCAAAGTAGTGCTGCTCGGCGAAGACATCGGCAAACTCGGCGGGGTCTTCCGCATCACCGACGGCCTGCAGAAGGACTTCGGACCCAACCGCGTCATCGACACTCCACTGGCCGAGTCCGGAATCATGGGCACCGCAGTCGGACTCGCCTTCCGCGGATACCGGCCGGTCGTCGAAATCCAGTTCGACGGCTTCATCTACCCGGCGTTCGATCAGATCGTCTCGCAGGTGGCCAAGCTGCACTACCGCACCGGTGGCAACGTCACGATGCCCCTGACCATCAGAGTGCCGTACGGCGGCGGAATCGGTGCCGTCGAACATCACTCCGAATCCCCGGAAGGCTACTTCGCGCAAACAGCCGGCCTACGCGTCGTCAGCTGCAGCAATGCCGCCGACGCCAACGTCATGCTGCGCCAGGCCATTGCGTCGGACGACCCGGTTCTGTTCTTCGAGCCCAAGCGACGCTACTGGCAGAAGGGCGAGGTCGACGTCACTGCGCCGATCGACGATGCGTACCCGCTGCACCGAGCTCGGGTCGTCCGTGAGGGCACGGACGCGACGATCATCGCGTACGGCCCACTGGTCGTCACCGCCCTCCAAGCAGCGGATGTCGCTGCGGGCGAGGGCCGGTCGCTCGAGGTGATCGATCTGCGTTCGCTCTCGCCACTGGACACGGACACCATCGCGAAATCGGTCCGCAAGACCGGCAGGCTCGTCATCACCCACGAGGCAGCGACGTTCATGGGTATCGGCGCAGAAATCGCCGCACGAGTACAGGATCAGTGCTTCTACAGTCTGGAAGCGCCCATCCAACGCGTCGGTGGATTCTCCACCCCGTACCCGGCGGCGAAGCTCGAGGAGTTCTTCCTCCCCGACGCCGACCGGATCCTCGACGCAGTGGACAGGACGTTCCCGGCATGACGAACAGCTTTCGCCTACCCGACCTCGGAGAAGGACTCACCGAGGCCGAACTGATCAGCTGGTCGGTCGAGGTCGGTGACACCGTCGAACTCAACCAGGTGATAGCCGAGGTGGAAACCGCCAAGGCGTCCGTCGAGCTCCCATCGCCGTTCGCCGGGACCGTCACGGCGCTGCACGCCGAGGAAGGCTCGACCGTCCAGGTGGGCAACGTCATCATCGACATAACCGACGGCTCGGCCGAGATCGCAGTCGAAGAGCCCGCCGAGAAGGAAGAACGCGTCCCCGTCCTCGTCGGGTACGGCGTAGCCGGTGAGGGCGCGAGCCGACGAGGCAATCGTCGCCCGTCGCCCCCGGCGTCGCCGCCCCCCACGAACGGCAGACCGCTGGCGTCCCCACCGGTCCGATTCGTCGCCAAGCAGCGCGGCGTCGACCTCGCGGACGTACCGGCCACCGGTACACACGGCGAGGTCACCCGGGACGACCTGGCGGCGTACACCGAACGCGGAACCGTCCCGGCCGCAGACACGGTGAAGAACGAAACCCGCACTCCCATCAAGGGAGTTCGCAAACACACCGCGGCAGCCATGGTGTCGAGCGCCTTCACCGCGCCACACGTCACCGAGTTCATCACCGTCGACGTGACCCCGTCGGTGGAACTGCTGGAGAAACTGCGCGCCACCAAGCACTTCCGCGACATCAAGCTCACCCCGCTCGCTCTCGTCGCCAAGGCACTCCTGGTGGCTCTGCGCTCCAATCCGAGCCTGAACTCGGAATGGGACGAGCAGAACCAAGAAATCGTCACCAAGAACTACGTCAACCTCGGAATCGCTGCGGCGACGCCCAGAGGCCTGATGGTGCCGAACATCAAGGACGCACACACCCTCGGTCTGAAAGACCTCGCGCACGCGCTGACCCAACTGACCGTGACGGCCAAGGAAGGCAAGACCGGCCAGGCCGACCTCGCCGACGGCACCATCACGATCACCAATGTCGGTGTTTTCGGTGTGGATTCGGGGACCCCGATCCTCAACCCAGGGGAGGCAGCGATCCTCTGCTTCGGCGCGATCCGTCGTCAGCCGTGGGAGTTCGAGGGAGAGATCGCTCTGCGCTCGGTCACGACGCTGAGCCTGTCGTTCGATCACCGTCTGGTCGACGGTGAGCAAGGATCGAGATTCCTGGCCGACATCGCGTCGATCCTCGCCGACCCGATGAACCTGGTGGCGTTGGCATGAGCGACGTCGTCGTCCTCGGAGGCGGATCGGGCGGGTACGCAGCTGCATTTCGTGCTGCGCAACTGGGACTTTCGGTCACCCTGGTGGAGAAGGACAAGGTCGGAGGAACCTGCCTGCACCGCGGGTGCATCCCGACCAAAGCCCTCCTGCACGCGGCGGAGGTGGCGGACACCGCCCGGGAGAGCTCGTCGGTGGGGGTTCGTGCGAACTTCGAGGGTATCGACATCGGCGGCGTCCACGCGTACAAGGACGGCGTGGTCTCCAAGCTGTACAAGGGCTTGCAGGGCCTCGTCAAGGCTCACAAAATCGAATTCGTCAGCGGTACAGGTAAATACGTCGGAAACAAGACCGTCGACGTGGACGGCCGCAGGATCACCGGATCATCGGTTGTCCTCGCGACTGGGTCGTACGCGAAGGTGCTCCCCGGAATCGAACTCGGGCCGCGAGTGCTGACCAGCGACCAGGCGTTGACCCTCGACTACGTCCCGAAGCGGGCCATCGTGCTGGGCGGGGGAGTCATCGGCGTCGAATTCGCCAGTGTGTGGGCATCGTTCGGCGTCGAGGTGACCATCGTCGAAGCACTGCCCCGACTGGTTGCAGCCGAGGACGAGTGGGCGTCCAAACAGCTCACCCGCGCCTTCAAAAAACGCGGCATCGTCGCACGGACATCGTCGCCGTTCACCGGCGTCAAGGAAACCCCCGACGGTGTGACGGTGACCCTCGACTCCGGGGAGACGCTCGATGCCGATGTTCTGTTGGTCGCGGTCGGGCGCGGGCCCACTACGTCCGACCTCGGCGGCGTCTCGATGGATTCGGGATTCGTCGGCGTCGACGGCAACCTGATGACCTCGGACGACGGCGTCTACGCCGTCGGTGACATCGTGCGTGGACCACAGCTGGCGCACAGAGGATTTCAGCATGGCATCTTCGTCGCCGAGCACATCGCGGGTCTGAAGCCCACCGCAGTCCCCGACGAGAACATCCCCCGGGTCACGTACTCGAACCCCGAAATCGCGTCCGTCGGACTGACGGAAGCGCAGGCGATCGAGCGTCACGGTTCTGCGGATTCCGTCGTCTACGACCTCGCCGGCAACGGCAAGAGTCAGATCCTCGGCGCGTCGGGCGGGGTCAAGCTGGTGCGGGCCGGGGGCTCCATCGTCGGCATTCACATGGTCGGCGCACGCGTGGGCGAATTGATCGGTGAGGCGCAGTTGGTCGTCAACTGGGGCGCATACCCCGAGGAAGTCGCGCACCTGATCCACGCTCACCCAACGCAGTCCGAGGCCTTCGGGGAAGCTCACCTCGCACTGGCGGGGAAGCCGCTGCACGCGCACTGACCCCCTATGTGAGTGGAAATGTAGGCCAGGGCCTGCATTTCCACTCACATAGAGAAGACCTTGCCCGGATTCAAGATGCCGTGTGGGTCGAGGGCGTTCTTCACCGAGCGGTGCATGTCGAGGACGATCGGGTCGAGTTCCTGAACCAGTCCGTCCATCTTGAGCAACCCGACGCCGTGTTCACCGGTGACGGTGCCGCCGAGTTCCAATGCTGCGTCGATGATCTCGGCGAAAGCAGTTTGCGCGCGTTCGCGCGCAGGAAGATCGTCGTGCGGGGTGATTAGCAGAGGGTGCAGGTTGCCGTCGCCCGCGTGGGCGATGTTGGCGATCGTGGTCTCGTACCGCCGGCCGATCTGCTCGATCCGTGAGAGCATTTCCGGCACATGTCTCTTCGGGACACACACGTCCTCGGTGAGGACCGGTCCGAGGCGCTCCATCGCGGGGTAGGCCAGTCGCCGTGCTGCGAACAAGGCGTCGGCCTCCTCCTGGTCGGTCGAGACGGCCGACCACGTGGCACCTGCTTCCTCGAAGCAGGACAGCATCTTCTCTGCTTCTTGGTCCCCGACGATTCCTGGGTCGTCGATCCGGCCGAGCAGGACGACGTTCGCTTCGACCGAGAGGCCCATGTTCTTCCAGGCGTCGACGGCGATGAGGCATTGTTTGTCGATCAGTTCCAGCGCGGACGGCGTGAGTCCCGCTGCGGCAACGGCAGCTACGGCTCTTCCGGCGTCGACGATCGAGTCGAAGTATCCGGCGATCGTCCGCTGGGGATCTTGCAGGGGCCGCAGTTTGACGGTGACCTCGGTGATGATGCCGAGGGTTCCTTCCGACCCGACCATCAGTCCGGCAAGATCGTATCCGGCAACACCTTTGGCGGTCTTGCGTCCGAGCCGGACCAGCTCGCCGGTTCCGGTGACCACCTGCATGCCCATGACGTAATCGCGGGTGACGCCGTATTTGACGCAGCACAGGCCTCCGGCGTTGGTGGCGACGTTGCCGCCGATGGTGGACCAGGGTGCGCTGGCCGGGTCCGGCGGATACCACAGTCCCTGTTCTGCACAGGCGGCCCGCAGGTGGTCGTTGACGACGCCCGGTTCGACGACGGCGTACCGCTCCAGCGGATCTATCTCCTTGATGGCGTCCATACCGTCGAGGGCGAGAACGACGCACCCTTCGGTCGCGTTGGCTCCGCCGGACAGTCCGGTGCCGGCGCCGCGCGTGACGACGGGGGCGCCGTGCGTCAGACAGGCTCGTACGACGGCCTGGACTTCTTCTGCGGTCCGCGGCCGGACGACCGCCACCGGCACGGCGTACGGAGCCCACTCGGCCTCGTCGTGTTGGTAGGACGCGATCACGTCCGGATCGACGACGATGCGGTCCGCGGGAAGGGAGTCCAACAGCTGTTCGACGAGCGTCATGTCTCCGAGTTTATCTGTGAGCTGGGTCTCCACCAATGTAGGTTCTGTCCATGGCGTCGGATAGATCATGGATGGATTTGCTGCTCGACGACGCTTCGATCGACGAGCTCGAGGCGCATCGCCTCGCCTTCCCCGGTCCCGACGCGCACGCTGCCCTGCGGCTTCGTGCGTTGCTGGACCAGCGTCGCCAACGCAGCACCGAGCTGGCGGCTCTGAACGACATCGCAGTGCGGTTGACGACGGCACGTGACGACCGTGTCCTGCTTCAGGAGGTCGTCGACCAGGCGCGCAGGTTGTTGGGAGTCGACCTCGCCTACATGGGCTCGGTGTACGACGACGAATTCGTCATCGAGGTCACCAGCGGTGCTCTGACTCCGAATCTGATCGGGATCCGGTTGGCTCAGGACGAGGGGTTGGTGGGCGTCATCGTGCGCGGAGCGTCTCCGTCGTGGACGCCCGACTATCAGAGCGAGCCGGCGTTCCGGCACATCACCGGTGCGGACAGCGCGGCGCGGTCGGAGAACATGCGGGGGCTGCTCGGGGTACCGCTGAAGGTAGGGGATCGGGTCATCGGTGCGTTGTTCGCGTGCAAGCGTCAGGAGCGTGACTTCGCGGACAGTGAGATCGCATTGCTGTCCGCTCTTGCCGCGCACGCTGCGATTGCCATCGAGAACGTCCGCGCCATCGAACGGCTCGAAGTGGTGAACGCCGAGCTGTCGGCACGGACCGCCGAACTGGAACAGACACTGCAGTGGGACAGGACGCTGACTCAGGTGGTGCTGCGCGGGGGTGGGGTGGGTCGTCTCGTTCGGGAGGTGGCGACACTGTCCGGTCGACCGGCGTTCTTTCTCACCGACGCCTCGTCTGTTCCGGAGTCTCTGGAGGAACGGGTCGTTCCAGTCGAGATCCTGTTCGGGCAATGCCGCGACGGCGCCGACATCGTCGCCGACGACTTTGTCATTGCCCACCGTGTTGCCGCTGCGGGCGAGTTTCTCGGTGTCCTTATCTCGGTGGGTCCGGACGATCAGCAGACGCGGCTGCTCCTGGACCGCGCGGTGCCCGCCATCGCGTTGTCGCTCGCCGAGGAGCGCGCGGCGGCCGAAGCTGCCAGGCGGGCGCAGGACGCGTTTCTGGTCGATCTGCTCTCTCATCCGGCGTCGACCACCGACGACGAGCGACGGCAACTTCGCCTTGCCGGCCTGTCCCCGGGTGCCTCGTACTGCATCGCCGTCGCGCAGGGAATGGTGTCCCGTACCGAGATCGGCAGATCGGAATTCCCGGTGGGTACGGTTGTGGCAGAACATGGTTCGAGGGTGCTTGTCGCGGTGCCCGCGCAGGAACTGGCTGTGGTTCGGCCGATGTTCACGACGGGTGCAACGGTGGGGATCTCGGAGCCTGCCCGCGGAGCGGTCGCGCTGGCGGCTGCCTACCGCGAGGCCCAGCAGACCGTCGACGTGTTGATCACGCTCGGACGAGATGGCGAGGTGTCGTCGGCACGCGGACTCGGTATCTACCGAATCCTGCTGAGCCACATGGCTCGTGAGCATCTCGACGAACTGACCGAGGAGCAATTGGGTCCGCTGATGGCCGAGCAGAGCAAGCGGGGCGTTCCGTTGCTCGAATCGCTGTCGGTGTATCTCGCCCACGGGCGTCACCATTCGGCCACCGCCGCAAGCCTTGGAGTGCACGTCAACACGCTCTACCAACGACTCGACGCCATCGACCGGCTCATCGGTTCCCAATGGCGTGACCCGGACAAGGCACTGGACCTGCAGGTGCTGATGCGACTCCGACGAAGCGCGGATCTATTGGGGAAGTGAACCGAGAAAGTCCAGCAGTGCAGCGTTGAATTCCATGGGGCGGTCCATGTTGGACGCGTGACCGCAGTTTTCGAGCACCACGGAGCGTCCGAGTGGGTTTCCGGCAATGGAGTCCGCTGCGTGCGTACACGGCCAGAACTGGCTCTCCCTACCGGCGACCATCAGTACCGGGACGTCGACGGTGGCAACGACCTCGCGCCAGTCCGCTACTGCGTGATCGTGCAGAAGGGCTTTCATCGGTGGCGTATCGGGTGAGACCATCTTCGGCATCGCGCGGAGCTTCGTGACGAGCTTCAGGATCGGCAACGCGGACTTCCACTTCGGCAGACCCCATCCCGTGTCCGGAACCCCGTCGGCGAAGAACGTGTCCTTGTTGGAGTCGGTCAATCCGTAGAACCCGTTGGACCATTCGGCATCGTTGATCATCTTCGGGGTCTGATCCACCGACACGACGGCCTTCACACGGCCGGTGCCGAACTGCGAGACGTACGACCAGATGGTGCTCGCGCCCATGGAGCCACCACACAGCACAGCATCGTCGACGCCAAGCGACGCGAGCACATTCTCGACGTCCTGACCGTGCCTGGCCATCGTGGCACCGTGCTCGGGAGACTCCGAGTCACCATGCCCTCGGCGGTCCAGAGCAAGAACTCGATAACCGGCTTTCACCAGTGCGTCCTGCTGCATCACCCACGTCGTCGCAGGAGCGCAGAAACCTGCGATCAGAACGATCACGGGCCCGGCGCCCTCGTCGATGTAGTTCAGAGTCACATTGTCGTTGGTGACGACGGTGGGCATGGGCACTCCTTCGGGTCGCTCCCGATGCAACCACGGATCAGGCACCTACGACATGGAGGATTCCTCTACCGAGCGCATCACACCGGCGCGGTCAGGTCGTCGATCGGGCGACGGCTCGGTAGTCCTGCCTGCGGCGCCACTGGTCCGGTGGTCTTCGCACAGTTTTTCCGGAGTTCGCACACGCTTTCAGGTCCGAGCACGCGTGTCACGTCGGGAAAAAGAGTGGCAAGTTGCCGGGTGTCGCCTCGAGGGGAATTTGAGGGACTGTGACGTTGCGAATGCGGTGATCGGCGCTGAATACTTGCTCACCATGCGCTACAACAAGCTGGGTCGGACCGACCTCGAGGTGTCCGAGGTGTCCTTCGGGACCGCGCCGCTCGGAGACATGTTCGGATCTGCCGACGAGGATCAGGCCATCGCGTCGGTGCACCATGCCCTGGATGCCGGGATCAATTTCTTCGACTCGTCGCCGTACTACGGCGGGGGCCTGGCGGAGGAACGGCTCGGCGCAGCCTTGGCGGGCAGGCGCGAGGACGTCCTGATCGGCACGAAGGCCGGCCGATACGGCAACGAGGACTTCGACTTCTCGCCACGGAAACTACGGGAAAGCATCCACACCAGCCTGAAGCTGCTCCGCACGGACTACGTGGATGTGCTGCAACTCCACGACATCGAATTCGTGCCGTTGTCCCCGGTGTTCGAGGACTCCTACGCGGAACTGGTGAAGCTGAAGGACGAGGGATTGTGCCGCTACATCGGCATGACCGGGTACCCGATGCACACGTTGACGCGCGCTGTCACCGAGACCGACCTCGACGTCATTCTGTCCTACGCGCACTACACGCTGCTCAACACCGAACTCGCGACCGCATTGAAGCCCGTGTGCGACGAGCGAGGCGTCGGCGTGATCAACGCTGCGGCAGTGGGATTGGGCCTGCTGACACCCGGAGGCGTCAAGCCGCACATTCCCGCGACCGACGACGTCAAGGCGGCGGCCGCACGGGCTCGCCAGTGGGCGGCGGACAACGGACAGGACATCTCGTTCCTCGCCAATCAGTTCTCGCTGCAACGATCCGGCTGCCCGACAACCGTGATCGGCACGACCAAAGTCCATCACCTCGATTCCGCTATCCGCGCCGCGACGGAACCCATCGACACCGACGTCCTCGATGCAGTGCTGGCTCTGACCGCAGATGTGCACGACGTGTCCTGGCAGAGCGGACTTCCCGAGAACAACGGCTGACCTCAGCTCCCGGCCGGGCGCCGCCACATCGACGTCATCACGGCGCCCGACGCCAACGGGAACGTCTCGGTCACCTCGAACCCGAACTTCTCGTAGAAGGTGACGTTGTCGGCCGACGTGCACACGAGATAGGCGTCGTCGCCGTCCGAATCGCAGCGCGCGAGCCGGTCGAGCAGGAGCGTCGAGACGAAGCCCCGGCCCCGAGCCGACTGGGTACTACCCAGATTCGCCAGATACCACGCCGGTTCGGAAGGATGATGGGCATCGAGCGTCGACCTGACTCCCACCGCCGCGCCGACTCGGGTCCGCAACGCGGGAAGCAGCGCCGGCAACGCGCGCGCGGTGCGCAGCAGCGACGAGTGCTGCCGACCGGGCGGATCCCACACCTCGACGGCAACGGCTGCCCCGTCCTCCTCGACGAACCGCACCCCGCCTCCGGCGATGTGAAAGTGCCGCAGCGACGCGGTGAAGTAGCCGGTCAAAGCCGCGTGCCGTCGCGCGCGATCGGGCCAGATGGTCGCCATCAACGGATCGTCGCGGAAGGCGTCGGCCAGAACCGAGGCGCAGGTGGCGGCGTCGCCGATGGTCGCGGTGACGATTCGGCCAGTCAAGAGTCCCCCGGGGAAATCATTCGGAACAGTCGGTTCGCACTAGGGTGGCTGTGTGAAATCGAAACCGGATGCCGCGGCGCCGCAGCGCAACGTCGACGCGGGGGCACAGCCATGGATGCTGGTGGAGACGCTACATCAGGACAGAGCGACTCTGGTCTCCCTCGGCGGACGACTACGCGAGATGTCGTCCTTGCCGCGCGCCGTCAGGTCGACGGTCGGTGGTCGATCGTCGGCACAGGTCTGGGCGGAAGTCGCCCGGTCGATCGACGTCGTCCGTGAACACGCCGCCTCGCGAGACGTCACGATCCCCACCGGCAGCGGACGCACCCGCGTCGTACTGCATCCCGTCGTCGGCCCGTCGGGTGCCGTGCACGGCATTGCGTTGTGGGTCGGCGACGCAGAGTCCGCCGTCCCGCAGCGGCCCGAGGACGCGCTCGCCGTGACGTTCGAGTCCGAGCGCCGCGCGTTCGTCGTCGACGCGGACTGCCTCCGCGCACTTGCCACGGACCTGCCCTCCGACATCCGAACCAGCTTCACCTCGCCCGAAGTGTTCCGGAAGATCGACGTCGACGACGCGGTGGGCGCCATCGGCGCGCTTCTCCAACCCGCTCCCGACGACGGCGCGACCTGGACCGGCCTGGCGTCGACGACGCACCTGCCCGGCGTTTCCCGCCTAGACCTCGTGTTCACCGCCGACGACGACGGGTCGACATGGCGGGGCCTGGTCCACGCCGTCGAGTCCGAGACGGTGGCACAGCCGCGGCTCGAGACCGCGGCGTTCGCCGCTCTGGGGCAGGTGTCTCCGCAGATGGCGCTGGTCCTGATGGACGTCACCCACAACCGACTGATTCGGTGGCTGACCGATCCGGTGCCACAGATCCAGTGGAAAGGCATCGTCGACGACAGAGACACTCCGCACCCGGACGACGTCACACGCATCTTCGCCGCCGCGTCGGGGATGTACGCGGGCACGGAAACCAGTACCTCCGTCGACGGCATCCGCCTCCGTCGCATCGGCGGAGGATGGACCGTCGTCGACGCTCGCGCGGCGCTGCTGCCGCGTGAGAAGTCGAGCCCGCGATTGATGCTGGTGCAGATGACCGTCGTCGGACACACCGACGACCCGGATCCTGTTCCCGTCGACGACACCGGGCACCCCAGCCTGCTCGACTGAACCCGGCAGAGTGGCCATGGTGCAGAGTGGTCGACACAACGGTGTACTAGAAAAGGATGTGACGATGGCAGGACAGCTGTGGGCACTCGAAGGGGGAAGCCCGGACATCGACCAGGACGCGTGGATCGCGCCGACGGCTACCGTGGTGGGCCGCGTGAAGGTCGGCCCGACGTCGGGAATCTGGTACGGCGCGGTGCTGCGTGCCGAGTTCGAGGACATCACCATCGGCGCGGGCAGCAATCTGCAGGACGGCGTCGCCGCCCACGTCGACCCAGGCTTTCCGCTGACGGTCGGTGAGAACGTCAGCGTCGGCCACAATGCTGTGCTCCACGGCTGCACCATCGGCGACGGCAGCCTCGTCGGAATGGGCGCGATCGTCATGAACGGCGCCGTCATCGGCGAGGGCAGCCTGGTGGCAGCCGGTGCATTGGTGCTCGAAGGTACCCAGGTGCCGCCGCGTTCACTGGTCGCGGGTGTCCCCGCGAAAGTTCGGCGCGAACTCACCGACGACGAAGTGAACCACAACGGACTCAACGCCGCCGTCTACCGCGAACTACTGAAGCAGCACCGCGCAGCCCGTCCACTCACCTGAGGAGGCCGGTCAAGGCGTGGGCATGTTCCAGCAGGAGGGTGCCCAGTTCGTGGTGCCGATCCGGGCGAAAGCGAGTCTCGACGCCGGTGAGGCTGAGGGCCCATGCGGGCTTTCCTGATCGGTCGAACACCGCGGCACCGATGCCCCAGCTGCCTTCGACGAGCAGTGCGGGGTTGACGGCATAGCCCGTCGTTCGTGTGGCGACGATGCGCCGCCGGAGCTCGGCAGTCGCGTGTTGCGGGCCCCACGCCGGCTCCAGGTCGACACTCGTCAGGTACTGATCGATGTCGCGATCCGGTAGATGCGACAGGATCACCAGGCCCGCCGACGCCACTCCGAGCGGCAGCCGAATCCCCTCGTACAACACGTGTGACCGCAGGGGAAAGCTGCCGTCCTCGCGGAGAAGGCAGACGGTCTCGTCTCCACGCCGAGCAGACAGGAATGCACTCTCACCGCTGGCCGCAGCCAGAGCATGTACGACGCCGCGCGCTGGGCCGGTGATGTCGTATCTGCTGGCGGCCGCAGCGCCGAGGAGATACATCTCGGGTCCGAGGGTCCACGAGCCGGTGGCGGAGTCGCGGTCGAGAAACCCCTCGTGGGCGAGCGAAGTGAGCAACCTGTGCGCAGTCGGTCGGGCAAGGTCGGTGGCGCGTGCAAGTTCCGTGGTCGACGCCCCGGCCGGTTCGGCCGCACCGACGGCCTTCAGAAGCGCGGTCGAGCGCGCGACGACGTTGGGTTGCATAGGGGCAACCCTACCCGCTGCGTTCATTCAACGAACGCAATGCTCGACGCTTTTCGGTGAACGAGCAGTTTCGGTCAATCTTTCCGGATCATCGCCACGTCAGGGTCTACTGAAGGTGCGTTTACTGAATGAACACGTGAGGAGTATTCGGATGGCAAGGAAGGTGTACCGGTCGGCCGCCGCTGCCGTGGCCGACATCGGCACAGGCGCGCGGATCGCGGTCGGAGGATTCGGATTGTGCGGAATCCCGGACGCACTGATCGACGCGATCAGCGAGACGGACGCCTCCGAACTCGAGGTCTTTTCCAACAACTGCGGCGTCGACGACCACGGATTGGGCATCTTGCTGTCCCTCGGCAGAATCCGCCGAGTCACCGCGTCCTACGTCGGCGAGAACAAAGAATTCGCGCGGCAATACCTCGCAGGCGAACTCGAAGTCGAACTGACCCCCCAGGGCACCCTCGCCGAGCGACTGCGCGCCGGAGGCACCGGCATCCCCGCATTCTTCACACCCGCAGGCGTCGGAACCCCCATCGCCGACGGCGGAATGCCGTGGCGCTACGACGCCGACGGCGGCATCGCGGTGGCGTCGCCGCCGAAGGAAACCCGGGTGTTCGGGAACAAGCGCTACGTCCTCGAAGAAGCCATCGATGCGGACTACGCGCTCGTGCACGCCGAGATCGGTGACACCGAGGGCAATCTCGTGTTCGACAAGACGGCGATGAACTTCAACCCTCTGGCTGCGATGGCGGGAAGAATCACCATCGCCCAAGTGGAGACGCTCGTCGAACCCGGTGAGATCGACCCGGGCGCAGTGCATCTGCCCGGCGTGTTCGTCCAGCGCATCGTCCACACAGGACCGCAGAACAAACGCATCGAAAAGCGCACCGTCACTGCAGGAGGACAGGCATGAGCTGGACACGAGACCAGATGGCCCAACGCGCAGCAGCGGAGATGGTCGACGGTGAATACGTGAACCTCGGAATCGGCTTGCCCACACTGATACCCGCATATCTGACCGACGACGTCACAGTGGTCCTGCACTCGGAGAACGGCATCCTCGGCACAGGCCCGTACCCGACGGAGGAGAACGTCGACGCCAACCTCATCAACGCAGGCAAGGAAACCGTGACGGTCAATCCCGGTGCCGCCTACTTCGATTCGTCGTTGTCCTTCGGCATGATCCGCGGCGGTCACATCGACACGGCCGTCCTCGGCGGCATGCAGGTCTCGCGCACCGGCGATCTCGCCAACTGGATGGTCCCCGGCAAAATGGTCAAGGGCATGGGCGGCGCCATGGACCTCGTGCACGGTGCACGCCGAGTCATCGTCGTCATGGAGCACACCGACCGCGAGGGCAACTCCAAGATCCTCGACGCCTGCACCCTGCCGCTGACCGGCCAAGGCGTCGTGAACCGCATCATCACCGACCTCGCAGTCCTCGACGTCGTCGGTGACGGGACACTTTCGCTCGTCGAGTTGGCGCCCGACGTCACGCGTACTCAGGTGGAGCACGCAACGGGAGTAGCGCTCGTCTGAATTCGTGCTAAGGTTGAACCTTCAACTTAAGTAGTCGAAGGACAGCCCATGACGTCTGTGATGAATCCGCCGGTCGCCGGCGGTGCGTTCGATGCGTTTCTCGCCGACACAGCCCCCGCGAGTCTCGGCCAGAAGCTGTGGACAGCCGCCGACGGACCGCTTCCCGCGCTGTACATCAGCCACGGTGCACCGCCGGTGTTCGACGACCCCCTGTGGATCGACCAGCTCTTCACCTGGTCACAGGCCATGCCCAAGCCCAGAGCCATCCTCATCGTCAGTGCGCACTGGGAAGAAGCGCCGCTGAGTCTGTCCGCCATCGACGCACCGCTGGTCTACGACTTCGGCGGCTTCGCGGAGCGATACTTCTCGATGACCTACGCGACGCCCGACGCCACCGCGCTGGCCGACCGAGTGGCCGCGATGATTCCGGCATCGGCGAACCTGCACAGGCATTCGTCGCGTGGACTCGACCACGGTGCGTGGGTTCCGCTGAAGGTCATGTACCCGTACGGCGACGTGCCGGTCCTCCAGCTGAGCCTGCCGACGGATTCTCCCGACGCCCTGCTGGATATCGGGCGACGGCTGAAAGCGCTTCGCGCAGAAGGTGTACTCGTCGTCGGTTCCGGATTCATGACCCACGGGTTGCCGTTCCTCTCACGCGAGAACTTCTTCACCAACACCGTTCCGACCTGGTCACGCGACTTCGATCAATGGTCCGCCGAGGCGCTGGCCCGGGGTGACGTCGACGCGCTGGCGAACTTCCGCACCCGAGCTCCAGGAATGCCGTACGCGCACCCCACCGTCGAGCACTTCACACCGTTGTTCGTCACGCTCGGGGCCGCATCGGATCCGGAAGCCCCTGTGCACACCGAGATCACGGGCTTCCAATTCGGTTTGGCGAAACGCTCCTTCGCGGTCTCCTGACGGATCGTTAGGGTGGAGGAATGTTCGTCAACTCCGCCCGAACGTTCGTCGCCGACGCCATTCGAGGGCTCGTCGCCTCCACCGCAGACATCTCCTGGCATCCCGATCCAGGCTTCCTGACCCGGGAAGAACCACTCGCAGCGGGACAGGTAGCTCTCCTGTCCGGCGGCGGTAGCGGCCACGAACCGATGCACGCCGGATTCATCGGAGCCGGAATGCTCGCCGGGGTCTGCCCGGGGCTGGTGTTCACCTCACCCAACGCACTCCAAGTGCACGAGGCATCGAAGTCCGTGAGCGTCGGAGGCGGCGTGGTGCACATCGTCAAGAACTACACCGGTGACGTCATGAACTTCTCGATCGCGCGAGAGCTGTTGCGCGAGGACAACATCGAATCCGACGACGTACTGATCGACGACGATGTCGCGACCGAGCGGGCCGATGGTGACGGGCCGGGCAGACGCGGAACCGCAGCGACGGTGATCGTGGAGAAGATCTGCGGCGCCGCGGCCGAACGCGGAGACACACTCGCCGATGTCGTGGCACTCGGACGCCGAGTCGCGGCGAACTCACGAAGTATGGCGGTGGCACTTCGGGCATGCACGGCACCGGGCTCGAACGAACCCTCCTTCGACCTGCCCGACGGCGAAATCGAACTCGGCATCGGAATCCACGGCGAACGGGGCACCTCACGCGTACCCGACATGCCCGCCCAGGACATCGTTGCTGCACTGACGCAACCGGTAATCGATTCGCTGGGCTTGGAACGCGGCGAATCCGTCATCGCCTTCGTCAACGGACTCGGGGCAACCCACCCGATGGAGCTGCACCTGCTGTACGGCGAACTGGCGGAATACCTGTCCGACAGAGGAATCGAGGTGGCGCGTCCACTCGTCGGCAGCCTGGTCACCGCCCTGAACATGGCCGGCGCATCGATCACGCTCGTCCGCGTCGACGACTCCGTTCTCGAACTTTTCGACGCCCCGACCGACGCTCCGGCATGGCCCGCTCTGGTGCGTGACACAGTGCTGGGGGAGCGTACGGGATTCGGCCCGAGCTTCGCCCCGAGCGAAAACGACTCGCCGCGAAGCGAGTGGGTGTCGGACTGGATGGCGTCGTGGGTGCAGCGAGTGCTCACCGAAGAACCCGCACTGACCGATCTCGACCGCCGCGCGGGTGACGGAGACTTCGGGACCAACATGGTGTCCGCGCTCGAACAGGTGGATCTGGCGCAGATCCGTGAAACCTATTCCGCGCAGACGATCTTCGAAGCCGTGTCCGCTGCGTACCTCGGCCATGCGGGCGGCACCTCCGGAGCACTGTTCGGTATCTGGTTCCGACAGTTCTACCTCGCACTGCACGCGGAAGACCTCGCCGCGATCACCACCGCCGCACGCAACGGACTGGAGAGAATCACCGAACTCGGGGGCGCCCGCGTCGGCGACAAGACCATGGTCGACGCCATCGCCCCAGCAGTCGACGCCCTCGACAACGCGACGGACTTGCGCACAGGTCTGACCGACGCAGCTCGCGCCGCGACCGAAGGTGCGCAGTCGACCGAGAACTTCACCGCCAACAGGGGGCGAGCGTCCTACGTCGGTGACGCCGCCCGAGGCGTCGTCGATCCGGGCGCACTGGTCATTGCGTGGTTCTTCGAAGCGGCCGCGGACGCTGTTCGGGGCTAGAGGTTGGGTGTGGCGTAACAGTTGCGCATTCCCCAGGCGGGATCCCGCCTGTCAGAGGCGCGATTGTCACACCACACCCGGGTCAGGCGAGGGATCCGACGAAGACCGCGGCGATCTGTTCGAGACCGGCCTGGTCGTCGGCATCGAAGCGGGCGAGCAGGGGACTGTCCAGGTCGAATACTCCGACGAGTGTGTCCCCGTCGTACAGCGGCACCACCAGTTCGGATCGGGTCGCACCGTCACACGCGATGTGACCGGGGAACGCGTGCACGTCTTCCACGCGCTGGGTCTGTCGCGACGACGCCGCGGTACCGCACACTCCCTTGCCGAGCGCGATCCGCACACATGCAGGCAGACCCTGGAACGGTCCGACGACCAGCTCTGTGCCGTCGAACAGATAGAACCCGACCCAGTTGACATCCGGGACGGAGTTGAAAACAAGGGCAGACAGGTTGGCGGCGTTGGCAATCCGATCCGACTCGCCGTCGACCAGTGCCCGCGCCTGCTGCGTCAGCTGTGCGTACTGCTCGGACTTCGTACCTTCGAGTGCAGTTGCGGTGAACGACATGGCCCGATTCTAGGTATCGGCGCTTCGGAGCCTCGCGCGCACCGCGAAACCGAGCGTCAGGAGGTAGAGCGACATGCCGGTCACCTGCAGCCGCTGAGCGATACCGAGGCCGTACGAGCCCGGAAGATTGTCGGCGATCATCAACCACGCTGTCGCCAGCGACGTCACGATCAACACGACGAGTCCCACCGTGCGCAGCAGCGCAAGACTGCGGTACCGGAACGCCGCAACGGTGAACGCAACCATGGCAGTGAACACCGCGAACACAACAACTGTGCTGGTCAACGCGTGAATGTGATGCAACTGAGGAAACAGCCCACTCGGTTCCACCGGGCAGGACGGATCGTTCTCCGCAACACACTCGATCGGCAACTGTGAATCGGCAATCGTCGCTGCCCCGAAAACAACCAGCGCACTCCACCCGACATTCGTCAACCGACGACGAGGCAACGTCAACCCCGCCGCACCCGCAACGATCAGCAGAACCCCGGTGACCAAATCCGCCGTGCTGAAAAAATGTCGATACGGCTGATCAGCCGCATCGAGTTCACTGAGGAACGAATGCGCAGGGTCCAATCCCGTATCGAGAAAGAACTCCGCCACCCACGCCGAATACAACACCCCCGCCAGCACCAGCAACACCGTCAGCGCAGTGATCCTCCGTCGTTCCACTCGATCGACAGTAGTTCCACGCTCACCCGCTGTGGTGGGTGCACCTTTTCCCGGACCGAACGTGGCGTTCGGTCAGTCAGACTGACCGAACGCCACGTTCGCTCCCGAAGGGGGGCGAGGATTCGAGGGCGTGCAGGACGAGTGCTGCGGCGTCGGTGACGGGTTCGTGCTCCCAGACTCGGACGACGGTCCACCCTTCGGCTTCGAGGCGCGCGTCGGTGTCGCGATCACGCGCGACGTTCGCGGCGAGTTTGTCCGCCCACCACTGGGCGTTGTTGCGCGGTTTCGTCGCATGAACGGGGCAGCTGTGCCAGAAGCAGCCATCGACGTACACGGCAACCTTTCGGCGAGGAAAAACAACGTCGGCCCGACGCCTCATACCCTTCAGAGGGGCACGGTCGACGAAATATCGCAGGCCGAGCCGGTGCAGTTCTCGTCGAAGCGCAACCTCGGGCTTGGTGTCGCGTCGCCGTTGCTTGCTCAGCCGCGCACTCGTAGCGGCATCGGTGACCGGTCTCCCCACACCCCCACGTTACGGTCTCCCCTAGCCGTCTTCGCTGTCCTCGGGCTCGGACCAGGTGGGCGCGAATTTGTTGCGGCGCTCGACTTCGCCGTGGACGACTGAGACGAAGTCGTCGAAGGACAAGGTCTGAGTGTCCGACGGCCTGCCGTTGCGAGGAGGGGATTCGTCGACGTCGAAGAACCGGACTTCACCGTCCGGGTCGTAGAGGCCGATGAAGACTTTCTCGAACAGGTCGTACCGAGTGTCCTCGGCGCCGAGGTCGACCCACATCTTGCCGGTTCCGCCGACGACAGCGCGTTTGCCGCGACCCGACCGCTTGGACAGCGTCGTGACGTGGTGCGCGAAGGAGGACTTGCCGATGTCGCTGGCCTTGGAGGCGTCACCGTCGTCGCACGTGGCGAAGGGCTCGAACATCACGGCGATCAGCACGCTGTACGGCTGGCGCTGGTGTAGGACCATGGCCTCACCGCGCAACTCGTGGTCGTTGCGGACGATGTTCTTGGTCCAGCGGCCGAACTTGCCGGTCCGGGGGCTGAAGTCCCGGAAGCTGTACGTCTTGATGGAGACGCACAGAATCAGTCCCAGCGTGGGGTCGAGCGCTTTCACGTCCAGCCGCTTGCGGCCTTTCGCGACGTCGACCTGTGCTTCCTGGCCGACGCCCATCGCGTCGGGAGTGATGTTGGGATAGTGCGGGCGCAGGGCGTCGGCGACGGTTTGCGCCAGGTGGTTCGAGAGCCGCTGCGCGTAGTTCTTCTTGTCGCTGCGATCGGCGTCCGGCGCAGGGCTTGTCTCCGGCGAGAGCAAGCGGCCGGGCGAGTGCCGGTGGATCGGGGAACAGGTGGTCGCTCATGCGGCCGGGACTGCACGAGACGTCGGGCTGGGATGCCCGCCCATACGGTCGAGGTGGGACTCGACGTCGTCGAGAAATCCCGGTTGGAACCGAAGATTGCCCATCCGAGCGCGCTTGAGGAATCCGGCCGTCGCCCGAGCCGAGAGCAGCTGGGAATCGTCGAGAAAGTCGCTGAGGTTCTCGTAGGGCTCGTGCACCGGCCACGTCGAGCGGTGCACGCGGTACGCCGAGCCCTTCGCGCCCCACGCGGCGGCGGGCCAGGCTTGACCGGGGAGGATCTGAACGTCGTCGGAGTCGTCGTGGACCTGCGGGCGCTCGATCTGCGCGGCGACCCACGACGCCATCCGAACGCTCACCGCGTTGCCGACGAGCTTCCATCGGTGCCCGGCCCTGACCCCCGGCAGACCGAGCGCCGGTGCAGTCCAGTCCGGGTCGAACCCCTGCAGTCGCTCCGCGCCGACGATCCCCGGCGTGACGATCTCGCCCGACGGCAACCGAACAGCCGGGGGACTGGCGATACCGAGGGACGAGCCGCCCTTCAGCGTCGGAACGGCGTTGACTGCCCAGCCGAGCCCACGGGTGCCCTCGGTCCAGTAGAAACCGCACGGCTGCTCCGACGGGTCACCGTCGGGAAGCGGGCCTTCGTCCTGCGCGAACAGGATTTCGCGGGGGTCCTCGGTGCGGGATGCGAGCATGAGGACTCGCTGACGGCGTTGCGGAAGACCGAACGACCTGGCGTCGACGACGCGGTAGGCCCACATGTACCCGAGATCCGACAGGGCGTCGGTGATGTGACGCATCGCGGCGCCGCGGCCGAGTTGCAGCATGAAGGGAACGTTCTCGATCAACAACCATCGAGGCCCGTTTCGGCGCTTGACCAGACGGAAAACCTCGTCGACGAGCCCGGAGCGTTCCCCGGTGATGCCCGCCGTGCGCCCCGCCTGCGACAGGTCCTGGCACGGAAATCCGGCTGCGACGAGCTCGGTGCCCGACGGCAGCGCTCGGAGCTTGGTGACATCACGGTGAAGCGGCACATCGGGAAAGTGAGCAGCGAGAACCGCGCCGGCGCCGGGGTCGATTTCGCACAGCAATTCCGTCGACCAGCCCTGCTCCGAGAGCCCCAACTCGAGCCCGCCGATCCCGGCGAACAGCCCGACCATCGATCGCGAACCCACGTGCACCCTTCTCTCCCGTAACCGAAACTCGTGGAGAACGTTACTCGAGAAGTACGACAGGTTTTCGCAGGCGCACGGTAGCAGGGCCGAGGCGTGCTTGACCTGAACAATGGTTCAGGTTCGACGATGGAATTCAGCAGTCGAAAAATCGGTTGGTCGAAGTGCTGTCGCGATGAAACCATTCACGCACGCCCGAGTAGGGAGAGCAAACGTGTCGACGGGTGTACTGGAAACGCAGGAGACGACGGCTGCAGTGCCGAACCTTCGGCAGGACGCACCCAGTTCGCTGGCGAGGTTCGTACCGTTTCTGGCCCCGTACAGGTGGTACTTCATCGGGTCGATCGCTGCGTCCATCGTCGCCACGCTGACGGGTCTGGTGATTCCGCTGGTGCTGCAGGGCGTCATCGACGGCCCCATCACCGACGGCAATTTCGCCGGTGTGTGGTGGCCGGCGGCGTTGGTGCTGTTGCTGGGCACGATCGATGCCGTGGGTATCTGGATCCGGCGCTACTTGGTGTCCGGGCCGTCGAGTCAGTTCGAGATATCGGCCAGAGCAACGGTTTTCGAGAAGTTGCAGCGGTTGTCGGTATCCGCTCACGAGGGCTGGGAATCGGGTCAGCTGCTTTCCCGCGCCATCGCCGACCTGTCCTCGCTGCGACGGTTCGTCGCGTTCGTCGGGCCGTTCATCATCATCAACAGCGTCACGTTGGTGGTCGGCCTCGGAGTGCTGTTTCTCCAGTCCTGGCAGCTCGGGCTGATCATGTTGGTCACGTCCGTTCCGCTGGTCGTGATCTGCACCAGGTTCGAGACGCTGTACCGGGTCGTCGCCCGCGATGCGCAGGATCAGGCAGGCGACGTGACCACCACCGTCGAGGAGTCCATCCAGGGCATCCGGGTGCTGAAGGCGTTCGGCCGCAGCGCCCACCTCGGGCGTCGCTTCCTGCGAGAAGCCGCGACGTTGCGTGGGACGGAGATGAAAAAGGTTCGCTACCTTGCCATTCTGTGGTCCTTGATCGTCGGGATTCCACCGCTCGGGATCGGTGCGATGCTGGCGTTCGGCGCGTATTCGATCGTCCAGGGGACGATGACGGCGGGCATGCTCGTCGCGGCCATGGCAATCGTCGCGTTCCTGCTCTGGCCGATCGAGGCATTCGGGTTCCTGCTGGCCGAGCTGAACAACGCGCGCACTGCCGCGGACAGGTACTGGGAAATCATGGATACGGCGGAGACCATCACCGAACCCGACGACCCGGTCACCCTCCCGCAGGACACGCGCGGTGTCCTCGAGTTCCGCGGCGTCGGATTCGCGTTCCCCGACTCCGACGCAGCGCTGTTCACCGACGTCGACTTCCGGATCGATCCGGGTGAGACGGTTGCCCTCGTCGGCGTCACCGGTAGCGGCAAGACCGCGCTGACCAATCTGGTTCCCCGGTTGTTCGACGTCACCTCGGGTTCCATCACCGTCGACGGCATCGACATCAGAACCATGTCGCTCGCGGATCTTCGGTCGGTGGTGTCGGTCGCGTTCGAGGACCCGGTGCTGTTCTCGGCAAGTGTCCGCGAGAACGTCGCGTTGGGTCGACCCGATGCGACCGACGCGGACGTCGACGAGGCTCTCGGCGTCGCGCACGCACGCGAGTTCGTCGACGCACTGCCGTGGGGACTCGACACCCGGATCGGTGAGCAGGGAATGAGCCTGTCCGGCGGACAGCGTCAGCGACTCGCGCTGGCCAGAGCCGTTCTCGGCAAGCCTCGAATCCTCGTGCTCGACGACCCGCTGTCCGCGCTGGATGTGGGCACCGAGGCCCTCGTGCAACGCGATCTACGACGCGTACTGACGCACTCGACGACTCTGCTCGTCGCGCACAGGCCGTCGACTGCCGCACTCGCAGACCGAGTGCTCTACCTGGAGAACGGAACAATCGTGGAGCAGGGTACGCACGAGCGTCTGTTGGCGACGTCGACGCGGTACCGCCACGTGATGGGGTCCCTCGATGACTGACGAGAACGAGAACGATCAGAGCCCGCACGACGACACGGTCGATTGGCGCGGAGTGGCGAACGAGGAATCCGACATCGACCGCACCGGCAACTCGATTCTCGCCGGCCGATCGAGGCAGTTGTTGGCGTCGCTGGTGAGGCCGTACCGGAAGCAGGCGTTGCTGGCGCTCGCGATCATCGTCGTCGACAACATCGCGTTCGTCGCCGGTCCGTTGTTCATCGCGTACGCGTTGGACCACGGAGTGTCGGCTGCGATCGAGGGTAGGTGGGCGCCGCTGGCGTGGACCGTCTTCGGCTACATCGCATTCGGCATCCTCGGAACGATCACCACGTACACGTTCCTGATGGTGTCCGGACGGCTGAGCCAGGCAATTCTGTTCGACCTTCGCGGCCGTGTGTTCGATCATGCCCAGCGGTTGAGCTTGTCCTTCCACGAGCGTTACACGTCGGGCAAGCTCATCTCGCGGCTGACGAGCGACGTCGAGTCGCTGCAGACGCTGCTCGAAAGTGCCCTGAACGATGCATTGTCCGCGGTGCTGTCCATCGTCAGTATCGCGATCATCCTGGTGTATCTCGATGTGCCGCTTGCGTTGGTGGTGCTCGCGGGGTTCGTGCCGCTGGTGTTGATCACTCGGTGGTCGCAGCGTAGGCAGCGCACCGGTTACCGGCGGACGCGAGTGGCGATCGCGAAGGTCGTCGTCCACTTCGTCGAGTCGATGGGCGGTATTCGCGCAGTTCAGGTCTTCCGGCGTGAGAGAAGAAACAACACGATCCTGAACACCGAGGACACCGAATACCGCGACGCGACGACGGCTGCCCTGCGGGGAATGGCCACCTACACCGGCGCCGTCCGATGGATCGGAAACGTCACTCTCGCGATCATCCTCGTGTTCGGCAGCTACCGAGTGATCAACGGACACTTGGACATCGGAGTGCTCGCCGCGTACGTACTGTATCTGCGTCGGTTCTACGGCCCGCTCGACGAACTCGCCATGGTCTTCAACGCCTACCAGTCGGCAGCGGCCGCGCTGGAGAAGATCTCGGGTGTGCTGGAAGAAGAACCGTCGGTGCACGCGCCGACGGATCCGGTCGAATTGCACAGTGCGCGAGGGGACATCGAATTCGACGCGGTCCGCTTCGCCTACACCGGCGACCGCGTCGTGCTACCGGAATTCTCGCTGCACATCCCGGCCGGGCAGGTCGTCGCGATGGTCGGTGCCACCGGCGCCGGAAAGTCCACGCTCGCCAAGCTGCTCGCGCGGTTCTACGACCCGACGCAGGGAACGGTCCGTCTCGACGGCGTCGACCTCCGAGAACTGGGCGACGAGAACATGCGTCGACACATCGTGATGGTCACGCAGGAGTCGTTCCTGTTCTCCGGATCGGTCGCGGACAACATCCGCCTCGGCAAACCGTCGGCGACGGACGACGAGGTGGCTGCCGCAGCCGACGCCGTCGGGCTCACGGAATTCATCTCCACGTTGCCGGACGGAATCGACACCGACGTCCGCAAACGCGGTGGACGGCTTTCCTCCGGTCAACGTCAACTCGTCGCGTTCGCGCGGGTGTTCCTGGCGGCGCCCGCGGTGATCGTGCTCGACGAGGCCACCTCCAGCCTCGACATCCCCAGCGAGCGGCTGGTCCAGCGCGCGCTGGAGACGATTCTGCAGGGCCGTACGGCGCTGATCATCGCGCACCGGCTTTCCACCGTCGCCATCGCCGACAGGGTGCTGGTGATGGAGAACGGGCGGATCGTCGAGGACGGTACGCCGTCGGAACTCATCGAGGAGAAGGGGCGATTCGCCGACCTGCACGAGCTCGCGGTGGCGTCGACCTGAGTGTCGTCACCAGGGTGCGATGGGCGGCTTGACCCACATGATCTTCTCGTCGGCGTGCTTCGGGGAGGCCGACGGGTGACTCGAATTCGACGCCGCCCACTCGTTCTTGCGGTCGAGGAGTTCCGCGGTCATCGTCCACGTCTCCAGCGTGCTCGGGGGAGTGATGTCCGCGGCCCTCGCGAGCTTGCGTCGGGCGGCGTCGGTCATGGCCAGCAGTTCGCTGCCGTCGATACCGCGCTCCCAGATGTAGCGCGCCAACGCCGTTGCCTTGTCCTGTCGCGATTTCGCGGCCTGTTCGGAGTGCGCGAAGTCGAAGCCACCTCCAGTCATGTCGATCACAATAATGCGCCTCGAGAACGAAAAATCACCACAGCTTGTTCCGATGGCCCCCCTGTCGCTTAACGTAGTCGGGTGACCACTCCAACTTCGGGTGCAGAAGCCGCCCCTTCCGTGACCACTTCGACCTGGCCGGCGATTCTGACCTGGCGAGCACACGACGTACCCCGCATGGAGTCGGTCCGCGTCCAGCTGAACGGAAACCGAATCAAGGCGTCGGGCCGCATCATCGGCGGTGCCTGCGACGAACATCCGGCGTTCAGTGCGTCGTACGACCTGGTGACCGACGAGAACGGCATCACCCGCAGGCTTTCCCTGCGCACCGCGGTCGCCGGCGGCGAGAAGCAGGCATCGGTCAGCCGCGACAACGAGGGCTACTGGATGATCGAGGGGTCGCACGCGTCGCAGCGTTCCACCTACAACGGTGCGCTCGACGTCGACGTGGTCCTGAGCCCGTTCTTCAACACCCTGCCGATCCGCAGGCTCGGTCTGCACACCGACTCGTCGGACATCGTCGTACCGGTCGTGTACGTCAACCTTCTGGACCTGAGCATCCAGGAAGCAGGCCTGACCTACAGCAGCGGCGCCGACGGCATTCACGTGCTGTCGCCGGTGTCCAGTTCGTCGGTGACCGTGGACGCCGACGGCTTCGTTCTCGACTACCCGGGGCTTGCCGAACGGATCTGACGCACGACGCCGCCCCGTCGGCCGGCTGCCCGGAATTCTTCGATCCAGTTCTCGTCGCCCGGCTCGATGCCGGTGATGTCGAAACGTTCGTGCTGCTCGTACTGTCCGCGCGCGGCATGGCCGGCGGTGACCAGCGTGCGGGTCGACCCTTCGTCGACGAGTTCCCTACGGGCTGCAGTCAGCAGGTCCAGAGCCGCATCGAGCGCGTCGGTGAGGGCGACGGCGTTGCCCTCGCACATGGCCCGAACCAGATCGGGCGCCGACGACGCCACTCGCGTCCCGTCTCGGAACGAGCCGGCGGCCAACCCCAGCGCGAGAGGGTTGGCTGCCCCGACCTGGGCCAATGCCTCGGCCAGCAGGTGAGGCAGGTGCGAGATGCGTGCGACGGCGCGATCGTGTTCCACGCTCTCGACCGGGATCACGACGGATCCGCAGTCCACGGCGAGCGACGCGACCTGACGCCACACATCGGGATCGGCCCCGTCGTCGACGCCGACGACCCACACCGCGTCCTGGAAGAGGTCGGGATCGGCCGCCGCCCAGCCGGATCGATTCGTTCCCGCCATCGGGTGCCCGCCCACGTAACGCGACGACAGCCCGCGACGCGCGACCGCCGCGGCGACCTCTGCTTTGACGCTGACGACGTCGGTGATCGGGTTGTTCGGGGCGTGCTCGGCAATGGCGGCGAGAATGCCGTCGACGGCGGGCATCGGCACCCCGACGACGATCAATGCGCCGGTCTCCGCCGCCCGGGTGAGTGCTGCCGTCAGGTCGGTGCCGGTGTCGAACCCGGCGTCGGCCGAGCCGGCGATGGCGTCGGCGGAACGGTTGTATCCCCATGCGGTTCGTCCCGCACGAACAGCAGCCTGCAGGACCGATCCGCCGATCAGCCCGAGCCCGAGTACACAGACATCAGTGTTGGTCACGGCACCCAGTTTCACAGGTGGACACGGTGGACTTCATTTCGAGGCGGTAAGGCGACTACCGTTGCGCGCATGGCTGCACAGCGCGGGAGTAACAACTCCGCCAAGGCGAAGAAGTTCGACGGTCCGAGCAAGGAGACATTCGACGACCTCGAAGGGTTCGGCGTTGCCGTCGTCCGCGAGGACGGCAAGTGGCGCGTGACCCCGTTGACCACGGCTGCGTTGTCCTCCCTGTCGACAGCTGAGACCGAACTGCGGGAAATGCGCAGCTCCGGGGCGGTCTTCGGACTCCTCGACGTCGACGACGAATGCTTCGTGGTGCTGCGGCCCGCACCGTCGGGCACCCGTCTTCTTCTGTCCGACGCCAGTCTTGCAGGCGAGTACGACATCGCCGCCGACGTTCTCGACGAACTCAACATCGAGATTCCCGACTTCGACCCGGACGAACTCGACGACATCGAACCGTGGCCCGAGGGCGACATGGGCCTGCTGTCGGATCTGGGGCTGCCGGAGGCCGTCATGGGCATCATCGTCGCCGAGACCGACCTGTACCCGGACGAGCAGCTCGGCTCCATCGCAGGCCGCCTCGGATTCGCCGACGAGTTGTCCGCTGTGCTGGACAAGCTGCCTCGGTGACCGACGAGGACCTCGTTCGCGCAGCGCTCACCGCTGCGCAGGGAGCGTCCGACCTCGACGTACCCGTCGGTGCCGTCGTGTACGACGCCGACGGGCGAGAACTGGCCCGCGCGGCCAACGCCCGTGAAGCGACCGGCGATCCAACGGCGCACGCCGAGATTCTCGCACTCCGCGCCGCAGCGTCGCTTCACGGCGACGGTTGGCGACTGGAAGGCTGCACGCTGGCCGTCACGCTCGAGCCGTGCACGATGTGTGCGGGAGCTCTGGTGCTCGCACGGGTCTCGCGCGTCGTGTTCGGGGCATGGGAACCGAAGACGGGCGCCGTCGGCTCGTTGTGGGATGTCGTGCGGGACCAGCGGCTGGCCCACCGCCCCGAAGTCCGTGGCGGCATCCTGGAGAACGAATGCGGCGACGTCCTACGCCGGTTCTTCGACGCCAGACGCTTATGAAACTCTCATGTTTGTGGCCTCTACCTGTGGGTAAACCGTCGTCGGGGAACGCGGAACACGCGTTCTGAACGACGCATCCTCAGGAGGCAAAAATGGGACTCGACGACAAGATCGGTAACAAGGCCGAGGATCTGGGCGGCAAGGCCAAGGAAGCCACCGGCGCAGCCACCGGCAACGAAGAGCTCCGCCAGGAAGGCAAAGGCGATCAGCTCTCGTCCGCAGTCAAGGACGGCGCCGAGAAGGTCAAGGACGCAGCCTCCAACATCAAGGACAAGCTCACCGGAAACTGATCCGGCCGCTTGACCAGGCGATTTAGCCACAGGCCGCTACTGCGGTATTGTTCTCCGCGGTGGCGTGTCCGAGCGGCCTAAGGAGCACGCCTCGAAAGCGTGTGACGGGTAACCCCCGTCCGAGGGTTCAAATCCCTCCGCCACCGCCAAATCTCCCCACCTGCATCACGCAGGTGGGGAGATTTTTTGTGTCACTGTCTCGCGTCGATCTACACAGCAAACCACTCGGTTGATTAGGGTACCCTGCCCTTATGAGCAGAGGCGTTGAAGGCATCATCATGAAGGCGTACAAGACGGACGACTACAAGTTGACCGTCACGTCCAGGGAACACGTCACCGACAAGTACGTTCGCGTCGGCTTCGACGGCGGCGGATTGCTGAAGAACCACCCGGTCCACCCGACGCAATGGGTCCGCCTGTGGATCGACGACGGCACCGGCAAGGAACGCCAGCGTGGGTACACGCTGACGCAGCAGGACCCCGCAACGGACACATTCGTCATCGAATTCGCCGTCCATTACGGCCCCGCGTCGAAGTGGGCCGAAACCGCCGAAGCCGGTGACGTCCTCGAAGCCACCCTGATGCGCGGAAACAACGGTTCCAGCTTCGAGATCCCCGAGCCTGCGCCGTCCGAGTTCTTGCTGTTCGGCGACACCGCATCGCTCCCGGCGATCAACACCATCCTCGACACCCTCGGCGACACTCCGGCGAAGGTATGGCTCGAATGGCAGTACGAATCCGACCCGACCCTCCCCGTCCACGCAGGACCCAACACCGAAGTGACCTGGCTCCAGCGCGTCGACGACGGTCGTCTCCTGCGCGAGCAAGCAGAAGCTCTCACCCCAGCGGCCGACGCCTTCGCCTGGGTCGCATGCGACGGCCGAACCACGCGCTCGATCGTCAAGACCTTCAAAACCGTCCACGGCTTCGCGAAGGACCGCATCAAGTCACAGGCGTACTGGAAGTAGGGCCGGCCCTCCGTTCCGGGGTCGCGTCAAGCGATGGAGGGATCGCGCTCCAACCTCCAGCCGCTGGACCGCGAGCGCTCGTGCCAGAAGCCGGCGTATCGGCCGTCGAGGGCGAGTAGTTCGTCGTGTGTTCCACGTTCGACGATGCGCCCGTCGTGCAGGAACAGAATTCGATCCGCGTGCGCGATGGTGGCGAGTCGGTGTGCGACGACGATGACGGTCTTGTCCCGAGTCAGCTCATGGATGCCCCGGACGACGACGGCTTCGTTGTGCGGGTCGAGGGCACTGGTTGCTTCGTCGAGAAGGACGATCGGTGCGTCCTTGAGCAACGCCCGGGCGATCGATACACGTTGACGCTCGCCGCCGGACAGGGTGGTTCCGCCTTCGCCGACTTCGCTGTCGTATCCGTCGGGGAGTCGTTCGACGATGTCGTCCACGCAGGCGATCGCGCCGGCTCGACGGATGTCGTCGTCGGAAGCGTCGGGTCTCCCGATCCTGATGTTCTCGGCAATGGACCGCTCGAACAGGTAGACGTTCTGGAACACCAGTGACAACTGCCCGAACAACGTTTCCGACGGTTGCGCACGCACGTCGTGGCCGCCGACCGTGATGCTGCCTTCGTCGACGTCGGCGTATCGAGCAGCAAGCCGAAGCAGTGTGGTCTTGCCCGATCCGCTGGGGCCGACGATTGCCGTCGTCGTACCGGCCTCGACGGAGAACGACACGTCGGAGACGACGGGGGTCTCACCGTAGCCGAAGGTGACACCGGTGAATTCCACGGCGGGCGCGTCGGGCTGCACCGACGAATTCGTCTCGGGCAGAGCAGGTTCGACGAGCAACTCCGTCGCGCGGGCGATCGACGTCGATGCCGACCGCAACGCGGTTCCGATCTGTGCCGCCTGATTGAGTGGTTCGATGAAACGCGCACTCACCGCGATCAGCGCGATGGCTGCGGCGGTGGAGATCGCACCGCCCGTCACTTGGCCGACGACTACATAGGTGAGAGCCAGGAATGCGGCCTGCACGAGAAGGCCGAACATGATCACGCCGGTGACGGCCGATACGACGTTACGAGTTGCCGCGGACTTCTGCGCTTCCAAGGCCGCGCCCAGCGCGCGGTTGCCGTCTCCGACAGCGCCGAACGCACGCAGAACGGGTTGAGCCTGCGCGAATTCGACGACGCGTGTGTCCGCCTCGGTGGCAGCTGCATGTGTTCGCTCGTCCGCTCGGACGTACGCTGCGTTCCCGAGACGGTTGACAGCGAACAGAATCGGTGCGGCGACGAGCATGGACAGAGCAATTCTCCAGTCGACGAACAGCATTCCCACGGCAACTCCGACGGGAACGAGGATGCTGGTGATCAGCTTGGCCGTGAGGTACGCGACGGCGTGCTGGATGTCGAGGACGTTGTCGATGACGATGCGGGACACCGATGCAGCGTTGTGGGTCTCGAACCACGCGAGTGGGAGCGCATTGAGCCGATCACCCAAGCGAGTCTGCAGTCCCGACTGCATTCCGATGGCGATTCTCAGACCCAGCGTTGCTTGCAGGACCGTGAGCCCGCCCATCAGAGCGACGGCAACGGCCATGACTGCCGCCCAGCGCCATGCGCGGCCGGTGTCGCCGTCGAACAATGCCTCGAGCAGCGGCACGAGCAAGCAATACGCCGCGGCCTGCGATAGTGCCTGCGCGACCGTGACGGCGATCAGTCGGGGGTTGAGGTGTGCGTACTCGTCGGGTACGAGACGGAAGACTGCAGCGATCATCGGTTCTCCTCCACGTGTACGGCGGCGCCCAACGCAGCTTCGTTGACATCCCAGAGCCTCTGGTAGAGCCCACCGCCGTGGACCAGATCGTCGTGCGTGCCGCGCTCGACGATCGCTCCCTTCTCCAACACCAGGATCTGGTCGACGCCGGTAACGGTGTGCAGGCGGTGTGCTATCACCAACACGGTTCTTCCGGAGACCAGCACCGCAAGAGCGTCCTGCACCGAGGCCTCGGACTCCGGATCGGCGAACGCGGTCGCCTCGTCCAGAACCAGGATCGGTGTGTCGGCGAGCAAGGTGCGGGCAATCGAGAGCCGCTGGGCTTCACCGCCGGACAGGGAGGCGTCGACGCCTATTTCCGAGTCGTAACCGCGCGGGAGTGTAGCGATGCGCTCATGTATCCGAGCCGCGCGAGTTGCGACCTCCAGCGCCGCTTGGTCGGCGTCGGGACGTGCGAGGAGCAGATTGTCACGAATACTTCCGGCGATGAGGCGGACGTCCTGGAACACGAACCCCACTGTGCGGTAGAGCTGCTCCGGTCCGATGGCGCGGATGTCCCTGCCGCCGATCGTGATTCGTCCGGACTCCACGTCGTAGAACCGAGGCAACAGGGCCGCGAGGGTCGACTTCCCCGATCCCGACGGGCCCACCAGAGCGGTGATGGTTCCCGGCGAGAGCTCGAAAGATACGTCGTGGAGAACGGCACGGTCCTGTCGGTAGCCGAAGCTCACGGACTCGAACTCGACCGTCCCGTCGACGATGCCGGGCGCATCGGTGGTAGCGACGGCCAGTTCGGACTCCTCCTGCAGAGCGTGCAGTCGCTGCGCGGCAACGGCGCCGTCCCTCAGGGCCTGACCACTGTAGCCGAGTCCCATTGCAGCGCTGCCTATCCCGAGGCCGACGAGGAGGAACGGCAGGACGTCGATGGCGTCGAACCACCCCTGGGACACCCCGATCAACCCGCCTACGACCGTCAACAGCATCACGAAGACCGGAGAGATGACGACGTCCGCAGTCGCCTGCAATGGGATCATCGGTGTCTTGAACTTGCCGAGGGCGTCGGCCTGACCGTCGACGGAGTCCTGGAACGACCTGTGTGCTTTCCCTGCCTGGCCGAATGCGCGGACCACCTGGATGCCGTCGACGTATTCGATTGTTGCGGAACGCAGCCGACGATTCCACCGATTGAACACCGCGAGACGGTCGCGACTGGACTGATCCATCATGCGGCTCAACAGAATTGCGTAGACCAGCAGCGGGAGGATCAGCAACAATGCCAGTCTCCACTCGACAGTGAAGAGGTACACCAGCGTGACCAGAGGTATCACCACGGCCCCGACGAACTCCAGCCGCGCATGCGCGACGAGGTAGTGGAGTGCGTCGACGTCGTCCTGTAGATAGCCCTTGATCTCCGCGGAATTGTGAGATGCGAACCAGCCGAGTGGAACCCTGGTGAGTTTCAGCGCCAACGCTCTACGCAACGAGAGTTGAACCCCCGCATCCGTGAGGTGGGACAGAGTCATCGCTACCGCTTGTAGAAGTATCTGCGCACCCAGTGCCCCGAACGCGACGAACAGCAGCACCCAGATGCGCCCGGTATCGGTGGATTCGTCCAGCAGCTCACGGCACATCTCGACGATCACGATGAACGGGGCGACGGCGCACACCGCGGCAACTGCTGCGATGACACTGGCCACCGTCAGGGTGCGACCGACCGGCGCGAGGATTGCGCGTCGGGCATGCGCTTGGTCTTTCTTGTTCTGTTGGGCAACCGTCCGCGGAAGGCTGTTGCCTGCATCGTCCGCGGTCAGCGGTTCGGATTGCACCGTCATGCGCGCTCGCAATCTTCTGTTCTTCACGGGCACCAGCCCACCGGTCGGATTAGATCCTTACACATTCTCAGTAGGCAAGGCTAACCTCGAAAACCGGAAGGTCTGTTACGAGTGGTCGTTGTGCGCCCGGGGTAAACGGTTTGCAGCAAACCTTGCCCGCGTCTACTATTTCCTAGTGTTATTAGGCAAAAGCCGGTTCCGGCTAGGAGGGAGGTAACGATGGCACGCGCAGGCCTCAATGCTGCTCGCCTCACCGCGGCGGCCGCGGACATGGCGGACGAGATCGGGTTCGAGAACGTCACTGTTCTTGCCCTGGCCAAATCGTTCGGCGTGAAAGACGCCAGCCTCTACTCGCACATCAAGAACTTGCGAGATCTCCGGCAACGGGTGGCTGTCGCCTCGCTGTCCGAACTGGCCGATTGGGTATCCGACGCCGTGGCGGGGCGGGCGGGCAGAGATGCGCTCGTCGCGTTCGCCAACGCGTACCGCGATTTCGCCCGTCAACATCCAGGGCGATACAACTCGACTCGATACGAGCTCGACGCGGACGTAGCGCTCGCGAGTGACGCACGCAAACACTCGCACATGTCGCGCGCGATCCTACGCGCGTACAACTTGCCCGAACCCGACGAAACCGATGCAGTCCGATTGCTGGGCAGCACATTTCATGGCTTCATCGAGATCGAGAGCTCGGGGGGATTCGGCTACGGCATCCCCCCGCGAGAATCCGAACAGACGTGGCAGCGAGTACTCGACGTACTCCACCACGCACTCGAAAACTGGCCGAAGGCCTGACGTTCCGGGAGAACACACATGCAGTCCATCACCGAGAAAGAGATCAGACAGTCGTTCGTGAACTGTTCCAAGGGCGACGCCAAACGAATGAACCTGCCATCCACCCTGACCGACACCGACTGGGAACAGCTGGATTTCCTCGGTTGGTCCGACCCGTCGTACGCAGGTCGAAGCTACATCGTCCTACCCAAGGGCGACGAGCTGGTCGGCGTCGCGCTCAAACACGAATCCGGCGGATCCGACCGCGCGCAGATGTGCACCATCTGCACGACGACGCACTCACGCGGCGACGTATCGCTCATGACCGCCAAGAAGACCGGCGAATCAGGGCGGCGCGGAAACACCGTCGGCACCTACATGTGCACGGACCTACTGTGCTCTCTGTACGCACGAGGCAAGAAGACCCCGGCGCTGGGCAACCGGTACCGCGAGAACCTCAGCACCGAGGAGCGCGTCGTACGGGTTCAGGAGAACATCGAAGCGTTCATCGCCAGGCTGTACACCTGACAGGCTGTACACCTGACATCTGTACACCTGACAGCTGCTTCACTCCCGCCGCCTCGGTTCAGCAGCTGCCGAGGCCGGCTGCGTCCAAACCGCGGAGCATCTGCTGCTGGTCCTCGGGAGGGACCGTCGACCAGCTCGGATTGGCCTGCAGCTGTGCGGAAATCCCGTCGACGGTCACGTTCCGTGGAGCGCCGGTGACGGCGAGGGCATCGATCGCGGCAAGGAACTGCTGGCAGGTCTCGACGTACAGTTGCTCGCCGGTGGGCCGGTTCGACCCGTCGCCCTGGTCGATGGGCAATTGCACGGGTGCCGGTGGGGGAGCGTCCGCCGGTGTGGTCTCGGGTACGAAGGATTCGGCCGGAGCGGCAGGCGGCGGCTCCGCAGTCGTGGAAGGGGCGGCCGTCACCGTCACCGTCACCGTCGTCGACGTGGAGGATGTGCTGGGCGCGGCCGAGGACTGCTCGTCCGAGCCGCATCCAGCGAGGGCGAGCATCAACACTGCGCCGGTGACGATGGTCCGCTTCATGGCCAACTGTGTACCAGACGTCACTCGACATCGGCCGCGTGGGCAGCAATGGCGTCGACCGTCGTGCGCCACGCAACCGAACCGCTGTTCGTGAAATCCCCGTGCCCGGCTCCCGGCAGAACGACGACGTCGACGGTATCGCCCGCGGCACGTGCGGCGTCGGCGTAGGCCGTGCTCTGGTTCACGGACACGGTCTTGTCGGCGTCGCCGTGGATTGCCGTCACCCGTGTGCCAATGGGCAGATGCTCGATCGGTGAGGCGACGCGATACCGGTCCGGAACCTGATCGGGCATACCACCGAGGAACGCGGGCACGAGTTTGTCGCCCCCGATGTTCGCGGCACGTGCCATGTCGAAGACGCCGGCCATGATCGTCGCGCTGCGGGGCATGATCTTCGGCTGCGCGCCAGGAGCCGACGCATCCAGGGTGTGACGCCCCGCCAACCACGCGGCCAGCTGGCCGCCGGCCGAGTGGCCGGCCACATGAACGCGGCCCAGGTCCAACCGGCCACCCGCAGCCTCCTGGACCGTGTTGGCCAGCGCCTCCGTCGCGTTGTCGACGTCGGCGAGCGTGTCGCGGTAATCGCCGGTGCCACGGCGGTATTCGATGTTCCACACGGCAATTCCGCGATCGGCCACGGCTTCCGAGATCGGTCCGAAGTACGACATGTCGTACCGCTGCTGCCACCCGCCACCGTGCACCATCACGACAACAGGCAGGGAGTCCGCGCCGTTGTCCGGCAGATACAGGTCGCCCACGTTGTCCTCGTCGGCGCCGTAGAGCAGTCTGATCGGCGGATCCGCCAGGGCCGGGATCAGTGCGGGAGACGGCGTCGGAATCGGGGGCGGCGTGTGCACGGTGGATCCACTGCATCCAGCCGTCAACGCTGCCGTCACGAGGAAGGCCGCTAGTCGTGTGAATTTCACCGGCTGCCACCGGTCCAGGCGAGAAGTTCCTCGGCCGACCAGGTGTTGACGACGCGTTCAGCCGGCACGCCCCGAGCTTCGGCGCGTAGGGCCCCGTAGCCCTGCCAGTCGAGCTGCCCGGGCGCATGTGCGTCGGTGTCGATCGAGAACAGGCAGCCCCGCTCGAGGGCGACATCGATGAGGCGCTCCGGCGGGTCCTGACGCTCGGGCCGGGCGTTGATCTCCACCGCGGTACCGAACTGCTTGCATCCCTCGAACACCACGTCGGCGTCGAACTTCGATTCCGGCCTCGTTCCCCGGCCACCCTCGACGAGCCTGCCGGTGCAATGTCCCAACACGTCGACGTGGGGGTTGGCGATTGCGTTGACCATGCGGCGGGTCATGGACTCGGAGTCGGCCCGCAGGTTCGAATGCACGCTGGCGACAACGATATCCAGTTCGGCCAGCAAGCCCTCGTCCTGATCCAGGCTGCCGTCGTCGAGGATGTCCACCTCGATACCGGTGAGAATGCGGAACGGCGCGAGTTCCTCGTTGAGTTCGGCAACGACGTCGAGTTGCTTCCTCAGCCGATCGGCCGACAATCCGTTGGCTACCTTCAACCGGGGTGAATGATCGGTCAACGCGCAGTACTCGTGACCGAGCCGGGCTGCGGTGCGCATCATCTCCTCGATCCCGCTGCCGCCGTCGGACCAGTTGGAATGGGTATGCAGATCCCCTCTGAGGGCAGACCGGAGATCGTTGTCGCCGATCGGCTCGGCCTCGGCACGCTTCTCGGCAAGAAAGTCCGGTACGTCGCCCGAGAGGGCCTGACGGATGATGAGCGACGTCTTGGCTCCGATGCCCGGCAACGCGGACCACGAATCGGCCTTCCGGCGCTCGGATCGCGCAGTCTCGCCCAACGATTCGACCACGTCGGCTGCACGCCGATACGCCTTGACGCGGTGAGTGTCCGCGCGCGAGCGCTCGAGCCAGTAGGCGATCTCGCGCAGAGCTTCGATCGGGTCCATGTCCCTATTGTCCAGCAGCGGGGTGGCAGCCCGACACGGCGGTATCGGACAAACTTCTCAGCAAGTTGCCAGGTGCACGAACCCCCACAGGGTTGAAGGTGCAACTAGCATTGCGAGGCATGACAAAGAAATGGTGGATAGCCGGCGCACTCGTCGTCGTGATCGCGCTCGGTGCGTACTTCGGCCCCAAGATCTATGCGTCGTTCCAAGAGGACGACGCGCCCGCCGCGACGGTCTCGACCGAGGGAGCGCAAGCCGCCTCCACCGACGACCTGGACGGAACATGGACCATCGTCCCAGGCGACGCGTCGAACACCACGGCCGCGGGATACACCGTCGACGAAGTGCTCAACGGCTCGGACGTCACAGTGGTCGGCACGACCCCCGAGGTCAGCGGCGACGTCACGATCACGGACAACACCCTCACCGAAGGTGAGGTGACAGTGCAGACGGGGTCGATCACCACGGACAGCGACCGTCGCGACAACCAGTTCCGCGGCAACATCTTCGACACCGCCACCTATCCGACGGCGACCTTCACCTTCGACTCGCCCGTGGACCTGGCATCACTTCCCAAGGACGGAACTACGGCCACCGTCACCG
The DNA here is from genome assembly GCF_000383555.1 of Rhodococcus sp. 114MFTsu3.1. Classification (NCBI taxonomy): domain Bacteria; kingdom Bacillati; phylum Actinomycetota; class Actinomycetes; order Mycobacteriales; family Nocardiaceae; genus Rhodococcus; species Rhodococcus sp. 114MFTsu3.1. The sequence continues at coordinate 453,021 of NZ_KB911546.1, read as the reverse complement.
CGAACGGAACGTTGACCCTGAAGGACCAGTCCCGTCCTGTCTCCGTCGAGATGGAGGTCCTGCAGTCCGGTGACACGCTCATCGCGTCGGGAAGCATTCCGACGACGTGGACGGACTTCGGCATCGAGCCTCCATCGCTCGGATTCGTGACCGTCGAGGGCTCGGGATCGGTCGACTTCCTGATCAACCTGAACTCGAACTAGTCTCTTTCGCCTCGGCCCTGCTCGGCGTCCACCCCGGCGGGCCGAGGACGAAACCGAACCGTTCACGCCACGACCGCGATGCCGCTACATCCCGTGCGATGGAGCGGTATTCGTGTGTCTGGAGTGTCCAGATGTTGAATGTGTCGACCTTCTTCGTCAGGCCGTAATGCGGCCGCGCCACCTCGTCGGCGTAGCTGCCGAACAGCCTGTCCCACATGATGAAGATGCCGCCGTAGTTCTTGTCGAGATACTGCGGATCGTTCCCATGATGGACCCGATGATGCGACGGCGTGTTGAACACGAACTCGATCACGCGAGGCAGCTTGTCGATCCGTTCCGTGTGAACCCAGAATTGATACACCAGGTTGATCGAGAAACCCACGAACACCATCCACGGCGGAATCCCCAACAGTGGCAACGGAAGCCACATGACTATCTCGCCACTGTTGTTCCACTTCTGGCGAAGAGCGGTGCTGAAGTTGAAGTACTCACTGGAATGATGCGCCTGATGCGTCGCCCAGATGATCCGCGTGCGGTGCGCAGTGCGGTGATACGCGTAGAAGAGGACATCGACGCCCACGATGAGAATCACCCACGTGTACCAGGCGTCGGCCGGCAAATGCCACGGAGCGACGTACACGTACAAGGCCGTGTAACCGAACAGAGCCAGCGTCTTCCATACCGTCGTCGTCGCAATCGAGACAACACCCATCCCGAGGCTGGCCCGCGCATCAACCCCCTTGTAGCTGCCCCGGTCGCCGTCCTCGAGCTTGATCGCGGCACACCACTCGATCACCAGAAGCAGAGCAAACGCCGGAATCGCCAACGCCACCGGATCACGTAACGGCTCGGGGAGTGCATTCCAGGCCGACTGAACCCACTCGCCCACCATTCGACTCCTTTGCGTGACACTTGTAGCTGAAGTGTAACGCTTCGACGTGTCGTGGACCACACCCTGCCGGCCCTCTTCGGGACCGAACGTGGCATTTGGTCACTTGGAGTGACCGAACGGTTCATTCGGTCCCGAAGGGGTTCGGGATTCGCCTATTTCCTATTCGAATGGTAGGAATTAGGGACCATTCGTCGGCCGAGGAGATTGCTGTGCACATTACCGCCAAGGCGGATTATGCCGTGCGGACTTTGCTGGAGCTGGCGGCCGCGGATGGGGTTCCGGGGAAGGCTGAGGCGCTGGCGGGTGCGCAGAAGATTCCGCACAAGTTTTTGGAGTCGGTGCTGTCGGATCTGCGGCGTGCTGACCTGGTGCGCAGTCGGCGAGGGCCCGACGGAGGGTATTGGCTCGCTCGGCCGGCGTCGGATATTTCGGTTGCGGATGTGATCAGGGCGGTGGAGGGGCCGTTGGCGTCGGTGCGCGGGCAGCGTCCGGAGGATGTCGACTACCCGGGCCCCGCGAAGCCGTTGCAGCTGGTGTGGCTGGCGGTGCGGGCGAACATGCGCGCGGTGTTGGAGGAAGTGTCGCTGGCGGAGATCGTTGCCGATGATGTTCCCGCGTTCGTGTTCGAGCTGACTGCCGACCCGGCGGCCTGGGCGCGACGCTGACTCACGTCGGGGTGTGAGCTGACACACCCGTGTGCGTTGGGTGTGACTCAATCGTCAAACTTGCACCCTTCTGCAATAGTGCAGAACTCTGCAACTTCCGTACCTTGGAGTTCGTGACCGCTCCCCGCACTGGCCTTCGTGATCTGAAGAAGGCCGCCACGCGCGACGCTCTAGGCCTCGCAGCAGTTCAGTTGGCGAAAGCGCGGGGACTCGACGCCGTCACCGCCGACGCCATCGCCGCCGAGGCGGGTGTGTCGACGCGGACCTTCCACAACTACTTCGCCAACAAGGAAGAAGCGGTTCTCCACCACATCGAGGCTTCGGCGCTCGAATGGTTCGAGATGCTGCGTGATCGCCCTGCCGACGAGCCCATCTGGGACGCGATGAGACACGTGGCAGTGTCGATCGTGTCCGATCCGGACAAGGACCTCGCGGAGACCTTCGCCGTTGCGCAACTGATCGAAGCGACGCCGAGTGTCATGGCCCGCAAGCTCGAAGTTCACCACTCGCTCATCCGAGTTCTCGGCGAAGCAATTGCCGCGCGTACCGGCACGGACATCGACCGTGACCTGTACCCGAACCTTCTCCAAGCTGCCGTCGGCAATGCCGTCACAGCTGCCTTGACGATTTGGACCGCCGACCCTGAAGGAGATTCTTCGCCGAAACAGCTCGTCGAAGACGCATTCGACCAACTGCAGGCCGGGCTTCCGGACCCTCGCGAAACGAAAACCAGCGCACCGAACACAGACTTCAGGAGCTGACCTGTGGCTACATTTCTCTATCGAGTCGGTAAGTTCGCCTTCCGACGAAAAGGCATTGTCCTCGCCCTATGGCTGGCGATTCTCGTACTGGCAGGCGTCGGCGCCGCCACTCTGTCCGGCCCGACGGCCAACTCGTTCAACATCCCCGGCACTCCGGCGCAGGAAGCTCTCGACCTGCAGAGCGAGCGATTCGGCAACGCCGAGGATCCGCTGACGGCGGTATCGGCGCAGTACGTCTTCAAGGCGCCGGACGGCCAGACTCTCGACACTCCGGCGTACACCGCCGCGATCGACGCGACCATCGCGGACATCGACCAGATCGCCGACGTCGACGCCGCCGCCAAGCCCGGTGGGGCCCAGCCGCTCGCCAACCCGGTCGCGGGCAACACTGCCATCGTCGAGCAGTACAGTTCGCTGGCCGAGCAGGACGGAACCCCCGCCGACACCGCCGCAGCCAACGCGGCTGCACTGTCGCCGCTGAGCCCGAACGGCAACATCGGCACACTCGAAGTTCCGCTGTCCGTCGAGCTGGCCGACGTCACCGAGGACCTGCGCACCTCCCTCGACGAGGCGGCTCAGCCTGCACGTGACGCCGGATTGACCGTCGAGCTGGGCGGCAGCGTCGCCCAGGATGCATCGCCGCCGGGCGGCACGTCCGAGCTCGTCGGCCTCGCTGTCGCCGCCGTCGTCCTGCTGATCATGTTCGGTTCCGCCTTCGCGGCCGGCCTCCCGCTCGTCACCGCCATCGTCGGCATCGGCATCAGCAGCTTGACGATCACCACAGCGTCGGGATTTGCGGACCTGTCCACCTTCACCCCGATCCTCGCGGTGATGATCGGCCTGGCCGTCGCGATCGACTACTCCCTCTTCATTCTCGCCAGGTACAGGCACGAGCTCACGCTCACCGACGACCGAGAGGAAGCCGTCGGACGGTCGGTGGGTACCGCCGGATCTGCGGTCGTGTTCGCCGGCGCAACGGTGCTCATCGCGCTCGTCGCACTGCGTGTCGTCGGCATCCCGTTCCTGTCGCAGATGGGTTACGCAGCCGGCTTCGCAGTGTTCGTCGCAGTCCTGATCGCGCTGACGTTCCTCCCCGCGTTGCTCGGTGTGTTCAAAGGCAAGGCGTTCGGCGGCAAGATCAAGTTCGTCAACACCACCGATCCCGAGGACCCGAACGCACCGCCCACCAACGGTCTCCGCTGGGCACGTGCGCTGGTCAAGCGTCCCGCGATCGGCCTGATCGGCGGCGTCGTACTGCTCGCCGTCATCGCAGGCCCGACGACCGGCCTGTCGCTGGCACTGCCCAGCATCGCCACGTCGGACCCGTCGACCTCGGTCCGAAAGGCGTACGACCTGGTCGACGAGGGCTTCGGGCCCGGCCGCAACGGACCGCTTCTCGTCATCGCCGACGCCTCCGCAACGCCGGAAGCGGATCGCACGGCCGGATTCGGTAAGGTCATCGAGTCGATCTACGAGGAAGACGACGTCGAGAACGCGCAGATCGTCGCGGTGAACCAGGCTGGCGACACGGCACAGATCCTCGTCACGCCCAACAGTTCGCCCAACAGCGATGCGACGAAGGACCTCGTTGCGAACCTTCGTGCAGCAGAGCCGGGCTTCGCCGAGACCGACGGCGTGTCCTACGGCGTGACCGGTCAGACCGCGCTCGAACTCGACGTGTCCGAGCGTCTGCAGGATGCACTCGTGCCGTACCTCGCCGTGGTCGTCGGACTGGCGTTCGTACTGCTGATGGTGGTGTTCCGGTCGATCTTGGTGCCGCTGACCGCGACACTCGGATTCCTGCTCAGCGTCCTCGCGACGTTCGGTGCGACGGTGTTCATCTTCCAGGAAGGCGGGCTGGGGCTGATCAGCAACCCGCAGCCGATCGTCAGCTTCATGCCGATCTTCCTCATCGGTGTCGTGTTCGGCCTCGCGATGGACTATCAGGTGTTCCTGGTGTCGCGAATGCGCGAAGAGTTCGTCCACGGCACTCCGGCGAAGGACGCCGTCGTCAACGGGTTCAAGTACGGAGCCCGTGTGGTGACGTCGGCAGCGGTCATCATGATCTCGGTCTTCGCGGCCTTCATCGCCGAGCCCGACTCGTTCATCAAGTCGATCGGTTTCGCCCTCGCGGCCGCAGTGTTCTTCGACGCGTTCGTCGTCCGCATGGTCATCATCCCGTCGGTGATGGCACTGCTCGGCGACAAGGCGTGGTGGTTGCCGAAGTGGCTGGACAAGATCCTGCCCGACGTCGACATCGAAGGTGCCAAGCTGCAGAAGGCGCCCCCGAAGTCCTGACCAGCCTCGATGGCCGAAGATTGATGTTCACCGGTAGAAATGTGGAGACTGTTACCCATGTGTACGAGTAATCTTCGGCCATCATGCTGATCCCGCTTCTCAAGAAATTTCTCGCTCCCTACAAGGGCGCGATCGCGGGGTTGGTCACCCTGCAGCTCGTGGCCACGGCCGCGTCGCTGTACCTGCCCAGCCTCAACGCCGACATCATCGACAACGGCGTCACGCGCGGCGACACGGGCTACATCCTCACGACCGGTGGGTGGATGTTGCTCGTGTCGCTGGTGCAGATCGTGTGTTCGGTCGCGGCGGTACTCATCGGGGCCAAGGCCGCGATGGGCGCAGGCCGGGATCTGCGCGGTGCCATTCTGCACCGCGTCGGCACGTTCTCCGCTCGTGAGGTCGGCCAGTTCGGTGCACCCTCACTGATCACTCGTAACACCAACGACGTTCAACAGGTCCAGCTTCTGATCGTCATGGGCTTCACCATCGTCGTGATGGCGCCGATCATGTGCATCGGCGGCGTCGTGATGGCGTTGCGGGAAGACATCGGACTGTCCTGGATTCTGCTCATCGCCGTACCCGGCCTGGCCATCGCCATGGGCTTGATCGTCGCGAGAATGGTCCCAGGTTTCCGCGCCATGCAGGTGCGGATCGACGCGGTCAACCGGGTACTCCGTGAGCAGATCACCGGCATCCGTGTCGTTCGGGCCTTCGTCCGCGAACGCAAGGAGATCGACCGGTTCGGCGTCGCGAACGATTCGCTCACCGCCGCAGCACTGCACGTCGGCCGTCTGATGGCGTTGATGTTCCCGACGGTCATGCTGATCTCCAACGTCACCAGCGTCGCCGTCATCTGGTTTGGCGGACACGCGATCAACAACGGCACCATGGAAATCGGCGCACTGACCGCCCTGCTCAGCTACATCATGCTCATCCTGATGTCGGTCATGATGGCGTCGTTCATCGCCATGATGGTGCCCCGCGCCTCGGTGTGCGCCGACCGCATCAGCCAAGTCCTGTCGACCGAGTCCTCCGTCGTCCTGCCCGCCCAGCCGAAACCGTTCGCAACAGCGCCCGGAATCGTCGAGATGCGAAACGCCGAGTTCGCCTACCCCGGAGCCGAGTTCCCGGTTCTGTGCGGCGTGAACTTCACAGCGGAACCCGGCAAGGTGACTGCCGTCATCGGTGGAACCGGATCCGGAAAATCGACTCTGATCAACCTCGTCCCACGGCTCATCGACGTCACCGCCGGCCAGGTTCTCGTCGGCGGCACCGATATTCGTGACCTGGACATCGATGCGCTCCGGCAGGAGATCGGCCTGATCCCGCAGAAGCCCTTCCTGTTCTCCGGCACCATCGGATCCAATCTCCGCTACGGCAAAGCCGACGCCACCGACGACGAACTCTGGGAAGCACTGGAGATCGCGCAGGGCGCAGACTTCGTTCGCAAGATGCCGGAAGGCCTCGAAACCGAAGTGTCACAAGGCGGCACGACGGTCTCCGGCGGCCAGCGTCAACGCCTGGCCATCGCACGAGCGCTGGTCCGCAAGCCGAGCATCTACCTGTTCGACGACTCGTTCTCCGCCCTCGACCTGACCACCGACTCCAAACTCCGAGCCGCGCTGAAGCCGGTCATGAAGGACGCCTGCATGATCGTTGTCGCCCAACGAGTCTCCACCATCATCGACGCCGACCAGATCCTCGTACTCGACGACGGGCAACCCGTAGGGCTCGGAACACACGACGAGCTCATCGCCACGTGCCCGACGTACGCGGAGATCGTCGACTCCCAGCACGCGGTGGCTGCATCATGACGCGACCGGTCCCTCCCACCAGCCAGCCCACACCCGCACCGCCGAATGCACCGGTTGCGCCGGCGAAACCCGGCAAGACGATAGTGCCGGGAACGAGAGCGAAGAACTTCAAGCCGTCGCTCAAACGCATGATCGGCCTTCTCGCTCCCGAGAAGATGCTGCTCTCGATCATGCTCGTCTTCGCGGCCTCCAGCGTCGTACTGTCGGTGGCGTCACCGACGATCCTCGGACACGCGACCAACCTGATCTTCAACGGCGTGATCGGCGGTCAACTCGAGCCCGGACAGTCCAAAGCGCAAGCGGTGGACGGCCTTCGCGCGCAAGGGCAGGACACGTTCGCCGACCTGGTGAACGGAATGGACGTCACGCCCGGCATCGGAATCGACTTCTCCGCCGTCGGAAACGTCCTACTGTTCGTCCTCGCGCTGTACGTGGTCTCGGCACTGCTGGCGTGGGCTCAGGGGTACATCCTGAACATTGCGTTGCAGCGCACCATCCGCAACCTTCGCGGCAGCGTCGAACGGAAGATTCATCGGCTTCCACTGAAGTACTTCGACTCTCACACCCGAGGAGAACTGCTCAGCCGAGTCACCAACGACGTCGACAACGTCTCGACCAGCCTGCAGCAGACCCTGAGCCAGCTGATCACCGGCATCCTGACCGTCGTCGGCATCCTCGGCATGATGATCTGGATCTCGCCGCTGCTGGCTCTCGTTGCCCTGCTGACGGTTCCGGCGTCGTTCCTCGTCACCGCGGTGATCGCCAAACGCTCGCAACCGCACTTCGTCAACCAGTGGAAATACACCGGCAAACTGAACGGTCAGATCGAGGAGACCTACACCGGACACGAACTGGTGAAGGCGTTCGGCCGTCAAGCCGAGGTCGAGCGCGAGTTCGGCGAACGAAACAACAAGCTCTTCGAGTCCAGCTTCCGGGCACAATTCATCTCCGGCATGATCATGCCCGCCATCATGTTCCTCGGGAACGTCAACTACGTCATCATCGCCGTCGTCGGCGGACTGCGCGTGGCGTCGGGCACCCTGAGCCTCGGTGAAGTCCAGGCCTTCATCCAGTACTCGCGACAGTTCACTCAGCCACTGACGCAGGTCGGTTCCATGGTGAACCTGGTGCAGTCGGGAGTGGCGTCCGCGGAACGCATCTTCGACCTCCTCGACGCCGACGACGAGGACCCCGATCCTTCTCGCCCTGCCCTCCCGGCCACCGATCACGGCCGCGTCGAATTCGAGAACGTGTCCTTCAGCTACCGCGAAGATCAACCGCTCATCGAGGATCTCTCGCTCGTCGCGGAGCCGGGGCACCTCGTCGCCATCGTGGGCCCGACAGGTGCAGGCAAGACCACACTGGTGAACCTCATCATGCGCTTCTACGACATCGACGCAGGCCGGATCACCGTCGACGGCGTCGACACCCGCTCCATGACGCGAGACGAACTCCGCGAGCGCACCGGAATGGTGCTGCAGGACACCTGGCTGTTCGGTGGAACCATCCGGGACAACATCGCCTACGGAGATCCCGACGCCACCGAGGAAGAAATTCTCGAAGCCGCGCGCGTCAGCTACGTCGACAAGTTCGTGCATTCGCTGCCGGCCGGCTACGACACGATCATCGACGAGGAAGGCAACAACGTCAGCGCAGGCGAGAAGCAGCTCATCACCATCGCGCGCGCGTTCCTGGCCAAACCGCTGATCCTGATCCTCGACGAGGCCACCAGCTCCGTCGACACTCGCACCGAACTGCTCGTGCAGAAGGCAACAGCCGCTCTACGCAGTGACAGGACCAGCTTCGTCATCGCCCACAGGCTCTCGACCATCCGCGACGCGGACCTCATCGTCGTGATGGAGGACGGCCGAATCGTCGAGCAGGGCGACCACGACTCGCTCGTCGGCGCGGGCGGTGCATACGGGCGGTTGTACGCCTCTCAATTCAGCTAGCCGGGGATGGACGTTTAGGGTTGGGCCTGTGAGCACTCCGAACGATCCCTTCTTCAGCATCGACACCCGGCTGGAGGACCGCCTGGGACGTACGGGGACCATCCACACGCCCCACGGAGACATCGCGACGCCCGCGTTCATCGCCGTCGGTACGAAGGCGACGGTGAAAGCGGTGCTGCCGGAGGCCATGAAGGACCTCGGTGCGCAGGCGGTGCTCGCCAACGCCTACCACCTCTACCTTCAGCCCGGCCCCGACATCGTCGACGAAGCCGGTGGCCTCGGCACGTTCATGAACTGGGACGGGCCGACGTTCACCGACAGCGGCGGCTTCCAGGTGATGTCGCTCGGTGTCGGATTCAAGAAGGTCATCTCGATGGACGCGAGCCGCGTCGAATCCGACGACGTCATCGCCCAGGGCAAGGAACGCCTCGCCCACGTCGACGACGACGGAGTCACGTTCAAATCGCACCTCGACGGATCGCGGCACCGGTTCACTCCCGAAGTGTCGATGCAGATCCAACACCAACTAGGCGCGGACATCATGTTCGCGTTCGACGAGTTGACGACCCTGATGAACACCCGCGGCTACCAGGAGATGTCGGTAGACCGCACACAGGCATGGGCGAAACGCTGTGTCCTCGAACACGAGCGGCTGACGGCGGAGCGCGTCGGGAAGCCGTATCAGGCACTGTTCGGGGTGGTGCAGGGCGCGCAGTACGAGGATCTGCGCCGCAAGGCCGCACACGACCTCGAGACCATCACCGGCGAGACCGGCCGAGGCTTCGACGGCTACGGCATCGGCGGCGCGCTGGAGAAGCAGAACCTCGGCACCATCACCCGGTGGGTGAACGAAGAACTGCCCGAACACAAACCGCGCCACATGCTCGGCATCAGCGAACCGGACGACTTCTTCACTGCCATCGAGAACGGCGCGGACACGTTCGACTGCGTCAACCCGTCACGCGTGGCCCGCAACGCAGCGATCTACGTACCGACCGGCCGATTCAACATCAACACCGCCAAGCATCGTCGAGACTTCACGCCGATCGACGAGAACTGCGACTGCTACACCTGCGCGCACTACACCCGGGCCTACATCCATCACCTGTTCAAGGCGAAGGAGATGTTGGCGTCGACGCTGTGCACCATACACAACGAACGATTCACCGTGAAACTCGTCGACGACATCCGTGAATCCATCCAGCAGAACAGATTCCACGAATTCAAGGACGAGTTTCTCGGTCGTTTCTACGCATCGCGGTCGTGAGATAGTCACCGAGCTCGCGCTGAAGATTCTCGTCCAGAGCCCGGGCGAGCGTCGAGTTCACCGAATACACGGCCAGCTCGCGCATGCGGGTGAGCATGTCCGCCGTCGCGCCCACCTCGGTCTCGCCCGGTAGCCACCCTTCACCGTGCTGGTCGACGATGTGCTGCTTCGCCGTGGCGATCATGTCCTTGGCAACACCGTCGACCGCTGCATGAATACGTTCGTGGACGTCGATGAGCTGCCCGACGGTGAAGCCGTGGCCCGACAACGACGAGAACCCCTCGAGTAACTCCGGGTCGGTGAACACACATTTCTCACCCTCGACCCGAGCCAGGCCCAGCGCCTCGAGCCGCGCCAATTGGTCACCCTCACCGAGGAATTCGTCGACCAGCGCCAGTGGAATCTCCACCGAGTCCTGGCGGGACCACTGCTCGGTGACGGCATTCTGCAACCCGAGGACCTCCGCGAGATCCTTACCGTTCTCCCACCCACTGATGAAGTCGCTGATGTGCGACGTCGTGAAACCACGCTGCAGCAGAATGTCGATCAACTTCAGACGCGCCAGGTGCGTGTCGTCGTAGATTCCGACGCGACCACGCTTCTCGGGAGGAGGCAACAAGCCACGTTCACGGTAGGCGCGCACGTTCCGGGTGGTGGTACCGGCCGCATGGGCCAGATCGTCGATCCGATACTCCACCCGTGATCCTCCCGACAGCCTGCCTGTGTCGGTTACACGGTAGCCGCACGGGCGGCGGTCACCCTCGCCCGGTACTCGGTGACGGTGTAGTCGTCGTAGTTCACCGACTTCAGCTGCCCGACGTACTGGCTCGCGAAGCCGGGGAACATGGTCGCGTTGAAACCGTCCTCGGTGAGATACCAGCTCGAGCAGCCGGAATTCCACGTCGTCCGCTGCAGCCGACGCTGCAGATCCGTGTTGTACTCGCTCTGCTTGTCCGCCCTGACCTCGAGTACCGAGTTCCGTGCGATCGCGTGGGAGATGGCGTCGACGAGATAGTCGATCTGAGCCTCCATGTAGACCAGCGCGGAACTGTGCCCCGGACCCGAGTTGGGGCCGAACGTGAAGTACATGTTCGGGTAGCCCGCGACGCTGATGGACTTGTACGCCTTCGCGCCCGAGCTCCACTCGTCGGCCAGCACGCGGCCGTCGCGTCCGGTGATGGGAACCGGCGTGCCCGTCTTGGACACGTCGAATCCGGTTGCGAAGACGATCACGTCCGCCTGATGTTCGATACCTTCGACGGTGCGAATTCCCTTGGGTGCCAGACGCGCGATCGGCCAGGTCACCAGAGTGCAGTTGTCCCGCTGCAGTGCCGGATAGAACTCACTCGTCATGAGCAGTCGTTTGCATCCGGCCCGGAAATCGGGAGTGAGCTGCCGTCGAAGCCAGGGATCTCGAACCTGTCGCCGCAGGTGCAGCTTGCCGACGGCTTCGACGACGCGGGTGAGCGGCGAATTCCAGACGACGCCGAGGGCGACGGACTCGTGACCCCAGAACCAGGCCTTGCGTGCGATCGACTGCGCAGCCGGGAACTTTCGGTACAGATCCTTGGTGGTCTGACGAGTGGTCAGATTGGTGCGGGGGAGTGCCCAGCCCGGCGTGCGCTGGAAGACCTTGACCGACTGCGCCACCTTGACCAGCTCCGGCACGATCTGAACACCCGACGCCCCGGTCCCGATGACGGCCACCTTCTTGCCGGTGAAGTCGAACTCGTGATCCCAACGAGCGCTGTGGATCTTGTGGCCCTCATATGTGTCGAGGCCGCGGATGCCCGGGAAGCTGACGTTCGCCAACGGGCCCGACGCCATGACGACAGACCGTGCACGTACCGAGGGGTGATCGTCGAACGTGACCTCCCACAGTGACGATGCCTCGTCCCAATGGACACCGGTGACGTTGTGCCCGAAGCGCAGCATCGGACGCAGGGCGAAATCGTCGACCATCCGCTCGATGTACTTCAGGATCTCGGCGCTACCGGAATACGTGTGCGACCAATCCGGATTCGGGGCGAAACTGTACGAGTACAGCCTCGACGGGATGTCACACGCCGCGCCGGGGTAGGTGTTGTCACGCCACGTGCCGCCCGGAGCCGATCCCCGCTCGAAGATCGCAAGGTTCTCGATTCGCTTCTGCTTGAGTCGAATTGCGGTACCGACCCCGGCGAAGCCGCCGCCGATGATGGCTACATCGAGCGGGAGTGGAGCCTGCTGGAATGACCCATGGGACGGGAGTGGAGCCTGCTGGAATGACCCATGGGACGGGAGTGGAGCCTGCTGGGATGAGAGCTGCGTTTCGCTCATGCGACTGGCTCGTAGGTGAGTTCCTTCGACCAGGTGGGCTGGGGGCGCAGCAGCTTCTTCGGGTACTTGGCCGTTGCTCGGACCAGGGCGTCGGCGAACTTGTGGTACGGGTGCGCGCGGTTGATGACGACGCCGGAGTGCCAGCTGATGAAGCGGTACATGGGCAGACGCTTCGGGAATTCGCTTCTCTCGCCGACCTTCTTGAACCTCCGCATCGCGGTGTAGAGGCGTTCCTCGTCGACACCCATGGCCACGATGTTGTCGCGCATCTTGTTCAGCAGTGGGATGTAGCGGAGGGTGCCGATGATCAGCGACGGATTCATCCAGGCTCCGACGGTCTCCACCAGGATCTTGCGCATCGTCGCGTGCCCCAGGAGTTCGATGACCTGGAAATCGACTGCAAGATGGCGTGATTCGTCGGAGTTGATCTTCTTGAAGACCTCCTGGCAGACCGGGTCGTCGATCTCGTCGACGATGAACTTGACCAGTGCGCCGTCGAGTGCGACCTCGAGCATCGGGATGACGGTCCCGAGCACGGCGAGTGACGTCTGATCCGAGTACTTGTCCAGCCAGTCGATGACGAGTTTGACGTTGACATTGGGCTGAGGGATCTCGTCGCCGTCGAGCATGCCCCACCGCCGCATCAGTGCGAGTTCGGCGTTGGCGTGTTTCTGTTCCTCTGCGTGGAAGTAGGTGTAGATCTCCTTCAAGGTGTCCGTCGGAGCCTTCTTCGCCATGGCCGCGAAGCCGCGGGCGCCGACGTTCTCGATCCACATCAGGTCCGACATGAACGGCTTCAGCTTGGTCCAGAGTTCAGGACTGATGGTCTCCGCTCCCGGTGCGTCCCAGTCGATGTCGGCCAACGCCCACTGCTTGTCCTTGATCTTGACGAGCATCTCGTCGAAGTCGAATGCCATGTCAGACTCCTGCTTCCTGTGTGGTTTCCTGTGGTGCGAACCGAGCGAGCAACCCGAGCGTTCGGGTGTAGAGCGCAGGGGCGATGCGCTTGAGGCGCCAGATGACCTTGGCGTCGATCTGCGGCACGACGTAGAGGCGTCCGCGGTCGTACTTGTTCAAGGTGTCGACCGCGACTTTCTCCGGCGTGAACCCCGTCGTGCGCATCAGTGTCTCGGCGATCTTGTTGCCGGCAGCGGTGATACGTCCGTCCTTGGCGACATTCGTCTTCACGAACGTCGGACACAGCACGGTGACTCGGACGCCTTCGGCAGCCATGGTCTCCGACAGCGAGATCACGCCGGCCTTCCCCACGTTGTACGGCGCCATCAACGGCGCAGCACCGAATCCGGCTGCGGACGCGACATTGATGAACCCGCCCTCGCCGACCGCCTTCATTGCAGGCGCGAAGATCTCGCATCCGTGGATCACTCCCCAGAGATTGATCCCCAGCGCCCAGTTCCAGTCCTCGAACCCGATATCGCCGACGGGTGTGCCACCGATCCCGACGCCCGCATTGTTGATCACGAGAGTCGGAGGACGGCCGAGGGTCAGTTCTGCGAACAAGGCAAGGTCCTCGACCTGCTCACGTCGAGAGACATCGCACTTCACCGCATGCGCTTTGTCGCCGATGAGAGCAGCGGTGTCCTCGGCGCGCGTCAGGGAAATATCGGCGCAAATCACCTCACCACCTCGCTTCGCGAGTTCGAGCGCAAACGCACGGCCGATGCCACTGCCTGCTCCGGTCACCACGGCACGAGCGTTGTACGACGGATTCATTCGTTCAGACTCATACTGATTGTGCCATTTGTCAATGGCTCAATAGGCGCGGAAGGTGTATGGACGAGTTCGGGCGTGACCGAATGTGTCGTTCGGTCACGCCCGAGGGGTGAGAGGTACCAGGCCGGAAGCTATGCCGCGACGGATTCCTGGTAGCTGGGTTCGCGCTTCTTGATGTAGGCGATGACGCGGTAGGTGATGGGAAGTACGAGGATTTCGACGAGGGTCTTCCAGATGAAGCCGACGATGACGTAGTTGACGAAGTCTTCCCATGTCGAGATGCCGATGACGCCGGCGGCGATGGAGCAGAAGATCAGGGTGTCGAAGAATTCGCCGACGACGGTCGAGCCGATCAGTCGCGCCCAGAGGTGCTTTTCCTTGGTGCGCTGTTTGATCTTGACGAGGACGAGGGCGTTGAGCATCTGCCCGACGAAGTATCCGGCGAGACCGGCGATGACCAGCCGCGGCACCACGCCGACGACGGTTTCGAGTGACTGCTGATTCTCGTAGAAGCTGGCTGCGGGGAGCTCGATGGCGATCCAGAAGCAGACGGCAGCAAGGATGATCGACCCGAACCCGAGGTAGATCGCGCGTCGCGTCGCCTTGAAGCCGTACACCTCGCTGAGGACGTCGCCCAGGATGTAGGCGAGTGGGAAGAGGAAGAATGCGCCGTCGGTGTTGATCGGCAGCACCTGGAACGGGCCGAGGAATACTTCGCTGTCACCGAAGAACGCGACGCCTTTGCTCGCCGTCACATTCGAGATGATCAGGGTTGCGGCGAACAAGGCCACGATGGTCGGGTAGTAGCCGCGGCTGACGTGCGCGAACTGCGCAACGGCGCCTGGCGTGTCTTCGGATTTCTGAGCTGTCACGTGCCTCATCCAAACACGGGAAATCCCCAGGTCCGAATCGGAAGTGCACAGGATCGACCGACCGAGTCCGTTATGTCTCGAATACCCAGGGGGTCGTCGGAAGCTTCTGCGGGTCGAATCGCCGAAGAATGTCGCCCGGGGACACTTGCTCGTCGGCTTCGGCCAGTTCCAGTGATCGAGCCAGAAGGTGCAGAACGTCTCGCGGCCCGAGACCCAGCGCAGCCTGGTCCTCCAGCGTCACCGCGCCGTCGCGCTTCGCCAATCGTTTTCCCTGAGCATTGAGTGCGAGCGGCACGTGGGCGTAGGTGGGAGCGGGGATGTCGAGCAGCGACGCGAGGTACGCCTGACGCGGGGACGACGTCAGGAGATCGTCCCCGCGGACCACTTGATCCACGCCCTGTTCGCCGTCGTCCACCACCACTGCGAGGTTGTAGGCCGCGACACCGTCGACGCGGCGAAGTACGAGGTCGTCGACCTGGCCGTGAAATGCGCCGAGCACGTCGTCGTGAAAGGAGAACTCGGTCACGTCGGCCTTCAGGCGCACTGCGGGAGGCCTGGTTTTCGTTGCCCGTTCTACGGCCGTCAGATTTCTGCAGGTTCCGGGGTAGGCGCCGTCGGGTGCGTGGGGTGCCGACGCTGCTTCCTGTATTTCCCGACGCGTGCAGAAACACTCGTAGGTCATTCCCGATGCGGTGAGGTGGGCGATGGCGTCGTCGTACAGCGCGGTGCGCTCGGACTGTCGAACAACGGGGCCGTCCCAGTCGAGGCCGATGGCGCGGAGGTCGGCGAGTTGACGGGCCTCGGCGCCCTCGCGCACGCGATCGAGATCCTCCACGCGCATCAAGAACGGTCGTCCTGTGGATCGCGCGAACAGCCATGCGAGCAGCGCGGTACGGAGGTTGCCGAGATGCAGGTCGCCCGACGGGCTCGGGGCGAATCGGCCGGCAGGCATGGCTCGATGCTAGGACAGTCTCGATGCTAGGACACCGCGGGCGTGGAGCGGCAGTTGCGCGAAGTTCGGGCTACGCGCGACCCAGCAGAGCGTCGCGCTGGTCCAGGACGGAGGCTTTGATGGCTTCGACGACTCGGGCGACTTCCGGGCGTCGCAGAGTCTCGGCGCGCGAGACCAGCCAATAATCCAGCCGCACGGACACTTCCTGCGGCAGCAACCGCACGAGGTCGTCGTGCCGATCGGCCATGAAACAGGGGAGCAGTCCGATCCCTGCCGCCGCACGGGTCGCCTCGACGTGCACGAACACGTTGGTCGACGTCACCGACTCTCGCATCAGCGGCGCGAAGCCGGGAGCGATGTCGAGGTCGTCGACCTGCAGCATCGAGTCGATGAAGTAGACCAGCGGATGAGCAGCGAGATCGTCGACGGTGGCCGGTCTGCCGTGGGCTTCGAGATAACTCGTCGACGCATACAGCCCGAGGTGGTAGTCGCTGAGCTTCATCGCCTCCGCGCGGTGCACCTGAGGTTCGCCGACGACTATCTCCACATCCATTCCGGAGCGTTGCTGCGAGGCGCGCCTGGTTGTCGCGACGATCTCCACGGCGATACCGGGGTGGCGAAGCCGAACTCGGGCGACTGCGGGAGCGATGACGTATGCGCTGAACCCGTCGGTCGCGGACACTCTGACCACGCCTTCTGCGTCGTCGTCCGGTCCCATCAGGGAACGGACCGCGGCTTCGATGTTCTCGGCGGCGGCGAGTGCATCCTTGCCGCGGGCGGTGAGTTCCCAACCGTTGCCGGACCTGGCGAGAACTCTGCCGCCCAGGCGTGCTTCGAGCGCGGCGATACGCCTGGAGATGGTGGTGTGGTTGACCCCGAGGTCGTCCGCCGCGGTGTTGTACCGGCCGGTTCTGCCCACTGCCAACAGGATCAGCAAGTCGTCTGCGCTGGGCGGCCGACCATGATCGGGGTGAGCATGCGACACATGTGCATTCTTGCAGATCCCACATGCGTTGTTGGGTATTGCGGGCGGTCCGATCTGCATCGATACTCAGCGATACCGATATGTGTGGTGGTAGTCACAATCTAGCCCGCGCATGTCCCAGAACACGAGGAGTAGCAATGAGCGTCGAAGAACGCACCGAATCACCGGGGAACGACCCCGACGCCACTCCGAGCGGCCTCAAGAAGGTCGTCGGTGCATCGATGGCGGGCACCATCGTCGAATGGTACGAATTCTTCCTCTACGGCACCGCGGCCACGCTGGTCTTCTCCAAGATCTTCTTCGCAGCAGGCACGAGTGAGCTCGACGCGATCCTCGCTGCCTTCGTCACGTACGCCGTCGGCTTCGTCGCACGTCCGCTCGGCGGCATCGTATTCGGTCACTTCGGTGACAAGTACGGCCGAAAGAAGCTGCTGCAGTTCAGCCTCGTCCTGGTCGGCGGCGCAACGTTCCTGATGGGATGTCTGCCGACGTTCAACCAGATCGGCTACTGGGCGCCTGCACTTCTCGTCGCGCTCCGGTTCATCCAGGGCTTCGCCGTCGGCGGCGAATGGGGTGGCGCGGTTTTGCTCGTCGCAGAGCACAGTCCGAACAAGAGCCGTGGATTCTGGGCCAGCTGGCCGCAGGCAGGTGTACCCGCTGGAAACCTGCTCGCCACCGTCGTGCTGCTCATTCTGACCACCGTCCTGCCGGAGGACGACTTCCTCAGTTGGGGCTGGCGCGTTGCGTTCTGGCTCTCCGCAGTGATCGTCTTCGTCGGTTACTACATCCGCACCAAGGTCACCGACGCCCCGATCTTCGTCGAAGCACAGAAGCAGGCCGAGGTCATCAAGGCAGCGTCGTACGGTGTCTTCGAGGTCCTCAAGCGCTACCCGCGTGGCGTCTTCACGGCCATGGGCCTGCGTTTCGGTGAGAACGTCATGTACTACCTCGTCGTCACGTTCACGATCACGTACCTCAAGGTCGAGGTCGGTACCGACACCCAGACGATTCTGTGGTGGATGCTCGTCGCCCATGCCGTGCACTTCTGCGTGATTCCGTTGGTGGGCAGGCTCGCCGACCGCGTCGGCCGCCGTCCCGTCTACTTCTTCGGCGCAGTCACCGCAGGAACCTGGGGCTTCTTCGCCTTCCCGATGTTCAACAGCGGTCACAACGTGGTCATCATGCTCGCGATCATCATCGGCCTCGTGTTCCACGCCTTCATGTATGCAACGCAGCCGGCGATCATGGCAGAGATGTTCCCGACGCGTATGCGTTACTCCGGCGTGTCCCTCGGCTATCAGGTGACGTCGATCGTCGCGGGCTCGCTGGCGCCGATCATCGCGGTTGCGTTGCTCGACCGCTTCGGCTCGGGCGTTCCGATCGCCTGGTACCTCGCGGCGTCCTGCGCGGTCACGTTGATCGCCGTCATCGCCGCCCGCGAGACCAAGGGCCTGGCACTGGAGACCAT
The DNA here is from genome assembly GCF_000383555.1 of Rhodococcus sp. 114MFTsu3.1. NCBI lineage: Bacteria > Bacillati > Actinomycetota > Actinomycetes > Mycobacteriales > Nocardiaceae > Rhodococcus > Rhodococcus sp. 114MFTsu3.1. The sequence continues at coordinate 434,839 of NZ_KB911546.1, read as the reverse complement.
CGACATCGCCGACGCGAAGAATCTGGCCACGGAAGCCGAGCTCGCCAAGGCAGGGCTGCTCGAACCGGACGTGAAGCGATGACCGACCTGACCGGACGCACCGCACTCGTCACCGGTGGTGCGTCCGGAATCGGGGCAGCGTGTGCACGCGAACTGGCCTCGCGCGGAGCGACCGTCACCATCGCCGACGTCGACGAAGTAGCGGCGAAGGAACTTGCGTCCGAGCTCCACGGCGAGACCTGGGCAGTGGACCTGCTGGACGTGGCCTCGCTCGAAGAGCTGCACCTCGACACCGACATCCTGGTCAACAACGCGGGAATCCAAACCGTCGCCTCGATCGTCGACTTCGACCCAGCCGCGTTCCGGCGGATCCAGACCCTGATGGTGGAAGCTCCGTTCCTGCTGATCCGAGCGGTGCTTCCCGGCATGTACTCGCGAGGGTTCGGACGAATCGTCAACGTCTCCTCGGTGCACGGCCTCCGCGCATCGGAATACAAGGTCGCGTACGTGACCGCCAAGCACGCCTTGCAAGGACTGTCCAAGGTCACGGCACTCGAAGGCGGCCCACACGGCGTCACGAGCAACTGCGTCAACCCCGGTTACGTGCGAACGCCGTTGGTGGAGAAGCAGATCGCCGACCAAGCGGCCGCGCACGGGATCGACGAAGACCAGGTGCTAGAGAAGGTCATGCTGACCGAGAGCGCAGTCAAACGACTCGTCGAACCGGCAGAAGTGGGATCCCTCGTCGGATGGCTGGCGTCCTCGGATGCCGGCATGGTCACCGGAGCGTCGTACACCATGGACGGTGGTTGGTCGGCGCGATAGGGCTGTCGCCCGTCACGTCCGGACGTGATGCTCGCGGACCCGAGAACGAAGAAAGCCCCCTGCGCGTGCAGGGGGCTTTCTCACCGCGGAGGATAGGGGATTTGAACCCCTGAGGGCGTTAACCCAACCCGCGTTCCAGGCGAGCGCCATAGGCCACTAGGCGAATCCTCCGTGGGGAAGCATACCGGGTTACCCCCGTCCGATCCCAAACCGGCTGCTCGTGGGCCGATTCGGAGGCCTGTAGCGGGGCCTCGCGGCAGTCGTGGAACCCTGCCGGTCACCCGTCGTCGACGGTGCGGCTACACTCTTCACTGGATCCCGCGCGGCGCGCATCCTGTGAACTCCCCCAGGGCCGGAAGGCAGCAAGGGTCAACGGGCTCTGCCGGGTGCGCGGGGTCCCCTTTATGTCAAGGGACCAGCATCACGAGAGGCCGCTCCGCATGTCAGCGCAAACCCAGTTCGGGTTGATGAACCATGAGGAGCTCGTCGCCGAGCACGAGCGACAGGCAGCGAGCTACGAGCAGCTGAAGGCCCAGAATCTCTCCCTCGATCTCACCAGAGGCAAGCCGTCGCCCGAGCAGCTCGATCTGTCCTCGGATCTGCTGACACTGCCCGGTGACGATTTCCGCGACGGCAGTGGCACCGACTGCCGCAACTACGGCGGCCTCGCCGGCCTGCCGGAACTGCGCGCGATCTTCGGGGAGCTGCTCGGGATTCCCGTCTCGAACCTCCTTGCGGGCAACAACGCAAGCCTCGAGATCATGCACGACCTCGTCGTCTGGTCCCTGCTGCACGGCCTGCCGGACTCACCGCGGCCGTGGTCGGCGGAACCCAACATCCGTTTCCTCTGCCCAGCTCCCGGATACGACCGCCACTTCGCGATCTCCGAGAGCTTCGGCATCGACATGATCCCGGTCCCGATGAACCCGGACGGCCCCGACGTCGAGGAAATCACGCGGCTCGTGGCGTCGGATCCGCAGATCAAGGGCCTGTGGGCGGTCCCGAACTACTCCAACCCGACGGGTGCAGTGTTCTCCGAAGAGGTCGTGCGCGCACTGGCGTCCGTCCCGGCTGCGGCACCCGACTTCCGGATCTTCTGGGACAACGCCTACGCCGTTCACCCTCTGACCGCGGAGTTCGCACCCGCGTACGACATTCTGGGCTGGGCAGCCGAAGCCGGGTATCCCAACCGCCCGTTCGTGTTCGCGTCGACCTCCAAGATCACGTTCGCCGGTGCAGGCGTCAGCTTCTTCGGAAGTTCCGACGCGAACCTCGAGTGGTACCTGAAGCGTCTCGGCACCAAGAGCATCGGGCCGGACAAGCTCAATCAGCTTCGCCACCTTCGCTTCTTCGGTGATGTCGACGGTGTGAAGGCCCACATGGCCAAGCATCGCGAGATCCTGGCACCGAAGTTCGCTCTCGTCGGACAGATTTTGGAAGATCGCCTCGGAGCGTCCAAGATCGCCTCCTGGACGGAGCCGAAGGGCGGGTACTTCATCTCGCTCGACGTGCTGGACGGTACGGCAGCCCGGTCCATCGCTCTGGCGAAGGACGCGGGCATCGCACTGACCGGCGCAGGCTCGGCTTTTCCGTACAAGAAGGACCCCGAGGACCGCAACATCCGCCTTGCGCCGAGCTTCCCGTCGCTCTCCGAGCTGGAGAAGTCGATGAACGGCGTGGCGACCTGCGTACTTCTGGCCGCGGCAGAAAAACTCCTCCGCACCACGTGAGTACTTATGTAGCGCCCATGGTCGCTACGCAGGCTTCGCTCCTGCCCCAGGGCCTACACAAGTACTCACAGCGGATCAGTGGCCTACTACGACTGCGCCTTCCGGGGCTGCGGGGAGCAGACCGGGCTTGACGACGATGGCCGAGATGACGGCTCCGAGCAGGAAGATGCCCGTCGCCCACCAGAACGTCGTCGTGTAGCTGGCGATTTCAGCGTTGGCTTGGAGTGCGGCTGCATTCGACGCCGACGCCAGGTTGTCGGTCACGTAGTTGGTGGCCGCGGTGGCCGCGATGGTGCTCAGAAGTGCGGTACCGATGGACCCGCCGACCTGCTGCATGGTGTTGACCGTTGCCGATGCAACACCGGAATCGTCGGGGTTGACTCCCGAGATGGCGCCCTGCATGGCGGGAGCCATCGTTGCGCCCAAGCCGAGGCCCATGATGATCAGGCCGGGCAGGATGTGCGTCGCATACGCGGAGTCGACGGCGATCTGGGTGAGCAGTCCCATGCCCAGTGCGGCGACGAGAAGTCCCGACGTCATGAGAACACGAGGTCCGAAGCGCGGCAGCACGATTGCCGTCGACAGCGTCGCGGTGACGATGAGGGCGGCGATCATCGGCATGAACGCGAAACCGGTGCTGATCGGTGTGAACCCGAGTGTGTTCTGCAGGTAGTACGTCAGGAACAGGAACACCGCGAACATGCCCGCACCCGTCACGAAGACGGCGAGGAACGATCCGGCGCGGGTGCGGTCGAGGATGATGCGCAGCGGAAGCAACGGGTGTGACACACGCTGCTGGATGGCGAAGAACACGCCGAGCAGCACCACGCCGGCGGCGAGGAATGCGATGGTGACCGTGTTGCTCCAGCCGTCGGACTCGGCGTGAGCGAAGCCGTAGACGATGGCGAACAGCGCTGCCGACACGGTCAGCGTTCCGGGAATGTCCAGGCGTGGACGGACGTCGGCCTTGTGCTTGGCGAGCAGGAGGAATCCGGCGACGAACGCGAGTGCGGCGAACACCAGGTTGATGTACAGGCTCCAGCGCCAGTTGGCCCATTCGGTGAGCATTCCGCCGAGCAGTAGGCCGAGTGCACCGCCGCCGCCTGCGATGGCGCCGAAGATGCCGAACGCCTTTGCTCGTTCCTTCGGGTCGGTGAACGTGGTGGCCAGGAGCGAGAGCGCCGCGGGTGCGAGCAGGGCGCCGAACACGCCCTGGCCGGCGCGTGCCGCGACCAGCATGCCGAAGTTCACGGCTGCGCCACCCACCGCGGACATCACGGCGAATCCGATGAGTCCGATCAGGAAGGTGTTACGGCGTCCGAACAGGTCGCTCAGACGTCCGCCGAGCAGCAGGAGGCTGCCGAATGCCAGGGCGTAGGACGTGACGACCCAGGAGCGGTTGGCGTTGTCGAAGCCGAGGTCGAGCTGGGCGGCGGGCAGAGCGATGTTCACGACGGTGGCGTCGAGCACCACCATGAGCTGGGCGAGGCCGAGGGTGGCGAGGATCAGCCAGCGGTTTCGGTGTGCCCTGGCGTCGGTGGTCTCCTCCGTCGCCAAGGTCGACGACGAGGTGTCGTCCGGTGACAATGCGGTCATGGTCATCCTTCGATTCGGCTATACGGAGGTGTACCCTCCGGTTACGAAGACGAAGGTAGCAGCTAAGTGGAGGAATGTCCTCCGCTTTTCGGGTGAAACGGACATCGAATGAGTGTGAGAGCCGACACAGGCGTGAAGAAACCGTTGCGAGCGGACGCGGAACGCAACCGCCGACGAATCGTCGACGCGGCTCGCGAACTGTTCGCCTCGCGCGGAATCGACATCACGCTCGACGACGTTGCTGCTCATGCGAAAGTCGGTGTGGGGACGGTGTATCGGCGGTTCTCCTGCAAGGAGGAGCTGATCGACGGCGTGTTCGAGCAGCGTATGCAGGAAATGCTGGCCACCGCGGAAAGCGCTCTGGCTGCTGAAGATCCATGGGACGGACTCGTTCTGTTTCTCGCGGATCTGTTCGCAGGAATGTCGGCGGACAAAGGTCTCGGCGAGGTCGTGCTCGGCACGGACGAAGGATGCAACGGAATCGCCCAGATGAGGGAGCGGATCGACCCGTACGTCGACCGTATCGTGATGCGTGCGCGCGACTCCGGCCAACTGCGCGCCGACGTGCAGGTCAACGACCTGTTTCCGCTGATCGGAATGATCGGTGCGGCTTCGGAATTCATGAAGACGGTAGAGCCGGACAACTGGAAGCGGTACTTCACGATCGTGCTCGACGGCCTGCGTTCGACGCCGGGCGCCGCGACGGAGCTACCCGGTAGGCCGTTGACGGCGGAGGAGATCTCGATCGCGAAAGCGGACATGCATCGCCGACGACGCTGACGCACTCTCGGTGATGCGCTACCCCACTCTTCCCAAGTGTGTCCCCTGTCACGTATGGTCCCAGTCGGATATCACTACCGGTGGGTAAGTACGGGGGTTGGACGATCGATGCGAGTATCACGATTGCTGGGCACTGCGGTGGGCGTTGCACTGCTGGCGGCGGTGGCGGGAGTCCCGCTCGCGTCGGCGCAGCCTGGAGCGGGATCGTCCACCGGGTCGACGGGTGAGTCCGACTTCTACCTCCCGCCCACCCCCTTGCCCGACGGCGGTGCCGGAGACGTGATTCGCACCGAGCCGTCGCCTCTGGCGCTGTCGGTCCCCGGTATCGGCGGACCGCTCCCGGGGACGGCGACGCGAATCATGTACCGCAGCACCGACTCCAACGACGCACCCAATGCGGTCACCGGTACCTATATCGATCCGGCGGCGGAATGGACGGGACCCGGCCCGCGGCCGCTCGTCGTGCTGGCACCGGGGACGCAAGGCCAAGGAGATCAGTGTGCGCCGTCGCGCATGCTGAATCGGCTGATCACGTACACGCCACCACTCGGATTCATGGTCGAGTACGAGGTCCTGGCCGCGTATTCCTTGCTCTCGCAGGGATACGGCGTCGTGATCACCGACTACGACGGTCTCGGAACACCCGGCGCGCACACCTACGTCAACCGCGCGGCCGAGGCGCACGCTGTTCTCGACGCCGCCCGCGCTGCCCAGCAGCTACCCGGCACCAAGATCGCTGCGGGCGGACCCGTCGCGACGTACGGATACTCCCAGGGCGGTGGCGCAGTGGCGGCCGCAGCCGAGGTGGCGGGCGATTACGCTCCCGAACTCGACCTCGTGGGCAGCTACGCAGGCGCTCCGCCTGCCGACCTGAAGCAGACCCTCGAACAGGTCGACGGCACCATCCTCACCGGCGTCATCGGGTACACCCTCAACGGTCTGCTGAAATCGGATCCCGACCTTCAACCTCTGATCGACGAGAACATCAACGACGCAGGCCAGGCCATGCTGCGGCAGGTGGCGAATCAATGTGTGGGCGAGACGATCCTGACCGTCGGACTGCATCGAACCACCGAGTACACCCGCACCGGCGAGCCGATGTCGGTCGTCCTGGATCGGCTTCCCAAGGCCCAGGAGATCCTCGCGAAGAACAAGATCGGCCTGCGCACGCCGACCGCCCCGGTGCTCGTCCAGTCCGGGACGTCCGACGACATCGTCCCGCACGGTCAAGCCGTCGAACTCGCGGGTGCCTGGTGCAGCAGGGGAGCGACGGTTCAGTTCAGCGCCGCGAATGTTCCGTCCATCGTCCCCGGTTCGGGTGCGGGACATATCATTCCGGACCTCCTCGGACTCGGCGAGGCGCAGAACTGGATCAAGGACCGTTTCTACGGCGTGCCCGCCCCGACCAACTGCTGACGCAGGCGATCCCACCAGCACAGCGCCTGGTGTAGAAAGATCAAGGTCCGGGTACAGGACTGAAGGACTTTCGACAGGCAGAGGACGGCGGATGGGGATCTCGATGGACAGGTGGGCTCGCTGTGCGTGAGAACTACAACGAGCAACTCGTCGAGATCCGAGCCGACCTCGCGGACATGTGCACCCTGGCCGAGAAGGCGATGGCGTCGGCGACGCAGGCGTTGCTGACGGCCGATCTGGCGCTGGCCGAGGAAACCATCAGCAGCCGGGAACGCATCGACGAACTCGCCGCGGCGTGGGAGCACAAAGCATTTTCGGTACTCGCGTTGCAGTCACCCGTCGCGCTGGACCTGCGAATCATGGTGAGCGGGATCCACATCGTCGCCGATCTGCAGCGAATGGGTGGCCTCGCCATCCACATCGCCGAGCTCGCGCGCAGACGTCACCCCGCTCACGTCCTCCCCGTCGAGGTGGAGAGCGTCTTCGCCGAGATGGGCCGCGTCGCGGTCGAGCAGGCCGACGCCACCCGCGAGGTTCTGCTGACCAGGGACGCGGACCTGGCCGCCGAGCTGCAGGTCAAGGACGAGAAAATGGACGAGCTGCACCGCAGCCTGTTCACCCTGACCTCGTCTCCCGACTGGCCGCACGGTGTCCCCGCCGCCGTCGACATGACGCTCCTCGGACGCTTCTACGAGCGCTTCTCCGATCACACGGTCGAAGTCGCCAAGCGTGTCATCTTTCTCGTCACGGGCGAATTCCGCCCCGACGAGTCCTGAGGGTGCTCGAGTCCGATCTGCAGGATCGAATGAACGGTGGCAGGATCATCACAATGAAACGCGAAGTCTCGGCCTACCTCGACGTGGACGTCACCGAGGCGAGCACCCTGGAATTCCAGATCGCCATCGCTCCACACCCGGGCGCCGAAGTGTGGGAAGCGCTGTCGTTCACTCTCGATGGCCAGCCGGTCGATTTCCAGGAGATCAGCGGCGCGCACGGCACCCGAATCCACAAGTTGCATGCGGGCGTCGGAAAGCTCGAGGTGTCGTACTCGGCCACCGTGTACGGCAACACCGACCCGGCGCCTGTGTCGGATTACGATCTCTCGCTGTATCTACGTCCCAGCAGATATGCCGAGGCCGACAAGTTCTTCGGTTTCGCGGCAACGGAATTCGGTTCCTACGCGGCGTCGGAGAAATTGCTCGCCGAGGTGTCGTCCTGGGTCGGCTCACGGCTCAACTACGTTCCGGGAAGCAGTGACCCGATCGACGGTGCAGTGGACACCCTCCTCGCAGGTGCAGGTGTGTGCCGGGATTACACCCATCTCGTCGTGGCGTTGCTGCGTGCGGTGAACGTACCGGCACGGCTCGTCGCGGTGTACGCACCCGGATGCGACCCCATGGACTTCCACGCCGTCGCCGAGGCATTCGTCGACGGCCAGTGGCGTGTGGTCGACGCGACGTGCCTGGCTCCGCGGTCGACGCTGGTGCGGATCGCCACCGGTCGTGACGCCGCGGACACGGCATTCCTCGACAACCACGGCGGTTCCATCACGCTCAACAACGCAGTCGTCGGGGCCGTCGTCGACGGACCACTGCCCTTCGACGACATCACTCAACTGGTATCCATCACCTAGGAGCCTCGATCCACAGGTGGCATGATCGACGACATGTCTCCCACCTTGCATCTGACTGGCGACGCGGAAGCCGACGCGTTGTTGGCCGAGGACCCGTTCGCGCTGCTCATCGGGATGCTGCTGGATCAGCAGGTGCCCATGGAATCGGCATTCGCGGGCCCGAAGAAACTCGTCGACCGTCTCGGTGACCTGAAGGTCGACACCATCGCGCAGGCCGACCCCGACGAGTTCGCCGCGGTGTGCGCGACGACCCCTGCAGTGCACCGCTTTCCGGGCTCGATGGCCAAGCGGATTCAGGGTCTCGCGGAGTTCGTCGCCGAGAACTACGACGGCAAACCCGACGAGATCTGGCGTCGCGGCGACCCGAACGGCGCCGAGGTTCTGAAGCGGCTGAAAGCACTACCGGGATACGGCGACCAGAAGGCCCGCATCTTCCTCGCGCTCCTCGGGAAGCAGATGGGCGTCACTCCCGAAGGCTGGCGGGACGCCGCAGGGGCCTACGGCGACGACGGTTCCAGGCGTTCCATCGCCGATGTCGTCGACGAGAAATCCCTGCTCGAGGTCCGCGAGTTCAAGAAGGCAGCGAAGGCAGCCGCGAAGAACAAGTGAGACGCGCTCCGGCCATGGCGGCGGGCATGCTCGACCGCCCGACGGGGTTGTGCCGGTGTCGGTGCGCGCCGGTACCCTTCCATGCGTGGCTCTCTACCGGAAGTACCGTCCTGCGACGTTCGCTGAGGTCGTCGGGCAGGAGCACGTAACCGAACCGTTGAGCACCGCGCTCAACTCCAATCGGATCAACCACGCATACCTGTTCTCCGGGCCCCGAGGCTGCGGTAAGACGTCGTCGGCGCGCATCCTCGCGCGGTCGCTGAACTGCGTCGAAGGCCCGACGTCCACGCCGTGCGGCGTCTGCAACTCCTGCGTCGCTCTCGCGCCGGGTGGGCCGGGCAACCTCGACGTCGTCGAGATGGACGCGGCAAGCCACGGTGGCGTCGACGACGCACGAGATCTCCGAGACAAGGCGGTCTACGCGCCCGCCGAATCGCGCTACGTCATCTTCATCATCGACGAGGCCCACATGGTCACGACAGCAGGCTTCAACGCACTGCTCAAGGTCGTCGAGGAGCCGCCGGAGCACCTTGTCTTCATCTTCGCGACGACGGAGCCGGAGAAGGTGCTCCCGACCATCCGTTCGCGTACGCACCACTACCCGTTCCGGCTGCTCCCGCCGTCGACCATGCGTGGGCTGCTCGAGAAGATCACCGCGCAGGAGTCGGTCCCCGTCGAGGATCCCGTCTATCCGTTGGTGATTCGAGCCGGCGGCGGATCGCCGCGTGACTCGCTGAGCGTGCTGGACCAGCTGCTCGCAGGCGCAGGACCCGAAGGCGTCACGTATCCGCGGGCACTGTCCCTGCTCGGCGTCACCGACGTCGCGTTGATCGACGAAGCCGTGGATGCACTCGCGGCCGGGGACGGTGGATCACTGTTCGGGACGGTCGACAAAGTGGTCGACGCCGGACACGATCCGCGCCGCTTCGCGACGGACCTGCTGGAAAGGCTCCGCGACCTCATCCTCATGCGCGCCGTCCCCGACGCAGGTGAGCGCGGGCTGGTCGATGTTCCCGGTGACGTTCTCGAACGTCTGCGCGACGAAGCGGGCCGCATCGGCTCGGCGACCCTGGCGCGCTATGCAGAGATCATCCACGCCGGTCTGGGGGAGATGCGCGGCGCCACCGCACCGCGCCTGCTGCTCGAAGTCATGTGTGCGCGGATGCTGCTTCCCTCGGCATCCGACGCCGAATCTGCTGTGCTGCAACGTCTCGAGCGTCTCGAGCGGCGCCTGGACGTCACGTTGCCCGCCGGCGAGCAAGCAGCCGTCGACCAGGCTCCGCAGCGTCGTGCTGAGCCGTCGACCCCCAGCGCGCCGCCGGTCGACGACACACCGCCCAAGTTCGTCCGGCCGTCCCAACGGGCGGCTGCGGCCCCCGAGCCTGCAGCGCCCGCGCCTGACGTACCTCCCGTGGTTCCGACCGCTCCCGCAGTCCCTCCGGCACCTGCCGCCAGCATTCCGACGACGCCCGAGCCCGAACCCACTCCTGAGCCCGAGCCGACGCCGCAGCCCGAGCCCGAACCCACTCCTGAGCCCGAGCCGCAGCCCGAGCCCACTGCGGTGCCGCAGCCGGACCCCGAGCCGACCCCGGAACCCGAGCCTGTTCCGGAGCCTGTGTCGACCCCGGAACCCGAGCCGACCCCGGAACCTGAAGCGGCGCCCGTAGAGCCCGAGCGTCCGGTCGCCGAACCGACCCGCGCGTTCGACTTCCCTGCGCCGGTCGAGCCCGAGCCTGCCCCGGAACAGATACCAGCCCCTGAACCAGTACCGAATCCGGAGCCCGAGCCGGTTGCGGCGGCGTCCACTCAGCCGGACGCCGCGGCGATTCGTGCGGTCTGGTCCGAGGTCCGAGCCAAGGTGCGCGAGCGCAGCCGCACGGTCGAGGTCATGCTGTCCGGTGCCTCGGTTCGAGCGGTGAGCGACGGCTCGATCACGCTCGGCCACGATTCCGCGCCGCTCGCGAAGCGGCTGCAGGAAGGACGGAATGCCGACGTCATCAGGGATGCGCTGCGTGATGTGTTCGGTGTCGACTGGCAGGTGACGTGCGTCGTCGGAGCAGCAGCTCCTGCTGAGGAAGCTCCGGTCGCCAAGGCCGCGCCCGAGCCTCCGAAAGCGCCTCCGACCAAGTTCTCGCGTCCGAGCCAGGCGAACAAGCCGGCTTCGACGGCGCGGGAATCGGGAGCGACCGACCACGGATACGACGACATACCGCCCCCCGAGGCGCCCGACTATCCCGACGACCCCGAGCCGGCCGGTCCACCGCCCCCGGAAACACCGGAGGACGAGGAAGAGCTGCTCAAAGCGGCCGCCGAACCTGCCGACCCGTCGGTGCGGCGCGACCCGGAAACGGTGGCCATGGAACTGCTGCAGGCAGAACTCGGAGCAACTCCGCTCAAGGAGTAGGAGTCAGCACCCTTCTTGCCGAGCTGACACGCCCAGTCCGCGGATAGTAGGCGTGCTGGGTCGGTAGAAAGGGTGCTGAGTCGACCACATGACCGACCTTGGTCAGGTTGCTTCGATGTCCTCGGGGTCGACGAAGACGAGTCGGCCGTCGTCGAGGGCGACGGCGTAGCGGTGAGCCCGGGCCCAGGTGCGGTCGACCGATGCCGTCTGCTCACCGAAGTCTTCCTTGACGACGCCTGATTCCTTGGGCCACTGGTCGCGTGGCAGGGAAGAATCGGAGCTGTAGCGCACTTTGACGTGCGCTCCGACCGCGAGCGGCTTCTGGGTGTCCATGGTCATCATCTCCGTAACTGGCCGAGCTCGAACCTCCCCCGCAGGCTCCACTCTGTGGAACCGGTTCGTTCCGCTGGCTCCACTCCCATATCCCCCCGAGTGGTGATGCTATCTCTACCCCTGTCTCGTCGAGCTGAAACGCACGCGCCGGTCACGGACCGCGCTCGTTTCGGTCCTTCACCGGGTTGTGTACCGCGTTCTAGTGTGAGAGGAACCGAGGTGTGATCCTCGAGTCCTGCGGCGCCCTCGGGTGCCGCCGCCGAGTCAGAAGTACGTGGAAGGAACGACCGCGCTGTGACTACAGAAGCGTTCATTTACGAAGCCATCAGGACCCCACGCGGCAAGGGGAAGAACGGCTCACTGCATTCCGTCAAGCCCATTTCGCTGGTCACCGGCCTGATCGACGAGTTGCGTCGACGGTTCCCCGACCTCGACGAGAACCGCATCTCCGACTTGATCCTCGGTGTGGTCTCCCCGGTGGGCGATCAGGGTGCCGATATTGCGCGCACCGCGGTTCTGGCCGCGAAGATGCCGGACACCGTGGGCGGATTCCAGCTCAACCGGTTCTGCGCGTCCGGCCTCGAAGCCGTCAACCTGGCTGCGCAGAAGGTGCGTTCCGGCTGGGACGAGGTCGTCATCGCCGGTGGTGTCGAGTCCATGTCCCGCGTCCCGATGGGCAGTGACGGCGGCGCGTGGGCGATGGATCCGGCCACCAACTACGACACGTACTTCGCGCCGCAGGGCATCGGCGCCGATCTCATCGCGACGATCGAGGGGTTCAGCCGCGAAGACGTCGACGCCTACGCAGTGCAGTCGCAGGAGCGTGCCGCCGCTGCATGGTCGGGTGGCTACTTCGCCAAGTCCGTCGTACCGGTCACCGACCAGAACGGCCTGCTGATCCTCGACCACGACGAGCACATGCGTCCGGGCAGCACGGTCGAATCGCTCGGCAAACTGAACCCGGCCTTCACCGGTGTCGCTGCGATGGGTGGATTCGACGACGTCGCGCTGCAGAAGTACCACTGGATCGAGAAGATCGATCACGTCCACACCGGTGGTAACAGCTCCGGCATCGTCGACGGTGCAGCCCTCGTCCTTGTCGGTAGCGAGCAGGCAGGCAAGGACCTGAACCTGGTTCCGCGTGCGCGCATCGTCGCGACGGCCACCTCCGGTGCAGACACGACGATCATGCTGACCGGCCCGACACCCGCGTCGAAGAAGGTTCTCGCAACCGCAGGATTGACCGTCGACGACATCGATCTCTTCGAATTGAACGAGGCGTTCGCGTCCGTCGTCCTTCGCTTCCAGAAGGATCTGCAGATCCCGAACGAGAAGCTCAACGTCAACGGTGGAGCCATCGCGATGGGCCACCCGCTCGGCGCCACCGGAGCCATGATCACCGGAACCGTGCTCGACGAGCTCGAGCGTCGCGGCGGCCGGTACGCACTCATCACCCTGTGCATCGGCGGCGGCATGGGCGTTGCCACCATCATCGAGCGAGTCTGAGGAACACACCATGAGCGAAAACATGATCACCTGGGACCAGGATTCCGACGGCATCGTCGTGCTCACGATGGACGACCCCAACCAGGGCGCCAACACGATGAACCAGTTGTACAAGGACTCGATGGGCGCGACCGTCGATCGGCTGGAGAAGGAACTCGACTCCATCACCGGCGTCGTGATCACCTCGGCGAAGAAAACGTTCTTCGCCGGTGGTGACCTCAACAGCCTCATCACCGCGAAGCCCGAGGACGCTCAGCGCGTGTTCGACGAGGTGCAGGAAGTCAAAGCGCAGCTGCGACGCCTGGAGAAGCTCGGCAAGCCCGTCGTCTCCGCGATCAACGGTGCTGCACTCGGCGGTGGACTCGAGATCACTCTTGCGACCCACCACCGGATCGCCGCGAATGTCTCGGGCGTTCAGCTCGGTCTGCCCGAGGTGTCCCTCGGTCTTCTGCCCGGCGGCGGTGGCGTCACACGCATCACGCGCCTGCTCGGCATCCAGAACGGATTCATGACGGTCCTCGCCCAGGGCACCCGGTTCCGTCCGGAGAAGGCTCTGGAGATCGGCCTCGTGCACGAGCTCGTCGACAGCATCGACGCCCTCGTGCCCGCGGCGAAGGCATGGATCAAGGCCAACCCCGAGGGTGGCGTCGCACCGTGGGACGTCAAGGGCTACAAGATCCCCGGCGGCACCCCGTCCAACCCGAAGCTCGCTGCCGTCCTGCCTGCGTTCCCGTCGAACCTGCGTAAGCAGATCAAGGGTGCGCCGATGCCTGCGCCGCGCGCGATCCTTTCGGCCGCAGTCGAGGGCGCTCAAGTCGATTTCGACAATGCGTCGACCATCGAATCCCGCTACTTCACCGAGTTGGTCACCGGCTCGGTATCGAAGAACATGATCCAGGCGTTCTTCTTCGATCTGCAGGCGATCAATGCAGGCAAGTCCCGCCCGGACGGCATCGAGAAGACGACGTTCACCAAGGTCGCAGTGCTCGGTGCAGGCATGATGGGCGCCGGTATCGCCTACGTGTGTGCCAAAGCGGGCATCGAGGTGGTCCTCAAGGACGTCGCCATCGAATCCGCGCAGAAGGGCAAGGCGTACTCCGAGGCCATCGAGGCCAAGGCACTCTCGCGTGGCAAGACCACTCAGGAGAAGTCCGACGCGCTGCTCGCGCGGATCCATCCGACCGCCGACGCCAAGGACGTCGAAGGCGCCGATCTCGTCATCGAGGCGGTCTTCGAATCCGAGGAGCTCAAGCAGAAGGTGTTCCAGGAGATCGAGGACCTCGTCGACCCGTCGGCGTTGCTCGGTTCCAACACCTCGACGCTACCGATCACGAGCCTCGCTCAGGGCGTGAAGCGTCAGGAGGACTTCATCGGAATCCACTTCTTCTCGCCCGTCGACAAGATGCCGCTGGTGGAGATCATCCGCGGCGAGAAGACGTCGGACGCTGCGCTGGCGAAGGCCTTCGACCTGGTACAGGTCATCAAGAAGACTCCGATCGTCGTCAACGACAGCCGCGGATTCTTCACCTCGCGCGTCATCGGCACCTTCATCAACGAGGCCATCGCGATGCTCGGTGAAGGTGTGGAGCCGTCGACCATCGAGCAGGCAGGTCTGCAGGCAGGCTACCCGGCGGCGCCGCTGCAGCTCTCGGACGAGCTGACGCTCAACCTGATGCAGAAGATCCGCAAGGAGACCTACGACGCCATCAAGGCCGCGGGTGGAACTCCTCCCGAGGATCCGGCCGGCGCAGTCATCGACAAGATGGTCGACGAGTTCGAGCGTCCGTCGAAGGCCAAGGGCGCAGGCTTCTACGAGTACGCCGACGGCAAGCGCGCCGGCCTGTGGCCTGGCCTGCGTGACGCGTTCAAGTCAGGTACCGCGGACATCCCGTTCGAGGATCTGAAGGAGCGCATGCTGTTCATCGAGGCCATCGAGACGCAGAAGTGCTTCGACGAGGGTGTCCTGAACACCACCGCCGACGCCAACATCGGCTCGATCTTCGGCATCGGCTACCCGGCCTGGACCGGTGGTGTGCACCAGTACATCGTCGGCTACGAGGCCCAGGACGGTTCCCTCGGTCAGGCTGCGTTCGTCAAGCGTGCCGACGAGCTGGCTGCCAAGTACGGCGAGCGGTTCACCGCGCCGGACTCGCTCCGTTAGGTGAGTGGAAATGTGTCCCCTGGGACACATTTCCACTCACAGGGCGCGGTACGCGATCAGGCGTTCCGCGCCATCGGTGAACTGTCGGCGCATCAGCGTGCAGGCCGCATCCACGTCGCCCGCACGGAGAGCGTCGATCAACTGTTCGTGATTACGCACCGCCGCTCGCCCCCATTCCGGATCCGACGCGTACAGCCGGGTGGGGGTGTAGCGGGTGGCGTTGTTGAGAAACCACGCCAGCTTGGTTGCACCGGTGAGGCGATTGAGAACCCGGTGGAACTCGAACTCGGCGATCTCGACTTCCTCGGCCTGATTCTTTTCCACCGCCGCGGCCAGGGACTCGTTGAACTTCTCCAGCTCGGCAACGACGTCGTCGGTGATCTTCGGTGCCGCCCGGCGGACCAGTTCGACTGCGATCTGTCCCTGTAGCCAGAAGATGTCGACGATGTCCTCGGGCGTGAGCGGGGATACGACGTAGCCGCGGTGCGGCACCAGTTCCACCATTCCTTCGCCCCGCAACGTGAGCAGTGCTTCGCGGACCGGGGTGACGCTGACACCGAGTTCGGCAGCCGTCTCGTCGAGTCGGATGAAGTCGCCCGGACGGACCGCGCCGGACATGACGATGTGCCGCACGTGGTTGGCGACGTCTTCGGACAATTGTGGGCGCCGACGCAATGCGGGGGCACCGTCCGCTGGTGATCGACGCTGCTGGGCCATTCGGTCAGCTTAGGCGTCGCAGGAGTGGAGCCTGCGGAATGAATGTTGTCAGTCTGCGCGGACTGCGGGTGGGACGGCGATGACCCGTGCTGCGACAGGGCCCAGAACGGCCATGAGCAGTACGTACGCGGTGGCGAGGGCGGCTAATTCTTTGTCGACGGCTCCGGCTGCCACGGCGAGGCCGGCGATCACGATGGAGAATTCCCCGCGTGCGACCAGTGCGGCGCCTGCGCGAAGCTGCCCGGGTCTGCCGATGCCCTGACGACCGGCGGCCCATGCCCCGGTCATCACTTTGGTGATGGTGGTGACGATGGCCAGGACGATTGCCCAGCCGAGCACCGGTGGCACCGTCGCGGGGTCGGTCTGTAGTCCGAAGACGACGAAGAACATAGCCGCGAACAGGTCGCGGAGGGGTTCGAGTACGCGGGTGGCGTTGTCGGCCGTGGAGCCGGAGATCGCGATTCCCAGGAGGAAGGCGCCGACGGCGGCGGAGACCTGCAGTTCGGACGCGATGCCGGCCACCAGTAAGGCGGCGCCGAGGACGTTGAGCAGTACGACCTCACGGTTCGCGCTGTCGACCAGCGCCGAGACGAACTTGCCGTACCGAAGCGCAACCACCAGGACGACCGTCACGACCAACAGCGAGATACCGACTGCTTCCATGCCGCCGAGAAAACTGACACCGCTCAGCACGGTGGTCAGGATCGGGAGATAGATGGCCATGGCCAGGTCTTCGAACACGAGGATCGACAGCACGACGGGCGTCTCGCGGTTTCCGAGGCGTCCCAGGTCGGTGAGGACTTTCGCGACGATTCCCGACGACGAGATGTAGGTGACCCCGCCGAGGACGAGTGCGCCGACGCCACCCCAGCCGAGCACGAGTGCCAGTACTGCGCCCGGTGTGAAGTTGAGGACGATGTCGACGATTCCCGCGAGCGAGGAGCGGCGAAGTCCGGTGACGAGTTCGGCTGCGGTGTATTCGAGCCCTAACAGTAGGAGGAGAAGAATGACGCCGATTTCGCTGGCGAGTTCGCTGAACTCGTCGATTCCGCCGAGGGTGACGAAGCCGCCGTTCCCGAAGGCCAGGCCGCCGAGTAGGTAGAACGGGATGGGCGACACGCCGATCTTGCCGGCGAGACGAGCAAGAAGTCCGAGTGTGAAGAAGACCGCGCCGAGTTCGATCAGAGCGAGCGCGCTCTCGGCCATGTCGCTATCGGCCGAGCAGCTTGGTTGCGGCGTCGAGGCCGTCGGCGGTTCCTACGGCGACCAGAAGGTCGCCCGCGACGAGCGTGAAATCGGGAGTGGGCGACGGCTGGACCTGCCCTGCGCGCATGACGGCGACGATGGACACACCGGTCTTGGTGCGCATGGTGGTGTCGCCGAGGGTTCGGCCGTCGAATCGCGAGCCCAGTTTGATGGGCAGTTGGCGTGTGTTGATGCCGGGAAGGTCGCGATGCTCTTCCCCGAGCTGAGCAATGAGTTGCGGCGTGCCGAGCAGGTTGCCCAGCGCCGCCGCTTCCTCATTGCTCAGGGTGATGGACGCCTGTGTTGCGTCGGGGTCGTCTTTACGCGAAACGATCAGCTCGTTCGCCCCGTCTTTGCGGGTGATGACACCGATGCGGCGCCCGGATGCGAGGGCGAAATCCTTCCGCACCCCGATCCCGGGCAGCAGGGTCACTTCGACGTTCATGGGGAAATGCTAGCCCCGCACGAGCGAGATATGTCCTCGATAACCCTGCAGGCCGATCCAGCGTCGTATCAGGACGCGACAGCCGCCAGAAGTGCCTCGCGCTGGTTTGCGCCGAGTCCACCGATACGGCGGGTGTCTGCGATGGACAGCTGCTCGAGCAGCTGTGCGGCGCGCACCGAGCCGACACCCGGAAGTGCCTTGATCAGGGCGGACACCTTGGTCTTCTTCACGATCTCGTCGTTCTCGGCCTTTGCGAGAACGTCAGCGACGCTGAGCTCGCCGGACTTGACGGCGGCCAGCAGCTTCGACCGGGCGGTGCGTGCCTCGGCAGCCTTGGCCAGAGCCGCGGTGCGCTGTTCCGGAGTCAATACTGGTAAAGCCATGGCCTGTTCTCCTCGATTGTGGTGACCCGTCGCTTTGTTGACATGGTCTTCGACCCTCTTGCATCGTGCCTGGTGGCTCCGACAATCTATCGAACCAACACGCGTGTGATTCGACGAGAGCCACCGTTCCTTCCCCGCCAGGCTACGTCCTTTGCGTTTCGGGGTGTGCCCCGACCAGCAGTTGGGCCCGATCCGGCGGCCTGCGATCATGCGGCGAGCACCCCCGCGACGGGTGTCAGCGAGGCTCGGCAGACGCCAGCAACCACCGGTCTCCGCTCCGCTCGAGCTCGATGATCATGCGCGACGAATCGGTGCGGCCGTCGGGTGCCGCGAGGTTCCGTACTTGCTGATCGAGGAACACCGCGACGGTGGCTCGATCGTCGGTCAGTTCGACGATTCCGGCGGCGACGACGTGCCCGGTCGCGGTGCCCTGTCCGGTCGTCAGGAGGTCCTGCAGTTTCGTGGAGACGTCGCGGTAGGTGCCGGCGAATTCTTCGGTCGATGCAGCGGTCACTCGGTCGAGGTTCGCACCCGGATCGCCGAAGTCGTACGTTGCGAGTTCTTCGGTGTACTGCGTCGCCGACGCCAGTGCCGTGGACCGGAGGTCGTTCTGATCGCGGTTGTTCAGGTGGAGGTATCCGAGGACGGCCACACCCACTGTGAGAGCGGCGATCACGGCTGCGACGACGCGTGTGCGGAGTGTCATTTCCGTACTCCTTCCAGGAGTTGCTTCCAGTAGTTCAGTGCCTCCACACCGGTCGGGACGAGGAGGGGATTTTCGGCGATCGGGGGCCCGGTGACGCTGCCGGGGACGGTCGACCCGGACAGTCCGAGGTCGTTCGGTCTCGGCGCGTTCTGGGCGCCGCGCTGCTCGAGGTCGTCGCCGGGTGGGCAGTAGAGGTTCAGGTTCGCCTCGCGCGGTGTGGTGTCGCCGACGACGCGGCGCGGTGTGTCGTACCAGCAGACCGGGCCTTGGGTACCGACGAGGGTGAAGTCGCCTCGGTCGCCGTGCACGATGGATGTCAGTTTTCCGAGCGTTTCGGGCATCGCGATCAGCAGTGCGTCCAGTGCAGGGGTGCGTTCTGCGAGGACTCCGGTGACGGTGACGAGGTTGGTCATCAATGCGCCTACTGTTCCGCGCGTGTCGTCGAGCAGCCGCTGTGTTCGTGCCAGGGCGTCGGGTGATCGATCGAGTAGGTAGATCAACGACGGTTCCTGCGCGAGCAGTTGTTGGGTGACGTCGTCGGCGGCGCGCGCAGCTCCTGGCAGCGCGTCCGAGCGGGACGCGAGGGTATCTAGCATCGGTACCGAACGGTCGACGATGTTCGCCAGCGCGGGGGCGTGCTCGTCGAGCATCCGGCTGAGGGTGTCGGCGTCGTCGAAGAGTTGCTGCAGTTGGGTGCCGGTGCCGCCCACGGCGGCGCTGAACGTCTCGCCGATCGAGGTGATCGAGGCTGGATCGATGGATTCGGCGAGGGCCGCCATCCGGGTCAGCAACTCGTCGAGTCGAACGGGTGCCAGTTCGGGCGGAACGTCCAGGCTGTCGCCGTCGGTGAGGTACGGGCCTCGTTCGGTGGTCGGCGAGATGTCGAGGGTCTGGATTCCGAGGGCACTGTTGCTGGTCACGGATGCGGTGGATCCGACGGGAACGCGGGTATCGGGATCGAGGGCGATTCTCACCTCGGCGCCGCCTGCGGTGACCGAGACGTCGGCGACGGATCCGACCGCGACACCTCGGTAGGTCACACCGGTACCGACACCGATGTTCGACGCGTCGGCCATGGTTGCGTGTACGTCGATCGAGCCGCGCAGCGATTGCGATCCGAGCGCGTAGGTGCTGCCGACGACGAGTGCGACGACGGCGGTGATGGCAAACAACACCAGCTGTATGCGGACCGGCCTGTTCATCGCGGTGCCTCGGGGGCGAGCAGTGGATCCAGTGCCCCGGGGATGTCCGCGAGGCGACCCCCGGTGGTCAGTTCTCCGACGGTCTCGGGGAGGTCGAGTGCGCCGTCGAAGACGAGGTAGTCGCCGTGGACCGCACCGTTGAATCCGGCGATGAACTGGTTCATGTTGGTCAGTGCCGGAGTCACGGACGCGTTGAAGCTCTGGATCGAGTGCACGATGTGGGCCAGATCGTCGATGCCGTCGGAGATCTGGGACTGGTTGTCCGCGAACAGCTTCTGTGCGGAGGCTGCGAGTGACGCAGTGGAGTCGACGAGCGAGGCGATGTGGTCGCGTTGGGAGACGAGGAGCTCCATCGTGGGAGCGGCTACGGTCAGCCCGGCGTCGATCGCAGCGCGGTTGTCCGCCAGCATCGCAGAGACGGAGCGTGCCGCGGCCAGGACGCGGTCGAACTCGGCTTGGTGCTCGGCGGCGTTCGCCAGAATCCGGTCGGCACCGACCAGGAGCGTACGGATGTCGGGACCCCGGCCGTCGAACGCGGCGTTCAGCTCGGTGCCGATGGTGCGAAGTTGGTCGAGTCCGCTGCCGTTCAACACCAGACCCAGCGTGGCGAGCGACGTCTCGAGCTCGGGCCCGATCTCGGTGTTCTCGAGCGTGTCGCCGTCGGCCAGCGTGTCGTTGTTCGTCGAGGCATCGCCCGGGATCGTCAGCCGTACGTAGGGTTCACCCAGGGCGGAGGCGAGTTCCAGTGACGCCGTGACATCGGCCGGGAGCGGAACGGACTGGGACAGGCTCAGTCCCACCGCTGCGACGACGCCATCGGTGGACAGGTCGTCGACACGCCCGACCAGCTGCTGGCCGACGCGGACCTCGGTGCCGAGCCGAATCCGGTCGGCACGGGGAAATTGTGCGGTGACGTGGTAGTCGTCACCGTCCGCCGACCGGCCGACGGGGAGTTGTCCCAGACCGATACCGCAGCCGGACAACAGCATGCCGGACAACAACATACAGGCGGATACCAGCGCTGGACGTCTCATCGTTGTCCCCCCAACAGTTGCGGCAGGCCCAGCGGATCGGGCGTCTCGAACGGCACGGTGATCGGGTTGGTGATGCCTGCACCGGTGCAGATGGGCAACGCGTATTCGCGACACAGCGGTACCGCGGCGGCGAACTGGTCGAGATCGGTCGAGATGTTCAACCGGATCCGGGCGCGCTGGTCTTCGCCGATGGTGTTGCCGATGTTCTGCATCATCAGCGGCAGTACGTCCATGAATTCGGCGAACTGTGCTTCTCGCGCCGCGAACTGCCCGGTGAGTGCGCCCGCATTCTGCACCACGGCCCGCACGTCGTCCCCTCGGTCTGCCAGCAGTCGGTCCAGATGGTCGAACATCGATCTCAGCTGGGCGATGGGTTCCCCGATCTCGAGGTCCTGACGCTGTATCTCGTTCCCCAGATTCGCAAGCGAGTCGGTGACCGACTGCACCGCGCCCTGACGGGCCGTGACGGCGGTGATCAAGCGGTCGAGGTTATCGATCAGCGCACCGAGTTGTTCACTGTTGCCTCCGACGACTGCGGTTGCGCGCGAGATGTCTCCTATGGCGTCGTTGATCTGCGGCCCGAGACCGGCCGTCCTGTCGGCGAGGGCGGACAGAGCGCCCCCGACATCGGCGCCCTCTCCGCCGGTACCACTGTCGGGTCCGAGCGCTGTGGCGATGGTGTCGAGGCTGTCCTGCAGTTGGTCCCAGTTGATCGGGGAGTGACTGCGTTCGACTCCGATGACCTCGTCGCCGAGGACGGGTCCGCCGCGGTATGCCGGTCCGAGTTCGACGAAGCGGTCGCTGACGACCGACGGGTTCATGACGAATGCCTGTGCGTCCGCGGGGATGTCGACGTCGCCCGCCACCGTCATGGTCACGCGGACCGAGGTGCCCTGTGGAGCGACGGCGTCGACGGTCCCCACCGGGACTCCGAGGACCTGGACCGGGCTACCCGGGTAGATTCCGTTGATGTACGCGAAATCCGCGGTGACGGTGGTGTTGTCGCCGCTTCCGTGGAACACGAACCACGCGCTTGCGGTCACTGCGACGGTGGCGAGGGCGAGCGCGGCTCTCGCGGCGCGGGTGTTCATCGGGTGCAGCCCTGTTGAACTCCGAGGGAGCAGAGGAGGTTGTCCGGAATCGGTCCCGCGGGGGCGGAGACATCGACCCAGTTGCCGTTACCCGTGGCGTCGGTGACGGCGCGCAAGGCGGGAGGAAGTGTCGTCAGGAGCGTGTCGATGTTCTGTCCGTTCCGTTCGAGGGTGTCGGTCACCGACGTCATGTCGACCAGGAGACGGTCGAGTTCGTCGGCATTGTCGTCGAGGAACGCCGACGCGGTGCCGATCAGCGTTCGGAGGTCGGTTACCAAGCGGCCGAGTGCGGTTCGGCGATCCGACAACGTGGACAGCACGAGCTGTGCGTTCCCGAGGAGTGTCGTCATCGACTGGCTTTCTGCGGCGACGGTCGACGTCAGCGACTGCGCGACGTCGAGCAGGCTCGCTATCTTGTCGTCGTTGCGGGCCAGGACCTCCGACGCCGCACTGATACCGGTGAGAGCATCGGACATCACGGACGAGTCCTCCGGCACGGTCTCGCGCAGGGTGGTGACCATGGACTCGAGCGCGGATACGTCGAGTTCTTCGGCGACCGTCCGTACTTCGGTTCCGATGTCGTCGAGAGAGTAGGGAACCGACGTCCGTTCCGTCGGGATCGTTCGATCGTCGCCGACGGGTCCGCTTCCGTCGGGAACGATCTCGAGGTATCGCTTCCCCAGGATCGTGCGGAGTTTGACGGCAGCATGGGTGCGGTCGCCGAGCGGCTGGTCGCGGTCGAGTCGGAAGTGGACGTCGACGTGATCTCCGGCCAGTTCGACGCTGTCGACGCGTCCGGCCGGCACGCCGGCGAGGAACACGGGGTCGGCTTCGGTGAGTCCGCCCGCGTGCGCGAATTGTGCTGTGTACGGCGCAGTTCGAATCAGATTCCAGCCCTGTGGAATCAGGAGGGCGGACGCGAGCAGGACTGTCACGGCGAGAATTCCGACGATGCCGAGTCTGGTGGTGTTCATCGGCAGATCTCCGTGTGCGCGTCGCCGAAGATGTTCGTCTCGGCGTCGCCCGCCTTCAGGGTGAAGTTGCAGGTGTAGAGGTTCAGCCAGCCGCCGTAGTCGCCGATGCTGTTGATGGAGCTCGCCAGCTCGGGCAGCAACGTCATCGTGCGATCGAACTGCTCGGTGTTGGGTATCCACGATCGGGTCGTCGCACGGAGATCGGCGACGGTGCCGTCGAGTGGCGCCGACGCGTCGGTCGCCAGTTCGGCCAGTGCCGCCACAGCGGTCGATCCGTCGTCGAGAAGAGTGATGAGGGAGTCGTTACGGTCGGCGACGACCCGGCTCATATCGGTCAATCCGGTGATCAGGCGGGTGATGTCGGCGTCGTGGCTGTTCATGGTCTGCAGTACCGCGTCGAGGTCGGCGATCAGGTCGCTGAAGATCTGGTCGTTGTTCGCGAGTCCCCGAGTCACGCCGGCGACGTGACGCAGCAGTGAGTCGACGGTGCCGGCTTCGCCTTGGAATGCGTCGGTGATGGACCGCGCGAGCGCGTTGACCTGACTGGGCTCGATGGCGTCGAACAGTGGTTTGAAGCCGTTGACCAGGGCCGTCAGGTCGACGGGTGGCGACGTGCGGTCCAGGGGAATCGTGGAGTCGAGGGTGCCGGCGGGGTCTTCGGGTGGCACGAGCGCAAGATAGCGTGCACCGAGCATGTCGCCGTATCTGATTGCTGCCGTGACGTTTCCGGGAATCGGCACGGAGGTCTGCACGTCGAAATCCACCACAGCGATGGTTCTGGCGCCGTCGGCTTCGTAGCGCACGTCGTCGACCTTGCCGATCCGTACACCTGCGAGCGTGACGTCGTTGCCGGTGCGGAGCCCTTCGACACCGGTGAATTCTGCAGTGTGACTCCTCGTCTCACCGCTCACCGGCACACTGAGGGTGTCGACGACAACTACGGCGGACAGTAACCCTGCCACCGCGAACGCAGCGAGTGCGAACATCGGACGTGCCAGCGACGTCATCTGATGGTCACCTCCGTTCCGCGGAGAAGGGGAGCGAGCAGCATGGTGCTGGCCGGGTTCAACGGTTCCGATGTCCCGCTCGCGCTGTCCTGAACCTCGGCAAGTGCACAGTTCGGCCCGTTCAGCCCGGGGTAGCGGGGGCAGTCCGCCGCGGTGTAGGGCAGCGGCGACGAGAAGTCCGGGACGGCGGTGATGTCGAAGCGACCGGTCGCGAAGATCCGCGCTCCCGCTGCCCCGAACGGCGCGAACTGATCGAGTGTCGACGCCAGGCCGGATGAGTTCTCGGACACCGTGCCCAGTACGGGCGAGCCGCGACGAACGACGGTGATGGCGCCGGGCAGGTTCTCGTCGGCGACGGTCACTGCGGCGCCGCCGAGTCGCGCGGCCGTCGTCAGCAACGCTTCGACCCCGGTCGAGTGGTCCAGCATCGTCTGCGACAGGCTGGTCGCTGCCTCGATGGTCGCCAGGACGTCCGGTGTTGCCGCAGCGGCTGCATCGGCCACCTGCAGGGTCTGCGGGGTCCTGTCGAGGACGGCGTGGATGGACGGTTCGAGCGTCGTCGACAGTGATGCGAGCCGCTCGATCGTGGCGCCGAGTTGTTCACCTCGGCCGCGCAGGGCGGTGCTGATCGCCGTCAACGCGGCCTGTGTCTCGGCCGGTTTCAAGCTGTCCAGCAGGTCGGTGACCTGTCGATAGACCTCGCTCAGTTGCACGGCGTCCTGCCCGGTGTCCATCGCGAGTTCGTCGCCCGCACGCAGAGGTTCGGAGCCTGCCCCGCCATGGTCGACGAGGCGTAGGTAGACGTCGCCGAACAACGTCCGCGGCACGACGCGCACGAGCGCCGACGCGGGGACCTCGGTGTCGAGGCGCATGGTGACGCGGGATCGATCGACGCCGCTGTCGATGTCCACGACTTTTCCGACCTGCACTCCGTGGTACTGGACGCCGATTTCACCGATCAGTAGGCCCGCGGACGACGGGATCTCCGCGTACACCTCGGGGGCACGTTCGAACGCGCCGTTCCCGTACGCCACAGCGGCGACGGCTGCGACCACGAGGGCTGCGGCCGTGGCCAGTCCGCGCAGGGCGAGCGCTGTCCGGCTCGGGCCCAGTACACGTGGTGTCACGACACACCGAGCCCGGGGACGGAGGGGACGACGCCCCAGAGAACGAAGGTGAGGAACACGTCGGTGATACCGATCGCGAGGATCGACGTACGAAGCGCGCGCCCGGCCGCCCGTCCGACGCCCTCGGGGCCACCGGATGCGTGAAAACCGTAGGAGCAGTGCACGAGTGCGACGATGATCGCGAACACGACGGCCTTGACGACCGAGTAGACGAGGTCGCCGGGGGACAGTGCGAGGTGGAAGTAGTAGTCGTAGGTCCCGGCCGAACTGCCCCCGAAGGTGACGACGACGAGACGCGTCGCGACGAACGTCGCGATGAGTCCGACCATGTAGATCGGCACGATGCAGATCACTGCTGCGATCACCCGAGTCGTCGCCAGAAACGGTATGGGGCGCACCGACATGGAGTCCAGCGCGTCCACCTCGTCGGAGATCCGCATCGCGCCGAGTTGGGCGGTGAACCCGGTCCCTACCTTGGCGGCGAGGGCGATGCTGGCGATGACGGGTGCGAGTTCGCGGGTGTTGGCGATGGCGGAGAGCAAGCCGGACAGCGATGTGAGGCCGATCAGGTCCAACCCTCGATAGGTTTCGACGCCGACCATCATCGCGGCGACGGCCGACATCGCGAACACGATGCCGATGGTTCCGCCGCCGGCGAGCAGTGACGCGTAGCCGAAGCTGACCTCGCCGACGTGCTGTGCCACGTGCTTGGGGTAGCGGCGAAGGGTGTACGGCACGGATGCGACGGTTTCGGCGTAGAACGTCACGTGACGGCCGAGTTCGGAGAAGGCGTTCGTGACACCCCGGCCGCGTCGCCTCAGCCGAACGAAACTGTCGTAGTTCATCAGTAGGTCCCCACCGCGGGAACGATCACTGCATACAGTTGCGACAGAACGGTGTTCACGACGAACACCATGACGAAGGCGAGGACGACGGCCTCGTTGACGGCGTCGGCGACCCCGCTCGGTCCGCCCTTGGCGTTCAGGCCCTTGTACGACGCGATGAGAGTCGACGTGATCGCGAAGCACACGGACTTGACCATCGCCATCGCGAAATCGGACACCCGGCCGTATTCGCTGAACGTGGCGAGGAATGCACCTGCGGATTGGTCGGCGACGAAGACCTGGTAGAAGAAGCAGGCTCCCACCCCGACGACGGTGACCATTCCGCACACTGCGAGTGCGACGAACATCGAGGCGATCAACCGGGGCACGACGAGCCTGGCGATCACGTCGAGCCCCATCACCTCCATGGCGGCGATCTCCTCGCGGATGGTGCGCGAGCCGAGGTCGGCGCAGATCGCGGACCCGGCGACCCCCGCCAACATCAATGCGCAGACGAGTGCGGCGGCCTGGCCGACGACGACGAAGGCGACGACTGCGCCCGAATACGCTCCCGCGCCCAGTCTTCCGGCCAGCGACCCGACGGACACCGCGATCAACACTCCGATGGGAAGCATCAGCAACAGCGCGGGGATCGTGCACACCCGGGCGACGAACAAGGCCTGGGTGACCGTCTCCGTGAGGGAGAGCCTCCGTTGTGCGATCGTGGTGACCGTGCGGCTCGCCGCGGTGACCGAGAACGCGATCAGACCGCCGACCTGATTCGCGAGGTCGCGCGTCGGCGACGCTTTCGCCGCGGGGTCGACAGTCACCGGTTACGCGGGTGTCGGTGAATAGGACGTGCGCAGTGCAACTTTGACGACCTTGCCACTGGCGTTGCGGGGGAGTGAATCGACGACGACGAGTTCCTTGGGGTGCTTGTACCTCGCCAGGTGATCCCCGAGCCACGAGGTCAACTCGGCCAACGTGAGGTCGTCGGAGTCGCTCAGGGCGACCACGGCAACCGGGACTTCGCCCCACTTTCCGTCCGGGCGTCCGATGACAGCCGCCTCGAGAATGCGCGGATGCCCGTAGAGGACGTTTTCCACCTCGGCGCAGTAGATGTTCTCACCGCCGGAGATGATCATGTCCTTCTTGCGGTCCACGACGAACACGAATCCTTCGTCGTCCTGCCTGACCAGGTCACCGGAGTGGAACCAGCCGCCGTGGAAAGCGTCGGCGGTGGCGTCGGGGTTCTGCCAGTACTCCTGCATGAGAGTGGGTCCGCGGTAGACGATTTCGCCGATCTGTCCGGTCGGTACGCCGTTCATCTCGTCGTCGACGATCCGCGCCGACACGGTGGGTACGACGCGTCCGACCGAGCCCAGTTTGCGTAGCGCGTCCTTGCCGTCGAGCACGCAGGTGATGGGCGACATCTCGGTCTGGCCGAACACTGCCACGTTCAGGGCGTTCGGGAACGTCTCGGCCATGGCTTTCAAGATCGTGTCCGACGCCGGTGCCGCGCCCCACGAGATGACGCGAAGGCTCAGATCTCTCGGCTTGCGTGTCTGCTCGGCGCACATGGCCTGCCACTGCACGGGCACGAGGAACAGGGTGGTGACGCCTTCTTCGGCGAGGACGTCGAGAAGGGTCGAGGGGTCGAATGCACCGACGGGGTAGATCACCGTCGGTATGCCCAGTTGCAGACTCGGTGCGAGACTGCCGAGAGCGGCGATGTGGAACATCGGCGATGCGCAGAAACCGACCTCGTCGACACCGTGCATCTGCAGTGCTCGAATACAGGTCAGCGACTGGGCCTGCATGTTGGAGTGTGTCAGCACAGCGCCTTTGGGTCTACCGGTGGTTCCCGAGGTGTACATGATCAGCGCGGGTGCATCGTCGCGCACGTCGACAGGTGGTGCAGGCTGCGCGTCGGCGAGCAGTTCTTCGTAGGCGTCGCCGACGACGATGATGTCGCCCAGTGAATCGACCTGTGCTGCAACTGCATCGGCCAAGGGGGACAGTGTCTCGTCGGTGATCAACAGGTGGGAACCGCTGTTCTGCGCGAGGTAGGCGACCTCGGGCGGAGTCATGCGGAAGTTCACGGGGACGGCCAGTGCGCCGAGTGCGTTGATCGCGAGCACGGCTTCCAGGTACTCGGGCCGATTGAGCATCAGGATCAGCACACGGTCTCCTGAGCCGACCCCTCGTCGGCTCAGGACGCCGGCGAACCTGCCGACCCGGCTGTCGAGCTGGGCCCAGGTGATGGTGGCGCCCTGGAAGCGCAGGGCAGTGGCGTCGGGCTGCATCAGCGCATGCCGACGAACCTGGTTGTTCCAATTGTTTCGAATCGAACGATGGGGTTCGTTCAAGGGAGCGGACAAAAGCTCTTCCTCTTTCGTCGAAGGCGGGATGTGCAGTGAGCGTACCGAAGGTCGGGCTTACCCGAGGGCAAATCGAGACGTTTGTTTCTGCATGTCATGTGCTGTCTAAGTTTGCCGTGATTCGCCTTTGTCGCCGAGTAGTGCGCCTACTCGATTGCGAAATTCCGGCGCAGTCAGCAGTTCGATCTGCCCTTCCCTCTCGCGCGCCAACGCATCGCCCAGAAGTGCAAGCGTCGATGCCGTCAGTGCGTGCTTGGTCAGCTGCAGGGCGCGGGCCGGTCCGTGTGCCAGTCGGCGCGCGACCGATGCGACCGTGTCGGCGAGCTCGTCCGCCGGAAGCGCCTGGGTGATCAGACCCGACGCGGCGGCGTCGCGCGCGGTCATCGGCTCACCGAGCAGTGCCATCGCGGTGGCTCGGGCGCGTCCTATCGCTGCCGGGACGAGCAGGCTCGCCCCACCGTCGGGCATCAGCCCGACGCCCGTGAAGGCCAGAAGAAACGTGGCGTCCTCGGCGGCGTAGACGAGGTCGGCGGCCAGTGCCAGAGACACCCCGATGCCCGCGGCGATGCCGCTGACCTGTGCAATCACCGGAACGGGTGCGTCTATGACGGCCCTGATCAAGGAGGATGCGACGTCCATCGTGTGGTCTGCCTGCAGGCGTGCTTCGGCGTCGCTTCTCGGCTGGGCGCGGGAAAGTTCGACGATGTCTGCTCCGGTGCTGAACGCAGGTCCGCGCCCGGTGATCACGACGACCCGAACGCTCGGCCCGAGTGCGGTGAGTGCGTCGATCAGTGCGGTCGTGGTGGCGCCGTCGAGCGCGTTCATTCTTTCGGGTCGATCGATTTCCAGCGTGAGTACGCCGTCGTCTTCGGTTCTGTGCAAACCGTGGGTCATCGAGAGCTCCAGCCGGGTGTCAGGACGTGGGGCGGATGCAGGAGGGGTGCATGCGAATTGCGGCTAACTTAACTCCTCAAATCGAATGTCTGTCAAGGGTCGTGGAAAATTACTGAACCGACGGGCCGGCGACGGTCACGCGCTATCATGGTTTCTGCTGCTCTCGAGCAGCTTCATGTGCGGTGGCGCGGTGACGGATGGAGGTGTGGTGACGGAAGCGGAAGTGACGGTGAAACGTCGTCGTCCTCGAAATCGGAAGGCGCAGATTCTCACGGCTGCGGCCGAAGCGTTCAGTGAACGTGGCTACCATCCGGTCGGCATCGACGACATCGCTGCGACGGTCGGCATCTCCGGCCCGGCGCTCTATCGTCATTTCCCGACGAAGTACGCACTGTTCGTGCACACCGTCATGCGGCTGGCGGATCAACTGCTGGCCGCGACGGATCCCGCGGTGGTCACCGAGGACGATCCGGAAGCGCGTGTCGAGGCCATGATCACCGCGATCATCCGTACGACCATCGACAACCGCCGGACCGGTGGTCTGTATCGCTGGGAGGGTCGGTACCTGATCGGCGAGGACAAGACGTCGCTGCGGGACAAGCTGTACACCCTGCACGGGCGCGTGGCCGAGCCGCTTCGTCGGGTACGTCCGGCGTTGACGGAAGCCGACGCCGCGCTGCTGGCCACCGGTGCGATCAGTGTGGTGGCGAGCATGACTGCGCACCGAACCGCACTGTCCGCCAAGCAGATCGAGGTCACCGTCCTCCAGGCCGCGTGGTCGGTACTGAGGACGGATCTACCGAAGCTCTCGACGGACGAGTCGGGTGCGGAGCGCCGAGGCGGCGACGGAGGAGATTCCAAACGCGAAGTGCTGCTGCGGGAATCGATGCAACTGTTCTATCAGCGCGGTTATCACGACGTCAGCATCGAGGACATCGGCGCAGCAGCCGGCATCAATGCGTCGAGCGTCTACCGTCATTTCTCGAGCAAGGCCGACCTGTTGGCCGCGGCATTCCACCGCGCGAACGAAAGACTGATCGCGACACTGGACGAGGCGCTTGCGGTATCGACGGAACCGGAGGCCGCTATCGCGACACTGTGCCGGCTCTACACCGAGCTGACGTTCCGTCAGAGCGAGCTCGTGGCCGTCTACTTCGCGGAGATCGGTAATCTCCCGGCCGACCAACGGTCCGGACTTCGGAACGTACAGCGGCAGAACATCGAACAGTGGGCCCGGCTTCTGCGTGATGCGCGGCCCGAGCTGTCGGTGGTGACGTCACGATTCCTGGTGCACGCCGCACTCGGAATCGTCTTCGACGTCGGCCGCGCCGTGCGGTTCGATCGGTCCGACACCACGGTCACGCGGGTGACCGCGGTCATGACCTCGGTTCTTCTGAACTGAAGCTCAGTTCTTGCGCCGCGCCAGCGCGGACTTCACGCCCAACTGTGCGAGTACGACGACGACGCCGACGATCAGGCCGAGCAACGCCGACGCGAGGGTGTTGACGATCCACGCGAGGATCGGTCCGATCCCGGCGATGTCGTGCACCGCTTCCTCGCCGTGGTGGACGAGCTCGTAGAGGGGGTGGAAGCCGAGCTCGTCGATGCCGACGAGGAGGATGTGGCCACCGACCCACAGCATCGCCGCGGTGCCGACGATGCCGAGAAACGACATGACCTTCGGCATCGCCTTGACGAGCCCACGGCCGAACTTCTCGACGAATCCCGTCGACTTGTCTGCCAGGCGCAACCCGATGTCGTCCATCTTCACGATCAAACCGACGACGCCGTAGACGATCACCGTGATGACGACGGCCACGACGGCGAGGATGATCAGCCTGCTCCAGAAGCCTTCGGCAGCAATCGTGTCGAGCGCGATGACCATGATCTCGGCGGAGAGAATGAGGTCGGTGCGGACGGCGCCGGAAACGACGGAGTCCTCGTCCTTCGGCTCGTCGGCGGCCTCGTCGTGGTGGTCACCGTGGCCGAAGACGGCGCCCCAGATCTTGTGCGCAGCTTCGTAGGCGAGGTAGCAACCACCCAGCATCAGAATCGGTGTCAGCAGCCACGGCAGGAATTGGCTCAGCAGCAACGCGATCGGAAGAATGATCAGCAGTTTGTTGCGCAGCGAACCGATCGCGATGCGTTTGATGATCGGAAGCTCACGCTCGGCAGCGAGGCCGCGGACGTACTGAGGCGTCACCGCGGCGTCGTCGATCACGACACCCGCAGCCTTGGCCGTCGCACGTCCGGTTGCCGCTCCCACATCGTCGATGGAGGCCGCGGCCAGGCGCGCGAGTGCGGCCACATCGTCCAACAGGGCAACAAGTCCACCCGCCATCACTGGCCTCCACTTCGAATCGTCCGAACTGCGGCATCACCGCAGGCAGCCCACTCGAGAACGATACCGCCTGCACAGGTAATGCTTTGGTCAAGCAAAGTTGTTAGCATGCGTCACATGTCGTCGACTCGAAAGCTCGTAGCAGGTCTGTCCGCCTCCGTGTTGATGCTGGCGGGGGCGGCCACCGCTCACGCCGCTCCCATCAACACCCCGTGGTCCCCGGACGCATCTGTCGACAGCGAGCTCGAATTCGTGTCCGACGGTGTCACCTACTACGGCAGCCTGCGGCCCGCGATCGGTGAGGTACGCGGCGCTGCGCTCCTCCTGCCGGGCAGCGGACCGATCGATCGCAACGGCAATTCGCCCGAAGGCAACATCACCCCGAACACCATCGCCTACGTCGCCGACGCCCTCGCAGCCAAGGGCATCACGACGCTGCGTTTCGACAAGATCGGAACGGGCCGCACCGGCACCGAGGGAATCGACACGTCCGTTCCGCTCGGATTCACGCAGCAGATCGACACAGCCGAGGCTGCGGCCGCAGCGCTCTCCGACGCCACCGGCATCAGCGGCGAGAAGTTCTCCGTGCTCGGACACAGTGAAGGCGGGCTGACTGCACTGGCCCTTGCGGACCGCGGCGTCGAGATCGGCAACCTCGGACTGCTGGCACCGTTGGCCATCCGCTACCTCGACCTGCTCCACGCTCAGCTCGACCGCGTCCTGGACAACGTCGTCGCCTCGGGTGAAATGACACCGGAAGAAGCCGACGCCGAGCGAGGCCGAGTCGACGAGACCATCGACGCCATCCGCAACGGACGCCCGGTTCCATACCCCGACGACGAAATCCTGGCGTCCGTAGGACTCAGCGACTCGGGCGCGAAGTTCTTCTCCGAAGCAGACGCGCTGGACCCCGCCGTTCTCGCAGCCGCACTTCCCGCCGACACCGACGTGCTGCTGACCTGCTCGGAGAAAGACCTCAACGTCTCCTGCGGACAGACCGACCGCGTCGCCGACGCACTCGCCGGACGCGACCTGCAGTACTCGCGCTTCGTCAACTCGTCGCACATGCTGAGCGAACTCGGCCCGCTGCCGGCGACCGGCCTGGACATCTACGCCCCGCTGCCCCAGTCGTCAGAGTTTCGCGGCGCTCTCGACGCGTGGGCGGACAGCGCTCTGTCCTGACGCACCTGGGTACGGACAACCGAGCGCACCGAGATCGCTCGGCCGGTAGTTGTTCGGATACCCCGGATACGTCTTGTTGTGCGGGTCGGTGGTACTGCGCGAGGACTTGCGGGTCGGGAGAAATCTCTCGGCCCGCGCCTTCGTTCGTAGGCCCGCCACAGCAAGGCGTCGAACAGTGGGGGAGCCTGCGGGGAAGCCGAACGCGTGGGCCATCTTCTCGTCGAGAAGAGCGAACACGCCCTGCGCGACGGCGGGGCGCAGAGGCGTCGGGAACCAGGAGCAGAACAGGTCGAGCGTGTACGTGCCGACTTTGTGGTTGTCCTCGGTGTACCGGAACGTGCGGTCCTCGTAGTCCAGTTTGAACCGGGCGAGCTCGGTGTAGGACTCCGGAATGTCCTTGATGCCCATGCGGATTCCGACCTGGCGGTAGAAGTGGAACGTCGCCAGGCGCTCCGAGGGATGCAGTCTGCGCCACCCGAAGGTGTCGATCCACTCGATCGGTTCGTAGATGAAGGTCGTCAGCACGTAGAGCATGTCGTCGTTCGAGATGGCGTACTGCGAATGCATCCGGTTGACCATGCGTAGCGCTTCGCGGCCGCGCTCGGAATCGTAACCGTGCTCGACCATCTCGCCCATCAGCAGTGCAGTGTCGTCGTAACGCCGTTGCGGCCGGTCACGGAACTCGCCGGTCTTCTCCAGCAACTCGGAGATGGTAGGAACGCAATAGGTTCGGAACAGAGCGAATTCGAGGGCGCGTTGGTAGTCCCACGGGAACTCGTATCCGGCAGTGATGCGGTGAATGGTGTGGCAGTCCGCAACGGGATCGAGTTCCTCGATCCGCTTCAGCCAGCCGTAGCGGCCGCGTTTCGGAGTGAGTTCCTGCGTCGTCGTCATGGCGTCAGCCTCTGCCGTGGCGAAGCTTGAGCACCAGTGCGGAGATCTTGAGATCGCGCGCTTTTCTTCGCATCGTCAGTAGATTGAGTGGCGCGGCGAACTTTTGCACGGCAAGGGATTTGACGGTACTGAACTCGCGGAGACCGTCGGCGCCGTGGATGCGGCCGAAGCCGGAGTCCCCGGTTCCGCCGAACGGCAGCGCTGGAATGCCTGCGAAGCCCAGGACGGAGTTGACGGTGACGACGCCACAGTCGAGCTTCTCCGCCGCGCGTCGTCCGGCTGCGTTGTCCTTGGTGAACACCGATGCACCGAGGCCGTAGGACGATGCGTTGGCGCGTTCGATGCCCTCGTCGAGATCGCGAACCTTGTTCACGACGACGGTGGGGCCGAACGTCTCCTCGGTGATCGCTGTGGAGTTCTCGGGTACGTCGGTGAGAATCACCGGGTCGATGTACGGGCCGTGCAGCGAATCCAGGCCTCCCAGAACGGCTCTGCCACCCTTGGCGAGAGCGTCCTCGATCTGGGATCGGACGATGCCGCTCTGCTTGCCCAATGTCATCGGGCCGTACGAGGACGTGCCCGCGCCGCCGGGTTTCAGGGCCTTCGCCGACGCGGCGAACTTCCTCAAGAACTCGTCGTAGACCGGTGCGGCGACGTAGATGCGCTCGACGCCCGCGCACGTCTGGCCGGCGTTGCCCATGGCGCCGAAGGTCGCGAACTCCACTGCCGCATCGAGATTCGCGTCGGCGTCGACGAGCATGGCGTCCTTTCCTCCGCACTCGGCGACCAACGGAGTGAGGGACTGGGCGCATGTCGCCATGACCTTCTTGGCGGTCGCAGTGGACCCGGTGAACGCGATCTTGTCCACACCGGCGGTGCACAGCGCAGTTCCGGTCGAGCCGTCGCCGGTGATCGTCTGGAACACCGGATGAGCAGCAGCGATGGACTCCCACTTCTGTGCCAGCCAGACCCCGACGCCCGGAGTCAGTTCGCTGGGCTTGAACACCACGGTGTTGCCGGCAGCGAGCGAGTACGCGATGGATCCCATCGGGGTGTAGAGCGGGTAGTTCCACGGCCCGATGACGCCGACGACGCCGAACGGCCGGTACCCGACGTAGGCCTGCTGGTTAGGGCTGATCAAGCCGGAGGACACCTTGCGTTGTTTCAGGATCTTCTCGGCGTTTCTGGCGGCCCAGTCGATGTGTTCGACGCCCAGCATGACCTCGAGCAGCGCGTCCTCGTCGGGCTTGCCGCTCTCGGAGGCGATGACGTCGGCGAGAGATTTCGCGTCACGCGCGATGGCGCTCTTGAATTCGAGCAGCCACCGTTTGCGGCCGGTGAACCCCTGGACGTCCCACCACCTGGCGGCGGACCGTGCGCGATCGACTGCGGCCGACACCTCGGCGTCCCCGGCAATCGGATAGGTAGCGAGTACGTCACCGGTGCGTGGGTCGAGGCTGTCGAACGTACGGGCTTTCGTCTCTACGACCTGGTCCGTCATGGTTGTCCTCCGCGTTGTCGAAATCGCATCACATATATTTGATGTGATTTACTGTTGTGGAGCTCACACTATGCGCCGCGTCCGGTCGATGACAACCCTTCGCATCCCGGCCCTCTACCGTCTGGAGCACTTCATGAGTACGGACTTCACCCAGGAACAAGCATCCTTCGCCGCGGCGGTCGCAGCGTTCTGCGCTCGCGAAGCCGGTACTCGAGAGCAGCGCGACGCGTTGACCGAGCACGGACAGCACACCCACAACCAAGGCCTGTACGACAAGATGGCCGAACTCGGATGGTTGGGCGCGACGATTCCCGAGGAGTACGGCGGAGCCGACGGCAGCGTCGTCGACATGTGCATTCTGCTCGAACAGGCAGCCAAGGGCATGGCCCCGATCGGCGGCATCGGCCCGACGCTGATCACCGGCGCCGCCTACGAGAAGTTCGGCACCGCGTCGCAGAAGGAAACGGTGCTCGGCGGCATCGTCGAGGGAAAGAGTTACTCGATCTCGATGTCCGAACCGGAAGCAGGCTCCGACGTCGGCAACCTCAGCTGCAAGGCCGAGAAGACCGAGGGTGGCTGGCTCATCAACGGCCAGAAGACCTGGTGCTCCAACGCGCACTTCGCGGATCGCATTCTGTTGGTTGCGCGAACCGGCAGGAGCGTAGCCGGTGGAGCGACCCGACAGGAGCGCGGGGAAGGGAAGCACGAGGGATTGACGATGTTCGATGTGCCCGCCGACATCGACGGCCTCAACATCGTGGGAATCGGCACGATGGGTGGCAAGGAGGTCAACGACCTATATTTCACCGATTGCCTGCTCCCCGAGGATTCGGTGGTCGGAGTCGAAGGGCAAGGATGGGCGCAGCTGATGACGGGCCTGAACATCGAACGCCTCATCTTGGCGGCGATGATGCTCGGGACGGCGCAGCGCGCATTCGACGACACCCTCGAATTCATCACGCAACGCAAGCAATTCGGTCGTCCCGTCGGCACCTTCCAAGCACTGCGTCACCGCGTGGCAGACCTTGCGACCGAGATCGAATGCGGTCGGCTACTGGTGTACCACGTCGCCCGGCTCGTCGACGAGAACCCGACGAAGCTGTTCCCGCGGGAAGCGTCGATGGCGAAACTGAAGTTGACCGAAACTGCCAAGAAGGTCGCACTCGAAGGCATGCAGATGATGGGCGGCTACGGCTACGCCACCGAATTCGACATGGAGAAGCACGTCCGCACCACGCTCGTCTCGTCGATCTACGGCGGTACCAACGAAATTCAGCGTGACATCATCGGCAAGACATACGGGCTGTGACTGCTTCGGTACTGCGACGGCGGCCGCAACTGTCGGAAGAGGTTGCGGCGCGCCTGCGAGCGCAGATCATGTCGGGAGTGCTCGGGCCGGGCACGTTCGTGCGCATCGACGACACCGCAGCAGATCTCGGCGTCAGTGCTACTCCCGTCCGCGAAGCGCTCGTGACGCTGCGCGGTGAGGGACTCGTCGAGCAAGTGCCCAATCGCGGCTACCGCGTCGGCGAACTCAGCCGCGAGGACATCGACGACATCTTCTGGCTGCAAGGCACCATCGCCAGCAAGCTCGCCAGACGAGCAGCACGAGTCATCACCGACGTGCAGATCGAAGGGCTCGTCGGCCTCAACGCCCGGCTGCGGGACGCCGTGGCGCGCGCCGACGCACAGGCCGTCGAAACCTGCGAATTCGAGTTCCACCGCTTCATCAACCGGGTGGCGGGCGGCAAGAAATTGGCGTGGTTCCTCTTCGGGGCAATCCGTTATACCCCGGCCAGGCTCTACGCCTCGGATCCGTCGTGGGGCGAGCAATCGGTCCGCAGTCACGACGCTCTGATCGCGGCCTTCTCGCGATGCGACTTCGACACGGTCGGCGAGCTTATGCGCAGGCAGTTCGCCGACGGGGCGGAGCGCCTGGTCGCGCACCTCGGTCTTCCGTGACGCCTGCTTACGCAGGAGTGGAGCCTGCGGAATGACCAGAGTGGGCAGGAGTGGAGCCTGCGGAATGACCAGAGTGGGCAGGAGTGGAGCCTGCGGAATGACCGGACCAGGCAGGAGTGGAGCCTGCGGAATGGCCGGGGCGGGACCCGGTAGGGGCGGCGGCGAGGAGTAGGTCCGTGCACCAGTCGACCACGGCATTCTCTTCGAGAATCAGTTCGCCGCCCAGCCATGAGGTCAACACCTGGGCGAAGCCGCCGACGACGAAGTGGGTCGTGAGGTCGAGGCGTTCGATGGTGTCGGTGGCGTAGAACTCGCTGGCCTGCGAGGCGAGCAGTCCGGCGAACATCTGTGTCGACTCGGATCGTTTGGCGGCGAGAACGTCGTTGCTCAGGGTCGCCGAGAAGAGCAGTCGGCCTCGGCGTGGGTCCTCGGCGACCAGACGCACGATCGTGTGTACTGCGGCGTGGACGCGGTCGTGTTCGGTGTCGGGTGCGGCGCCGACGGCTGCCAGGGTCGTCGTCGTGATTTCGCCGATCACGTGGTCGTACACCGCTTCCATCAGGTCGTTCTTGTCACCGAAGCTCTCGTAGAAGTAGCGCGAGGCGACGCCTGCTCGGCGGCAGACGCCGCGCACGGTCAGTTCCGGTTCGGTCGTTCCGAGCAGGTCGAGGCCCGCTTCGACGAGGGCTCGGCGACGTTCGGCGACCCTGGCCGAGCCGTCGACTCCGCCGTAGGTGCGCGGTGATTCGGCCATGAACACATCTTGACACCGATCGTGCAGCGCGCCTAGCGTAATCTGCACACGCACGTATGCAGATATCCGATCAGAAGGATTCGCCATGACAGTCGACAACGAACTGCTCCGCAAATCGATGACCGGGGTCGGCCTGCTCGCCGGTGGCGCCAACGTCATCATGCAACTGGGACATCCGGCCGTCGGGTACGGAGTGTTCGAGAGTCGCGTCGAAAGCGGCCAGATCAACCGACATCCGGTGAAGCGGACCCGGACCACGCTGTCCTATCTCGCCGTCGCGGGCATGGGCGACGACGACGTCAAGGCTGCGTACCGTAAGGCGACCAACAGATCTCACGCGGCAGTCAAGTCCACGGCGGACAGTCCGGTGAAGTACAACGCCTTCGACCCGAACCTGCAGCTGTGGGTTGCAGCATGCCTGTACCGAGGCTTCGAGGACGTCTACTACGCGCTCTACGACGAACCGGACCCGGAGTTCCTCGACGAGATGTACCAGCGATGCCACGTTCTCGGATCGACGTTGCAGATGCCGCGCGACATGTGGCCCGCGGACCGCATCACGTTCGAGAAGTACTGGGACGCAGCGCTGGCCGACGTGCACATCGACCCGACCATCCGTCGGTATCTTCACGGAATCGCGTCGGCGACGTTCGTCAAACCCCGAGTGCTGCATCCTTTAATCGGCCCGTTCATGCGGTTCGTGACCACCGGGTTTCTCCCCGAACGGTTCAGGGACGAAATGGAACTGCCGTGGGACCCGATCAAGCAGAAGCGGTTCGATCGGCTCATGGGCACCCTCGCCGTGATCAACCGAGTGACGCCTCAGGTGGTCCGGGAAATGCCCTTCAACGTGCTGCTGTGGGACGTGCGGTCCAGAATTCGCGCGGGGCGCGCCCTGGTTTGATGTGAGTGGAAATGTAGTGCCTTCTGGTCGCCCCGCAGGCTCCGCTCCTGCCCCATGGCCTACATTTCCACTCACACAGGGGTCAGCTGAGATGCCGCGGCTGCGGGTGGTTCTTGTGCGCCTCGTCGGATCCGACGCGATCCTGCGTTCCCTCGCTTGCACATGCGTGCGAGGTTCCCGCGCGAACGAGCTGGATCACCACGGACTTCGAGGTCGGGCAGTTGCTGTCGGTGGCCGTCGAATCGAGTGGGACAAGGGGATTGGTCTCCGGGTAGTACGCCGCCGCGCAGCCGCGCGGAGTGTCGTACTCGACGATGCGGAAGCCGTCGGCGCAGCGGTCGACGTCGTCGTCCTCCCACCGCGTCAGCAAGTCCACGATGTCGCCGTCCTGAAAACCGAGCGCCGCGATGTCCTCGCGATGCACGAACACCACGCGTCGTCCGCCTTCGATTCCGCGGTACCGATCGCTCAGGCCGTAGATCGTGGTGTTGAACTGATCGTGGCTGCGCAACGTCTGCAACAGCAGGTGGCCGTTGGGCACATGCAGTACGTCGATCGGCGACGTCGTGAATTCGCCTCTACCCGACTTTGTCTCGAACGTTCGTGAATCCCGAGGTGGATGCGGAAGCACGAAACCGCCGGGCCGTCGGACATTGACCTCGTAGCCCTCGCACCCGTTGACGACGCGTGAGATGTGCGAGCGGATGGTGCTGTAGTTCTCGCGCATGCCCTTCCAGTCGATCCCGTGGCGGTCTCCGACGGCTGCTTCGGCGATACCGGTCAGGATGGCGACCTCGGATTTGAGCAGATCGCTCGCCGGCTTCAGCGGCCCGCGCGACGAGTGCACCGAGCACGTCGAGTCCTCGACCGAAATCCACTGC
This sequence comes from Rhodococcus sp. 114MFTsu3.1, assembly GCF_000383555.1. Taxonomy (NCBI): domain Bacteria; kingdom Bacillati; phylum Actinomycetota; class Actinomycetes; order Mycobacteriales; family Nocardiaceae; genus Rhodococcus; species Rhodococcus sp. 114MFTsu3.1. The sequence goes on along the minus strand of NZ_KB911546.1, from coordinate 395,397 downwards.
TCGCCGGTCGCCTGAACGTCCTTCTCGGTGCGGCCGAGAGTAGGGAGGATGAGGGCGATGTCGCCGGTGACCAGGTGCGAGCGGTTGATCTTCGTGGAGATGTGCACCGTCATCGCCATGCGTCGCATCGCCAGATGCGTCACCGTCGAGTCCGGCGTCGCCTGAACGAAGTTGCCGCCGAGGCCGAGGAAGAAACTGGCCTTTCCGTCGCGCATGGCTCGGATGGAATCGACGGTGTCGAGGCCGTGCTCGCGCGGCGGGTCGAAGCCGAACTCGGCCTGGATGGAATCGAGGAAGTGATCGGGCACCCGTTCCCAGATTCCCATGGTCCGGTCGCCCTGGACGTTCGAGTGGCCACGAACCGGAAGCAATCCGGCGCCGGGCTTTCCGATGTTGCCCTGCGCGAACGCGAGATTGGTCAGTTCCTTGATGGTCGCGACGGCGTTGCGGTGCTGGGTCAGGCCCATCGCCCAGCAGAAGACGGTGGCCTTCGAGTCGCGCAGCATCTGCGCTGCCTCGGTGATCTGGTGTCGGGACAGGCCCGTCGATGCGGTCACGACGTCCCAGTCGACGGCGGTGACGTTGTCGCGCCAGGATTCGAAGCCGGTGGTGTACTGCTCGACGAAGGCGTGGTCGATCGCGTCCCATTCGACGAGCAGCGACCCGATGGCCTGGAACAGTGCGAGGTCACCGTTCACACGAATGGGGAGGTGGAAGTCGGACAGGTCCGTTCCCGGCCCGACCATCCCGCGGGGCGTCTGTGGATTCTTGAAGTTGACCAGTCCGGCTTCGCGCAACGGGTTGATCGACAGAATCTTGGCGCCGTTCTGCTTGGCCTTCTCCAGCGCGGACAGCATGCGTGGATGGTTGGTGCCGGGGTTCTGGCCTGCGAGGACGATCAGCTCGGCGTCGTACACGTCCTGGAGGGTGACGCTGGCCTTGCCGATACCGATGGTCTCCTGCAGAGCGATCGACGTCGACTCGTGGCACATGTTGGAACAGTCGGGCAGGTTGTTGGTGCCGAACGCACGGGCGAAAAGCTGGTACACGAAGGCGGATTCGTTCGACGCGCGGCCCGAGGTGTAGAAGATCGCCTCGTCGGGGGAGTTCAGGGACCTGAGTTGTTCGCCGATGAGTCGGAACGCGTCGTCCCAGTCGATCGGCTCGTAGAACCGTCCGCCGGGAAGTTTGACCATCGGGTGGGTGATGCGACCTTGCTGGCCGAGCCAGTGTTCGCTCTTGGAGTCGAGCTCGGCGATACTGTGGGCCGCGAAGAACTCCGGCGTCGCGCGGGTCGTCGTCGCCTCTTCGGCAACTGCTTTCGCGCCGTTCTCGCAGAACTCTGCCGCGTGGCGGTGGCCGGGATCAGGGTCCGGCCACGCGCAGCTCATGCAGTCGAAGCCCTCGGCCTGATTGAGGTCGAGGAGAGTCTTGGCGGTGCGTACCGGCCCCATGTGTCCGAGTGCGCGTTTCATCGACACCGCAACGGCGACGGGTCCGGCCGCGTGTGTCTTGGGCTTGTCGATCTTCAGGTCGGCTTCGTCGTAGTCGCGCACGCGGTCCCTTTCCTCGCCGGTGACCGCGGCGCCCGCCGGGTCAGCCGAGAAGCTTTCCGACCAGGTCGACGTAGGACTGCTTCGCCGAATCCTGGCTGGTGCCCTCGAGCTTCGCCCAGGCGTCGTACTTGGCGCGGTTCACCATGTCCAGTCTTCCCGGACGCTTACCCGTGACGTCGCCGTTCGAACCTTGCTTGTACAACGAATACAGGCTCAGCAGGTCGTCGTTGCTCGGCTTGGAGGTGAGGGTCTTGACGTCGACTTGAGCTTGCTGGAACGACTGATCGAGATCGGACATCTTCACTCCTGGGGCATGTGCGTCGGTGGTGCGGTCGCGTCGATCATGGCACGAGGGTGGAAGCGTCGGAAACCAGTCGGACGCAATGGGCTACGAACTTCTCTCGCGGTGTGCGGACGGTCCCGTCCAGGTATCCGACGAACAGTGCGGTGAGCGCGCCGACGACACCCACGGCAACCAGATGCCTGTCGTCCTCGGAGAGTCCCTTCAGCTGCGCTTCGACCAGGGAGACGAACGTCGGTGCGAGCGCGAGGCCGCTGCCGCTGATGGCGGACTCGGACATCGGCGCCAGCAGCAGGACTCGGCCGACGCTGGGTTGATCGAGGACCAGTTCGACGAACGCGCGCACCGGGGCCTCCGGACTGGTGGCGGGTACCGCGCCGGCGATGGCGGCGCGCGCGAGCTCGCCGACGTGGCCGTACACGGCGCGGATGAACGTGTCGCGGTCGGTGAAGCTCTCGTAGAAGTACCGCTCGGTGAGTCCCGCCGTGCGGCAGACCGCCCGGACGGTGACCGACGGAGCTTTCGGGTCTCCCAGCAACTCGATCCCTGCGTCGAGCAGGGCGTGATAGCGCTGGTACTGCCTATCCGCGAGGGATTGACTACGCATGTTGTCAATCATAAGCTGACAACATGCGTAGTCAGAATGAGCCGCTCGGACCTGACTCACTTACCTGGAAGTACTTCGGAGACTGGCGGGGGCTGCTGCAAGGCGTCTGGGCCGGGTCGATGCAGAACATGCACCCGGGTCTCGGGGCGGGCGTCGAGCAACACTCCACCTTCTTCGACGAACGGTGGGAGCGGCTCTACCGATCGCTCTATCCCATCGGCGGCGTGGTGTTCGACGGCGACCGGGCGGAACAGACTGCGCTGCAGGTGCGCGGATACCACACCGACATCAAGGGCATCGACTCGCAGGGCAGGCGATACCACGCGCTCGACCCGGAGACGTTCTACTGGGCGCACGCGACGTTCTTCATGGGCACCGTCCTGACGGCCCAGCATTTCATGGGCGGGGTCACCGAGGACCAGAAGCGTCAGCTCTTCACCGAGCACATCCAGTGGTACCGGTTGTACGGCATGAGCATGAAACCGGTGCCGAAAACGTGGGAGGACTTTCAGCTCTACTGGAAACGGATGTGCACCGAGGTCCTCGAGGACAACAGGGCAACCCGCGGAGTGCTCGATCTGTCGAAGATCGAACAGCCGCCCCGTGCGACCTGGATTCCCGACGCAGTGTGGGCGGTCATGCGGGTGCCGATAGCACGTGGAGCCGTGTGGATGACGGTAGGAATGTACGACGAGCCGGTGCGTCGGCTGTTGGGCTACACGTGGAACGACCGTGACGAGAAGTTGTTCGAGTTGGTGGGGCGGGGAGTGAATGCGGCGTTCTCGCTGGTTCCGCGCAGGCGCCGCATGCATCCGCGGGCAAGGGCCGGATGGGACCGGGCAACCGGGCGGATCGCGCCGGACAGTCCGCTGGTGCAGACTCCGGCGCGCAACCTACCGCCGGCCAGCGCCGCGGGCGATCCGAGGCACTACCACGGTTAGCCCTCCCACCAGGGGCGCAGGGGTACGTCGGCAGCGCCCTTCGGTCCGAGCTTGACGCCGAGGACCTGGTGCAGCTGAACGACATTGCGCTCGAAGCCGAGACGTGAGCCGGCCATGTACAGGCCCCACACTCGTGCGGTTCCCTCGCCGGCTTCGGCGACACAGGCATCCCAGTTGTCCACCAGGTTCTTGCACCATGCCTTCAGGGTCAGCGCGTAGTGCTCACGCAGGTTCTCCTCGTGCCGGACCTCGAGGCCCACGTCCTGCATTTCGGCGATGATGCGGCCGGAGCCGGTCAGTTCACCGTCGGGGAAGACGTACCGGTCGATGAAGGATCCGGCGCGGGCGTGACTCCGGTTGTCCGGGCGGGTGATGCAGTGGTTCAACACCCGGCCGCCGACGCGCAGTTTCGACTTGATGGCCTCGAAGTACGACGGGTAGTTCTGCACGCCGATGTGTTCGGTCAGGCCGATCGAGGACACCGCGTCGAAGTTCGACTCCGGAATGTCGCGGTAGTCGGAGAAGCGAACCTCCGCGAGGTCGGACAGTCCTTCGTCGGCGATGGCCTTCTGTGCCCACGCCGCCTGTTCCTTCGACAGCGTCGCGCCGATGGTCTTGACGCCCCGGCGTGCGGCGTATCGCACCATTCCGCCCCAGCCGCACCCGATATCGAGTAGCCGGTCGCCTTCCTTCAAGCCGAGCTTCTCGAACACGAGTCGGTACTTGTTCTCCTGCGCGGCCTCGAGCGAATCGTCCTCCGAGGTGTACGCGGCGCAGGTGTACGTCATCGACGGCCCGAGGACGTACTCGTAGAACGTGTTCGACACGTCGTAGTGGTGGGAGATCGAGTCGGCGTCGCGCGTCTTCGAGTGGCGAAGGCCTTCGGCGATTCGACGCCACCTCGGCACCACTTCCTGCGGAGGAGGTGCGATGGGTCGCAACAGATCCCAGCCGAGCGAGCGAGTGATCGACGCCAGGGTCAGCGCGCCGGGGCGCCGGAAATGCAGTTCGTCGCCCATGACGCGGAGGATGTCGTACGGGTCTCCGGGATGGACGCCGACGGCTTCGAGGTCACCGGAGACGTAGGCGCGTGCCATTCCGAGGTCGCCGGGAGCTGTTGCCAGGTAGGTGGTTCCGCGGGGACTCTTGAGGTTGAGGCCGAGGGTCGCGTCCTCGGGGCCTGCGGCGCTTCCGTCGTACGCGGTGAAGCGCAGTGGGATGTTTCCGTCGGACAGAAGCTCGAGGATCTGAGAGATGGTGAGCTTGTTCGCTCGGTGCGCGTCCTGCGCCGTGGGTTCCTTGAACGTTGTCATTTTCCTTGCACCGCCTTCGAATACAGATCCAGCAATCGGGAATCGGGGTCGTATCGTTTCTTCAGTTCTGCGAGCCTCTCGCCGCCGTAGAGCTCGGAGAACTCGGCTTCGGAGTAGAACGCATCGGAGTAGAGCGACTTGTGGCCGTCGAAATCGGTGACCTTCTTCTCGATGGCGCGGTTGGCCGCACCGTCGGGCTCACCGGGGACGATGGGGACCGAGGACCAGAAGCCGACGTTGACGTAGGTTCGTTTCGGTTCGAGGGGGTAGAGGGGCCACGGGCGCGCAGCGTCGGCGCCGGGAGGGGCCGGCTCGCGAAGTCGCAACGGGCACAACCACAGTGGCTCGATGGGGATTTCCTTCAGGAACCACCGCAGGAACGAGGCCGTGTTCTCGATCGGGACCTCGATGTCCTGAACCACCCGTTCGCGCGGCGGGTTTCCCTTGCGGGCTTCGAGTCGATCGGCGATGTCGTACTTACGGTCGAGCGCGATCAATTTCCAGTAGAAGCTGGACCGGCGGTACTTCTTGGGCCAGAAACGCCTGATCCTGGGGTTCTGAGTTCCGAACGCGCGGGAGCACCAGAACCAGTCGGTGTCCCAACGCCACAGGTAATCGGCGATGGTCAGGCGGTCGGTGGTCTTCTGCTGTATCGAACGGTAGTAGATCTCGGACCCGGCGTGGTACTCGCTGACCGGACCGGGAGCGGAAGTCTGGACGCCGAGGGTCAGGTAACTCTCCTCCGGCGTGAACACGACGCCGTCGAGGTACTGCACTCCGATGCCCTCGTAGGAGCGGTCCCGCACGATGTCGTCCATCGTGGCCTGCATGACGTCGAGGTCGTGGAAACGGAGGTGGCGCAACTCCACGTACGGCAGCACGGGCTCGAGCTGGATCTTCAGGCGGGTCGAGTATCCGAGCGTTCCGTAGGAGTTGGGGAAACCCCAGAACAGGTCGGAATTCTCGCCGTCGGGAGTGGCGGTGACGACGGTCCCGCTGCCGGTGAGGATGTCGATCTCCAGGACCGATTCGTGAGGCAGCCCGTTACGGAACGACGTGCTCTCGATGCCGAGGCCGGTGACCGCGCCACCGAGGGTGATGGTCTTGAGCTGCGGTACGACGAACGGTGCCAGACCGTACGGAAGCGTCGCGGCGACGAGGTCCTCGTACGTGCACATTCCGGCGACGTCGGCCGTCCGGTCCTGTGGGTTGACCGTGATGACGCTCGTCAGGCCCGATACGTCGAGGCCGGGGGCCGTCGATGCCGCGCGGGCGCGGAAGAGGTTCGAGGTCTTCTTCGCCAGGCGCACGGTTGCGGAAGCGGGGATGGCGCGGTAACTCTCGAGCAGCAGTTCCACGCCGGCACGATGTGCGGCGAATCCGCTTTCTCGCGGGGCGGGCCTACGTCGGGGAAGAGCAATCGCAGATGGCACATGAAGACGCTATATCCAGGCGTGCCGCGGAGCCACCGAGTATGCGGCCTCGACTGCGAAATTTCACGTAAATGTTGTCGTCGAACGAGGCATTACGGACAAATGTATGCAGCATGCATGTCGTTTGTGCAGCTAAATAAATCCCGGTGAACCCTGTCACACACCCTGACATCCTGTTCCCGTCCGGGTCATCGGGAAGGGCAGGATGGAGCGCCAGGACTCACAATTCGCGTCGACCCGAGGAGACACCACGTGGCACAGGTAAGCGCCAGCAGTTCCATCACCATCGCTCAGGCACCCGAGCAGGTGTTGGCGGCACTCGTCGACTACGAGACGGTACGCCCGCGGATCCTCCCCGAGCAGTACCTCGACTACACCGTCGTCGAGGGCGGTCAGGGCAACGGCACCGTCGCGCAGTGGACACTGCAGGCCACCTCGAAGCGGTCGCGCAACGTGAAGGCGACCGTCGCGGTCGACGGCTCCACCATCGTCGAACGCGACGCCAACTCCTCGATGGTCACCACCTGGACCGTTGCCCCGTCGGGAGCTGGCAGCGAGGTCACCACCACGACCGAGTGGAAAGGCGCCGGTGGCATCGGTGGCTTCTTCGAGAAGACCTTCGCGCCGCTCGGTCTGAAGAAGATCCAGGCACAGACTTTGGCCAATCTCGAGCGCGAGGTCCGCTAGTAGGTCGAGAACCGCGGGTGGTCGATGACGACCGATGCGCCCATGATGAGGGCGCGCATCGACCACTCGTAGTTCGAGTCGTCGTCACGCTTCCTTCCGTCGATGGTGCGCGGAATCAGCTTCAGATCCGACCTCGCGAGGACTGCCGCGTCGTCCTCCCGCTCACGTCCCTCGACGTGCACCATCTCCGACAACGCCACCGCGTGCTCCGCGACCACCGTCACGATGAAGTTCGCTTGCTTGGGCGTCAGCTCGTACAACGTCGAATATTCCATCTGCACCTCGTCGATCCGCGCCAGCGCGCCCGGCGACGACGTCCCGATGTCGAGGAGATACCGAGCGATACCTGGATTACGGTGGACCAGGGAGCGCAAACGCAGGCTGAGGTCCATCAGCGATTCCTCGAGCGTGGCGTCCGCGTCAGGGATGGGGAACTCCCATCGAGCGAGGATCTCTTCCGCCACCGCGGTTCTGAGTGCATCCAGGCTGTCGATGTTGTTGTACACGGCGACGATGCTGACACCCAATTCTTCCGCCAATGCCTTGACCGTCAGGTTCGGCAACGTCAGCGAGATGCCCGTCTCGATCAATTTTTCGAGGGTCACGCGGCGACGGCTGGGTCGAGACTCTTGCATATCTGCAGCTTAAGGCGTGTTCACGTGTCGACAGGGGCCGACGTGTGGCAAACTTCGAGCAAAGTTTAGCCTTACTCAAGTCACGGTCGGGGTGAAGGGAGCGGGCTGTGGAGTATCCGCACGGCGTCATCGACGCCGCGGTGCCGACGATGCACACGTTGGCGATCGGCAGGCCACGACCAGGCACGATGCGAATGACGTCGCTTCTGTCGGCCGGGAGCTACCAGCGTGATTGGGACGAGGACGCGATAGCCGAACAGTTGCGATTCCCCGGCGTCGACGAGCGGGATTTTCGTGTCCGACGGTTCGACGCGGCGCACGGCATCGTCGACATCGAGTACACGCCGTCGCACGAGAGCACGATGATGTCGCGGTGGCTGGATTCGGTCGAGGTCGGCACGCGCACGCGAATCGCGCCGATAGGCGCTGGATTCGGACCTCGTTTCGGCGACGGTCGACGTGTGCACATGTTCGTCGACGAACCGTCCATCCCCGCCGCCCGCGCCGTTCTTCGCTCGTGGCCCGCAGGAACGCTCGGCACGCTGTGGGTGGACACCCCTCGGCCGGAGGATGTCGCCGACCTGCCCGACGTGGACGGTGTCAGCGTGATGAGTTTCCACACCGAACTCGGATTCGACCCGCTGGTCACCGCCGCGAGGCGGATGAGGCTGGACAGCTCGGTCACGGTGTGGGGAACCGGCGAGTCCGGTCGGATGGACGAGATCCGAGCCGCGTGTCTGGCCGCTGGGCTGGCGGACGATCACGTCCGCGTGTTCGGCTACTACTCTCGTAGGTGACGTACCCGAACCGAGAGGACATCACTGTGCAACCCGGTGAGCAGCCAGACATCGCCTCGATCATGCAGCAGGCCCAGCAGATGCAGCAGCAGTTGATGGCGGCCCAGGCGGAGATCGCCGACGCAGAAGTGACCGGTCAGGCGGGCGGCGGGCTCGTCACCGCGACGGTGAAGGGAACCGGCGAACTCGTCGGCTTGGTGATCGACCCCAAGATCGTCGACCCGGAGGACGTCGAAACGCTGCAGGACCTCGTCATCGGAGCCATCGCCGACGCGTCGAAGTCGGCGTCCGCGGTCGCAGCGGAGAAGCTCGGCCCTCTGGCGGGTGGCCTCGGCGGTGGGTCGCTCGGCCTACCTGGATTCTGAGGTGTACGAAGGTCCTGTACAGGATCTGATCGACGAGCTCGGCAAAATGCCCGGCGTCGGGCCGAAGAGCGCTCAGCGCATAGCTTTTCACCTCCTCGGCGTCGAACCGCCCGAGGTGGACCGGCTGATCAAAGCGTTGGCGCGTGTACGTGACGGGGTTCAGTTCTGCACCGTGTGCGGCACCGTCTCGGACAAGGAACTGTGTCGTATCTGTGCCGACCCGCGGCGGGATCGGTCGATTATCTGCGTCGTCGAAGAGCCGAAAGACGTTCAGGCCGTGGAGCGTACGCGCGAATTCAAGGGCCGATACCATGTCCTCGGCGGTGCGCTCGATCCACTCAACGGCATCGGTCCGGACCAGCTCAGGATCCGAGAACTTCTGGTGCGCATCGGAAATCAGGACGACGGTGTGGACGTCTCCGAGGTGATCATCGCCACCGACCCCAACACCGAAGGGGAGGCGACGGCGACCTACCTGGCGCGCATGATGCGCGATTTCCCCGGTCTGGCCATCAGCCGGCTGGCCTCGGGTCTCCCCATGGGTGGGGATCTGGAATTCGCCGACGAATTGACTCTGGGCAGGGCGCTGACCGGTAGGAGGTCGCTCCGCGACACGTGAATGGAGCGGAGCCTGCGCGTCACTCCGCAGGCTCCGTTCTGCTCACGTGCGGCGGAGCCGCTCCCGACGCAACTGTGTGACCTCCGCCAGATCGAGGGGGGCCAGGATGGTCCCGGTCGCCCGCTCGAGCAGGTAATCGGCCAGTTGGGGGTTTCGGGCGAGGACCGGACCGTGCATGTAGGTCCCGATCACCGACCCCTGTACGACGCCTTCGCGGCCGTCGCCGACGCCGTTGCCGACGCCGTGGGTGACCGTCGCCAGTGGACTTGCATCGGGTCCCAGAGTTGTTCCACCGCGGTGGTTTTCGAATCCGGAGAGCTTCTCGGTGAGACCGGTGACGACGGGTTCGGTGATGACTTCACCGATGGATCGTGTTTCCTGGGGTGCCGTCGTGACGTCGAACAGGGATATGCCGTCGACCTTTTCGCCGGACGAGGTCTCGTACCAGTGACCGAGTACCTGGATGGCGGCGCAGATCGCGAGCACCGGGACCCCGCGCGCCGCGGCGTTCTGCAGGCCGGGGTACTGCGTCAAATGCCGCGTCGCGAGGCGCTGAGCGGAATCCTCGGCGCCGCCCAGGGTGTAGACGTCCAGCGACTCGGGAACGGGATCGCCCAGGGTGACCTGGACGATCTCGGCGTCGATGTCCCGCATCCTGAGCCGTTGCCGCAGGATCAAAGCGTTTCCGTTGTCGCCGTACGTCCCCATGACATCGGGGAGTACCAGGCCTATGCGGACGGTGGATTCAGACATTGCCGTGCTCCCGTGCGAGTGCGCGCCCGAGGTCGCGGAACGCGGTGTAGTTGGCCAGTACCTCGACTCGCCCTGGTGGGCAGGATGCGATGGCCTTCAGCGGATCTGCGACGGTGGTGTGCTTCGACCCGGCGTACAGCAGGCGCACGCCGAGATCGGTTGCGCGCTCGCCCGATGCGACGACGGCGACGTTCTCGAAGTGTTCGAACCGCACGTCCCACAGCCAGGACAGGTCCTCGCCGTCCGGAACCTGCCCGTTGACGGCGATGACGAGTCCGTCGACGGTCGGGTCGATCATCGACAGTGCCTCCTGCCAGCCTGCTGGGTTCTTCGCGAGAAGCATTCGGACGGAATGAGATCCGTACTGGACCGTGGAGTAGCGACCGGCCACTTCGTCGACTCCCGACGCGGCGGCCACTGCGTCCTGGGGATCCGCGCCCAGCGTCACTGCTGCAGCTACGGCCTGAGCTGCGTTGCCGCGGTTGGCTTTTCCGGGGAGGGACAACGACATCGGTACGACGAGGCCGTCGGGGCCGTACAGGTTGTTCTCGTCGAGCCACCAATCCGGTGTGGGTCGGGCGAAGTCGCTTCCGGTCGAGTACCAGTGTTCGCCGTCTCGGATGATCGGTTCTCCGGTGCGGGGGCACGACACCGAGTCGCCCGCCCAGCCGCCTCCGGCAGCGACCCACACGACGTTCGGGGCGTCGAACGCAGCCGAGGTGACCAACACGTCGTCGCAGTTGGCGATCACGACGGTTTCCGGGTGTCGTGCGAGACCCGCACGGAGTTTACGTTCGATCATGTTGATCTCGCCGACGCGATCGAGTTGGTCGCGGCTGAGATTGAGAAGTACCACCGCGGCGGGGGATACGGCGTCGCAGACGTGCGGGACGTGCAGTTCGTCCACCTCGAGGGCTGCGAGCGGGGCATCGAAATGTGCGTGCAGTGCAGCGACGATTCCTGCGTCCATGTTGGCGCCGTCGGCTTGAGTCGCCACGTCGCCGAGCGTCCCCAGCGCGGCGGCGGTCATCCGCGTCGTCGTCGATTTTCCGTTCGTTCCCGTGACGACGACGGTGCGACGCCCGGACCCGAGTCCGGTCAGAATGTCCGGGTCGATCTTGAGGGCGACGAGCCCGCCGATCATCGACCCTTTGCCGCGTCCTGCCTTGCGTGACGCCCACGTTGCAGCCTCGGCTGCCCGAAGTGCCAGCCGGCCGCGCGCTCCGATAGCCGCTCTGCGCTCGTCTGCTCGAACCATGCGCCGAGTCTGGCACAAACCTGCCGGTGGATTCTCGTCGGCGTCGACGGTGGCGCGGCCCCCTCGGCGCGGTTGTGAGGCCCACCACGTCTCAGACGCGCAAGGGTTCCACGGTGGTCGCAGCGGTCCGTGTCCTTCGCTTGGTCGACATTCCGCCGAGGCACCCGGCGATGACGACGGCTGCTCCCACCATCGACAGGACGCTGGGGGTCTCGTCGAGGAAGATCCAGGCGCCCGCGATGCCGACGACGGGGACCATCAGTGAGAACGGTGCGACGACGCCTGCAGGGTGGCGGCTGATCAGTACCGTCCACAATCCGGATCCGGCGATCGTCCCCAGCAGCACGATGTAGGCGAGTCCGGCGAGCGCAGGCCAACCGTCCCAGCTGAACGCGGTAGCGAGAGCGTGCCATCCGGTGGTCGGTCCTTCGACCACGGTGGAGAGGGCGAGCATCGGGATCGGTGGAACGACGCACATCCACAGCATCGAGCGCATCGGTTCTTCCCCGCGGGCGAGGCGGTTGCCGAGGTTGCCGAACGCCCATCCGAGCCCGGCGAGAAGAGTGAGTACGACGGGTATCAGGGACGCGGCTTGGGCGCGGTCGTACCCGATGAGGCACATTCCGGCGACGGCGACGGTGATGCCCAGAATCTGACGCCTGCTGACCTTCTCGCGCAACAGCAGAGCACCGAGGATGATCGTGAACGGTGCGGAGGACTGCAGCACCAGGGAGGCGAGGCCTGTCGGCATTCCGGCGTTCATCGCGGCGAACAGGAACGCGAACTGAAGGAAGCCGAACCCGAATCCGTAGAGCAGGAGCCACTTCACGGGGACGTCCGGGCGGCGGACGAACAGGATCACCGGTACGGCGATGACCAGGAACCGGAGTGCAGCGAAGAAGAACGGTGGGAAGTGGTCGAGGCCGACGCGGATGGCGAGAAAGTTCAAGCCCCAGAGCACGGCCACGGTCACTCCGAGGAGGCGGTCACGAGTGGGCACGGGTCCATCGTGGCGGAGTTCAATGCATCAGCACAATCGAATTATTCAGCATTGACAGTTAAGATTCCCTACATGAACGTGGAGCGGTTGCGGATACTCCGGGAGTTCGCCGATCGAGGGACGGCCGGGGCAGTGGCCGACGCCCTGTCGATGACCCCGTCCGCGGTGTCGCAGCAACTGAAGATCCTTGCTCGCGAGGCCGGTGTGCCGCTCCTCGAACCCGACGGTCGACGCCTCCGACTCACGGATGCGGGTGCCGCACTGGTTCTGCGGGCCGACGAGGTGCTCGGCGCACTGGACCGGGCAAGCGCGGAGATGGCGTCGTACGGTGCATCGCCGCGGGGACGCGTGCGCGTGGCGTTGTTTCCCTCGGGTGCTGGGCTGCTGCTGCCGTGTGTGCTGAATCGGTTGCACGACAGCGGAACACAGGTCGATGCACGCGACGAGGACGTTCCTGCATCGTCGGTGCCTGCGCTGCTGGCCGACTACGACGTCGTACTGACCCATCGCGACGACAGTGCACCCGCCACGGCCGCGCCCCGCCTCGAAGTGCGAACGCTGATGCGAGAGCCCATCGATCTACTTCTACCCCTGACACACCGATTGGCCTCCGAGGAGTCCGTCGACGTGCGCCGGCTCGTGGACGAGGAGTGGATCAGCGTCCGCGACGGGTTCCCGGTGGACGACGTGTTGCTGTCGGTCGCCGCCGCCACGGGCGTTCGGCCACGAGTGATCCAGCGCATCAACGACTTCCGGGTCACCGAGGAACTCGTTGCCCGAGGCCACGGAGTCGCACTGATGCCTCGCTATGCCGTCGGGCACCCGGGTGTGATCACCCGACCGCTGGCAGGTGTGCGTGCGGGCAGGATCTACGAACTCGCGACGAGGCCGAATGCGACGACGCTGCCGGCCATCGCCGCGACAGTGGATGCATTCGAGAAGGAAGCCGCCGCTGTGAGTAGAAACGTATAGCAGGGGCGGCAGGAGCGGAGCGACCCGAAAGCAGGCGAACGCTCACGTGAGGGCTTTGGCTTTGAGCTGCGCGAATTCCTCCTCGGTGATAGTGCCGGCATCCAGCAGTTCCTTCGCGTGCGCGATTTCCTCGGCAGAGGTGCGCCCCGCGACCTGCTTGATGTACTGCTCCTGCTCGTCCTTGGCGTGCTGGAGGGCCCGCACCTGACGCTTGGTCATGTCGCCGCCCTTGACGATGATGTAGACGAGAGCGGTCAGGAACGGCGCGATGATGAGGAACAGCACCCACACAGCCTTGGCCCATCCGGAGCTCTTGTGGTCGCGGAACAGGTCGCCGATGATCGAGAACAGCACCATCAGGTAGGCGACGAAGGCAAAGCTGACGACGATCAACCACAGAAAATCCCAGAAGGAATCCACGATTCGGTGCTCCATTCGGCAGAAGGTCCCCGAATGGTCTCAGGCAGCACCGAACAAGATCATCATCCTCAGCGGGTGAATTGGTCCCGTTCCGCTCCAGCTCACCTGCATCGGCAGGTACAGATGGAGTCATCGGAGCCGGGGGCGGTGGGAAACCACGAGAGCCCCTGCTCCGCCCGAACGGCGGAACAGGGGCCCTCGTGGGTAACAGATGCCGGGTCAGCCGGTGAGCGACGGTGCCGCCAGGCTGGAGCGCACTTCATCGGCGAAATGGCAGGCGGATCGGGATCCGTTGTCACGGGTCTCGAGTGCCGGTTCGTCTGTCGTGCAGATCTTTCGTGCGTGCGGGCATCGCGATGCGAACGCGCACCCCGCGGGCGGGTGTGCGGGATCGGGTGCGTCACCGTCGAGGACCGTTTTCGGGCGGGCACGTTGGATCGCGGGATCGGGTACAGGAATCGCCGAGAGCAACGCGTAGGTGTACGGATGTCGTGGTGACTCGTACACCTGTGCGGCGGTACCGATCTCGACGATTCGGCCCAGATACATCACGGCGATTCGGTCGCTGATGTGGCGGACCACGCCGAGGTTGTGCGAGATGAACAGGCAGGTCAGTTCGAATTCCTTGGTGAGGTGCACGAGCAGGTTGATCACCTCGGACTGCGTGGACACGTCCAGCGCCGACACTGCCTCGTCCGCGACGATGATCTTGGGGTCGAGCGCGAGCGCGCGGGCGATCGCGACGCGTTGCCTCTGGCCGCCGGACATCTCGCCCGGATAGCGAGCGGCGAACTCGGTTCGGAGGCCGACCTTGGTCAGCAACGACGCGACTCGGTCCTCGTAGTCGGACCGGCTGAGCCGATCGAAGATGCGCATGGGCTCCGCGATCGCATTGCCGACGGTCTTGGTCGGGTCCAGCGACGCATACGGGTCCTGGAAGATCATCTGCAGTTCTCGACGCTTGCGACGTAGTGCTCCGCGTCGGAGGTCGAGAAGGTTCTCACCCTGGTAGAGCACTTCGCCCTGTTCGGGTTCTTCCAAGCGCAGGATCGACCTACCGAGTGTGGATTTGCCGGATCCCGATTCGCCGACGATGCCGAGTGTCTCACCGGTCCGAACGCTGACGCTGATGTTGCGCACGGCCTGGACCGTCTCGCGTGGCCGGCCGAAGACGTCCCGCGAACGAACGAACGACTTGGACAGGTTTCGCACGTCCAGGAGGACCTGCTTCTCGGGTGCGGTCATCGGATCTCCTCCAGATCGCCGGGGTCGATGGCGGTGGCCGCCGGGACGGCTTCGATAGGAAGTGCAGGCAGGAGGTCTCCGATCTCACCGTCGACGACCCGCACGCACCGTGTGCTTCTTCCGTCGCGGATCTCGATCGACTCCGGATGCATGCTGTCGCATGTCCCTGCCCGAGAATGGCTGCAGCGAGGAGCGAAGCGGCATCCGACGGGCATGTTCTCCGGGCGCGGCACCATGCCGGGAATGGCAACGAGGTCGTCGCCGGGTTTGATTCGCTGCGGCAGAGACGCCAACAGTCCCGCGGTGTAGGGATGCAGTGGTTCGTCGAACACGTCGTCCGCGTGACCGGTTTCCACGGGTTCACCCGCGTACATCACGGTCACCTCGTCGCAGAAGTCCGCCACCACGCCGAGGTCGTGCGTGACCAACAGCACCGCTGTACCGAGGTCGGCCTGCAGCCGTCGGAGAAGCTGGAGTACGCCGGCCTGAACCGTGACGTCCAGCGCCGTCGTCGGCTCGTCGGCGATCAGGAGTTTGGGATCGCAGGCGATGGACATCGCGATCATGGCCCGTTGACGCATGCCGCCGCTGAAGCTGTGCGGATAGTCCTTCGCACGGCGTGCGGCAGCGGGGATGCCGACGAGGTCCAGAACCTCGACTGCTCGTGCCCATGCCTGTTTGCGTGATCTGCCCATGTGCGCGCGCACTGTCTCGGCGATCTGCTCGCCGACGGTGAAGACGGGGTTGAGGCTCGTCATCGGCTCCTGGAAGATCATCGCGATCTCGCGGCCCCTGATATGGCGCATCTGAGATTCGGTCTTGCCCAGCAGGTCGGTACCGTCGAATTCGATTGTTCCGCCGGTGATCCGGCTGTTGTGCTTGGGGAGCAGTCCGAGCACCGACAACGCGGTGACCGTCTTGCCGGAGCCTGATTCGCCGACGAGCGCCCGCGTACCGCCCGGCTCCAGATCGAGCTGAGCTCCGGTGACGACGGGCGTCCACCCGGAGTCCGTTCTGAACTCCACCTGGAGGTCTCGGATGCTGAGCAACCCGTGGCCGGTCCGTTCGGGCTTTCGTAGCGTGTGGGAAGAGGTCATGACTTCCTCCGTTCCTGGCCGACGGCATCGCGGATCCCGTCGCCGAGCATGTTCAGGGACAAGATGGTGAGCATGATCGCGAGACCGGGGGGAACAACCATCCATGGGCTTTGAAAGCGGTTGTCGAATGCGCTACGCAGCATGGAACCCCAACTTGCAGTCGGCGGTTGAACGCCGAGGCCGAGGAAGCTCAGGCCGGCTTCCGCGAGCAACGCCAGCGAGAGCATCAGCGTGATCTGAACCAGCAGCGGGCTCCTGACGTTCGGCAGTACGTGCATCAGAACCGTTCGAGGAGTGGAACATCCGACGACCTTGCTCGCCTCGATGTAGGTTTCTTCGCGTACGTTGATGGTGGAACCACGCACCACACGGAACAGTCGGGGCGCCGATGCGGCGCCGACCGCGAGCATCGCGTTGACCAGGCCTGGACCGAAGATGGCAATGATGGCCAGTGCGAGGACCAGTGCGGGAAGAGCGATGAGCGCGTCGGCGATGCGGCCGGTGATCCAATCGAACTTTCCGCCGAGGTAGCCCGCGAGCAGCCCGAGGGGCAGGCCGGTGGCGGCGGCGAACCCGACGGCGATGAGCGGAGCGACCAGCGAGATCTGGGTTGCGTAGATGAGCCGACTCAAGGTGTCGCGTCCCAATTGATCCGTCCCGAGAATGTGACCGTCGGAGAACAGCGGCAGGAATGCCGAAGCCAACTTCTGATAAGCCGGGTCGTACGGGGCGATCCACGGCGCTGCCACGGCGATCACACCGAGAAGGCCGAGGAACGTCAGGCAGACGACGTTCGTACGCGAACGCAGGATTCGACGGACGAAGATCCTGCCCGGCGACGGGGGTGCGGGCCTCGATTTCGTGCCGGCCGACGAACCGAGACGCCGTCGTGCACCGCTCAGGGGCGCGGAGAGTGGTGTGCTCGTCATGATTGCCTGGCTTTCGGGTTGAAGTACGCGTACGAGATGTCGACGGCGAGGTTGATGACGAGCACGAACAGGGTGATCACGACGACGAACGCTTGGATCACCGGGAAGTCGCGCTCGAGAATGGCCTTCAGTGCCACGGATCCGAGGCCGGGCATCCCGAACACCTGCTCGATGATGACGGCGCCTCCGATGAGCGCGGCCGCCTGAAGTCCGAACACGGTGACGACAGGAACCGCAGCGTTCTTGGACGTGTGCTTGACGATGACCTTCCACCTGGGCAGCCCTTTGGCCGTGGCGGTACGGATGTAGTCCCGTTCGAGCACATCGATGACGCCGGCGCGGGCCTGTCGTGCGATCTCCGCGGCGGTGACGGTTCCCAAGGCGAACGCCGGCAGCGCGAGGTGGGAGAACCATGCCACCACACCTTCGCTGAGCGGTGCGTATCCGGTCGCGGGGAAGAGTCGCAACTGCAGGGAGAAGAAAGTGACGAACAGAAGGCCGAGCCAGAAGCTGGGCATGGAGATTCCCAACGTCGTCAGTCCGGTGAGCGTGCGGTCGATCCACGTCCCTCGGCGCAACCCCGCCATGACACCCGCGAGTACACCGACGACCAGCGACCAGGACAGGGCGACGAACGCGAGAGACAGCGTCACGGGCAGTGCTTCGAGTATCGCGTCGATGTTCTTGTGGCTGCTCAGCAGTGACGTTCCGAAGTCGCCGGACATCAGGTTGCCGACCCAGCTGAAGTACTGCACCACGATGTTCTGGTCGAGGCCGAGTTGAGCTCTGGTCTCGGCGATCTGTTCTGCCGTGGCGTTCTCGCCCGCCGCGACCACTGCGGCGTCGCCGGGAATGAGGTGAATCATCGAGAAGCTCAGAACGGTCACGAGAATCAGCACGGGAATGGCCGCGAGTAGTCGTTTGATCATGAATATCAACACAATTGGAACACCTCGTTCGGATCGAAGGTGGATGTCACTTGCTTACGTCCAAGGTCCGCAGACCGGTGCCACCGGTCTTGTAGAACACGTAGTTTCCGATGTTGCCCTGGCTGGCGACCGATGCCACCGAGTGGCAGAGAACGATCTGCGCCGGCCCCATGTCGAATGCCTCGGCAAGAAGGTCTTCGTATGCGGATTTGCGCTCGTCGACGTCGGTGGAGCGGGCCGTTGCGTCGTACAGCTCGGCCATCCGGTCGGTAGTGAGCCTGCCGGGATTGTCACCGCCACCGGGGAGGTACGCCGACTGTGCGTAGAGGCCGGGATCGGTCCCTCCGCCGTACTGGCCGACGAGTGCATCCGCCTCGCCCGTGACGAACCGGGCACGTGCCTGCGTCGCGTCCATCACCTCGATCCGCATGTCGATACCGACATCGGCCAGGTTCTGCTGGACCACTTGGGCGTTGTTCTGGTAGATGGACAAGCTCGGCACTGCTGCGGTGAAGGTGAATCCGTCGGGCAGTCCGGCGTCGTCGAGTAGAGCGCGGGCACGGTCGGGGTCGTAGGAGGACCAGCCGCTGTCGTCCAGTGCGTCGCTGTGCGCGAAGTATCCTTCGGGGTACGGCTGGGCGCCGGGAATGCAGTCACCGGAGTACAGAACTCGCGAGATGGCTGCGCGGTCGATCGCCAGATTCATCGCTTGTCGCACCTGTTTGTTGCCGAACTCGCTCCTGGCGGAGTTCAGGGAGATCCGGGCCATGCTGGTGCTCGCGCCCTCGGAGGTGAAGACCTGCAGTCCGCCGGCCTTCGCTTCCTCCTTCTGCGGGCCCACCACTCCTGTCATCGTGGACTCTCCCGCCTGGAGCGAGTTCATGCGAGTCGCGGTGTCGAGTTGGATGAGAAAGGTGAGCTTGCTGTACCGATAGGCGTCGTCGTCCCAGTAGTCGGGGCGACGCTCGAAGTGGTAAGCGGTACCGGGAATGCTGCTCGTCATCCTGAAAGCGCCTGCGCCGACCGGATTCTGATCCAGGTCGGTGTTTCCGAGCGCCGCGGGTGAGATGAGCATTCCGGGTCGTGACGCCAGAAGCGTCGGCAATGCTCCACCCGGGCCCACCAGGTCGAAGCGGACCGTCGAATCGTCGACCACATCGACGGATCCGATCGTCTTGTCGATCTGTCCCTTGATGGTGGTCTGGGGATCGTTCAGGATTCGGTCGATGTTGACCTTCACGGCTGCAGCATCTACCGGCGTACCGTCCGAGAATGTAGCTCCCGCACGGATTTTCAGGGTAAAAGTAGCGTTCTCCTCGTCCAACTCCCAACTCTCGGCCAGCATGGGTACCGGGTTGCCGTCGGTGTCGACGTCGGTGATCCGATCGTAGATGACGGCAAGTAACGGTAGGTCGTTTTCAGTAACTCCGCGATGCGGATCGAGACTGCTCGGGACGACGATCTGTCCGTACACGACGGTGGCGTCGCGGTCGAGCGCGTTCGCGTCGAATGTCCGCTGGTCGATACCGGCGCACGCCGTCGACACGGCGCACACGGTGAGGATCGCGAGGGCTCGACCGAGAATCGATCTGCGCGACATGTGGAACCTCCGTTTTTCGTAGAGGTGGCCATTCCCCCGGGCTGGGGAGGAAGTGTTCTCGGAAGTTCAGATCGACTGCGAGCCTGAGCTGCCGGGTACTTCGTCGATGTGCCACGCCCCGGGCTGCAGGGCGATTTCTAGAAGGATGTTCTAAAACCTATCCAGTGTCAAGGCTTGGCCCGATCGAGCGATTCGGTCTTGACAAACCGGGCGTAGATACTTCAGGGTCGCACTAGATCGAAGTTCTAGAATGAGATTCGATCCTCCTACGAATCGTAGCTCCGAACTCCTGGAAAGGAAGTCAGGTCATGGTCGATTTCGCCCTGAACGAAGAAGAAGAATTGATGCGCAAGTCGGTGCGCGCATTCCTCGAGAAGGAGGTCATTCCGCTCGAGAGCGAAGTGCTGCGCAACGAGCGCGAAGGTAGGCCGGGCCTCGAGGACGGCGTCGTGAAGGAGCTACGCGCGAAGGCCAAGAAGTCGGGATTCTGGGGGATCAACACACCCGAGGAGTACGGCGGAGCGAACCTCGGCCCGGTGATGAGCGCCATCATCGCTGCGGAGGCAGGCAGGACCTTCGTGCCGTTCTCGTTCGGTGGTTCCGCCGACAACATTCTGTACGGCGCGAACGACGATCAGAAGCAGCGGTATCTGATCCCGACGATCGAAGGTGAGCGGCGATCGTGTTTCGCGATAACCGAGCCAGGCGCCGGCTCCGATGCACGAAACATCAAGACCCGCGCGGTCAAGGACGGATCCGACTGGATCATCAACGGTGAGAAGATCTTCATCACCGGAGGTAACGAGGCCGACTTCGTCATGGTGTTCGCGGTGACCGACAAGGAGAAGGGCGCGAACGGAGGAGTCACGTGTTTCATCGTCGATCGCGACATGGGATGGACGTCCACTCCTATCCCGACGATGGGGCAGTGGGGACCGGCTGCATTGTCCTTCGTCGATGTGCGTGTGCCGGAATCGAACGTCCTCGGCGAGGTCGGCAAAGGATTCGACCTTGCGATGAGTTGGATAGGGCAGGGGCGGTACATGATCCCCGCCCGTGCCATCGGTTCGGCGGAACGGCTTCTCCAGATGGCGATCGAGCACTCGAAGAATCGAGTGTCTATGGGGCACCCGATCGCCGAGTACCAGGCAATCCAGTGGCAGATCGCAGACTCGCACGTCGAGATCGAGTCCACGAAACTGCTCACGCTTCGCGCAGCGTGGGCGGTGGCGCAGGGCGTCGATGCACGGCATGTCTCGTCGGTCGCCAAACTTCACGGGTCGATCACCGCCAACAACGTCGTCGACCGAGTGCTGCAGATCCACGGTGGGATGGGATACACGAAGGAACTCCCCATCGAACGGTGGTATCGCGAACTGAGGTTGCTTCGAATCTTCGAAGGAACGGACGAGATTCAGCGCCGGACGATCGCGCGGAATCTCATCAAGGGATATGTCAATTCCGACGGCTTCGGGCACTGACGCCGGTGATGCTGGTAATCGAACGCTTCAGTCGAAGACAGGAACTCGTCACATGACCAACCCGACCATCGAAGGCATCGACCTGCGTGCGCTCTTCGAACCCCGATCCATTGCGCTGATCGGGGCGACGGACAAGTCGCCGTGGTCCCTCAACACCTTTCGAAACATCAAGGACAGCGAGTTCGAGGGGAACGTGTACCTCGTCAACCGCCGCAGTGCCGTCGTGCACGGCGAGAAGACCTACTCCGCGCTCGCAGAGTTGCCGGAGGTGGTCGACCTCGTCTTCGTCATGGTTCCCACGACGGTGGTGCTGCCGACGCTGCGCGACGCCGTCGACCAGGGCGTCCGCGCGGCAGTGATCCTGACGTCGGGATTCGGCGAAACGGGTCAGGAAGGCAAGGCGCTCGAAGACGAGATAGTGGCGTTCTCGCGGGCGAGCGGGTTGACGGTGCTGGGTCCGAACGGGAACGGTTTCATCAACGCGGCCGAGGGAATCACTCCCTACGGTCTGCCCATCGGACGCCCGCTCCTGACCGGGTCCGTCGGGTTCGTCCTGCAGAGCGGTGCATTGGCCAGCTCGGTTCTACAGTTCGCGCAGAGCAGGAACGTCGGCTTGAGCTTCCTGACCGCCATGGGCAACGAGTCGATGATGTCCGTGACCGACGTGATGGAGTACCTCGTCGACGATCCGGCCACCTCCGTCATCGCGTTGTTCCTGGAATCGGTACGGGATCCGGTCGAGTTCCGTCGGATAGCGCACCGGGCCCTGCACGCAGGCAAGCCCATCGTCGCACTGAAGATCGGCCGAAGCGCACTGGGCGCGCGGGCTGCACTCGCGCACACCGGGGCACTCGTCGGGGACAACTCCGTCATCGACGCCGCGTTCGAGCAGATGGGCGTCATTCGGGTCAGGTCGTTGGAAGATCTCATCCTCACGGCCGGTCTGATGGCAAGTCTCGGCGGTGGACTGCCCGGACCGCGAATGGGGGTCGTCACGCCCTCCGGTGGGGCCTCGGAAATCATCGCCGATCGCGCCGAGGACGAGGGACTGCAACTACCGACGTTCTCGGCCGACACCACTCACAGGCTGCACGAGATCGTGCCGGACTTCGCCACCGTGCAGAATCCGCTCGATGTGACCGGTTACGTCGTGATCGACCGGACGTTGATGCGCCGCTCGCTCGCGGTGGTCGCCGAGGACGACGACGTCGACTTCGCTGTTCTCCTGTCGGAACTGCCGCGAGTTCCCGGTCCGGACCCGGATGCGGCGTTGACCGCATACGGTGAGTCCGCGAAGAACATTCGCACCACGGCCGTGCCGACGGTCGTGCTCAGCACTGTTCTCACCGACGTCACGGATTACGGCCGGTCGGTGTCGAACTCCGTCGACTTTCCGCATGTGCTCGGCGGCATAGAACACGGTATGACTGCGCTGAGCAACGCTGTCCGCTGGGGAGCGTTGCATCGGGCGACGACGGCCGAGAACGCCGACGTGGCAGTCGATCCCGTGCCGCTGACGTTCGATCGTGAACCGACGGGAATGTGGACCGAGTATTCGGCAGGCAGACTCCTTGCCGAGCAGGGAGTTCCGGTGGTCCCGACGACGCTGGCGTCGACGGCGGAGGAGGCCGTGACCGCGGCAGCCGAGTTCGGTTATCCCGTTGTGCTCAAAGCCGTGGCCGACGGTCTGGGTCACAAGAGCGACATCGGCGGAGTGCGGCTGAACCTGCACGGTCCGGACGCGGTGCGCGACGCTTTCGACTCGGTGACGTCGGCATTGGCCGAACTGGGCTCCCGCGGCGTCGCAACTGTCGTCCAACCCCAACGCAGCATGGACGGAATCGAGATGCTCGTGGGTGTCGTCAGGGACCCGGTGTGGGGGTTGACGCTCGCCGTCGGATTGGGCGGCGTGTGGGTCGAAGTACTTGCGGACGCCGCGGTCAAGGTGCTGCCGGTAACGGAGAACGACGTTCGTCAGGCCATCGAGGGCCTACGCGGAATCACCCTGCTGAAGGGTGCACGCGGCACGACCCCGGTCGACCTCGATGCGCTCGCTCGCACGGTCAAGACGGTCGCCGACGTCGCGGCCGGGCTCGGCGACCGACTGCAGGCGCTCGAGATCAATCCGCTGATGGTGAACGGTTCGCACTGCGAGGCGCTCGATGCACTCATCACCTGGACGGCGACAGACGACGAGAAAGACGAGGAGTTTCGATGACAGGGATCTGTGAAGGCAGAGTAGTGATCGTCACCGGGGCCGGACGTGGCATCGGCCGCGGGCATGCGCTCGAGTTCGCGCGTGAAGGGGCGACTGTCGTCGTCAACGACATCGGAGCCGACGTCGACGGAACCGGCAGTGCGGACGGTCCGGCGGGCGACGTGGTCGAGATGATTCGAGCCGAGGGTGGTCGCGCCCGCGTCGACGGTTCCGACGTGTCGGACGAGGAAGGCGCTCGCCGGCTGATAACCGACACCATCGAGGAATACGGTGACCTCCACGTACTCGTCAACAATGCAGGCATCCTGCGAGATCGAATGTTGACCAACATGACTGCGGCGGAGTGGGACGACGTCATCCGGGTGCATCTGCGCGGAACGTTTCTGCCCCTCCACCATGCCGCGCAGTACTGGAAGCGCCAGTCCAAATCGGGCGCGGCAGTGGACGCTCGGGTGATCAACACCTCGTCGTCGTCCGGGATATACGGGAACGTCGGGCAGGGCAACTACGGGGCGGCCAAGGCCGGTATCGCCAGCTTGTCGATCATCGCTTCGATGGAGCTGGCCCGGTACGGCGTCACCGTCAATGCCATCGCACCCGCGGCGCTCACTCGCATGACCGAGAACCTCGGAGGAAATGCCCGACGCGAGAAGCCCGCACCCGGTGAATTCGATCCGTCCGCGGCGGACAACATCGCTCCCCTCGTCGTCTGGTTGGGCAGCGAGCAGTCGAGTGGCATCACCGGGCGAGTGTTCAACGTTCGAGGCGGCCACATCAGCGTCGCCGAAGGCTGGCATGCGGGACCGAGCGAGGACAAGGGCGCGAAATGGCAACCAGGCGAACTCGGCGAGGTGATTCCTCGGTTGGTCGCCGAGGCCGCGCCGAACGCGGGCATGAACGGGTCGATACCCGAAGGAGTGCGCTGATGCCGCTCGACGAATCCCTTGTCGGCGTACCGAGCGATCCGGCACGGAGGACCTGGGGATCCAAGGATGCCCTCCTGTACGCGGTGGGCGTCGGCGCCGGGCAGGACCACACCCTGCACGAGCTGCCGTTCGTCACCGAGAACTCGGCCCAGGTCGACCAACGCGTGCTCCCCACGTTCGCGGTCCTGGCTACACAGGCCCCGTCCGGACGTAAGCTGGGGAACTTCGATCCCGCCATGCTGGTCCACGCCGAACAGTCGTTCCACATCGACGGGTTGCTACCGGTCGACGGGGACGTACAGGTCACCTCGCGGGTGGTATCCATGCAGGACAAGGGGAGTGGCGCGCTCGTCGTGGTCGAAGCAGATGCCGTCGACAGCGTGACGGGCGCCCCCGTCGCGTCCACTCGCTCGTCGATGTTCATCAGAGGCGAGACGGTCGGCGGTGGACGGGCCTCGAGTCCGGAGGTGGCGCCCATGCCGTCGGGTGCGCCCGACGCGAAGGTGACCTATGCGACGCGGCCGGAACAAGCGCTCGTCTACCGCCTTTCGGGCGATCGGAATCCGCTGCATTCCGATCCGTCGTTCGCGGCACGCGCCGGATTCGACCGGCCGATCCTGCACGGGTTGTGCACGTACGGAATCACCGGTCGTGCCCTGTTGCACGAACTCTGCGGATCCGATCCAGCCAGGCTGCGCTCGATGGAGGGTCGCTTCACCAAGCCGGTTCGCCCCGGTCAGGATCTGACGGTGTCGATCTGGAACACCGCCGACGGCACGCGCTTTCGAACCGAACTTTCGGACGGAACGGTCGTGATCGACCGGGGAACGGTAGTGGTCGCATGACTGCCGGAACCGACGCGGGCCCGACGCCGGCGCCCGCACCGGAACACGATGTCGGCGACGGCGCCGCATTCTTCGACGGCGACGAGGGACGGTACGTGCCGCGACCACATGCGCGTAGTCCCTGGTCGGAGAACCTCGTGCACGGACGACTCGTGTCGGGTCTGATGGCGAGGGAAGTGGAACGTTCGGATCTGGCCGGCCTGCATCCCGCGCGCATGACCACCGACCTGTTCCGGCCGATCCCGATGCAGCCGATAGACATCACCACCTCGGTCCGCCGATCGGGACGACGGGTGCGCATCGTCGAGGTGCTGGCGTCCGTGGACGGAACGCCGGTGGCGCTCGCCAGCGTGCAAGCGCTGCGGTCCGGAGGTGAGGCAGCCCAGGTGGCGTGGGTGCCGGAGCTGTACAAGGCACCGGCGCCCGACTTGCTGCCACCTCCCGAGCGTCGGGCACCACGACACTTCGGTGAAGTTCGCCGAAGCGGCGACGGTGCACCCACACGGAAGTTCTCGTGGTTCCGCGAGACATGCCCGCTGCTGGAGGGTTCGGCGGATTCTCCGTTCGAGATCGCCGCGATGGCGGCGGACTGGGTCAGCCCGTTCACCAACATGGGTACCGACAGCCTGCAGTTCATCAATGCCGACGTGACGTTGTATCTCAGCCGCCTTCCGATCGGGCCGTGGATCGGTTTCGAGAACCTGGACCACAAGGCGGACAACGGTATAGCGGTGTCGGTGTGCGCTCTGCACGACGTGCACGGCCGCATCGGCACGGCGGCATCGGCTGCAGTTCCTTACTGACCTCACGAACGTACGACGACCGAGAAAAGAGAAACCGATGACCAGTTCCACGGTCCATACTCGGCGCATCTCCGCACCCGCTGCGGCCGCGCGCCCCAAAATGGCGCCGAAACCGACGCCCGAGACCGCCCACTTCTGGGCGTGCGCCACCGAGGAACGACTCGTGGTGCAGCGCTGCTCGAAGTGCCACACGACGTACTTCTATCCGCGCGACCTGTGCCCGTCGTGCAGTTCGGAACGGGTCGAGTGGATCGACTGTTCGGGCCGCGCGACCCTGCACACGTACGTCATCGAACACCGGCCGGGACCGGGGTTCGAGAACGATGGTCCGTACGTGGTGGCCGTCGTCGAACTGGAGGAAGGTCCCCGGATGATGACCAACATCGTCGGCGTGGACCCGGACCCGGAGTTGCTGCCGCTCGACCTGCCTCTCGTCGTGCAGTTCGAGGACCGCGGCGACGTCAAGGTACCGGTGTTCCGGCCCGAAGGGAGCAACGCATGAGCTCGGGAACGGTCATCGTCGGCGCCGCCGAAACCGATGAAATCGGCGTTCTACCGGACCATTCGACGCTGAAGCTGCATACCGAGGCTGCCCGGAACGCGCTCGCGGACTGCGGCCTGACGATCGGCGACGTCGACGGCATCGCTGGAGTATCCATGCCGGGGCCGTTGTCCGTCGCGCACAGCCTGGGCATCACGCCGCGCTGGATGGACACGACCAGTGTGGGCGGTACGTCCTTTCTGACGCATGTACGCCATGCGGTGGCCGCGCTCGAATCAGGTCAGTGTTCGGTCGTGCTGATCACCCACGGCGAATCGGGGCGGTCACGAGTCGGTGCACCCGCGTACGCACCGGACCCCGCGTCGCTACCGGGACAGTTCGAGGCGCCCTACGGCGTGACCGGGCCGCCGAGTCGGTTCACCCTCCCCTTCCTGCGTTTCATGAAGGAGACGGGTACCGAGGCGCGTCATCTCGCAGATGTGGCAGTGGCACAACGGAAATGGGCAGGCTTGAACCCCCGTGCGAAGTTCCGTGACCCCATCACCGTCGACGACGTCCAGAATTCTCCGGTCATCGCCTGGCCGTTCCACCTCCTCGAGTGTTGCCTGGTCACCGACGGCGGCGGTGCTC
Source organism: Rhodococcus sp. 114MFTsu3.1 (assembly GCF_000383555.1). Lineage (NCBI taxonomy): Bacteria > Bacillati > Actinomycetota > Actinomycetes > Mycobacteriales > Nocardiaceae > Rhodococcus > Rhodococcus sp. 114MFTsu3.1. Next base: position 368,535 of record NZ_KB911546.1, on the reverse strand, counting down.
TGGTGTTGACGACCGCGGAGAGAGCGAGGGATCTCGAGGTACGACCCGTGCACGTCCTCGGAACCGGTGAGGGGTACGAAGGACCGGGTATCTCGATGATGGAGGATTTCACGTCGTTCAAGGGTTTCAAGAACTCCGGAGCCGACGCGTTCCGATCCGCCGGCCTGTCGACGTCCGACATAGACCACGTCATGATCTACGACGCCTTCGCTCATCTGCCGCTCTACGGGCTCGAGGACCTGGGATTCGTAGGGCGTGGGGATGCCGGAGAATTCGTGCGAGAGGGGAACACCGCTCCCGGAGGAACGTTGCCCGTCAACACCAATGGCGGAGGACTGTCCTACACGCACACCGGAATGTACGGGATGTTCGCGATTCTGGAGTCCGTGCGTCAGTTGCGAGGAACCGCCGCCGCCCAGGTCGACGGCGTACGGACGTCGCTCGTGCAGGGCAACGGAGGTATGTTCGCGGCCGGTGCCACTCTGATACTGGGGGCCGCCTGAGGACATGATCAGTCCGCTTCGACTTGACCGTCCGCCAATTCTAGAATTACGCTCTCCTGACGCAGAAGCGAGACGATGCTGGGGGGACACGATGACCGACAGGGCGGCTTCGGCGACGACGTGGCAGTGGAGCAAGACGGGGGAGACCCAGCGCAAGCTTCTCGACGCCGCGCTGGACGTGTTCGCCGAAGCGGGATTCCTCAACGCCAACATCTCCGACATCGTCGAGCGTGCAGGATCGAGTACCGGCAGTTTGTACCATCACTTCGGCGGCAAGGCCGAGTTGTTCAGTGCCCTGTGGGACAGGCACAATTCGGCGCATCTGGAGCAGGTTCGCTCGTCGGTTCTGGCCGAGCGCAGATCGGGTACGGCAGATCCGTTGGAGTTGTTCTGTATCGGCGCTCGCGCGTTCCTCGCGGGAAGTTGGCAACGCCGGGATGTCGCGCTGGTCTTCCTCGATACCGACGGGCCCCCCGGGTTCGAGAAATTGAGGCGTGACAGGAGGATCGAGTGGATTCGACAGAACTCGGCACTTCTCGGCCCGGGCGACGACAGTGAGCACAGGATCGCCCTGGGGGTGTTGACCGACATCATCGTGGAGTCTTCTCGCGAAGTGGTGTTGAACTGCAAAACCAAGAAGCAGGCGAACGCAGTGGCGGACATCATGTGCGACATGATTCGAAGGATTGCCGCACCCTGACACAGCTCGACAACCAGTACGGCCGGCTTGCCTGTTCTTCAGGCGGGCCGGCCGTATTCGTGTATGTCGTGAGTTCTCCTTCGCTGTAGCAATTTTGGCTTTCGTGGCGCTCGAATTCGGATAGATTTTCGAGTACGATTCTAGAAGTTACTTCTGAAAGAGGCCGCGATGTGGATCTCGAACGATGCAGTGTCGAAAGAATCGGTATCGAAGAATGCCGTGCCGGTTCCTGGTGTGGCAACACGGGTGGCGCCGAGGGTCGAGTGGCTTCTCGCCCCGAATGCGGGAGCATGGACCTTCGAGGGCACCAATACGTGGATAGTCGGCGAACCGGACGCCGATGCCTGTGCGGTGATCGACCCCGGACCGAAGGATGCAGACCACATCGAGTCGTTACTTCGGGTCATCGGACGCCGCTCGGTGTCCTACGTGGTGCTGACACACGGTCACAACGATCACGAGGGTGCCGCGAGCGGCATCGTGGATGCAACGGGCGCTCGGATCGTGAAAGCCAGAAAAGAGATGTCTCACAGCAACTTTCCCGACGAGCTGGATGACGGAATCGAAGTCCGGTTGCTCCCGACGCCCGGCCACACACGGGATTCACTGTGCGTCTACTTGCCTGCCGACAGAATAGTGTTCACCGGAGACACCCTGCTGGGCAGCGGATCCCCTGTGGTGCACCCGGAACTGCTGCGAGAGATGCTCGACAGTCTGCGAACGTTGCGAGCGCTCGGAGCGTCGACCGCCGTGACCGCACTACCCGGGCACGGTCCCGTTGTCGCGGACTTGGCTGCGTCGGCAGATCGCCGACTGAACGCGCGCAACCGGAGGATTCGACAGGTGCGTGACCTGTTGTCCGAGCGGGAGATGTCCATCGACGAGCTCGTCACCCGGATGTACCCGGAGGTCGAGCACCCCGACGTCCTCTCGGCTGCCCGCAGCTCGATCCTCGCCATGGTCACCTATCTGAACGAGGAATCGGCGCTCGGCCGTACCGTCCTGCAGGACGATGCCCGATGACGGCACGTTCCGATACCGGCGAGGCCGACGCTCGGTGTGAAGCGGAGCAGGACACGCGCCCGGAACGTGAGGTCATGCGCGATGCATGGCGGACGTTGAGTGTGGTCGCCTTCGCGAGCATGGTGATAGGAATGTCCGGCAGCGCACTGAACGTCGCTCTGCCCACGGTCGCACGACATTTCGATGCCAGTAGTCTTGCCGCCAGCTGGATACTCCTCGCCTACATGCTCACCAACACGGTGTTGCTCGTGGCGTTCGGTCGCATGGCGGACATGTTCGGTCGTAGAACGATGTATCTCACCGGGCTCGCGTTCTACACCGTCGGAAGCATCGCGTGCGGGCTCGCTCCCAATGCCTGGTGGTTGGTGGGTTTCCGGGTGATCCAGGCTGCGGGCGGCGCAATGCTGTTGACCAACAGTGCAGCTCTCGTCACTGCGGCCTTTCCGCGCCGTCGCCTCGGCGAGGGAATGGGCATCTATCTCGCATCGTTTTCCATCGCTCAGCTCTGCGGACCGACGCTCGGCGGACTGCTCGCTCAACAGGCAGGTTGGCAGTGGGTCTTCTGGTTCAACGTTCCGATCGGGATTCTCTGCTTGCTGTGGGGATTCATCGCCCTGAAGCCGTCGCCGCGGACCGGTCGTTCGTACTCGCTCGATCTGCGAGGCAACGCCATGATCCTCGTGGCACTGACGTGCGGTCTTGCGGCGTTGTCGCAGGCCACATCGCTCGGATGGTCGCACCCTCTCGTCATCGGCGGGCTGATCGTCAGCGCTGCAATCGTTCCCCTGTTCCTGTGGTTCGAGAAGTCCGTCGACGATCCCTTGATCGATATCCAGTTGTTCAAGCACTGGCCGTTCGGATTCGGGCTGCTTGCGTCGTTTCTCAATTCGATTTCGCAGAGTGGCGTCGTACTGTTGATGGCGTTGTACTTCCAAGCGGTCTCGGGGGTCACACCGCTCGTCGCTGGAGTGATGGTGCTGCCGGTGGCCGTCGCAGCATTGACGGCATCGCTCAGTTCGGGTCCGTTGCAGCGGATCGTGTCGCCGTCGACCCTCGCCGTGACGGGCAATGTCGTGACAGTCGCGGCGCTCGTCGTTCTGTTCGTGGGAACAACTGGCCGAATGCCGCTCTGGGTACTTCTGGTGGGGTTGGCAATCGCGGGTTTCGGTTCGGGTCTGTTCATGCCGTCCAACGCGACAGCGATCATGGGCGACCTGCCCGACGAAAGACTGGGGATCGCCAACGCGATGCGCCTGTTGCTGCAGACAAGTGGATTCGTCGTCGGCACCGCGGTGATTCTGTCGGTCGTGACGAGTGCGCTACCGCTCGACCTGCGCAAGTTCGTGTTCGCGGGCACGATCAGCGAGATCTCGGACTCGGCTGTCGAGCAACTGCTGACCGGATACGGGCGAACAATTATCGCGATGATCGTGGTGGCAATCCTGACAGTCGGAGTCTCACTCTTCGCGCGACACTCGCGCACCGCCGGTCGACGATGACCGGCGGTGCAGCGGAGTCCTACTTCAGCGCCCGGTTGACGGCCGAGACGACGGCGCGCAGGGATGCTGTGGTGATGGAGGTCGCGATGCCCGCGCCCCAGACGGTGACGGCGGTGCCGTTGGGTCCGGTGACGGAGGCTTCGACGTAGGCGGCGGCCTGGGCGTCGTCGCCGGCGGACATGGCGTGCTCGGAGTAATCGAGGACGCTGACGTCGTAGCCGACGGTCGACAGTGCGTCGACGAAGGCTGCGAGCGGGCCGTTGCCGGAGCCGGTGATGTCCTGTTCGACGCCGTCGAGCTTGACCGTCGCGACGATGTTGTCGGTGCCGCCGTCTGTTTCGGCGGCGATGACGCGCTGCTTGATGCGTTCGAGCGGGCGGATCGGCGACAGGTATTCCTGCGCGAAGACGTCCCACATCTCCTTGGGCGAGACTTCGCCGCCTTCACCGTCGGTGATGCGCTGCACGGCCTGAGAGAACTCGATCTGCAGTCGACGTGGCAGTGCCAGACCGTGATCGGACTTCATGATGTACGCGACGCCGCCCTTGCCGGACTGCGAGTTGACTCGGATGACGGCCTCGTAGGTGCGGCCGACGTCCTTCGGGTCGACGGGCAGGTACGGAACCTGCCAGGTGATCTCGCCGATGTCCGAACCCTGCTCGTCCGCAGTGGCTTTCATCGCGTCGAGGCCCTTGTTGATGGCGTCCTGGTGGCTTCCGGAGAACGCGGTGTACACCAGGTCGCCGCCGTACGGGTGGCGCTCGTGCACGGGCAGCTGGTTGCAGTACTCGACGGTGCGGCGTACCTCGTCGATGTTGGAGAAGTCGATCTGTGGGTCGACGCCGCGGGTGAACATGTTGAGCCCCAACGTGACCAGGCAGACGTTGCCGGTGCGCTCACCGTTGCCGAACAGGCATCCCTCGATGCGGTCGGCGCCGGCCTGGTAGCCCAGTTCGGCGGCAGCGACGCCGGTTCCGCGGTCGTTGTGCGGATGCAGCGACAGGATGATGCTGTCGCGCCGGTTCAGGTTGCGGCTCATCCACTCGATCGAGTCGGCGTAGACGTTGGGCGTCGCCATCTCCACCGTTGCGGGCAGGTTCAGGATGATCGGCTTCTCGGGCGTCGGATCGATGATGTCGACGACGGCGTCGCACACCTCTTTGGCGTACGCCAGCTCGGTTCCGGTGTAGGACTCGGGCGAGTACTCGTACCGCCAGTCGGTGTCGGGGTAGTTCGCGGCGATCTCGAGGCATTTACGTGCGCCGTCGGTGGCGATCTTCTTGATGACGTCACGGTCGGCGCGGAAAACGACGCGCCGCTGAAGAATGGACGTCGAGTTGTAGAAGTGGACGATCACGTTCTTCGCGCCCTCGCAGGCGAGGTACGTGCGTTCGATCAGTTCCGGCCTGCACTGAGTCAGGACCTGGATGGTCACGTCGTCGGGGATCGCGCCGTCTTCGATGATCTCGCGGACGAAGTCGAAGTCGGTCTGGCTCGCGGAGGGGAACCCGACCTCGATCTGCTTGTAGCCCATACGAACCAGCAGATCGAACATCCGACGCTTGCGTGCGGGGCTCATCGGGTCGATGAGGGCCTGATTGCCGTCACGCAGGTCGACGGCGCACCACTGCGGTGTTCGGTCGATGACCTTGTCCGGCCACGTGCGGTCGGGGAGCGTGATGGGCTCGACCTCGTCGGCGAACGGGCGGTACCGGTACGTCGGCATCGACGAGTTCTTCTGGGTGTTCCACACGGGCTGATCGCTGGGCGCGGGCCGTGACGGAGGGGTGATGGTGCGCGATCCGGATGTGAATGCGTCGGCAGGTGACATTGGTGTGATCTCCGAGGTTACTGGCTGTACTTGGATATCGACCGGCGCGATGAAACCCCGCGACGGGAAGCCAGTCTGGATCAGACCCCGTCGCGGCGATCGAGGAGAAGCGCGCGCTGCATGGATGCGAGTGTACTACTGCACCTCCACCTCTCACGGCCGGGTTCGCCGATCTCGTGTCAGTCGGGTAAACGACGCAATTCGACGACGGTCAGACCGAGGGCGTCGAACCGAGCCAACATGCCGCGCAGGGCGGTGTCGTCGTCGATCGGCCCGAACATTCGAGTGAACGTAGCGGGGACACGTGCGATCGACAGATCGGGGAACGCGGCCTTCGCACGCTCGGACAGGTCGCCTTCGACGACGAACTCGTACCGAACTCCGTGCGATATGCCGCCAGCGGGTTGAGCCATGTGCCCTCGCTCCACGAAGAGAATCGATGCTTCTCCACCAGCGTCCGCGCCCGGGTCGTCCACTGCATCACCCGTAGCAGATGAATGAATGGCAAGGGGAGCGTCCGTCAGAGCAGCCCGAGTTCGTGGGCGGCGGCGATGGCGTCGCGGCGAGAGCGGACTTCGAGCTTGCGGTAGATGCCGCGCAGGTGTGTCTTGATGGTGTTGACGGAGACGAAGTGGTCCGCGGCGATCTGCTCGGCCGTCCGCCATGACGGGAGTTCGCGCAGCAGTTCCAGCTCGCGACGGGTCAGTGCGGCATTCGGTGACCGGTCGACTCCGGCTCCCGAGTGTGGAACCGAGGCGCGGGCGAGGTCCGCGAAGGGCTCGAGAAGCCCGAACCTGCCGTGGTTGTGGGTCAGGACGTCGCGCACGGTGGTGCCCGCTTCCGCGAACGGAAGCAGAATCGACTCCGGTTGTGCGGCGGTCAGGGCAGCGACGGTGGAGTCGAAGGCGCGGGTGGGGTTCTTGCGTTCGACGGCGACAGCGGCGGCTGCGAGCAAGGCGCGGATCGAATTCACCGGGTTCAGGCAGCGCTTGGTGCCGTCGATGACGCGGGTCAGTTCGGCGTCGGCGGCGTCGAGACGCCCGGCTCGGCGGTGCAGTTCGGCCGCCAGGAGGTGGACTTCACCGACCGGACCGAGCCTCCGCGCGGTCAGGTCGACGAACTCCGCGGCGCGATGAAGTTCTCCCTGCCCGAGGTGTCGACGTTGAATCATCGGGGCCAGCAAGGCCTCGAATCCGGGTAGCGCCGGCCGTTCCAGGTCGGCTCGATCACGCTCGCTCGGCGCGGAACGGCCCGGCTCGTCGGATGCGCCGAGGGCCCACCGTGCCCGGCGTCCGTAGCTCGCGATGGCCAGGTCCGGTGAGGTGCAGATCGCGCGCCAGACGTCGTCGGGTGCAGCGTCTGCCGGCGTCAGCCGCACGATGCCGACGAGCAACTCGACCGACTGCGCGACGGCATGCACGGGCGATCCGGTGAGTCCGTGCGTCCGCGAGTAGTGGAGTGCGTCGTGCGCGGCGGTGTGTGCGTCGGTCAATTGTGTTGCGAGGAAGTGACTTCCGGCGATCGTCGCTAGGCATGTGAGTGCGGTGAGGTGCAGATGTCCAGCCTGTGCGTGCGCGACGGCGTCGGACAGATGGACGTCCGCGGCGGCGCGTCGTCCGAGATGCAGTTCCGCGAGGCCCGCGACCATCGACGCGTAGGCGTCGAGATCCGGGGCTCCTGATTGTCCGATTCCGACGCGCAGGGCCCGGTCCAGCGGCGTCGCCACGGTTCCTGTGTAGAGCGATGCGTGCAGATCGAGGGCCCTGCGCAGTACCTCGGCGCGAGGGTCGCCGAGGCCGTCGCCCGATCGTCGAAGCGCGGACAGGATGCTCACTGCGGGTGCGATCCGGCCGGTTGCCAGGAGAGCGGCCGCGCTGACCAGTCCTGTCCGAACATCGCGTCGAACATCTGCCGGGCTCTGCTCGACGGCGTCGAGTACCTGGGGGCCGTCTCCGCGCAACACCATGCCCAGGCCGGACTCGGACAGTATGTCGACGATTCGTGTGCAGTCGGCGGCGTGCACGCTGTGCTGGAGTGCGAACAATGGGTGGCGAGTGTCGGTGAACCACGAGGACGTGACGCGTTCGAGGTTCCTGATCTGCTCGGCCCCCAGGCGTGCGATCTCCGCGCGGAGATAACCGCGCATGAGCGGGTGGTACCGGTAGCCGGTCTCGGGCCCGGGAATGCGATCGACGAGGAAGTTCTGGGCGAGAAGGCCGTCGATGATGTCCTGGCACCGACGGTCACCGGTGAGCTTCTCCGCGAGGTCGGCCGTGAACCAGTCGGGAACGGACGTCTCGATCAGGAACGTCCGGACGTGAGGCGGAAGGTTGGAAAGGACTTCCCCGACGAGGTAATCCGCGACGGTGTGCTGTGTTCCGGTGAATGCGTCGATGACCTCGGACGGCGGTCGCGCGCCCGTCAACGTCATTCCCGCAAGCCGCAGACCGGCCGCCCATCCCTCGGTCCGAACCATCAACTTGGACAGATCGTCCTCTGCGAGAACGGCTCCGGTGCGCGCCAACATCGCGGCAGCTTCGTCCGCGGTGAACGCGATGGCGGCCGGGGAGATGTCGTGCACTCGACCGTCCAGACGTAACTTCTGCAGCGCCAGAGGTGGTTCGAACCGTCCGGCGAGAACCGTGCGGACAGTGCGCGGCGGCCACCGCAGGAAATTGCCGAGCAACGACAGTGCGTCGTCGTCGTGGAGTAGATGCGCGTCGTCCAGGATCAACGTCACCGGACCGTCCACCGTGTCGAGTGCCTCCACGAGCAGCGCACCGAAGCTGCCCGGCGAGCCTGCAGGTGACGGCACCCGTGCCATCGCCTCGCTCAGCTCGTGCGAGCCCGCATGCTCGAACGCCGAGACGACCGACGATCGCAGATGCGCGACATCGTTGTCGGACTCCTCGACGGTCAGCCAGGCCACCGACCCGGCACGCGCACGTTCGTCGGCGCCGATCCAGTCGACCAACAGGGTCGTCTTACCCGACCCCGCCGGTGCGGTCACCAAGGTCACCACCGAGGGATCGGCGTCGTCGAGCATCGTGAGCAGGCGCGGCCGGCTGATCGTGGTTCGAGGACGAAGCGGAATTCTGCTGCGCAGCTCGGGCGGCGTCACCGAGGGCTGCCGAGACGGCGTCGAGAGTGAAGACAGGGGCAACGTGGTCATACACGACCCTCTCCCGACGAAAAAGGCGCATGTGATGCGATGGACCGGCCAATAGTATTCCGGTTCTTGCGATTTCGGGAAGTAACGCTCGATTCGGACACCGTTCGGTTCGCTTTGGAGGGGCTCAGGCGGAAGGCCGTCCGAGGAGAGTCGGCCGATCGGTACCCACCCGCCGAAACCGCCCGTTTATCCGGATGGACTCCACGTTTCACCTTCGTCGCATCGCGGTGACCCGGGCACCGGCGTCGGACGAATATCCTGGATTCGGGGCCGGGCTGGGACGTGAGCGGCCGGGGGAGACGCTCCCGGTGCCCGTCGGCGGACGGAAGACGCAGGTCAGGGGCGCTGTTGCCGTACCACCAGCGCAAGGAGAGGCCGGACCTCGGTAAGGTAGCTCCGGCAAGTTGCACCAATCGAGACGCACCCAAGCAGCGGAGGTACACACGCGTGGCTCTCATCGTCCAGAAGTACGGTGGATCGTCGGTGGCTACCGCCGAACGTATCCGACGCGTTGCTGAACGAATCGTCGAGACCAAGAAGGCGGGCAACGACGTGGTCGTCGTCGTGTCCGCGATGGGTGATACCACCGACGAGCTCCTCGACCTGGCCGAGCAGGTCTGCCCAGCGCCACCCGCGCGTGAAATGGACATGCTGCTGACGTCGGGTGAGCGCATCTCCAACGCCCTCGTCGCGATGGCCATTCATTCCCTCGGTGCCGAGGCACGCTCCTTCACCGGCTCGCAGGCAGGCGTCGTCACGACGAGCGTGCACGGCAACGCCAAGATCATCGACGTCACCCCCGGCCGCGTGCGCGACGCCCTCGACGAGGGTTCGATCGTTCTCGTCGCCGGTTTCCAGGGCGTCAGCCAGGACAGCAAGGACGTCACGACGCTCGGACGCGGTGGCTCGGACACCACGGCCGTCGCCCTCGCGGCGGCATTGAACGCCGACGTCTGCGAGATCTACACCGACGTCGACGGCATCTTCACCGCCGACCCCCGCATCGTTCCGAATGCACGCCACCTCGACACGGTCTCGTTCGAGGAAATGCTCGAGATGGCGGCCTGCGGAGCCAAGGTGCTCATGCTGCGCTGCGTCGAGTACGCACGTCGCTACAACGTTCCCGTACACGTTCGGTCGTCGTACACCACGAAACCCGGAACCATCGTCTCCGGATCTATGGAGGACATTCCAGTGGAAGAAGCCATTCTCACCGGCGTCGCACACGATCGCAGCGAAGCCAAGGTCACCGTGGTCGGCATCCCCGACTCCCCGGGGTACGCGGCGAAGATCTTCCGCGCCGTCGCGGATGCGGAGATCAACATCGACATGGTGCTGCAGGGAGTGTCCAAGGTCGACACCGGCAAGACCGACATCACGTTCACCTGCCCCAAGTCCGACGGCCCGACGGCCGTGGAGAAGCTCACCAAGCTGCAGTCCGAGATCGGGTTCGCGCAGGTCCTCTACGACGACCACATCGGCAAGGTCTCCCTCGTCGGCGCAGGCATGAAGAGCCACCCGGGCGTCACGGCCACGTTCTGCGAGTCCCTCGCGGACGCAGGTGTCAACATCGACCTGATCAGCACGTCGGAGATTCGTATTTCCGTGTTGGTCAACGACAATCAGCTCGACGAGGCCGTGCGTGTACTGCACGAGGCATTCGATCTCGGCGGCGACGAAGAAGCCGTCGTACACGGAGGTACAGGACGATGACCGTAGTTGCAGTCGTAGGAGCCACCGGCCAGGTCGGCGCCGTCATGCGAACCCTGCTGGAAGAGCGCAACTTTCCTGCAGACACGGTTCGGTTCTTCGCGTCGGCGCGGTCGGCGGGCAAGAAGCTGCCGTTCCGCGGCGAGGAGATCATCGTCGAGGACGCATCCACCGCCGACCTCGCCGGGATCGACATCGCGCTGTTCTCCGCCGGTGCGACCCTCTCTCGCGAGCAGGCCCCGCGCTTCGCCGCGGCCGGTGCCGTCGTCATCGACAACTCCTCGGCGTTCCGCAAGGACCCCGAGGTTCCCCTCGTGGTCAGCGAGGTCAACCCCGACGCGGCGAAGAACCCGCCCAAGGGCATCATCGCCAACCCCAACTGCACCACGATGGCCGCGATGCCGGTCCTGAAGGTGCTGCACGACGAGGCGGGCTTGCAGCGCCTCATCGTCTCCAGCTACCAGGCGGTCTCCGGCAGTGGCCTGGCCGGAGTCGAAGAACTCGCCACCCAGGCGCGTGCCGTCATCGACGACGCGGAAAAGCTGGTGCACGACGGTTCGGCGGTCGACTTCCCGGCGCCGAACAAGTACGTCGCGCCCATCGCCTTCAACGTGTTGCCGCTCGCGGGATCGCTGGTCGACGACGGTTCCGGCGAGACGGACGAGGATCAGAAGCTCCGTAACGAGTCGCGCAAGATCCTCGGGCTGCCGGACCTTCTGGTCAGCGGCACGTGCGTCCGTGTTCCCGTCTTCACCGGCCACTCGCTGTCGATCAACGCCGAGTTCGCGTCGCCGTTGTCGGTGGAGCGCGCACGGGAACTGTTGGCGTCGGCACCGGGCGTCGAGCTCGTCGACGTTCCGACCCCGCTGCAGGCTGCGGGCAAGGATGCATCGCTGGTCGGTCGGATCCGTCAGGACCCGGGCGTTCCCGAGGGCCGCGGACTCGCGCTCTTCGTGTCCGGCGACAACCTGCGCAAGGGCGCTGCTCTGAACACGATCCAGATCGCAGAACTGCTCGTTTAGGCGCCTTCGGCGCGCGTGAGTGGAAATGTAGGCTCCGGGGCAGGAGCGGAGCCGACGGAGCGACCAGAATGCACCGAATTTCCACTCACAACAGGGGGGTGTCGTGTGAACGAGATGTCACGGCGATCCGCGTTTCGCCTGGCCGCCTTCGGTGTCGTCGCCGCGGCGCTGCCGGCGTCGTCGGCCGTGCGCCGCGCGACTGCGGACGACATCTTCGGCGGCCACAGTCCACTGCTGTTCCATTCGCCGCCCCTGCAGCCGTTCCGCGACGAGCTACCCCGTCTGCCCGTCGTCTCCGGCACTGCCGTCGAGCTGAGGGCGCGAAGCGGATCGCATTCCTTCCACGCGGATCTCGCGCCCGGTCCGACGTTCGGTTACGGCGATCTCGACTACCTCGGGCCGACGATCGAGAGCGTCCAAGGCCAGCCCTGGACGTTGCGCTACAGCAACGACACGGACGGTAACCCGTTGGCCGCCGATGTCGACACCTCCCTGCACGGCATGAGCGAACACGACCGGCACATGACGCCGACCTCGCTGCATCTGCACGGGGCGATCACGCAGCCCGATTCCGACGGGCACTCCGAGATGCTGGTCCGTCCCGGCGAGTCGCTGACCCACAGTTTTTCCGGCCTGAACGACGCGGCCGGGTTGTGGTACCACGATCACGCGATGTCCATGACGCGCATCAACGTCTACGCGGGGCTCGTCGGCGTCAATATCGTTCGTGATCAGCATGATTCGGGGGCAGCGGACAATTCGCTCGGACTCCCGTCCGGCGAGTTCGAGATCCCGCTGGTACTGCAGGAGAAGATCATGAATCCCGACGGATCGATGAGCATTCGGTCCAACATTACTGTGCCGCAGGGCAAGTGGGAGGGCGGCGGAACCGGCGACGTCGGCGTTGTCAACGGAAAGATATGGCCGACGATGGAAGTCGCGCGCGGCCTCTACCGGTTCCGTATCGTCAACGCAGGTTCGTACTCGGTGTGGAATCTGTTCATGTCGGGCCAACAGAGCGCGCAGCGGCTGCAATTCTGGGTCATCGGGAACGACGGCGGACTGCTCGACGCACCCGTTCGAACCGACAGTGTTCGCCTCGCGCCCGCGGAGAGAATCGACGTCCTGGTCGACTTCGGGGCCGCAGAACCCGGCGAGCTGATCGAACTGCGCAACGACGAGCCGCCCCCGGCACAAGCCGCGTCGCTGGGAGCGATACCGATGCCGTTGTTCTGCCAGTTCAGGGTGGCGTCGGGCCGCGGGTTCACCGGCGACGTCATGACCATGTACCGAGGTGGGAAGGGGCAACCTCCGCTTCTGCCCGCGCTGCCTCAGGTGCAGGTGCAACGCACCGTGACCGTGAATCAGCCGTCGGCAGGCCTGTCGTTGGCACCGCCGATGATGACGCTCAACAATCTGCGGTACAGCGACCCGGACATCGAGATGCCCGCGCAGGGAGCCGTCGAGCAGTGGAACATCGTCAACACCACGCTCGAACCGCATCCGATTCACCTGCATCTGGTGCATTTCCGGACCCTCGGTCGTGCTCCGATCGACCTCGCTGCGTACCAGCGTGACAATCCACGCCCCGACGTCGGGGTCAAATGGGCCCCCGACGTCGAGCGGTACGTCACCGGGCCGCTTGCTGCGCCTGCGCCGTGGGAAGCGGGTGCCAAGGACACAGTGAACACGTACCCGGGGACGGTCACGCGGATCCTCGTCCGGTTCCCCCGCGCCGACGAACTCGGATTCGACCCGGACGCAACGTTTTCCGCCGGGTCCGGCGGGCACCACGGCTCGGCCGAGCTGCAGGGGTACATGTGGCACTGCCACATGCTCGACCACGAAGACCACGAAATGATGCTCCGCTACCGCCTGGTGTGAGGCCTGCCGTGTGATCGTCGACGGCTGATCCAACTGCCGAACTAAAAAGCAGTCTGGACTGTTTGTTGATTTTCGGATACGGTCAGCAGTGTGACCCAGAGCACCGAACTGACCGAACGCCGCACGCAAGCGGAACGCACGGCGGGCACGCAGGCCAAACTGCTCGACGCGGCGATCGAGTGCCTCGTCGAACTCGGCTTCGCGCGGACCAGCACGCAGGAGATCGCTCGACGTGCCGGCGTGTCCCGAGGAGCGCAACTGCATCACTTTCCGACGAAGGAAGCGTTGGTCACCGCGGCCGTCGGCCATCTGGTGGACAAGCGACTCGCAGAAATCCTGGCCGCGAAGCCCGATCCCGAGCGCGGTGTCGAGGTGTTGAGCGAAGCATTCTCCGGCCCACTCTTCTACGCGGCGCTCGAACTGTGGGTCGCCGCCAGGACCGACGCCGCCCTGCACGAGGCGATGCTTCCGCTCGAACGCAAGGTGTCCGAGGCGCTGATGGGAGGTGCGTCCATCGTCATGGGTAGCCGGATGTCCACCGAGAGCATCGAACTCAGCATAGAACTGGCACGTGGACTGGCCGTGTCGGCCTTGTTCCGTAGCCCCGACGCCGACGCCGCACTCCGGTCGCGGTTGTTGCCCGCATGGGAGCAGAAGGTGATGGAATGGTGATCCCCAGTTCGGTCGATGTACTGGTCGTCGGCGCAGGATTTGCTGGAATAGCCGCGGCCACCAAGGTTCTCGACGCAGACCCGTCGGCGGACGTGCTCGTCATCGAACGTGCTGCCGACGTCGGCGGAACGTGGCGCGACAACACGTACCCCGGGTGTGCGTGTGACGTGCCGACGTCGCTCTACTCGTTCTCGTTCGCGCAGAGCCCCGAGTGGACGCACACGTTCGCCCGTCAGCCGGAGATCTACGCATACCTCAGGGGAGTCGTGGAACGGACGGGTCTGCGCGAGCGCATCGTCACCGAATGCGAATTGCTCGGCGCCACCTGGGATTCCGCATCCTCTCGGTGGAACGTGCAGACGTCGTCCGGCCCGGTGTCGACGCGTGTGCTCGTCGCGGCGACGGGTGCTCTGTCGACTCCGAAACTTCCCGAGGTGCCCGGTATCGAGACGTTCACCGGCGAGATGTTCCACTCCGCGACGTGGAACCATGATCACGACCTGACGGGTAAACGCGTCGCCGTCATCGGCACGGGCGCATCCGCCGTGCAGTTCGTGCCCGAGATCGCCGACCGTACCGAGCGGCTCACGGTGTTCCAACGAACTCCCGCCTGGGTCATTCCTCGGTTGGACCGCACCCTCGGCCGCGTCGAGAAGGCGATGTATCGGCGTTTCCCCCTGTCGCAGAAAGCGGTACGGGCGGCCATCTACAGCTACCGGGAGGCGTACGTTCTCGGTCTGGCGCGCTTTCCCAAGGTGCTACCGCTGGTGTCGATCGTAGCGAGGACGCACCTGCGTCGGCAGGTGAAGAACCCGGCGAAGCGGGCGGCTCTCACACCGAACTTCGTCATCGGATGCAAGCGGATCCTGCTGTCCAACGACTGGTTGAAGACCCTCGACCGAAGCGATGTCGACCTGGTGGCAAGCCGGCTCGCTTCGATCGGGGAGAACTCGGTCAGCGCGGCCGACGGCACGTCCTACCCGGTGGACACGATCATCTTCGCCACCGGATTCACCCCGACGGAGCCACCCGTCTCCCACCTGCTCGTCGGCGACAACGGGGAGACGCTCGCTCAGAAGTGGGGTGGCAGCCCCAACGCATTCCGAGGCACCACCGTCAGCGGATTCCCGAACCTGTTCCTGATGTACGGGCCCAACACCAACCTCGGCCACAGTTCCATCGTCTACATGTTGGAATCCCAGGCCGAGTACGTGGTGTCCGCGTTGGCGCAGATGCGTGAGCGGGGCATCGGCTCCGTCGACGTCACGGAAACCGCCCAGAAGGAATACAACACGTGGATCCACGACTCGCTGGCCGGAACGGTGTGGAACTCCGGCGGTTGCTCGAGTTGGTACCTGGACTCCGAAGGAAAGAATCCGGTGATGTGGCCGACCTACACGTTCACGTTCCGTAACTCGACCCGGACGTTCGACTTGGACAAATACGAAACGAAAGGATCTGCGAGATGACCCATTTCGACGTTCTTGTCATCGGATCAGGGTTCGGCGGTAGCGTCAGCGCGCTCCGCGCCGTCGAGAAGGGGTACAGCGTCGGCGTGCTCGAATCCGGCCGGCGCTTCGCCGACGACCAGCTGCCGAAGACCAGTTGGCGACTCAGAAAGTACCTGTGGGCGCCCGCCCTCGGATGCTACGGAGTACAGCGCATTCATCTGCTCCCCGACGTTCTCGTCATGGCGGGGGCAGGCGTCGGCGGTGGATCGCTGAACTACGCCAACACTCTGTATCAGCCCCCGAAACGGTTCTTCGAGGATCCGCAGTGGGCAGGTATCACCGACTGGCACCGTGAACTCGGCCCGTACTACGACCAGGCCAAACGCATGCTGGGCGTCGAGACCAACCCCACGATCACCCCGTCGGACAAGGTCATGAAGGAAGTGGCCGAGGACATGGGGGTGGGGGAGACGTTCACCAGCACACCCGTCGGTGTGTTCTTCGGTCAGCCGGGAAGGACCGATCCGGACCCGTTCTTCGGCGGCGTCGGGCCGGCACGGACCGGCTGCACCGAATGTGGATCCTGCATGACGGGATGCCGCGTCGGGGCGAAGAACACACTCGTCAAGAACTACCTCCATCTCGCGGAACACGCCGGCGCACAGATCTTCCCGCTGACGACGGTCACCTCCGTCCGGCCACGCGCGAGGGGAGGCTACGAGGTGGTGACGCGTCGCACGGGCGCCAAACTGCGCCGGGCCGACACCGTCATGACTGCCGACCAGGTGGTCTTCGCGGCGGGTACCTACGGCACCCAGAAGCTGCTGCTGGCGATGAAGGAGACCGGGCAGTTGCCCAAGCTGTCCGACCGGATCGGCGGCCTCGTCCGAACGAACTCCGAGGCTGTCCTCGCCGCAACCGCGCGGGGTCGCGAGATCGACTACACCCAGGGCGTCGCCATCACGTCGTCGTTCCATCCGGACGATCACACGCACATCGAACCCGTTCGATACGGCAAAGGCAGCAACGCAATCGGTCTCCTGCAGACAGTGCTGAGCGACGGAGGGGGTCGCACGCCTCGGGTGCTGAAGACTCTCGGCGTCGCGCTGCGTCACCCCGGTGCTGCGCTGCGCAGCCTGTCCGTCCGTCGCTGGTCCGAACGCACCGTCATCGCACTCGTCATGCAGACCGACGACAATTCACTGGAACTGGGTTCGAAGAAAGGGCTGTTCGGCAGGCGTCTGACCAGTCGTCCCGGCCAGGGCGACCCACCTCCGCAGTGGATCCCGCAGGGGCACGAGGCAATACGCATGCTCGCGGACAAGATCGGGGGTGACCCGGGTGGCTCCATCGCGGAAATCGTCAACATCCCGATGACGGCGCACTTCCTCGGAGGGTGCGCGATCGGGGAGAACCCCGAGCGCGGCGTCGTCGACGCCTACCACCGGGTCTACGGATACGACGGCCTTCACGTCGTCGACGGCTCAGCAGTGAGCGCCAATCTGGGCGTCAATCCGTCCCTGACGATCACCGCCCAAGCCGAGCGCGCCCTCGCGTTGTGGCCGAACAAGGGCGAGACCGATCAGCGCCCGTCTCAGGGTCAGCCCTACCGCGAGATCAAGCCGACACAGCCACGCTCGCCGGTAGTGCCCGCCTCGGCCCCCGGTGCCCTGCGGCTGCCCCTGACCGTGAAGGGAGCGTGACGTCCCATGTGGAGCGTCAGTGAATCCGAGTCACCCAGAACCGAGTGGCCGCAGAGCCCGCCACCGCCGTGGCCTGCGTCGGTACGCGCCACGATCTGGTGGCATCGCGCGACCGACGAAGGACGCGCACTGCTTCCGCAGAAAGATCTGCCGGTGACCATGGCCATGGTCGTCGACTATCTGGATTCACCGGTCGGCCCGTACCGAGAGATCCTCGCCAGCCCGGTCCTGCGGCGGCCGGGGAAGCTCATCGGCGCGATGCCTCGCATGGCCGTGCCGTTCATCGCCGTCGACTCCGAGACATCCGTGCACGGAGGACGCACACATTGGAACCTCCCCAAGGTGCTCGCACACTTCGGCGGTGACGTGCTGGGGACATCGACGGCCAGCGGCGACGGATGGGCTGTCGACGTCGCCGCACGAGGCGTCGGGCCGCGGTTCCCGATTCGGGGCGGTCTCGGCTTCGCGCAACCCGTCGACGAGGAAGTCTCCCTGGCCGGCGCCTCGCTCAAGGGCAAGGCGAGACTGTGCCGCGTGCAGGTCGACGCGACAGGACCGTCGCTGGGGGACTGGCTGCGTCCCGGTTCCCACTTCGGCCTCCAGATCGTGTCCGGGACCATGTCGACAGGTGCATCGCGGCTGGTGGGTGACATCGAAGTCTGACGGCCGGTGTCATCCGGTCGGTCCCGCTGGCTCCACTCGCGTCTTTTGACTGATTCAAAAAAATGGCCCGAACAGGTTCGAAAACACGCAGACCGGTTATACGAGCGTGATAGACGTTCCGAGTACAGCCATGGCAGTCGGAGCCAGCCCCTCCGACTGTCCACAGTGAATCTCTCAGGAGGCATCCCGAATGACAGAACCGGCCACCACCAGCAACTCCGGAATCCCCGTACCCAGCGACGACCAGTCGTTGACGGCAGGAACACAAGGCCCGATCCTTCTTCAGGACCACTACCTCATCGAGAAGATGGCTCAGTTCAACCGTGAGCGTGTCCCCGAGCGCGTCGTGCACGCCAAGGGTGCGGGTGCGTTCGGAGTCCTCGAAATCACCGAGGACATCTCGAAGTACACCAAGGCCGCCGCCCTGCAGAAGGGCGTCAAGACCGAAGCGCTCGCCCGGTTCTCCACCGTCGCCGGTGAGCAGGGAAGCCCGGACACCTGGCGGGACCCGCGCGGATTCGCGCTGAAGTTCTACACCACCGAAGGCAACTGGGACCTCGTCGGAAACAACACCCCGGTGTTCTTCGTCAAGGATCCCATCAAGTTCCAGGACTTCATCCGCAGCCAGAAGCGCATGCCGGACTCCGGGCTGCGCGACCACAACATGCAATGGGACTTCTGGACGCTCTCACCCGAGTCCGCCCACCAGGTCACCTGGCTCATGGGTGACCGGGGTATCCCCAAGAGCTACCGCCACATGGACGGCTTCGGCTCACACACGTACCAGTTCATCAACGACGCCGGCGAGCGTTCCTGGGTGAAGTTCCACTTCAAGACCAACCAGGGCATCGACTTCCTGACCCAGGAGAAGGCCGACGAGCTCGCGGGAACCTCCCCCGATCACCATCGTCAGGACCTGTTCGGTGCGATCTCCGAAGGCGACTTCCCGAGCTGGGACTTCTACATCCAGGTCATGCCGTACGACGAGGCCGAGGGCTACAAGTACAACCCCTTCGACCTCACGAAGGTGTGGTCGCAAAAGGACTACCCGAAGATCAAGGTCGGCAAGCTGACCCTGAACCGCAACCCGGAGAACTTCTTCGCGCAGATCGAGCAGAGCTCGTTCGAACCGTCGAACCTGGTACCGGGAATCGCCGCCAGCCCGGACAAGATGCTGCTCGGACGCATCTTCTCCTACGCCGACGCGCACCGTTACCGTATCGGCACCAACTACGCGCAGCTGCCGGTCAACGCACCCAAGGCCCAGGTCAACTCCTACTCCAAGGAAGGGTCGATGCGGTACTCGTTCAACTCCGCCGACACTCCGGTGTACGCACCCAACTCGTACGGCGGCCCGCACGCGGACACCGCGAAGTACGGAGACGACGGATCGTGGGACTTCGAGCCACGTTTCGTCCGCACCGGATACATCGAGCATCCCGAGGACAGTGACTTCGCACAGGCCGGCATCCTCGTCCGTGAGGTCATGGACGACGATCAGCGAGAGCGTCTGGCGGGCAACATCGTCGGCCACGCACTCAACGGAGTGACCGAGCCCGTGCTGCAACGCGTCTTCGAGTACTGGACGAACGTCGACCCCGACCTCGGCAAGAAGGTCGAGGAAGGTGTGCGCGCAGGCCAGAGTGACGCAGCGCCGACGACCAGTCAATCGCCGACCACCCCCGGCGACGAGGCCGAGAAGGTCTGACGCGTCACAATCGGGAACATCGTCCACGTCCGGGCCGTTGAGCCGAGCGACCGTTGAGAACGTAGGAGGCGCACTCATGACCAACCCCATCAGCAGCACTCTCGATGCAGGTCAGCAGAAGATTGCCGGAGATGCCCTGCAGGGCACCGTCGTCGACCTGATCGACCTGTCCCTCATCGCGAAGCAGGCGCACTGGAACGTCATCGGCAAGAACTTCCGTTCGGTGCACCTCGCGTTGGACGAACTCGTCACCGCAGCACGGGACTTCACCGATGAGGCCGCCGAACGCGCAACGGCGATCGGAGTCAGCCCGGACGGACGCTCGGCCACGGTGTCGGCCACAGCAGGCACCAAGGGATTCGGTGAAGGCTGGACCAAGGACGAGCAAGTGATCGCCGCCGTGGTGGACAACCTTGCCGCAGTGGTGGATCGGCTCCGAGGACGCATCGCGGACACCGAGGCCGCAGATCCCGTGACGCAGGATCTGCTCATCGCCATCACCGCCCGTCTGGAGCAACTGCACTGGATGTGGCAAGCGCAGGTCGACTGACCGCAACCCTGTGAGCAGGCCCTCTTCCCCATCGGGAAGGGGCCTGCTCACGTTTCACCCCGGTACGACGCGGGTAGCCGTGGGCAATGACTTCGACTTCAGGCGCAGTCCTGTTCGACATCGACGGCACCCTGGTGGACTCCAACTACGTTCACGTGGACGCGTGGTCCAGAGCGTTCGCCGACGCCGGGGTGACCGTCCCGTCGTGGAGGATCCACCGGTGCATCGGCATGGACGGCGACAAGCTACTCGAATCGCTCGTCGGGTCCTCCGACAGTGCCGCAGCACTCGAAGCGAAGGATTTGCACACCAGCTACTACCAGCAAGCGATCGCGCGGCTGCAAATTCTGCCCGGCGCGCGAGAGTTGCTGCAGCGCATCGACGATGCAGGCCTGACCGTCGTACTGGCCACGTCGGCACCCGAGAACGAACTCGCCCACCTCCGTGACCTCCTCGACGTCGAGGACATCGTGTCCGTCGTGACTTCGTCCGAGGACGCCGACGTGGCCAAGCCGAGCCCCGAGATCGTCGACGTCGCTCTGCAACGCGCAGGCGTCGAAGCCCGCGGAGCGGTCATGATCGGCGACAGCGTGTGGGACATGAAGGCGTCCAGACGCGTCGGAGTGGCAGGAATCGGCGTCCGGTGCGGAGGAGTACCCGACGCCGAATTACGCGCGGCCGGCGCAGAAGCGGTCTACGAGGACCCGGCGGACCTCGTCGAACAACTGACCGACAGCCCCATCGCGAGGTTGACCGCCGTATGAGTCGTCAGGACGGCTACGCAGCAATCGAAGACTACGCAGCGATCGGAGACGGACGGACGGTCGCCCTGATCGCCGACGACGGCCGAATCGACTGGCTTCCCATCCCCAACCTCGACTCGCCGCCCCCGTTCGCCGCCGTCCTGGACGCCGAGCACGGCGGCACCTTCGCGCTCGCCCCCGTCGAACCCTTCTCCGTAGAGCGTGAATTCGTCGAGGGAACCAACGTGCTGACGACGTTGTACACGACCGACACGGGAACTGTCCGCGTCACCGACTCGCTCAACACCGGGGTGGCCGGCAGGCTGCCCTGGGTGGAACTCGGACGTCGCATCGACGGTGTGCAGGGAACCGTCGACATGGCGTGGAAGGTAGCCCCGGGAACCATGCTCGGTATCGCGTCCCCGTGGGCGTACGACACCCAGCACGGCACCGTGCTCCGCGCCGACGGCCTGACGATGGCCGTTCGCACCCTCGAGGCGGACGACGTGACCGTCGGAGACCAGATCATCGACGGCGCGTTCACGACGGCGCCCGGATCACGTCACCTGATCGGGCTGGTCGGCACCGAGAACGAACCGCTGCATCTGCCCGAGCCCATCAAGGTCGACGAAGGTATCGACCGCACCGTCGGCAACTGGAGGATGTGGTCCGACGAATTCCACTACGACGGACCGTGGAAAGAGCACGTGGCTCGCAGCGCCCTGGCTCTGAAACTGTTGCTGCACAGTCCCTCCGGTGCAATAGCCGCAGCCGCGACGACGTCCCTGCCGGAGAACAGGACCGGTGGAAAGAACTGGGACTACCGCTACGCATGGGTCCGCGACACCGCCTACACGATCCGAGCGCTCATCAGGTTCGGTCTACGTGAAGAAGTACACGCCGCAGTGGCCTGGCTGCTGAAGGTCATCCGGCTCAACGATCCTCTCGTCAACGTGTTCTACACGCTCGGCGGCGAACTCCCCGGCGGCACCGAACAACCCGACGTGCCGGGATGGCGCGGCGTCGGACCCGTCGTCAACGGCAACGCCGCCGCAGATCAGTTGCAGCTGGGGATCTTCGGAGACCTGTTCGCGATCGTGCGGTTGTACGTGGACGCAGGCAACGTACTCGACGCCGAAACCGGCAGACTGCTGGCCACCATCGCCGACGAAGCCTGCGACTCCTGGCAGCGCCGCGACGCCGGAATCTGGGAACTCGAGGACGAACAGCACTACACCAGCTCCAAACTGGGCTGCTGGCAAGCGCTCGACTGCGCAGTCCACCTCGCCGAAGAGGGGCAGATCCCCGGCGTCGCCGACAGGTGGCGCGCCGAACGCGGGCGCATCAGGCGCTACGTCGAGGAGGAATGCTGGTCCGAAGAACGACAGGCCTACCTCGCCTACCCGGGAGCAGACGGTCTCGACGCCTCGGTGCTACTGGCCGCGGAGATGGATTTCGATCGGGGAGAACGGCTTTCGTCGACCATCGATGCGTTGGGCCGTGAGCTCGGCGTCGGTCCACATCTCTACCGATACAGCGGCGTCGACAAGGAGGAGGCCACATTCGTCGCGTGCGGCTTCTGGCGCGTCTCGGCGCTCGCCTGTGTCGGACGCGACGCCGAAGCATCCGAACTGATGGACCAACTCGTCGAGACGTCCAACGACGTCGGTCTCTACAGCGAGATGATCGATGCTTCGGACGGGTCGTTTCTGGGTAACTTCCCGCAGGGCTTGAGCCACCTGGCCCTGGTGAACGCAGCGCTGACGATTGCGCATTCGCACGACGCAACGAACTGACTCGTAGGAACGAGGACGCACACATGGATCTGGGAATCGAAGGCCGCGTTGCGGTCGTGACAGGGGCGGACTCCGGCATCGGTTGGCACACAGCTCGATTGCTTCTCCAAGAAGGAGTCACGGTCGTGGTCACCGACCGGGACGAAGAGACGCTGACGAAAGCAGCAGCCGAACTCGACGCCGCCCCGGACAAATTGTTCGCCTTCGCCGCCGACGTGACCGACGCCGACAGTGTCGCCGAACTCGCCCGGAAGACAGCAGCGGCGGTCGGCGACATCGACATACTCGTTCAATCCGCGGGAGTGACCGGCGCGCAAGGACTCTTCCACGAAATCGACGACGAAGGATGGGCCAGCACCGTCGAAACCGACCTGCTCGGGCCGGTGCGGGTGGTCCGAGCCTTCCTGCCCGCACTGCGGCGCGGTGGGTGGGGACGCATCGTTCTGCTCGCATCCGAGGACGCCGAGCAGCCCTACATCGACGAACTGCCGTACTGCGCATCGAAGGCAGGAATCCTGTCGCTGACCAAAGGACTGTCCAAAACCTATGCATCCGAAGGTGTTTTGGTCAATGCGGTCTCGCCCGCCTTCATCCACACCCCGATGACGGACAAGATGATGGACAAACGTGCCGACGAACGCGGCACCGACCGCGACGAAGCAATCGAGACCTTCCTCGACGAAGAACGACCCTTCATGGAACTGAAACGACGCGGCGAACCCGACGAGGTCGCATCCGTCGTCGTGTTCCTCTGCTCGGAACGCGCATCCTTCGTCAACGGCACCAACTACCGCGTGGACTCCGGGTCCGTCGCAACCATCTAGAGGAGGCACCATGACCAACTTCGGCTACACCCTCATGACCGAACAGAGCGGCCCCAAAGAGCTCGTGAAGTACGCCGTCGGCGCCGAGAACGTCGGCTTCGACTTCGAGGTGGCAAGCGACCACTACTCACCATGGCTGTCCTCCATGGGCCACGCACCGTACGCCTGGACCACGCTGGGAGCCGTCGCACAGGCCACCGAACGCGTCGAGCTCATGACCTACGTGACGTGCCCCATCATCCGGTACCACCCCGCCGTCGTCGCACAGAAAGCAGCAACCCTCCAGATCCTCGCCGACGGACGCTTCACCCTCGGCCTCGGCAGCGGCGAAAACCTCAACGAACACGTCGTCGGCGAAGGCTGGCCGTCCATCGACAAGCGCCAGGACATGTTCGCCGAAGCACTCGACATCATCGGCAAACTCCACGCAGGCGGCTTGGTGACCTACGAAGGCAAGCACTTCCGCGTCGACTCCGCACGCATCTGGGACCTACCCGAAGGCGGCGTGCCCATCGGCGTCGCCGTGTCCGGTGAAAAATCCATCGCCCGATTCGCGCCCTACGCCGACCACCTCATCGCCGTCGAGCCCAACGCAGACCTCGTGAAAGGCTGGGTCGACCACCACGACGGACCATCACGCACCATCGGCCAGATCCCCATCTCCTGGGACCCGGACAAGGACGCCGCCATCGACCGCGCCCACGACCGATTCCGCTGGTTCGCCGGAGGCTGGGCCGTCAACGCAGACCTCCCCACCACCGCAGGCTTCGCAGGCGCAACACAATTCGTCCGCAAAGAAGACGTAGCCGACACCATCCCCTGCGGCCCCGACCTCGACGCCATCGTCGACGCCGTCAAGCCCTACTGGGAAGCCGGCTTCACCGACATCGCCCTCGTCCAGGTCGGCGACGAAACCCAGGAACGCTTCCTCGCCGAAGCCGCAGGCCCGTTGCTGGAGAAACTGCGCGCCGCATCGAGCTAGGTTCACCCGGTTCCGGACCGAACGTGCCGTTCGGTCACTTCAAGTGACCGAACGGCACATTCGGTCTCGAAACGGAAGTACGCAGACAACAAAAAGACCCTGATTCGTGAACCGAATCAGGGTCTTTGCTGTCGGGGTGGCGGGATTCGAACCCACGACCTCTTCGTCCCGAACGAAGCGCGCTACCAAGCTGCGCCACACCCCGTGTACCGCACGCAGAAGTCTAGCTTACGACTGCCTCGGAACGCGAAACGCCCTCGTCGGACCCCTCTTTTGGGCCCTTTCGGGGTGCTGGAGTGAGTGTCAGCAGTGTCGCTTCGGGGCGGCAGCAGAAACGTGCAGGCGCGTACGGCGACGTACCGATTCCGGCCGAGACGTGCAGCTGCGTGTGCGCGCCCCACTTCGACGGGCCCTTCACACGTGACCGATCGATCTCGCAGTTGGTGACCAGAGCGCCGTAGAACGGAAGGCACAGCTGACCGCCGTGGGTGTGTCCAGCGAGAACGAGGTCGTAGCCGTCCTCGGCGAACTTGTCGAGAACCCGCGGTTCGGGGGAGTGCGTGATACCGAGCCGCAGGTCCGCCAGTGGATTGGGTTGGCCGGCGATGGTCTCGTAGCGATCGCGCTTCAAATGAGGATCGTCGACGCCCGCGGACGCGATGCGCACGCCCGCGATCTCGAGTTCGCGACGGACGTGGGTGACGTCGTGCCAGCCACGCTCGGAGAACGCTGCTCGGAGGTCGCGCCAGGGGAGTGATTCACCCAGAACGCGCTTGTGGTTCTTCTTGAAGTACTTCAGCGGGTTCTTCGGCTTGGGCGCGAAGTAGTCGTTGCTGCCGAACACGAACAGGCCAGGCCTGGACAGGAGCGGGCCGAGAGCCTGGACGACGGCGGGGACGGACTTCGGATGCGACAGGTTGTCGCCGGTGTTGACGACCAGGTCGGGTTCGAGCCGGTCGAGCTCCCGCAGCCAGTTCTGCTTGAGCCGCTGATTCGGCATCATGTGCAGATCGCTGATGTGCAGGACACGCAGCGATGCCGATCCCGGCTCGAGGACAGCCATCGTGGCTTCGCGGAGAGCGAAGGCGTTGCGCTCGATGAGCGTCGCGTACCCGAGGCCGAGCGCTGCAGCACCGGCCGTGGCCAGGGCTGCCGTCTGCAACGGCGCCTGCTCCGCGTTGGCACGGGCGCGTGTCGCGGCGGCACGGAGAGCGTCGGATGCGAGCTGCGACTGCGGGGCGAACGGGAGGGTCCAAGCATTGTTTTTCACGGACACGTTTCCCACGATACGTCAGTACAGGTAATCGACGTGCGGATGCGGACGGCGCCCGCGTAGCGTTCTGGTACATGTCCGAACTGAAATCCCAGCTCCGAGCCGACCTGACCACATCCATGAAGGCCAAGGACAAGCTCCGCACGGCCACGATCCGTATGCTTCTCGCCGCGATCCAGACCGAGGAGGTCTCCGGCAAGGAAGCGCACGATCTGACCGACGAGCAGGTACTGAAAGTCCTTGCCAAGGAGTCGAAGAAGCGCGGCGAATCCGCCGAGATCTACACCGAGAACGGCCGCGGAGAGCTCGCAGCGAACGAGCGCGCCGAAGCGCAGATCATCGACGAATACCTGCCGACGCCGCTCACGGACGCCGAATTGGCCGATGTCGCCGACACCGCCATCGCCCAGGTGGCCGAGGAAATCGGCGAACGGCCTGGGATGAAGCAGATGGGCCAGGTCATGAAGGTCGCCTCCGCACTGGCTGCGGGTAAGGCCGACGGATCGCGCGTGTCGAAGGCCGTCAAAGACCGCCTCTGACACTGCTGCCCTATGTGAGTGGAAATGCAGGCCCTGGCCTACATTTCCACTCACATGCGGCGGAGCCGCTTATCGCGGTGCGGTGATGCCCGGGATGGCGGGAATCTGCAGCCCCGGCGGAATGGCCGGTAGTTCGATGCCCGGCGGAAGTTCCGGCAGAGCCGGAGCAGGCGGGGCCTCCCGCACCGATCCGTCGCTGACGTAGATCGTGATGGTCGATCCCGGGATTGCCGAACCCGACGGGGACACACCCGTCACCGTGCCGCGGGACGCCGAGTTGGCTGTCGTCGCGACCGTCACCTGGAAGCCTGCGCCCTGGAGCGTCGAGGTTGCCGAGCTCTGGCTCTGACCGGTCACGTCGGGAACCTGACCGTTGGCCGACCCACGCACGTACTTCTGGTCGACGGGTGGCAGCTCGACGGGGCCGAAGTTGTTCGCAACGGGGTCGATGGCGTCGTACCAGGTGCGCGCAGGTTCGTTACCGCCGTACAGGTTGCCGGACCCGCACGGACGAAGTGGGAACGAGCAGATCTCACCGGGGGTCGGCGAGTCGCCGTAGGTGTACACGGCTGCGGCGTAGCGGTTGGTGAAGCCGAGGAAGCCCGACGACATGTGAGACTCCGTCGTACCGGTCTTGCCGGACATCGGGAGCGTCCAGCCGACGGATCCCGCAGCCGACGCCGATGTGCCGCCTGCCTGGTCGTCCTTGCTCATCGCGTTCGCGAGAGTGTTCGCCAGACCGGGCTCGACGACCTGCTCGCAGGCCTGCTGAGTCACGGGGACCGGCTTGCCTTCGCGGTCGAACACCGAGTCGATCGGAGTGGGCGGGCACCACTTGCCGCCCGACGCCAACGTCGCGGCCACGTTGGACAGCTCCAGTGGGTTCACCCAGGTGGGTCCGAGTGTGTAGGAACCGAGGTTCTGGTTCTTCTGGAAGTCGGCCATGCTCTGTTCGTCGAAGCCCGAGGTGTTCGGGTCCGCGTAGGACCGCAGGCCGAGACGAACGGACATGTCGACGACGGGTGCGACTCCGACGGATTCGATCAGCTTCACGAACGCCGTGTTGGGCGACTGGGCGAGCGCATCGGTGATGGAGAGCGACGCCGGGTAGTTGCCTGCGTTCTCGACGCAGTACGTGTTGGCCGGGCAGCCACGAGCACCGCCGTCGCCCAGGCCCTTGACTTCGGCTCGGCGGGGTACCTGCAGGGTGGCGCTGGTTCCGAGTCCTCGTTCCATCGCTGCGGCGGTGGTGAAGACCTTGAAGATCGACCCGGCGCCGTGCCCGACGAGTGAGTAGGGCTGCGGCTGAACCGTTTCGTCGGTGTCGGCGTCGAGACCGTACGTGCGGCTGCTTCCCATCGCCAGGATGCGGTGCGAGTCCTGGCCGGGTGCGATGACGTTCATGACCGTGGCGACGCCGTCGAGCGTCGGGCTCGAGTTCGACGACAGCGATGCCTTGGTGGAGTTCTGCACAGCCGGATCGAGCGTGGTGCGGATGAGGTAGCCGCCCTTGTCGATCTGTTCGCGGCTGATACCGGCGTTCGCGAGGTACTGCAATGCGTAGTCGCAGAAGAATCCGCGGTCACCGGCGGCGATGCATCCTCGCGGAAGAGTCTGCGGCACCGGGAGAACGCCGAGAGGTTCGGTTTTGGCCTGGCGGAACTCGTCGGCCCGGTCCGGGATGTTCTGGATCATCGTGTCCAGCACGATGTTGCGGCGTTCGGTGACGCCCTGCTCGTTGGTGTACGGGTTGAGCGCCGAGCTGGACTGCACCATGCCCGCGAGCATCGCGGACTGCTTCGCGTCGAGCTGGCTGGCGTCGATACCGAAATAGGTCTGCGCGGCGTCCTGGATGCCGAACGACGAGTTTCCGAACGGCACCAGGTTGAGGTAGCGGGTGAGGATCTCGTCCTTCGTGAGTTCCTTGTCCAGCGTCAACGCCATGCGGATCTCGCGGATCTTACGAGCGGGCGTCGTCTCGATCGCGGCGCGGCGCTCGGCGTCGGTCTTGGCGACGACGAGAAGCTGGTAGTTCTTCACGTACTGCTGATCCAACGTCGACGCGCCCTGTTCGACCTGGCCGCTCGTGGTGTTGGTGAGGAACGCGCGCAACGTGCCCTGCCAGTCGACGCCCTGGTGCTCGGCGAACCGCTTGTCCTCGATGGAGACGATGGCGAGCTTCATCTCGTTGGAGATCTTGTCGCTCGGTACCTCGAAGCGTCGCTGCTCGTACAGCCACGCGATCGGGTTACCTGCGGCGTCGACCATCGTGGACACCGCCGGGACCGCGCCTTCGACCAATTCGGCGGACACGTTGTCCACCGTGTCCGCAGCCCGATTCGACGCATAGCCGAACCCGCCTGCCAACGGGAACATGACTCCGGCCAACAGCGCACCCGCGAGTGCGGAACATCCGGCGAGCTTCGCCACGGTTTTTCCAACTGACACGAGCACAGCGTACGTGGACTACTGCAGCTGGCCCAGAAACGCAGATGATCCCGCCGCTTCCGGGGTGCGCTGTCGAGTCGTTACGGAGCGCGTCTGCTTGTAATGGATCACAGGTCGAGCGAGGAACCGCAGGTCGGGACGGTCGTACCAGAAAGTTGCCTCTCTCGTCTTGCGTTCGTCGCCGGATTTACCTAAATTATGAGCACGGTGTGATTCACATAACACTTGTATATGAATGTGGGGCAGCTCCTAGACCGATGTGCTTCGAGCAGTGGAGATCGAGGTCGAAGCAGCGCCGCAGGGGCTTCTGGAACGTTCAGCAAGGACGTTCGAACTGCAAAGGGGATCCGCAATGCACACGACAGCAGCACCGACGCGGCTAGATGTGGAAGAAGCAGAAGCACGCATTGCGTGGGTAGCGCAGGCGCGGTGCAAGGGCACCGATCCTGACCAGCTGTTCGTACGGGGAGCAGCGCAGCGCAAAGCCGCGACCATCTGCCGGCACTGCCCGGTGTTGATGCAGTGCGGTGCCGACGCGCTCGACAACCGCGTGGAATTCGGTGTCTGGGGTGGCATGACCGAACGTCAGCGTCGTGCATTGCTCAAGCAGCACCCCGAGGTCGACTCCTGGTCGGACTTCTTCGAGACGCAGCGCCAGCAGCAGGCCGCGATCTGAACGGACCTACGCGGACCTGGTGAGTTGATCCGCCACCGCGCGGAGCGCATGCAGGTCCGACACCTCGAACGGGAGGGACGGCACGCCGACGATCGGGACCCGTGGGTGTGCCGAGGTGAACCGTCGGAGCAGGCGCAGTTCGCGAGCGGCCGTCACAGCCCGGGCGGCGTGAATGCGCAGCACCGCGGCGGCGAGCTTCCCGTCGTCCGAGCCCTCCAACTGATCGGCAGCCGTGACGGCGTGATCGGCAGGCAGCGACAACAGCGTCGGGTGCGTCCGGTTCAGGATCAGGCCGGCCAGCGGCATTCCCTCACCGCTCAATCGATCCACGAAGTACGCAGCCTCGCGTAACGCATCCGGCTCGGCCGCCGCGACGACGACGAAGCTGGTGCCGCTCTCGCGAAGCAACTGGTAAGTGCGCGTCGCGCGCTCGCGGAAGCCCCCGAACATCGAGTCGAGCGACTGCACGAACGCCGACGCATCGGTGAGCATCTGACTACCGATCACCGTCGACACGCCGCGCAGGGCCAGGCTCATCGCGCTGGTCACCATCCGCGTCAGGCCGCGTCCCGGCGCCATCAACAACCTGATGAACCGTCCGTCGAGGAACGAGCCGAGACGCTGCGGCGCATCGAGAAAATCCAGAGCATTGCGCGACGGTGGGGTGTCCACGACGATCAGATCCCACGTCGAGTCGGACGCGAGCTGGCCGAGTTTCTCCATCGCCATGTACTCCTGCGTTCCGGAGAACGACGAGGCCACCGTTTGATAGAACGGGTTGGCCAGCACCTGCTCGGCTTTCTCCGGCGTCGAGTGCTCGATCACCATCTCGTCGAACGTCCGACGCATGTTCAACATCATGGCGTGCAGTTCGCCCGTCGCCCCGGCAGGCAGTTTCACCGGCTGTGGCGAGTTGTCGAGCTCGTCGACCCCGAGTGCTTGGGCCAGACGCCGCGCTGGATCGATCGTCAACACCACGACCTTGCGGCCCTGCTCCGCCGCTCGAAGCGCCATCGACGCCGCTGTCGTCGTCTTCCCGACGCCACCTGCCCCGCACACCACGACGATGCGGGAGTTGGCACCCCGAAGAATCTTCTCGACGTCGAGTACGGGCGCTGCAGCCTTGCTCATTTCACACCCTGCTCTCTGAGTTCTGCCGCCAGTTCGTACAACCCGCCCAGGTCGACGCCGTCCGCCAGCATCGGCAGGCGCAGTCTCGCGGAATCCAACTCGTCGAGCTGACGGCCACTGTCCACCTGAGCTGCCAGCGTCGACGCGTGCTCGATCGTTTCCGTCAGCAAGCCTGCGAAATCGTCGTCGGACAGGGAAATTCCTGTCTTCTCCAGCCCGGTTCTGAGTGCGGCGACGTCGACGGTTCCGTGTGCCGCGTCGTCGAGCGACTCCTCCGGCAGGTACGTCGGCTCGGTGCGGTTGACGATGACGGTGCCCAACTGCAGATCGGCTGCCTCCAGCTCCGTCACGGCATCCGCCGTCTCCTGCACCGGCAACGCCTCGAGCAACGTCACGAGATGTACGACGGTGTCGGCCGAATGCAGCAACCGGACGACGCCCTCGCTCTGCGAGCGGACCGGGCCGCCCTTGGCCAGGTCGGCCATCGCCTTGGTGACATCGAGGAAGTTGCCGATACGGCCCGTGGGAGGTGAATCGACGACCACCTCGTCGTACACGCGTTTCCCGGCTTTGTCGGTGCGGACGACGCACTCCTTGACCTTGCCGGTCAGCAGGACGTCGCGTAGACCGGGGGCGATGGTGGTCGCGAACTCGATCGCGCCGATCTTGCGCATCGCGCGCCCGGCGAAACCTAGGTTGTAGAACATGTCGAGGTACTCGAGAAACGCAGTTTCGATGTCGATGGCCAGCGCGTAGACCTCACCGCCGCCGTCCGCGGACGCCACCCGCGTCTCGACGGGCGGGAGTGGGGGAACGTCGAACAGCTGGGCTATGCCCTGCCTGCCTTCGACTTCCACCAGCAACACTCGCCGACCGTCGGCCGCGAGTGCCAACGCAAGCGCGGCGGCAACCGTCGACTTACCGGTGCCGCCTTTGCCGGAGACGAAGTGCAACCGCGCAGTGTCGGCCTTCTCCGGCCAACCTTCGAAACTCGATGTGACCACAACACGACCATATAGACGAATCGGATGTCACCTCGGCGGAACCGTGCGGTCCGAGGTCGCGGCGACTATCACGCGTCCTTGATCACGGCGACTACGTCGTCCACGGCCTGCTTCAGAATGTCGACGTAGCGGGCGTGGTCGGGGAAGGTGTCGGGGCACGCAGTCACGCAGATCGTGACCGTGTCGCCCAGGCCGTAGAAGCCGTGGGTGACGGAGCGGGCGGGGCCGAGCATCGGGAAGCCGCCGGAGAAGAGACAGGGCGCCCCGCACAGTTCCAGATCGGTGTCCCCGCGGTCGACACTGACGACCGTCAGGTTGCTCGTCACCGATTCGTGAACGGTGCGCTCACGAGGTGCATGTTTGCGTGCGCGTCTGTCCACAGCGAGAAAGACTGGAGCGGGTACGAGATTCTCGGCTTCGATCCACCGCAGAAGGAGCGGGTCGAGGACGTTCCTGCGTGTCTCGGACAACGACGCCGCGGTTCGTCTTGCGCGCTCGGCGATGTCGGGCACGCCGACGTGAAGGTCGACGTCTCCGTTCACGACGCGGTTCTCGGCGGGCCACGACACGTCCTCGGGAAGTCCCATGGGCACGAGCGCGTTCAGTGTGTCCGGGACTGGATCGCCGATGGTCTCGAGGTAGCGCTCGGTGGCGAGGCCGACGGCGGTCAACGCCGTGGTTGTGACACTGAATCGGGTCCCGGTGATCCGAAGTGGAGCACAAGGGATCACATGGGCGACACGGTTTCCGGTGGGCTCGACGTTGCCCACGATGGACGGTCGAAGGACGTTTCGATCGGTGATGGACCCGCGCGCACGCTCGAAGGTACGGCGTGAGCGGCGCGCGGCAAGACGCGCGGCCACCAGACGAAACGGAAGGGCGGCAACGGCTCCCACCGCCACCGGAACACGCAGGTGAGGCTTGAACAGGCGTGCCTGGGATGGACGAGGGCGTGGCGGCTCCACCGAGAACAGGGCCCGCGCGAGCCGCGTCGCCCCTCGTCCGTCGGTCAGCGCGTGGCTTACCTGAAAGACCACGACCAGTGCGCGCCCCGAGGCGTGCGGTACGTCCTCGACATCTCGTGCCACGTGGACCTGCCAGGCGGCTCGAGTTGCATCGACGGGCGTCTGCACCAGCAGACCGAGTTCGTCGACGACGCCTTCCCATGTGCGAGAATCGAATTGGAGAATCCTCGGAGGTTCGCCGCTTCGGGACCAATACGGGTAATCGAGGTTTCCGGGGATCTCGACGAGACGCTTGTTCAGGTCCGGAATCGATCGGGCACGTACGCCGATGAACTCCGTGATCTCGTCGAACGTCGGGGACGGGAGGTCACCTGTGTCGAAGGTCAGCAGCACGTATTGGTCTCGTGATGTGCTCTTCGAGGCATAGTGAAATGCCGCGTCGAGGATGTCCAGACGGCTCACGGCTTCGACCCTCTCACATGACGCCCGGCCGATACACCGTCGAAGCGTCCGGTCGATCGGACTGCGGCATGACCGCCGACTAGGCTCACCGGCATGAGCGAAAAGACCATCTGGGAGTACTTCACCGCGCCGGTGCTGATTCACGCGACCAAGCAGATTCTGGACAACTACGGTGCCGAGGGCTGGGAACTCGTCACCATCATGTCCGGTCCCAACGGTGGCGACACGTTGGTGGCCTACTTCAAGCGCCCGAAGGCCTAGCGATGGCGTGGAGTGAGCGCTTGGCCGAACTCGGGATCGAGTTACCTCCGGTAGTGCCGCCGCTGGCTGCGTACATTCCCGCCGTGCAGACCGGATCGCTGGTCTACACGTCGGGTCAGCTGCCGTTGGTTTCCGGTGAGCTGACGGCCACCGGGAAGGTCGGCGCGGACGTGTCGCCCGAGGATGCCGCCGACGCTGCGCGTGTCTGCGCACTGAACGCGCTGGCGGCGATCAATTCGCTCGTCGGTGTCGATTCGATCAAGCGCGTCGTGAAGGTCGTCGGATTCGTAGCGTCGGCTCCCGGTTTCACCGGTCAGCCTGCCGTCGTCAACGGGGCGTCGAACGTGATCGGCGAGATCTTCGGTGACGCGGGAAAGCACGCCAGGTCCGCCGTCGGTGTAGCCGAGCTCCCGATCGATGCCCCCGTCGAGGTCGAGCTGATCGTCGAGGTCTGAGCCGTCACACGGCGTCGAGTGCTCGCTGAAGATGGAGCCCGCGGCGAACGGAACAGGGATGCTCGACGCCCCCGGCGATCGACTCGAGGAATTCGTCGAGAAGAACTCGGAAGCAGTCGGTCGCCGGTGTCGAACGGTCCTGCAGTGACAGCACACCGTCGCTGCCGCTGATCTCCACCCGGAAGACCGACGGTTGCACCGGTGTGGCGAGCGACAGGCGCGACGTGCTCAACTTCCCGCCCTCGTGTTCGAGCACCACGGTCCAGGTGTCCGAAGACTCGTCCCGACGGCTCAGCGCCACGCCGGTGATGGGCCCGAGGGTCAGGTCCAGCAGGTCGAAGACGTGCGGCCCGACGTCGAACAGGGCGCCGTCGCGTCGACGCCACGGTGAATTCGAGTACTCGCCTCCGAGCACTGCCCCGGACAGCCAGGTCCCGGATGCCGAACTCCAATCCCGTCCGTCGGCCTCGGCGAGAAACTCACGTGTCTCCGGAGCGAACCGCCTGGTCAACGCCACGATCGAGCCGACGCCTGCGTCGGCGACGGCGTCCGCAAGCCGGGTGGCGTCGTCCAGGTTCGACGCGATGGGTTTGTCGAGCACGACGTGTTTTCCCGCCTCGGCTGCTGCGATGGCCAAGCCGGCCTGCACTTCCGGGGGCACGGCGAACGCGACGGCATCCACGTCGGCCATCAGTGTCTCGACGCTGTCGTAGACCGGGGCGCCCATCCCTGCAGCTGCATCGGGGCGGCGGGCCCACACGCCCACGAAGTCGATAGCGGGGTGCGCGGCAAGGGACGGGGCGTGTGTGGCGCGAGCCCATGGACCCGCGCCGACCAATCCGATTCTCATGCTCTTAAAGTACGACTATGACTCTCGCGCACCCGGCATACGGTCAGCTTCGACAGGTCACACCGACGGCAGCGGTTCTGCTCGCCGACAATCCCGGAAAGATGACACTCGACGGCACCAACACCTGGATTCTGCGCGCACCCGGAAGCGATGACGTGGTCGTCGTCGATCCGGGGCCGAAGGACAAGAAGCATCTCGACGCGGTGGCCGCGTCGGGCACTGTGGTTCTCGTGCTGGTGACGCATCGGCACGGCGATCACACGGGTGGGTTGAAGCGGTTCCACAAGAAGACGGGCGCACCGATCCGCGCGTTCTCCGACGAATTCGTCTACGGCAGCACAGCGTTGGTCGACGGCGAGGTCATCGAGGCGGCCGGGTTGAAGATCACCGTTCTCGCGACTCCCGGCCACACAGCGGATTCGTCGAGCTTCGTACTCGACGACGCGATTCTCACCGGGGACACGATCCTCGGTCGGGGCACGACGGTCCTCGATCCCAAGGACGGGACTCTCGCGGACTACCTGGCGTCGCTGGACCGGCTCGAAGCCGCAGGGGCAGGCAAGATCGCGCTACCCGGGCACGGAGCCGAGGTGGCCGACACAGCGGAGGTTGCGCGAATGTACCGAAAGCACCGGCTGGAACGCCTCGAGCAGATCAAAGCTGCGTTGGCGGTACTCGGCGAGGATGCCAAGCCGATGAAGGTGGTCAAGCACGTCTACGCAGACGTGGACAAGAAGTTGTGGCCAGCTGCGCGCATGTCCGTCAAGGCGCAGCTGACCTACCTTCGAGAGAGCTAGCGAGCTCGGCGAGCCAGACGCTCGGAGTCGGAGATCAGCACGCTCTTGCCCTCGAGCCGCAGCCAACCGCGGTGCGCGAAATCCGCGAGTGCCTTGTTGACGGTCTCACGCGATGCGCCGACGAGCTGAGCGATCTCTTCCTGCGTCAGGTCGTGCGTGACGCGGAGCGAACCGGCTTCCTGGGTGCCGAAGCGCTGCGCCAGCTGGAGAAGCGCTTTGGCGACACGGCCGGGGACGTCGGTGAAGATCAGATCCGCGAGGTTGTTGTTGGTACGACGCAACCGGCGAGCCAGCACGCGCAGAAGCTGCTCGGCGATCTCGGGGCGCTGGTCGATCCAAGCCTTCAGAGCGTCGCGGTCCATGCTGACCGCGCGGACCTCGGTGACCGTCGTCGCGGTGGACGTGCGGGGACCCGGATCGAAGATGGACAGCTCACCGAACATGTCCGACGGACCCATGATGGTCAGCAGGTTCTCGCGGCCATCGGGAGAACGGCGTCCGAGCTTGATCTTGCCGGAGACGATGATGTACAGCCGGTCACCGGGCTCGCCCTCGTTGAAGACCACATGTCCACGAGGAAAATCGACCGGCTGCAGCTGCTTCGTCAGCGCTGCTACCGCAGAGGGTTCGACTCCTTGGAAGATGCCGGCCCGTGCCAGGACGTCGTCCACTTGCGCTCCTTTTGGGATGTCGCCGGCGTGGTCACCCGCGTCGACGAAAGGCGTTTCTCGCTTACGTGCTCCCGGCGAGCCTGAGGCTCGACGAGCTCACGTCAGTAATCAAACATGACAATTATCTCGGTGAAGTCTACTTCGCCGAGATGGATAACGAGTGATCGGCACCACCGACGTGCCGTGAAGGTTGTGAACTAAACGAATTGTTCAGCCGCTGTTCATCGGAAATGCGACATTTCGGGCTCAGCTTGCGCGCTGATCCGCGAGTTCCTCGGAAGCCGGGGTACGACGCTTGCGGCTGTTGAAGCGAGCGAGAGCGTGCGGCATGCCCTCGTTCGCGAGGGTCGCGACCTCGGAGGTGCTGGCCTGATCGAGGAACTCCTGCACTTCTTGTTCGCGGACACCGAGCTTGCTCAAGCGGAACTCCACGCGCTCCATGGCGAGGGCGAACAACATCAGGAGCACAGGGAAGAGCACTACGGCGAGTCCTTGCATACCGAGCAGTAAACACCGAAAAGGTCTCGATAAGAACACAGGGCCGATTCGTTGCAGAATCTTGTCCGTACAGTTGTGGAGTGAAATCGACAGCTCCGTCGGCGCTCGACGTGCGCAAACGCGAAGAGACCGCATTGGGGCTCAAACGCCGAGCGCGACGAATGAACCGAGAGCTCGCCGTCGCGTTTCCGCACGTCTACTGCGAACTCGACTTCACCAACCCCCTCGAACTGGCCGTCGCCACCATTCTGTCGGCGCAGTGCACCGACAAACGCGTCAACATGGTTACTCCGGCGCTATTCGTGAGATATCGCACTGCCAAGGATTACGCCGAAGCCGACAGAACGGAACTCGAGGAGTACATCCGCACCACCGGCTTCTACCGAAACAAGGCGAACTCGCTGATCGGACTCGGATCCGCCCTGCTGGAGAAGTTCGACGGTCAGGTCCCGGCTCGCTTGAAGGACCTCGTCACGCTCCCCGGAATCGGACGAAAGACCGCAAACGTCGTGCTGGGGAACGCGTTCGACGTACCGGGGATCACCGTCGACACCCACTTCGGCCGACTCGTCCGACGGTGGCAGTGGACCGACGCGGAGGACCCGGTGAAAGTCGAGCATGCCGTCGGCGCGCTGATCGAGCGCAAGGAATGGACACTGCTCAGCCACCGCGTGATCTTCCACGGACGCCGCGTGTGCCACGCCCGCAAGCCTGCGTGCGGTGTCTGCGTCCTCGCCAAGGACTGTCCTTCCTACGGCCTCGGCCCGACCGACAAGGTGGAGGCAGCGGCGCTCGTGAAAGGCCCGGAAACGGACCACCTCCTCGAGTTGGCAGGAGTGGAGCCTGCGGAACGACCCGGTGAAGCAGGAGTGGAGCCAGAGTCTGCGGAACGATCTGGTGGGGGACCGCGGTGACGGGGTCTGCGGCGAGGTGGTCGTTGGCGGCGTTGCTGGTGGTCGTGGCGTTGGTCTACGCGATCTGGCCGCGCGGCGACGATCCGGAGCCGGTGACGGGGATGCCTGGGCAGGGCGCTCCGGTCGTCGAGGAGCGTCGGTCCGCGGACACCGCCGAGGCGCTTGCCCCGCTGCGTGAGCGTGCCGGGTTACAGAGTTGCCCGGCGCCGTCCGCCGAGAACGACTCGTTCGGTCCGTTGGCCGGGATCGTGCTCGAGTGCATCGGTGACGGTTCGCAGGTGGATCTGGGCCGCGCTCTCGCGGGGGCTCCGACGTTGATCAACCTGTGGGCGTACTGGTGCGGTCCGTGCGCGCAGGAGTTGCCGCATCTGCAGGAGTACGCGTCGCAGATGCAGGGACGGGTCACGGTGTTGACCGTGCACCAGGACCGGAACGAGTCGAACGGGCTGACGAAGCTCGCTGATTACGGGGTGACGTTGCCGGGTGTGCAGGACGGGGCAGGGCGCATAGCAGCAGCCGTCGGCGCACCGAATGTGCTCCCCGTGTCGATTCTCGTGGGCGCGGATGGCAATGTCGCCGAGGTGCTGCCACAACCGTTCGACAGTGTTCAGGAGATCGACGACGCCGTGTCCGCGGGGCTCGGAATCAGCCGATGACTCCGCAGTGGTTGAGGAAAGTCGTCGACGCAGCGAGTGGCGAACGAGGCTTGATCGACACGACGGGTACCAATCCGGTGCTCGAACGTACGGCGCCCGACGGCGCGATCGTGCGTGCGGCATCGGTGTTGGTGCTGTTCGGTGGTTCGGAGGATGCGGACCCGACGGCGCAGGGCGGAGTGCCTGCCGATGCGGACGTGCTTCTGACTCAGCGAGCAGCGACGTTGCGTCAACACAGTGGTCAGGTGGCTTTCCCGGGAGGGGCCACCGATCCCGAGGACGATTCGCCGGTCGCGACGGCTCTGCGCGAAGCGGTCGAGGAGACCGGCCTCGACCCGGGAGGCGTCGAACCGCTCGCCACCCTGCCCGGCATCTACGTGCCGCCGTCGAGGTTCGACGTCGTCCCGGTGCTCGCGTACTGGCGCAACCCCAGCGAGGTCGGCGTCGTGGACACCGCCGAGGCCGCGCGGGTGGTGCGAGTGCCCATCCGGTCGTTGATCGATCCCGACAACCGATTCCAGGTCCGACACCCGGCGGGATATCAAGGCCCCGCATTCGCGGTCGACGGGATGCTGGTGTGGGGCTTCACCGGCGGTATTCTGGCAGGCCTGCTCGCGGTGTCCGGGTGGGAACTGGACTGGGACACCGACGACATCCGTGATCTGGAGACGAGTTTGGCCACAGTAGGGGAGGGTCTGGACCAGTGACCGGTTCGACATGGGTCGACATCATCGTCCTCGGCGTCGCGCTGGTGGCGGCATCCTCGGGATGGCGGCAGGGCGCGGTGGCGTCGGCGATGGCGTTTCTGGGTGTGGTGCTCGGTGCGGTCGCGGGCATCCTGATCGCCCCCCACGTGTTGGTTCACGTGGACGGGTCACGTATGCGTGTGCTCGTCGGGATCGCGCTGATCGTTGTGCTGGTGATCGTCGGTGAAGTGTCGGGAATGGTGCTGGGCCGGGCATTGCGCAGCGGAATGCATTCTCGCGGAGCACGATCGGTGGACAGCGTCGTGGGCGCTGGGCTGCAGGCCGTTGCGGTGCTCGCGGCGGCGTGGTTGCTCGCCATCCCGCTGACGTCGTCGTCGCAACCGGAGGTAGCCAGTGCCGTGCGCGGATCGACGGTGCTCGGAAAGGTCGACGACGTCGCGCCCGGGTGGCTTCGCGAGGTCCCCAAGGAGTTCTCCGCACTGCTCGACACGTCGGGTCTGCCCGACGTCATCGGACCGTTCGGCCGCACCCCGGTAGCGAACGTCGACGTACCCGATCCGGCTCTGCAGGCCAGCCCCGTCGTGGACCAGCTGCACGAGAGTGTGCTGAAGATCAGCGGTGTCGCGCCGAGCTGCCAGAAAGCGCTCGAAGGATCGGGATTCGTCGTCGCGCCGGAACTGGTGATGACCAACGCCCACGTGGTCGCGGGCACAGACGGAGTCACCGTCGACTCGCTCGGTACCGTCCTCGATGCCGACGTCGTCCTGTTCGATCCCGAGGAGGACGTGGCGATCCTTCGCGTGCCCGGGCTGCAGGCGCCGGTTCTGAACTTCGCTCCCGATCCTGCGGTGTCCGGCGAGAGCGCGATCGTTCTCGGCTACCCGGGCGGCGGTCCGTACACGGCCAGCCCGGCGCGGGTGCGCGAGATGCTCAACCTCAACGGCCCGGACATCTACCGCACCGGAACCGTCGAGCGTCAGGTGTACACCGTCCGCGGCACCGTCCGGCAGGGCAACTCCGGTGGCCCGCTCGTCACCGAGGACGGGCAGGTTCTGGGCTTGGTCTTCGGCGCTGCCGTGGACGACCCAGACACCGGATTCGTGTTGACCGCAGCCGAGATTGCCGACGAACTCGCGCAGAGCATGAACGCCCCGGTGCCGGTGGGTACGGGAGCGTGCATCGTCTGATGCGGCTCCGCCGCATGTGAGTACTTATGCGGGGTCAGCGGACGCCGGACGACTCCAGGAGCTCCTTCAGCTGATCGGTGACCTCACCGGGCGACTCCTGGTGCGCATAGTGACCGGCGCCGAGAACGGTGTGCAGACGCCGCTGCGGTGCCCATCCGACGTCGCCGTGGACGGTGCGGGCCAGGACGTACGGGTCCAGTTCGCCGCGAATCTGCAGCGCGGGGATGTCCAGCGACGTGTCCATCGCCTTCATGAAACGACGGCCGTCGCCGCGGAACTGGCTGCGGAACGCCCACCGCTGATATTCGAGCGCACAGTGCGCGGCACCGGCGATGCGGATCGCGGACCGCAGCTGGGTCACGGCGTCGGTGCATTCCTCGGTGCCCTGCCAGGCAGGGCTGGTCCGCGACCTGAACAGCTGCTCGACGGCCTCGCCGTTCTTCTTCGTCAGGGAACGCTCCGGCACGAGAGGCACTTGATAGCGCAGAAAGAACGGCAGAAGGGCTCGTCGCTGTGCCTTGTCGCGAAGTACCGACCGACGTAGCGCGATGGGGTGCGGCGACCCGACCAGGCCGATCGCGCTCACCATCCTGGGGTGCAACGCGGCCGTGGCCCAGCACACGAGTCCGCCGTCGGCGTGCCCGACGAGTGCAGCCCGCGAATGACCGAGAGCCCTGATGAGGCCGACGACGTCGCCCGCCAGCGTCCATCCGTCGTATCCGCGGGGTGGCTTGTCGCTGTCCCCGTATCCGCGTAGGTCGACGGCGACTGCGCGGTAGCCGGCTTCGGTCAGCGACGTGAGCTGGTGACGCCAGGACCACCAGAAGTCGGCGAAGCCGTGCAGCAGCACCACGAGAGGGCCGTCGGCAGGTGAATCAGCTGCCTCGACGACGTGGAAGCGGATGCCGTTGGCATGTACGTCCCGGTGCGTCCAGGGGCCGGCGAAACGCACCGTCGACGGGTCGGGCTGGCTCATGTTCGGTGCGTGCCGCCGCTACTTCTTGTAACCGGGGATGCCGGGAGTGCTCTCGTGCTGGTTCGGCAGCACCGTCGACGCCTGCTTGAGCGAGTCGATGGTCTTCTCGGGCTTGCGCAGCTTCTTGACGCGCAGGTAGCCGAGGAAGCCGAACAGTGCGGCGACGAGCAGCATGAACACGAAGACGATCAGGAACGCGGCCCACCTGGGCAGCCAGATGTCGAGCGTCTCCGCGGCGAAGAAGAAGAAGAAGAACGCACTGAAGATCAGAACCGCGAGCGCGAGCAGGAAGAACAGGCTGCCCTGCAGACCCTTCTTGATCTCACCGGTGACCTCGGCCTTGGCCAGCTCGACCTCGGCGCGCACCAGCGTCGACACCTGCGTCGTCGCGTCCTTGACCAGGTTGCCGATGCTGCCGGTGCCGGGCGCGCGGTAGTCGACGTCCGACAACGGGATGGACGAGATGGTGTTCGGCACCCCGTCCGGGTAGCCGTTCTTGCCGTTGGCAATGGTGCCTTGGCCGCGATTGGTATCGCTCAACTTCTCGACCCCTCCACTTGCTGGTGCATCGTTTGGTTCTTGCGGCCCTAACACTAGTGCCGACCCATGGTCGTACGCGTCGTGGCTGCAGGAACGACGCATCCGCTGAAATTCTCAGGTTGCTGTCAGGTAACTTCCCAGTTGTACATACCCCCATATATCGAGTGCAATCGCAGGAGCGCAGGCAGTGAGTACTTCCCCGGCCGTCCCAGGTGACGGCTCTGTAGCGGCGGCCCCGGAGGTACCACGGTCTCGTATCGTCGTGGCTTCGATGGTCGGAACGTCGATCGAGTTCTTCGACTTCTACATCTACGCGACCGCCGCGGTTCTCGTTTTCCCCAAGCTGTTCTTCCCGGCCGGGAACGACACGACGGCGTTGCTCGCGTCGTTCGCGACGTTCGGGCTCGCGTTCGTCGCGCGTCCCATCGGGTCCATTCTGTTCGGCCATTTCGGTGACCGCATCGGGCGGAAGGCGACCCTCGTCGGCTCGCTGCTGACGATGGGTGTCGCGACGTTCCTGATCGGTCTGCTGCCGACGTACGACTCCGTCGGCATCATCGCGCCTGCTCTGCTGGCCCTCATGCGTTTCGCTCAGGGTGTCGGTCTGGGCGGCGAGTGGAGTGGCGCTGCGCTGCTCGCGACGGAGACGGCGAAGCCGGGCAAGCGCGCCTGGGCTGCGATGTACCCGCAGCTGGGTGCGCCGATCGGATTCTTCTTCGCCAACGGCATCTTCCTGTTGATCGTCATCCTCACCGGGTACGACGCCGCGGTGTCCGGCAGCGACCATGCCTTCCTGACGTGGGGGTGGCGAATCCCGTTCCTGCTGAGCGCGATCATGGTCATCATCGGCCTGTACGTGCGGTTGAAGCTGGAGGAGACCCCGGTGTTCAAGCTCGCCGTCGAGCGCGGACAGAAGGTCAAGACCCCGCTGGCCGAGGTCTTCAAGACGAGCTGGCGTCAGCTGATCATCGGCACGTTCGTGATGCTGGCGACGTACACGCTGTTCTACATCATGACCACGTGGGTCGTCAGCTACGGAACCGGCAAGGTCTCCGACGTGAACGGTCCGAAGATCACCATCGCCTACACCGATTTCCTCGAGCTGCAGCTGATCGCGGTGCTGTTCTTCGCAGCCCTGATTCCGGTGGCAGGCATCCTCGCCGACAAGTACGGCCGTCGACCCACCTTGATCGTCATCACCGCGGCGATCGTCGTGTTCGGTCTGTCGTTCCACTGGTTCGCGGCGCCGGAGAACGCGTCGGCCGGACGCATGCTGGTCTTCATGTGCGTCGGTCTCGGCCTGATGGGTCTCACCTTCGGCCCGATGAGTGCTGTTCTGCCCGAGCTGTTCCCGACGAACGTGCGGTACACCGGTTCGGGAATCTCGTACAACACCAGCTCGATCCTCGGTGCCGCAGTGGCACCGTTCATCGCCACCTGGCTGGTCTCGAGCTACGGCGTCGGATGGGTCGGGGTGTACCTGGCCATCGTTGCTGCACTGACCCTGATCTCGCTGATCGTGATGAAGGAAACCAGGGACCAGCAGCTCGAGAACGTGTAACGCTCGACTGACGAAAATACCCCCGAGATGTGCGGTTCCAGGAGTCCTGGACGCACAACTCGGGGGTATTTTGCAGGAGCGGAGCCTGCGGAGTGACCCATTTGAAAGCGAAAGTGTCAGCGGCCCTTCTTGATTGCCTCGAAGACCTTGGGATCGACGAGGGTGGAGGTGTCGCCCAGGTCGCGGCCTTCGGCGACGTCGCGCAGGAGGCGTCGCATGATCTTGCCGGAGCGGGTCTTGGGTAGTTCGGGGACGATGGAGATCTCGCGTGGCTTGGCGATCGGTGAGATCTCCTTCGACACCTGTGCTTTGAGCTCGGCGATGAGTTCGTCGCCGGTGTTGTCCACTCCGGCACGCAGGATGACGAACGCGACGATGCCCTGGCCGGTGGTCTCGTCGGCGGCTCCGACGACGGCTGCTTCGGCGACGCCGTGGTGGCTGACGAGTGCCGATTCGACTTCGCTGGTGGAGATGCGGTGGCCGGAGACGTTCATGACGTCGTCGACGCGGCCGAGGACCCACAGGGCGCCGTCGTCGTCGTACTTGGCGCCGTCACCGGCGAAGTACCAGCCTTCTTCGGCGTAGCGGGACCAGTAGGTGTCCTTGTACCGTTCCATGTCGCCCCAGATGCCGCGCAGCATCGACGGCCACGGCTGGTCGAGGACGAGGTATCCGTTGCCGCCGTTGCCCAGTGGCTTGGCGTCGTCGTCGACGATCTTGGCGGAGATGCCCGGTAGTGGGGTCATCGCCGATCCGGGTTTGGTGGAGGTGACGCCGGGGAGCGGGGAGATCATGATGGCCCCGGTCTCGGTCTGCCACCACGTGTCGACGATGGGGGCGGTGCCGCCGCCGACGACGTCGCGGAACCATCGCCATGCTTCGGGGTTGATGGGTTCGCCGACGGATCCGAGCAGGCGGACGCTCGTGAGGTCGTGTGCTTCGGGGATTTCCTTGCCCCACTTCATGAACGTACGCACGAGGGTGGGGGAGGTGTAGTAGATCGAGACCTTGTACTTCTCGATGACGTTCCAATGCCGGTGCTCGTCGGGGGAGTTGGGGGTTCCCTCGTAGACGACCTGGGTGGCGCGGTTGGAGAGGGGGCCGTAGACGATGTAGGAGTGCCCGGTGACCCAGCCGATGTCGGCGGTGCACCAGTAGACGTCCTTGCCTGCTTTGTGGTCGAAGACGTTGTGGTGGGTGTAGGAGGTCTGCGTCAGGTATCCGCCGGAGGTGTGGATGATGCCCTTGGGCTTACCGGTGGTGCCGGAGGTGTAGAGGATGAACAGTGGGTGTTCGGCCGGGAACGGCTGCGCCTCGTGCTCTGTCGATGCCTGCGCGACGCTCTCGTGCCACCACAGGTCGCGGCCCTCGGTCCAGTCCACCTCGGAGTCGGTGCGCTTGACGACGAGCACATGCTCGATCGAGGCTGCCCCGTCGACGGCGTGGTCGACGGTCTCTTTGATGGGCGCGGGCTTGCCGCGTCGCCACTGGCCGTCGGTGGTGATGACGAGTTTGGCTTCGGCGTCGTCGATGCGTGAGCGCAGTGCGGTGGCGGAGAATCCGGCGAAGACGACGGAGTGTGTGAGGCCGAGGCGTGCGCACGCGAGGATGGAGACGATGGCCTCGGGGATCATCGGCATGTAGATCGCGACGCGGTCGCCGGCGACGAGACCGAGGTCGGTGAGGGTGTTCGCGGCCTGGGAGACCTCGGCGAGGAG
This sequence comes from Rhodococcus sp. 114MFTsu3.1, assembly GCF_000383555.1. Lineage (NCBI taxonomy): Bacteria > Bacillati > Actinomycetota > Actinomycetes > Mycobacteriales > Nocardiaceae > Rhodococcus > Rhodococcus sp. 114MFTsu3.1. The sequence continues at coordinate 323,810 of NZ_KB911546.1, read as the reverse complement.
ATCGGAGTAGGTGACGTCGCGGCTGTCGCCCGGTTCGCCTTCCCAGTGGATGGCGACCTGGTCACCGTGGCCGTCGAGGACGTGGCGGTCGACGCAGTTGTAGGCGACGTTGAGTTCGCCGTCGCCGAACCACTTGGCGACGGGTGCATCGGACCAGTCGAGTACCTCGGTGAACGGGGTGTGCCAGTGCAGCCGGCGCGCTTGTTCGGCCCAGAACGCCAGTCGGTCCTTCTCGGCGTCGTCGTAGAGGTCGGCCGTCGCGTTGGCCTGAGCCGCGAACTCGGCCGAAGGCGGGTAGGTCTCCCCGGCGCCGTTCTCAGTGGCTTCAGGGGTACTGGTCGTCATCTCTGATTGCTCGCTTTCGTCGTCCGCGTAAGGCGCTCGATGCCATCACAGGCAGCCCTTGTGAGGGTAGTCACATGTGAGGGCGGTCGCATCGTTGCAGCGGCGTGCAACCCTCTGATCTGCGGTGATCGGTCGGTTTTCCGCGACGGACGGTATTCAGGACTGATCCGTCGGGCCTGCCCGTTCGGAGGGGCTCTCGAGCGGTGGGAAATGACTTGCCGAAAAGTTTCGATCGTGTTTCGTGCTTACTCGCGAGTCAGCAAAAACTGGGGGAGTTCACATGTTCGTTTCAGGATGTGTCTAAAGTCTGCGGTATTGAGATCGTTGCCACCCCGCACTAAAGGATGTGGCCGGCGGTCGCCCCACAGAACCCCGTGGGCGTGACGCCCGTGGGGAGAAGATCACGGCGAACCCGTGATCGACCGAAGAGAGGATTTGTCTTGCGTAGAACACGCATTGCGACAGCTGCGGTAGCGGTTGTCGTATCAGCGGCGCTGGTCACGGCGTGCTCGTCCGGTGACTCGACGAGCAGCGGAGGGTCGGGAGACGGCTCAGCGATCATCAACGCCTGGAGTGGCGAGCCCCAGAACCCGCTTGTTCCTACGAATACCAGCGAGAACACCGGTGGCCGAGTTGTCGACTCGATCTTCGCCGGCCTGGTCTCGTACACGCCCGAGGGTGGTGTGCAGAACGAGGTGGCCGAGTCCATCGACACCACCGACGGTCAGAACTACACCATCACGTTGAAGGACGGATGGACGTTCACCGACGGAACCCCCGTCACCTCCAACTCCTTCGTCGACGCCTGGAACTACGGCGCGCTGTCCACCAACGCGCAGCTGCAGGGATCGTTCTTCGACCCGATTCAGGGCTACGACGAGGTCGCCGCCGAGAACCCGACCGTCCAGACCATGTCCGGACTGAAGGTCGTCGACGACAAGACGTTCACCATCGAGCTCAAGCAGCCCGAGGCAGCATTCCCCGATCGTCTCGGATTCGCCGCGTACTACCCGCTTCCCGAGGTCGCATACGACGACATCGCGGCATTCGGCGAGAACCCCATCGGCAACGGACCGTACAAGTTCGCCTCCGAAGGTGCGTGGCAGCACAACGTCCGCATCGACCTGATCACCAACCCGGACTACGACGGAAACCGTAAGCCCGCCAACGGTGGTGTCAGCTTCATCCTCTACAGCAACCTGGACACCGCCTACACGGATCTGCTGTCGAACAACGTCGACGTCCTCGACAACGTTCCGTCCTCGGCCGTCACCACGTTCGAGACCGATCTGCCCGGCCGCACGGTCAACCAGCCGTCCGCCAGCATCGAGACGTTCACCATCCCGTCGCGTCTCGCACACTTCGGCGGCGAGGAAGGCGTTCTGCGTCGTCAGGCGATCTCCAAGGCGATCAACCGCGATCAGATCACCGAGCAGATCTTCAACAACACGCGTACCCCGGCCAAGGACTACACCAGCCCGGCCATCGAGGGCTGGACGGATTCGCTCGAGAACGAGTCCAACGTGGAGTACGACCCCGAGGCCGCGAAGGCTCTGTGGGCTCAGGCCGACGCCATCGCACCGTGGACCGGCACCTTCGCCATCGCGTACAACTCCGATGGTGGACACCAGGAATGGGTCGACGCTGTCACCAACAGCATCCGCAACACGCTCGGCATCGAGGCGCAGGGTGCTCCGTACCCGACGTTCGCTCAGCTGCGTACCGAGGCCACCAACCGCACCATCCCGACGGCGTTCCGCTCGGGCTGGCAGGGTGACTACCCGCAGCAGTACGGCTTCCTGGCGCAGAACTACCAGACCGGCGGCAGCTCCAACGACGGTGACTACTCCAACCCCGAGTTCGACCGTCTGCTCCGCGAGTCCGCAGGTGAGACGGACAAGGACAAAGCGCAGGAACTGGTCAACCAGGCTCAGTCGATCCTGCTGAACGACCTTCCCGCAGTGCCGAACTGGTACCGCAACGCAGCCAGCGGCTGGTCCGAGAACGTGACCAACGTGAAGATCGGCTGGGACGGTATCCCGATCTACAACGAGATCGAGAAGAACTGATCTTCTCTTCTTCAGCTCCATGAGACCGAGCAGGGCGGTAGGTCTTTCACCTACCGCCCTGCTCGTGTGCTTGCCCCCTCACTACTTTTCGACGCCCCGGCCTTCTCGGTGACGTCCACCTTCCTCCAAAGGAGGTGATCCGATGCTCTGGTACATCGGACGCCGATTACTTCAGATGATCCCCGTTTTCATCGGGGCGACATTCCTGATCTACGCCATGGTCTTCTTGCTTCCAGGAGACCCCATTGCCGCACTCGCAGGTGACAAGGCCATCAGCCCCGCCGTCGCCGATCAGCTGCGGGCTCGCTACAACCTCGACCAGCCGTTCATTGTCCAGTACCTGCTGTACCTGAAGGGCATCTTCACCTTCGACTTCGGAATGTCGTTCTCCGGCCGTCCCGTCAGCGAAGTTCTCGTGCAGGCATTTCCGATCACCGCCAAGCTCGCCGCGATGGCTCTCGTCATCGAGGGTGTCTTCGGTATCGGCTTCGGTCTGATCGCCGGTCTTCGCAAGGGCAAGCTGTTCGACTCGACCGTGCTGATCGTCAGCCTCGTCATCATCGCCGTGCCGATCTTCGTCATCGGCTTCCTGGCGCAGTTCTTCATCGGCATCAAATGGGGCATCGTCCCGCCGACGGTCGGCGGCAACACCAGTTTCAAGAATCTGCTGCTCCCGGCATTCGTGCTCGGTGCCGTGTCCTTCGCGTACGTGGTGCGCCTGACGCGAACCTCGGTCGCGGAGAACCTGAGTGCGGACTTCGTGCGCACGTCGACGGCCAAGGGCCTGTCCCGCAGCCGTGTCGTGAACGTGCACGTCTTGCGTAACTCGCTCATCCCGGTCGTCACGTTCCTCGGCGCGGACCTCGCTGCTCTGATGGGCGGCGCGATCATCACCGAGGGAATCTTCAACATCAACGGCGTCGGCGGCACGATCTACCAGGCGGTCATCCGAGGTGAGGCGCCGACGGTGGTGTCCTTCGTGACCGTCCTGATCGTCGTCTACCTGATCGCGAACCTCGTCGTCGATCTCCTCTACGCAGCGCTCGACCCAAGGATCCGTTATGCCTGAGTCCACATCTTCGAACGACCGCTCCGTGCGGCAAGCGCGATTCGTCGAACAAGACGAGGTCATCGACGTCAGTCAGACCGATGCGGTGAACATCGACGAGGCGCCCGCCAGCATCTGGAAGGACGCGTGGGTGAGCCTGCGCAAGCGTCCGATCTTCATCGTCTCGGCTCTCATCATTCTGGCCGTCATCGTCGTCGCTGCGTTCCCGTCGCTGTTCACCAGCGCCGACCCCAGGTACTGCAACCTGGACTTCAGCATGCAGGGACCGCAGTCCGGCCACATCTTCGGATTCGACCGGCAGGGCTGTGACATCTACGCACGCACCATCTACGGCGCACGCGCGTCGGTGCTGACCGGTGTCGGAGTCACCTTCCTCGTTCTGGTCATCGGCGTGCTGTTCGGTGCGTTCGCCGGCTTCTACGGCGGCTGGGCGGATTCGCTGCTGTCCCGTCTCACCGACATCTTCTTCGGTGTCCCGCTGATCCTCGCTGCCATCGTGCTCATGCAGCTCTTCACCGATCGCACCATCTGGACCGTGATTCTCGTTCTCGCACTGTTCGGTTGGCCGCAGATGGCGCGCATCACGCGTGGCGCCGTGCTGTCGGCGAAGAACAACGACTACGTCATGGCCTCCCGTGCATTGGGAGTCTCCAAGGTGCGCACCCTGATTCGGCACGTCCTCCCGAACTCGATGGCTCCGATCATCGTCATCACGACGATCTCGCTCGGTACCTTCATCGTTGCCGAAGCCACGCTGTCCTTCCTGGGTATCGGGCTTCCCCCGACCGAGGTGTCCTGGGGCGGCGACATCAGTGCCGCGCAGGTCACCCTGCGTCAGGGATCGACGATTCTGTTCTATCCCGCAGCGGCACTGGCAATCACCGTGCTGGGCTTCATCATGATGGGCGACGCGTTGCGCGACGCTCTCGACCCGAAGGCCCGTAAGCGATGAGCGAACGTACGAAAGACGACGCGATGACCACTGATCCAGGCAAAGCAGAGCGGCCTCTGCTCGACATCAAGAACCTCGAGGTGTCCTTCCAGTCGAATTCCGGTCCGGTACCGGCAGTTCGAGGTGTCAGCTTGACGGTCTATCCCGGCCAGACCGTGGCCATCGTCGGCGAATCGGGATCCGGTAAGTCGACGACGGCGCACGCCATCATCAATCTGTTGCCCGGCACCGGCAAGGTGACCGGCGGCGAGATCCTGTTCGACGGCAAGGACCTGGCCACGGCCAAGGAGAAGGACTTCGTCGAGGTACGCGGCAGTCAGATCGGGCTGGTTCCTCAGGACCCGATGTCCAACCTCAACCCGGTGTGGAAGATCGGTTTCCAGATCGAGGAGGCGTTGGCGGCCAACAACATTGCCAAAGGCAAGGCCGCGAAGGCTCGGGCGATCGAACTGCTCGACGAAGCAGGCCTGACGGACTCGGCGAAGCGTGTCAATCAGTATCCGCACGAGTTCTCCGGTGGTATGCGTCAGCGTGCACTCATCGCGATCGGCTTGTCCGCCCGACCGAAACTGCTCATCGCCGACGAGCCGACGTCCGCGCTCGACGTCACCGTGCAGCGTCAGATTCTCGACCATCTCGAAGGTCTGACGAAGGAACTCGGAACTGCGGTTCTGCTCATCACCCACGATCTCGGTCTTGCTGCCGAGCGCGCCGAGCACCTGGTGGTCATGAGCAAGGGCCGGATCGTCGAATCCGGCCCGGCACTGGAGATTCTGCAGAATCCGCAACACCCCTACACGAAGAAGCTGGTCGCGGCGGCACCGTCGCTGGCGTCGCAGCGGCTGAAGTCGTCGGCGGTGCGCAAGGAGATCGTCGAGCAAGCCAAGGAGGTTGCCGAGGAGGTCGTCGCCGAGGAGCACGACAGTGCCTTCGAGCCCGCCAAGGACACCGTGCTGGTGGTCGATCATCTGACCAAGCAGTTCAAGCTGCGCGGCGGCAGCCCGTTCAAATCGACGCTCTTCACCGCCGTCAAGGACGTGTCCTTCACTGTCGAACGCGGTACGACGACGGCCATCGTCGGCGAGTCCGGGTCCGGTAAATCGACTGTGGCGCAGATGGTTCTCGGCTTGCTCGAGCCGACCGAAGGAACGGTGAAGTTCGACGGCCGCGACGTCGCCGGGCTGTCCAACAAGGATGCATTCGCGTTCCGGCGCCGGGTCCAGCCGATCTTCCAGAACCCATACGGCTCACTGGATCCGATGTACTCGATCTTCCGCACCATCGAGGAGCCGCTGCGCACCCACAGCGTCGGCACCAAGAAGGAGCGCGAAGCTCGGGTGCGGGATCTGCTGGACAAGGTGTCGCTGCCGGCCTCGGTCATGCGGCGGTTCCCCAACGAGTTGTCCGGTGGTCAGCGTCAACGTGTGGCCATTGCCCGTGCACTCGCGCTTCAGCCCGAGGTGGTCATCTGCGACGAGGCGGTGTCGGCTCTCGACGTACTCGTCCAGGCTCAGATCCTGTCCCTGTTGAACGATCTGCAGGCAGAACTGGGACTGACGTACCTGTTCATCACGCACGACCTCGCCGTCGTCCGGCAGATCGCCGACGACGTCCTCGTCATGCGCTCGGGTGAAATCGTCGAAGCAGCGAAGACCGACGAGGTCTTCGACAATCCCAAGGAGGAGTACACGCAGCGGCTGCTCGCCGCTATTCCGGGTGGATCCATTCAGCTCGGAGCCTGACCCTCCCGTTCACTCGCACCACCGTGCGTTCACCGCCGACGTCCCGGTCGTGAGCGCACGGTGGTGCGGTGCCGGTGAGAAGAGCACGCGGGTACCGTCGTCACTCGTGACCGATCCACTTGCACCGCTGCTCGAGCTACCGGGAATCGTCGACGCCGCCGAGCGCGCGCGTGATGCTCTCGGCGCTGTTCACCGACACAAGGCGAACCGCCGGGGTTGGCCGGCGACCGCGGCGGAGGCTGCTGTCCGCGCCGCTCGGTCGTCGTCCGTGCTCGACGGTGGCACGATGGACTTCCCCCGTGCAGGCGAGGACGGCGATCCCATTCTGGCCGGGTGCTTGCGCGTCGGGTCCGCGCTCGACGGCGACGCGCTGCAGAACATGCTGCCGGTGTGGAAGCGGGCACCGCTGCAAGCACTCGCACGGCTGCACCTGCTCGCTGCGGCCGACCTCGTCGACGACGACGCACTGCTCGGGCGGCCACGCGACGGCATCGGGAATCGGTTGGATCTTCTCGCCCAGCTCGTCACCGGGGGTACGTCCGCTCCTGCGCCCGTCGTCGCGGCGATAGTGCACGGTGAGCTGCTGACGTTGAAGCCGTTCGGAACCGCCGATGGTGTGGTCGCCCGCGCAGCGTCGAGATTGGTCGCGGCGTCGTCCGGTCTCGATCCGCACAACCTCGGGGTGCCCGAGGTCAGCTGGATGCGACGTTCGCAGGCGTATCGCGACGGCGCCGACGGTTTCGCGTCCGGCTCGGCGACGGGTGTCGGGAGCTGGATCATCTATTGCTGCGGCGCTCTCGAAGCGGGGGCGGCGGAGGCGACGTCGATTGCGGAGGCCGCCGGCTCCGCAAGTCAGTAGAAACCCCAAAAGGGCGGCGTCGTCGACCGAAGTCGACTTCGCCGCCCCTTAGCACGGACTAACCGGTTACCAAGCGTGCAAAGGTGGGCTGTGGCGATTCTGTGATCGCGAGGCCTCGGCGACGATCCGGTGAAGTAGGAGGTCATCCCTGCAACCGGTGCAGGGTTCTTGCTGCTGCTTCCCGAAACTCGCAGGCCCACAGCGCTTCTGCCCTGTCAGCGGCGCGCTCCGCGTGGGTGCCTGATGTCCGTGCTGGGAATCGCGGTCGGGAGAAACGAACCTTCTCTTCCGGTTCGAACTTGGCCTTCCGTTCTTCCGTACGTCATTTGTACCCTGTGGCGCCGCTCACATCAAGGGGTAGAGGTCATCGTTTTCTGCGGAGTAGTCCGTAGGTGATCGCACCGGCGGCCAGAGCGCTGAAACCTACTGCGGCACTTGCCGCTACGGTTGTTCCAGATGGTTTCTGGATGCGTGATCGTAGAGACACCGGGTTGGAGAACGTCAGAATCGGCCATCCCGCGGCAGCGGCTTCCTTGCGTAGCGCCCGGTCCGGGTTGACTGCTGTCGGGTGTCCGACGGCGCCCAGCATCGGCAGGTCCGTGACGGAGTCCGAATACGCGAAACACTGTGACAGATCGTAGTTTCGGGACTCGGCGAGAGACTCCATCGCCTCCACCTTGCCCTCGCCGTAGCAGTAGAACTCGACGGTCCCGTTGTAGCGGCCGTCCTCGACTTCCATCTTGGTTGCCGTGGAGATGTCCGCGCCGAGTGCCTCGGCGATCGGCCTGACGATCTCCTCGCCGGATGCGGACACGACGACGACATCGTGTCCGCGCAGTTTGTGATCCGCGATGAGATCGGCGGCTTCGGCGAAGACGAGTGGATCGACTATGTCGTGCAACGTCTCTGCAACGATCGAACGGACTTGTTCCACGTCCCAACCCGCGCACATCGCTGCGATATGAGCGCGCATCCGTTCCATCTGATCGTGGTCGGCGCCGGAGAGCAGAAAAAGAAACTGTGCGTAGCTGCTCTTCAGTACGGCGCGTCTGTTTATCAGCCCCTGATCGAAGAACGGTTTGCTGAACGCAAGCGTGCTCGACTTGGCGATAATTGTCTTGTCCAAGTCGAAGAACGCGGCAATTCTTCCGGCCGGACGAGTGGATTCGGCGTCGTCGATACGGGCGCTGGTGGTCACACTGTGAAGGATAGAGGGCCCAGGTGACGGGAGGGGAGCCTGCAGGAACGACCCAGGTGACGGGAGGGGAGTCCGTAGTGGTCGGGTGGGTGTCAGGGCTACTGGTCGGTACCGGATTTCGGCGAATGTTGAACTTGCAAAGGGCACGTGATGCGGGTGTAGTATCGGTGCAGTCCGACTAGCTCGGACGTGTTCAGCCCGACCCCCCGGGGCTGAACCCGACGACCCTCGCCTCCTCCCCCCCTGGCGAGGGTCGTCCTCTGTTCGGGGCAAGAAATCTGGTACGGGTGTCCAGTAATTCATCCACAACCCCCCGATTCATCCACAATCGCGCACCGCCCCCTGGTGGCGAGCTGATTCCGCGTCCAAGCTTCTGGCCATGGACACCGACCGAACCGGGACGAGACGCATTCGACCGTGCTTGCTGCTGACCGATGATGCTGCCCTGCGAGCAGAAGTTCTGCGGGTAGCAGCCGCGGCGGATTGCGTTGTGTTAGAACGGAACTTACCGGTCGGTAAGCCTCCGCTCTCGATGCGACTCGAATGGGAGGACGCCGGTGTCGTCCTGGTCGACGGCAGAGCAGTCCGCCTGTCGCTACCGCGACGAGCGGGAGTTGCCGTCGTCGTCCCCGGTGCTGCGGCCGTCGATCACTGGAGATTGGCCACAGCGCTCGGCGCGTCCGACGTCCTGGAACTGCCGAGCGACGACGGCGCGCTCATCGCGTTGCTCAACGCCGAGCCGGGCGAATCCGCGGGAGAGGGTGGAGTCATCACGGTGACGGGTGCGACCGGGGGAGCGGGGGCGTCCACCCTTGCTGCGGCGATAGCCCTCACCGCGTCCTCACGAGACATCCGAACGTTGTTGGTGGACGGAGACGAGTACGGCGCCGGAATGGACTTGCTCCTCGGCTGGGAGTCCAGCCCGGGGCTCCGTTGGCCGGGGCTGACAGTCGAGGCCGGTCGTATCTCCGGCGACGCACTCCGGGGTGCGCTCCCCACCGTCGGACATCTGTCGGTGCTGTCGGCCGGCAGCGTGGCGACCAGAACGCCCGGCGCGGGCCAGGGCGAGGCGTCGACGTCCGCGGTTGTCGACGCCGGACGACGCATCGGCGATCTGGTGGTCTGCGACGCACCGCGCACCATCGGATCCCATTCCGACATCTACCACGACGCGGCGGATCTCGTGGTGCTCGTGGTGACCGCGACGTTGGCGTCGGTGTCCGCCGCAGAGAACGCATCGGCGTACCTCAGCGCCAGGAACTCGAACGTCGGCATCGTCGTCCGCGGCCCCGCCCCGGGTGGGCTCCGCAGCACCGACATCGCCGACGCGTTGAGCCTTCCGCTGCTCGCGAGCATGCGTCCCGAACCGGGGCTTGCCCGACGCGTCGAACGTGGTGGATTGACCCTCTCGGCGCGATCGCCGCTGCGTCGTGCGGCGTCGGACATTCTGGAGACGTTCGCACGTAAGCCTCAGCAGGGACGGTGGGCGGCATGAGCGCCGTCGTGACGGGGGAACTTCTCGACCGGGTGCGGGGCAGGCTTGCCGGCGCGGGTGAGGAACCGACACCGACGACCGTGGCTGCAGCCATCAGGATCGAGGCCGGCGGGGTGCTCAGCGACACCGATCTGTTGGCTGCACTGCGGACTCTGCAGACGGAATTCACCGGCGCCGGACCGTTGGAACCGCTGCTGCGTGACCCGGCTGTCGCGGACGTCCTCGTGACCGCGCCGGACGAGGTGTGGGTGGACCGGGGAGTCGGATTGGAGCGCAGCAGAATCCGTTTCGCCGACGAGACGGCCGTGCGGCGCCTGTGTCAACGGCTCGCGTTGTCGGCGGGCCGACGCCTCGACGATGCTCAACCGTGGGTCGACGGTCAACTGCCCGGGGTCGGTGACGGTTCCTTCGGGGTCCGGCTGCACGCCGTGCTCGCACCGGTTGCGCGCGGCGGCACGTGCCTGTCGTTGCGGGTGCTCCGGCCGGCGACTCAGGGGTTGGGAGCGCTGGCCGAGCGCGGGGCCGTCGATCCGGAGGCGCTGGAGCTGCTGCGCGCTGTCGTGCGGGCCAGGTTGGCTTTCCTGGTGGTCGGGGGTACGGGCGCGGGAAAAACTACGTTGCTCGCCGCGCTTCTCGGTGAGGTCGACGCAACCGAGCGGATCGTGTGTGTCGAGGACGCCGCCGAGCTCGCCCCGTCTCATCCTCATGTCGTGCGGATGGTGGCGCGTGCGCCGAATGTCGAGGGTGTCGGCGAGGTGACCGTGCGCCAGCTCGTGCGTCAGGCACTGCGCATGAGGCCGGATCGTCTGGTGGTGGGTGAGGTACGAGGAGCTGAGGTCGTCGACCTGCTGACGGCGCTCAACACCGGACACGACGGGGGCGCGGGCACCATTCACGCCAATTCTCCCGCCGAGGTACCCGCGAGGTTGGAGGCGCTCGCGGCGCTCGGCGGCATGGGGCGAGATGCGCTGCACAGTCAACTCGGCGCTGCGGTTCAGGTGGTGTTGCACGTGCACAGATCGTCCAACGGCCGCAGGCGATTGAGGGAGATCGCTGTGCTCGTTCCCGACGCGACGGGCCGAGTGGGGGTGCTGCCGGCATGGTCGATCGACGGTACCGCCGGTGGCAGAGCCGACCTGGACGACATGATTCGCCGTCGGATGGACTCGCTGTGACCGCGGTGGGCATACTGCTCTGCGTAGCTGCGCTTCTGGCCGTTCCCGGTCCGCAGGCTCGCCTTCGATCGCTCCGCACTCCGCCAGTGATTGCCATGCGGTACCGAGCAGCGATCGTTCCAGTTTCGGCGGTTGTCGGTGCGGTCGCCCTCGTGTGGTTCGCGGGAGTTCATGCACTGTTCGCCGCTGTGATCGTCGGGGCCACAGTGTGGATGCGTCGACGATCCGCAACCGAGAAGAGGAAGTTCCGTTCCGAATCCGCACGTTTGATCGCCGCACTGGACACCGTCATCGGAGAGCTCGGAGTCGGATCACACCCTGCGTCGGCGTCGGCTGTCGCGGCGGCGGAAAGCTCCGGCACCGTGGGGATCGCGTTCGAACGCGCCTCCGGACACGCACGCATGGGTGGGCGGGCGCACGATGGGCTGTCGGTACCGGACGCAGCGATCTCCGGCCCACTGTCCATCGTCGCCTCCGCATGGCGAATCGCCGACGACCACGGTCTCGCCCTGGCCCGGCTGCTCGGCGCGGCTCGCAGAGACATGCAGGCGCGCAATCGGTTCCGTGACCGTACCCAGGCATCGCTGGCAGGTGCCCGCGCCACCGGAACCGTCCTCGCGTGCCTGCCGATCGTGGGCGTCGGCCTCGGTCAGGCCATGGGAGCGTCTCCACTGTCGGTGCTCCTCGGAGGAGGGCTCGGCGGCATTCTCCTCGTGATCGGAACGGCACTCGTCTGCGGCGGACTCCTGTGGACGGATGCCATCACCGACAAGGTATGCCGATGATCGGGATTGCGATGCTCTGTGCCGCAGCTGCTCTGATCACTGCACCGGTGGACAGGAGTGCACTCGGGAGGGTAGTGGGGGAGGGCGGCGTCGCCGAGAAGAGCGCGACCACGACCGTCGTCGATCGGCATGCGGTGGCAACGTGTTTCGACATGATGGCTGCCTGCCTCGCCGGTGGACTGTCGGCAGGGGCCGCGGCTCGCGCGGTGTCGACGATGGCTCCACCCGACGTGTCCACCGCTCTGCGAACCACAGCGGATCTGCTCGGTCTCGGCGCCGACCCGGACGATGCGTGGAAGGCCGTCGGTGCGCTGCCCGAGGTGGAAGCGTTGGCGCGCATGGCTCGTCGATCCTCCCGATCGGGTGCGTCGTTCGCCGACGCCGTCGTGGAATTGGCAGACTCCGAGCGCGCGAGCGCCGAGGACGCCGCGGCGGCGGAAGCCGAACGAGCGGGTGTGCTCGTCAGTGGGCCGCTGGGACTGTGTTTCCTGCCCGCCTTCGTCTGTCTCGGCATAGTCCCTGTCGTGATCGGATTGGCGAGCTCGGTGCTCGGAGGTGGTGTCCTGTGACGCCACGACTGGAATTCCGGACCGGGTACGCCGGTCCGGACGTCAATGAGGGGGAAGACCATGAAAGCTGTGATGCAACAGGCCAGGACGCGATTGATTCTCGCCGCGGTGAACGCCGACGGGATGTCCACCGCCGAATACGCCATCGGCACCATCGCCGCGGCGGCGTTCGGTGCGATTCTCTACACGGTGGTCACGGGATCGTCGATCGTCGATGCGTTGACCGGGATCATCGATCGCGCGCTCGCCACTTCGGTGTAGCCGACGGCGGTTCGGCGACGGTGGAGGCGGCCATCGCGCTCGCTTCCATCGTCGCCGTCGTCATCACCTGCATCGGTGCGATCACCGCCGTGTCGCAGCATGTCCGGTGCGTCGATGCAGCCAGGGAAGCTGCTCGGCTCGTGGCCCGAGGTGACGACGTATCGGGATCGCTGCTACCTGCGAGAGCCGCGATGTCGGTGAACACCGAGGACGGGATGGTGTCCGTTCGAGTCGAATCGTCCACGCTGCTGCCGGGGCTCACCGTCTCGGCCGATGCGGTGGCGGTCATGGAATCGATACCCGAATGAAAGCCACTCGATTCCAATCACAGGACAAGGGCAGCGTGACGGTGACCGCGGCGTTCGCGTTGACCGCATTGCTGGTGGTGGTGATAGCCGTCGTGCACGTCGGTTCCGCCGTCGGCGCGCGCCACCGAGCACAGTCGGCTGCGGATCTCGGGGCCCTCGCCGCGGCCGGTGCGCTCGATCGAGGCGTCGTGGACGCGTGTGCCACGGGCCGAGACATCGTCGAGCGCGTCGGCGGATCCGTGTCGGCATGCACCGTCGAGGGGTGGGACGTCGTCGTCGAAGTCACTGTCTCGGTGACGCTGGGACGCTTGGGTATCCGTGATGCAATGGCCTCGGCCCGCGCAGGCCCCTGACCGTCACCCCGCAGGCTCCACTCGTGCCCTAACCGCCTCTGCGCATGATGCCGTCGAGCAGGCTGCCGAATCCGTCGTCGGCGGCGGTGACGCCGTTGTCGCGCCGCTCGTCGGTCCGGGCGACGAATGTGGTTCTGGTGGTGACGACGGGTTCGCCTGCCGAGTCGCAGATTTCGTTCCTGGTGACCATGATGTCGCTGCCACCGGCCTGGCGGAACGATTCCAGGCACAGGTCGCTCCCCAGGATATCGCCGGTTCGAATCGTTCTGTGCAGCAGGATCTGCTGGTCGGAGTGCAGAATGTCCTTCAGCCCGTAACCGATGAGGAGGTTCTCGAACAGTTCCGGCAGCACGGCTGCGCCGATGACGGCGACGAACGTGACGGGCGCGATGATGCCGTCGTGTCCCAATTCGTGGCCGGCTGCATCGTCGACGTGGGCGGGGTGGTCGTCGTGGACCGCGCGGGCGAATTCGCGGATCTTCTCGCGTCCGACTTCGTAGGTGAACGTTGCGAAGTGGTGCGCGCCCACCAGGTCCCGGATGGATCGGGGCTCGGACACCTCGTGATCGATAAGCGACACCGTCGACATGGTCACCTCTCCTCGTCTCCTGAAGAGAAGTCCACCATCCGACGGGAAGTTGTGCAGCGAAGCGGTCGAACTCGCCCACAACTTACAAAAGTTGCGGCGCCGTCGTGTGGCCGATCACGACGGGCGAATTGCGGCCACCACGGCATCCAGGACCGTCACAGCGCCGTCCTTGTCGAGGGGGTCGTTACCGTTTCCGCATTTCGGCGACTGCACGCACGACGGGCACCCGGACGGGCACTCGCACGAGGTGATCGCCTCCTTCGTCGCCTCCAGCCATTCGACGATCGCTCGATGTCCCCGATCCGCGAAGCCGGCACCACCGTCGTATCCGTCGTAGACGAACACCGTCGGAAGTCCGGTGTCCGGGTGGAGCGCGGTGGAGACGCCGCCGATGTCCCATCGGTCGCAGGTCGCGACCAGCGGTAGCAGACCGATGGCAGCGTGTTCCGCCGCGTGCAGGGAGCCAGGGAACCGTTCGGCGCTAATTCCTCTGTCCTCCAGCAACTCCGGGGTGATCGTGTACATCACGGCACGGGTGTCGAGCGTCTGCTCCGGCATGTCGAGCTCGATCGAATCGAGAATCTCGCCCGAGTGCAGCCGACGCAGGTAGCCGACGACCTGGTGCGTGACATTCACCTGAACGAGCGCGACGGTGACCTGACCGTGAGTGCGTCGAGAGTGGATGTCGGTGATGGCGATGTCGGTGGTCTCGCGGGCGGACGTGCTCCAATCGGGCTGCTCGGGATGAACGAGAGCCAGACCGTCCTCCAGGTTCAGATCGTCGACGACGAAGCTCTCACCCTGGTGAATGTGTACTGCACCGGGATGCACTGTTGCCGGTGCTTTTCCGGAGTCGACCGTCCCGAGCATCCGCCCCGATCCGCCGTCGACGATGGCAACCTGGGTGCCGGTTCCACCGCGGATGTTCACCGACGCGTGCGGGGCGTACTGCTGGCCGTCCGGCGTGATGAACCAACCGTGCGGTCGCTTGCGTACCAACCCGTCCGCGGCGAGACCGTCGAGCACCGCCTCGGCTCCGAACTCGGCGGCCTCGTCGACCGTGATGGGTAGTTCGGCTGCGGCGCAGAGCATCTGGGGTGCGAGGAGATACGGGTTCGACGGATCGGTGACGGTCGCCTCGATCGGTTTGTCCAACAGGGCGGCGGGATGGTGAACGAGGTAGGTGTCCAGTGGGTCGTCTCGGGCGACGAGGGCGACGAGCGACCCCTCACCTCGTCGACCGGACCGACCCGCCTGCTGCCAGAACGAGGACACCGTGCCGGGGAACCCGGCCACCACCACGGCGTCGAGTCCGGCGATGTCGACACCCAACTCCAGTGCGTTGGTGGTCGCGACACCGAGCAGGGTGCCGTCGGACAGATCGGATTCGAGCTTTCGTCGGTCCTCGGCGAGGTACCCCGCGCGGTAGGCCGCGACGCGGCCGGGAAGGTCCCGGTCGACGTCTGCCAGGAGGCGTTGCGTGCCGAGCGCGGTTACCTCGGCGCCGCGCCGGGAACGGACGAACGTGAGTGTGCGCGCGCCCTCGACCATCAAGTCCGCCATGATGCGCGACGCCTCCGCGCCCGCGGATCGCCGGACTGGCGCACCGTTCTCGCCGGTGATCTCCTTCATGAGCGGGGGCTCCCACAGCGCGACGGTGCGTGGGCCGTGCGGAGATCCGTCGTCGGTCACCTCTTCGCACGGTGCGCCGACGAGCCTCGACGCGGCCGTGCCTGGATTGGACGTGGTGGCGCTGGCGAGGACGAAGGTCGGGGTCGCGCCGTAGCGGGCGCAGATTCGGCGGAGGCGCCTCAGGATCAAGGCGACGTTGGATCCGAACACGCCACGGTAGTAGTGACATTCGTCGACGACGACGTAGCGGAGATTGCGCAGAAACCTGGCCCAACGCTCGTGTGCGCCGAGGATCCCGATGTGGATCATGTCGGGGTTGGTGAAGAGCCACCGGGCGTTGGCGCGTGCCCACTGACGGATCTCGATCGGTGTGTCCCCGTCGTAGGCGCTGGGAAATACCTCGGCCAGTTCCGGTGCATCAGCGCGCAACTCGTCGGTGACGGCGATGGTGCTGCGTAGTTGATCGGCACCGAGCGCTTTCGTCGGTGCCAGATAGAGCGCGGTGCCTCGTGGATCGCCGAGAAGTGTGGACAGGATGGGCATCTGGTATGCCAGAGACTTCCCGGATGCTGTGCCGGTTGACAGGACAACATGATGACCATTGTGGGCGAGAGTTGCCGCGTGCGCCTGGTGTGTCCACGGACGTGCGATGCCGCGAGAACGGAGGACGGCGGCTACTTCGGGCTTCAACCATGTTGGCCAGTCCGTGAATTGGGCCTCGCGACCCGGTAGCTCCGCGACGTGGGTGAGGGGCTGCTCGCCCGACGGAGTACCCGCCAGCACTCGGTCGAGAAGCACCCTGCCGTAGCTGTTCGAATGACCCGTCGGCGTTGGATCTGGTTGGGTCACTACTGCTCTCCATGTTTCGGTTCTGTTGCAGGTGCGTCGCGATGACGTCGCGACCTGCGGGTTTCATGCTATCGGTCGGTCATTCGCACGACGACGGCGCCTCGGCATACGTGCTGGTGAGAGGGGTCGGGCGGCGCAAATCTGCCGGTGAGAAGCGTCAAGATCAACAAAATGTGCGAAAACTGACTTTTTCGACTGTTGGAAACGCGAAAAGCGTGGTTGACTTGAACCGGTCGCAGCTTCTGTGTTCGTTTTCACGCTCGCAGGATCTTATGTTGCGGGCGGTGTGCTTTTGGAGCGTTTCCTGAAGGGGTCTGTGGTTCGGCAACGCCTGTCGGACGCGGGTTCCGCCTGAGGGGGAATTCAGGAAGTACAACGGTCGGAACCGGCCCGGTGGACTGTAAGTGCTGCCCACCGCATCCGGTGTTAGAAAGAGAAGGAAAAGCATGGCACAGGGAACTGTGAAGTGGTTCAACGCCGAAAAAGGCTTTGGATTCATCGCACCAGAAGACGGCTCCGCTGACGTTTTCGTCCACTACTCCGAGATCCAGGGCAGCGGCTTCCGCACCCTCGAGGAGAACCAGCGCGTCGAGTTCGAGGTCGGCCAGGGAACCAAGGGACCCCAGGCAACCGGAGTTCGCGCAGTCTGATCGACACCCCGCTCCCCGTGAGCGGAATCGACACCTCTCATCCCCCTATCGCTTTCGGTGCATGCCGAAGCGAAGGGGGATGAGTTGTATCCACGGCCACTGCCGACACTGTCCCCTCGGATCGTTCCTGCAGGCTCCACTCTCGCATTTGTTCTACTGTCCACATTGTGAACCAGTTGTCCTTCTTCTCCGCCGAGTCGCTGCCGCCGTCGGTGACCGACTTGAGTGGACTTCTCGCGTCCACCGGGCAGGTGGTTCTGTCGGCGTCCGGTGCTCGTATCTCGGTCGTCGTCGATTCTTCCTGGCGCGCGGAGGCCATCGCGGACCTGATGGCGGAGTGCGGGCTCGTGTCCGAACTCGGCCGGTCCGAGGAGGACAGGCCGCTGGTGCGGACGGCGTCGGTGCCCGAGTTGTCGGCACTCGCGTCGTTGTGGACGAAGGGCGCGGTCAAGTCGATGCCGCCGGGTTGGGTGCCCGGCGCCCGCGAGCTCCGCGCGTGGGTGCTCGCAGGCGGCCGACCGGAAGCCGAGGGCGAACGGTATGTTCTGGGACTGGATCCGCATGCGCCCGACACGCACGCCCCGTTGGCTCAGTCGCTGATGAGAGCAGGGATAGCTCCCACCCTCATCGGCACCCGAGGCTCCAATCCAGGGCTCCGCATCACCGGGCGCAGGCGAATGCTGAGGCTGGTCGAGAACGTCGGACCTGCGCCGGAAAATCCGGACGCACGTACCAGTTGGCCGACCGCCGAGTAAGAAGATGTGAAGCTGATCTGCGAGTATTTTGACGTCGTATGCCACTCTGTTACCAGGCGGACCGGCAAGATTGTCGGTTTCGACAGGTAGAAACTGCTCGCGGAGTGGCTCTACAGGACGCAACGAGGAAGGTTCGGCAGCAAGGTGGCAACACGCAAGAACGGCACGGGGGATACCACCACCGGCGGTGCCCAGCCGCGCCGCCTTGTCATCGTGGAGTCTCCGACCAAGGCCAAGAAGATCGCCCCCTACCTGGGGAGCAACTACGTGGTCGAGGCGTCGGTCGGCCACATCCGTGACCTTCCACGCGGTGCCGCGGACGTCCCCGCGAAGTACAAGGGTGAGCCGTGGGCCCGCCTCGGCGTGGACGTCGACCACGATTTCGAGGCCCTCTACGTCGTCTCGCCGGAGAAGAAGGGCAAGGTCGCCGAGCTCAAGAGCCTGCTCAAGGACGCCGACGAACTCTTCCTCGCCACCGACCCCGACCGCGAGGGTGAGGCCATCGCCTGGCATCTCCTCGAGACCCTGAATCCCAAGATCCCTGTTCGACGCATGGTCTTCCACGAGATCACCAAGCCGGCCATCCTCGCGGCCGCTGCCGATACCCGTGAGCTGGACCAGGATCTGGTCGACGCGCAGGAAACCAGGCGCATCCTCGACCGGCTCTACGGCTACGAAGTGTCGCCGGTGCTGTGGAAGAAGGTCATGCCGAAGCTGTCGGCGGGCCGTGTGCAGTCCGTCGCCACCCGGATCATCGTTCAGCGCGAGCGCGACCGAATGGCGTTCCGGAGCGCCGAGTACTGGGACATCTCGGCCACCCTCGATGCCGGGGCAGAGGCGTCGCCGCGTAGTTTCGGCGCGCGGCTGGTCAACGTCGACGGTTCTCGCGTGGCTGCGGGTCGTGATTTCGGTGCCGACGGAAAGCTGAAGTCCGACGGTGTCACCGTTCTGGACGAACCGCGTGCCCGACGCCTCGCCGAGGCCCTTCAGGGCGTGGACCTCACCGTCGCGTCCGCCGAGGACAAGCCGTACACCCGTAAGCCGTACCCGCCGTTCATGACGTCGACGCTGCAGCAGGAAGCAGGCCGCAAGCTGCGGTTCTCCTCCGAGCGCACCATGCGCGTCGCGCAGCGGTTGTACGAGAACGGCTACATCACCTACATGCGTACCGACTCGACGACGCTGTCGGAGTCGGCTATCTCGGCGGCCAGGTCGCAGGCGACCGAGCTGTACGGTGCGGAGTACGTGCATCCGTCGCCGCGTCAGTACACGCGCAAGGTCAAGAACGCCCAGGAGGCGCACGAGGCAATCAGGCCTGCAGGCGATGTGTTCCAGACGCCTGGCCAGTTGCACTCCGCGCTGCAGACCGACGAGTTCCGGTTGTACGAGCTGATCTGGCAGCGGACCGTCGCTTCTCAGATGGCCGACGTGCGGGGCACGACGCTGACGCTGCGCATCACCGGTACCGCGGGCACCGGCGAACAGTGCACGTTCTCGTCGTCCGGCCGTACCATCACCTTCGCGGGCTTCCTGAAGGCCTACGTGGAGAGCGTCGACGACGAGGCAGGCGGTCAGTCCGACGACGCCGAGTCTCGGCTCCCTGCGCTGAAGGAAGGCGCCGCGGTCACCGCGACCCAGCTCGATCCGGACGGCCACACCACCAACCCACCCGCTCGGTACACCGAGGCGTCGCTCATCAAGACCCTCGAAGAGCTGGGTATCGGCCGGCCGTCGACGTACGCGTCGATCATCAAGACAATCCTCGACCGCGGATACGTCTACAAACGCGGCAGCGCACTCGTGCCGTCGTGGGTGGCGTTCTCGGTGGTCGCGCTGCTGGAGGCTCACTTCGGCCGCCTCGTCGACTTCGATTTCACGGCGGGCATGGAGGACGACCTCGACGCCATCGCCGGTGGTCGTGAGCGCCGCGGCGACTGGTTGACGAGCTTCTACTTCGGTGGGGACACCGGGGCCGAGGGCTCCGTCGCGAGGTCCGGTGGCCTGAAGAAGATGGTCGGCACCAACCTCGAGGACATCGACGCTCGCGTCATCAACTCCATCAGGTTGTTCGACGACGATCAGGGCCGCGAGATCCATGTACGCGTCGGGCGCTACGGCCCGTACCTCGAGCGAATGGTGAAGAACGACGACGATCCCGATGGGGATCCGATCTCGCAGCGCGCCAACCTGCCCGACGATCTGCCGCCGGACGAGTTGACCATCGACTTCGCGGAAAAACTGTTCGCGACCCCGCAGGAAGGCCGCAAGCTCGGTGCCGACCCGCTGACGGGTCACGAAATCGTTGCCAAGGAAGGGCGTTTCGGTCCGTACGTCACCGAGATCCTGCCCGAGCCGGAGCCGGAACCGACTCCTCCCGAGCCGGACATCGTGCCGATTCCACAGGACTCGGACGGTGGAGGTGGCACCAAGACCGCAGTGAAGAAAGCTGCGGCGAAGAAGGCTCCGGCCAAGAAGGCGGCGAAGAAGGCCGCCGGACCCAAGCCCCGCACCGGTTCTCTGCTGAAGTCGATGGATCTGGCGACCATCACGCTCGAGGACGCCCTCAAGGTTCTGTCGTTGCCTCGAGTCGTCGGCGTCGATCCGGAATCGAAGGAAGAGATCACCGCCCAGAACGGTCGCTACGGCCCGTACCTGAAGAAGGGCACGGACTCTCGGTCGCTGACCGACGAGGAGCAGCTCTTCACCGTCACCTTGGACGAGGCGCTGAAGATCTACTCCGAGCCGAAGCGACGCGGACGGCAAGGTGAAGCGAAGCCACCTCTGCGTGAGCTCGGCACCGACCCGGTCAGCGAGAAGCCGATGGTGATCAAGGACGGCCGTTTCGGTCCCTACGTCACCGACGGCGAGACCAACGCGAGCCTCCGCAAGGACGACGACGTTGCCACCATCACCGACGATCGCGCCTCGGAGCTGTTGGCGGACAGGCGTGCCCGCGGGCCCGTGAAGAAGAAGGCAACCAAAAAGGCTGCTACCAAGAAGGCTGCTACCAAGACCGCAGCCAAGAAGACCCCGGCGAAGAAAGCCGCAGCCAAGAAAACTGCTGCCAAGAAAACGCCTGCCAAGAAGACACCGGCGAAGAAAACTGCAGCGAAGAAAGCTCCCCCAGCGGACTCCTGATCGCTTCGAACGATGGGGTGCCTGTCGGTCTGCTCGCCTCCATCTGCTCGTATGAACGAACCTTTCGAGCGATGAGGGTGGGCGACGGAACCAACTGCGGCCTCGGTGCGTCCAAGTGGGTGTGGGGAAGAAACTGGTAGTCCTGCTGTGCGTGTTGTTGTCGGTGGTCGCATGTGCTCGGACCTCGCCCGGCAGAGCTGTCGGCCAGGATGCATGGCACGGGCAAGGTCTTGCCGCTGGTGGGTCTACGGGCGGGCAGGCGCCGTCGCCGTCCCCGGCAGCGGTCCCGTCGGCGACCCCGTCGTCCTTCGATCCGTGTGTCCTCGAGGATCTGCAGCTGAGTATCTACGCGGGCGTGGATCCGGCAACCAAGGAACCGTTGCCGGGGGTGGACGGGTGTAGCTGGACGGGCCAGTCCGGGCGTTTCTCGGTCGGGTACAGCGAAGGCGTCGACCGGACTCGGCTCGCGACCACACCCGGAGTCACCGAGTTGAGCGAGTTCGAGGCGGACGGTCAGATGGTGGACAATTTCGTGTTCGAGGGAAACAAGTGCATCTCGTTGGCCGAGATCGATGGCCGAACAGTGCAGTTCACGCTCGCGGAAACGGATTTCGATTCCTTCTGTATACGGCTGAAGGTCGCGACGACACTGATCCTGGAGGACATCTAGATGCGACGATCGGCAGCGCTGGCCATGCTGACAAGTGCGTTCGTGTTGTCCGTCGCGGCGTGCGGTTCCGGTGTCGGCGGGACGGCCACGGCGTCGGACGAGGTCCTCGATGTATCCGAAACAGAGTACGTGACAACGACTTCCGTCGAACCGTCTCCGGAATTCGACCCCTGCGCCTTGCCGGATGCGCTGCTGAGCGATCTCGATCTGGCGGAGGCTCGACCCACTGCGGTCGGAGAGCTCGGGTGTATCTGGGGGAACGACCGTATCGCGGTGTCGGTTCTGGTGTTCGAGGACACGTCGACGCTTCCCGACCCGTACACGAGCCCCTCGACCACCGAGGTTCGTACGCTGACCGACGGCGGGTACACCACCTACGCCTTCCTGCTCGACGGCGACACGTACACCACTCAGACGATGACGGCGTCGGGTGCCGTGATGCTGAGCGCGAATCGACTCGGTGTTTCGTCCGCCGAGGAGGTGCGTGCCGGCTCGATCGACGTTTTGCGCGTGGTGCTGCCACACCTGCCGCCGCCTGCGTGATGCGCCGGGCGCGAGGCGTTCGTGTCGCACCGAGCGACTAGGCTCGCTGGCATGGCGGGAGTTTTCGATCGGCTGATCGGCCAAGAGGACGTGGAAGCAGAGCTGACCGCCGCGGCCGTCGGCGCTCGTACCGGGGACTCGGGGTCCGCGATGACGCACTCCTGGTTGTTCACCGGCCCTCCCGGGTCCGGTCGATCCATCGCTGCTCTGTGTTTCGCGGCGGCCCTGCAATGCACCACGGAGGGGTCACCGGGCTGCGGTACCTGCCATCCGTGCACCACGACGATGGCCGGCACCCACGGCGATGTCCGACGGATCATCCCGCAGGGCTTGAGCATCAGCGTCAAGGAGATGCGGGAGATCGTGCAGATCGCTGCGCGTCGGCCCAGCACCGGGCGCTGGCAGATCGTCGTCATCGAAGATGCGGATCGGCTCAGCGAGGCGGCCGCCAACGCGTTGCTGAAGGTCGTCGAGGAGCCGCCGGAGCGGACGGTCATGTTGCTGTGTGCGCCGTCGACCGATCCGGAGGACATGTCCGTCACCCTCCGCTCGCGCTGCCGCCATGTGCATCTCGTGACGCCCACGACGCCGGCGATCGCGCAGGTTCTGCAGACCCGCGACAAGCTCGATGCGGAGACGGCCCAGTGGGCGGCGTCGATCAGCGGTGGACACGTGGGCCGCGCACGGCGACTGGCGAAAGACGAGGACGCTCGTGCCAGGCGCAAGCGGGCCCTCGGCCTCGCGTCGGCTGCAGCGCGGCCCAATCAGGCCTATCTCGCGGCCGAGGAGATGGTGAAGGCTGCGGAGACCGAAGCCGCGGAGATCAGTGCCGCCCTCGACGACGTGGAGATGGAAGAGCTGCGCACCGCGCTCGGCGCAGGCGGCACCGGTAAGGGCGCGGCGGGCGCGCTGCGGGGGTCTGCAGGCGTCATCAAGGAGCTCGAGGCGCGGCAGAAATCGCGTCGTACCCGTAATCTTCGAGACGCTTTCGACCGAGCTCTGATCGACCTCGCCGGGTTGTATCGCGATGCGTTGACCCGCTCCTACGGATCCACCGCTGTGCTCAACCATCCGGACATGTCGGAACAGATCGAACGTATGGCCAGGGGTGCATCGCCGGAGGCTCTGTTGAAGAGCATCGAGGCAATCCTCGAATGCCGTGAAGCCTTAGCGCTTAACTCCAAGCCCAAGTTCGCCGTCTACGCCATGGTCGCGCAATTGGGTGCAGCGCTGCGCTGAGGCGTGAGATCAGGCCCTCCGCCGCGCCCGCGAAGCCCGAAGATTCGCGATGTTCCCGCAGGTCTTGACGTCGTGCCAGACGCCGCTGTTGTTGCGGGAACGGTCGTAGAACGCAGAGCCGCACGGTTCGTTCCTGCAACGCTTGAGTCGCCGCCAGGTGTCCGCGCGTTGAGCCAGCAGAACCTCGGCCCAGATGCGCGACGTCACGTACTCGTGGCCGGTTCCAGACGGTCCCAACTGGACGGTTCCCGACGCGTCGAGGGTGAGGACGGCGTCGGCGGGCGCCGTTTCCGGGGGCGTGCCTGCGATGAGGAGTTCGATCGTCGTCCGCAGTTCGCGTAGTGCCGCGGCGTCGGCATCGCTGAGGTCGTGCCCCATCGCCGCGGATGCCACCGCGCCGTCGGCGAGCAGGTCCGGGAGTCCTTTTGCGTCGATGGCTCGGGTGTTGAGCAGGTTCTGGACGTGAGCGAGGCCGTCGGGGGCGGGGTCGAGGCGGAAGCGCTCCGTCGGCGTCGGCGTCGATGACATAACTAAACAGTATTTGACTATGTCGATCCGGGCAAGTACTACTGACATAGTCAAAAGCATTTCAGATATGTCGAAGGGTGAGTCCGATGGTGGCAATCGAAGGCGCGGTCGTAGTGGTGACCGGTGGGCAGCGTGGGCTGGGCAAATCGATCGTCGACGAGTTCCTGGCGCGCGGCGCGGCGAAGATCTACGCGACGGCCAGGACGCCCAAGCCGACGGATGATCCGCGCGTCGTCGCGAAGCCGCTCGATGTCACCGACCCGGAATCCGTCGCGGAACTGGCTCGGGAGCTGACCGATGTCACCATCGTCGTCAACAATGCAGGCGCCCCGGGATCGGGTCCGTTGCTGGGATCGACACTCGAGGACGTGCGGACCGTGTTCGAGACCAACTTCTTCGGTGCCGTGCGGGTCGCGCAGTCCTTCGCGCCGATTCTCGCGAGCAACGGCGGCGGTGCACTCGTCGACGTGCATTCGGTTCTGTCCTGGGTGGGTGGCGCCGGAGCGTACGGCGCGTCGAAGGCCGCACTGTGGTCGGCGACCAACTCGCTTCGAGTCGAACTCGGCCCGCAGGGAACCCTCGTGACGGGAGTGCATCTGGGTTACACCGACACGGACATGATCGCGGAACTGGACGTTCCGAAGAACGATCCGAAGGATGTGGCGAAAGCCATCGTCGACGGCGTCGCGAACGGGGACACCGAGGTACTCGCCGACGACGTGACCAGGTACTTCAAGTCCGTTCTCGCCGGCCCGGTCGAGGGTCTCGCCATCCCAGCAGGGGCCTGAGGGGAGTCGATTTCAGTTTCGGGCTGATGCTCCGTTAGACTCACCAACGCCGAAAGGCACGCCGCCTTAGCTCAGTCGGTAGAGCATTTCACTCGTAATGAAAAGGTCAAGAGTTCGATTCTCTTAGGCGGCTCGCAATAGGGCAGGTCGGAGGCAGTTTCTACAGCCTCGGTCCTGCCCTTTTTGGTACCCAGGGCACGTTTACGGCACGGTTTCAGCGAGGAGCCAGCTTGTCGAGTACTCCGCTGGCGTCCGGTGCCATCGCTGCGCGCTCGATGTATTGCTTCATCTGTCTGCTACGCAGAACATCAGCGACCTGTGGCGCAATGCGTCGCGGGCGAATTCAGTTCATCTCGGTTCCGCGAGGTGATGATCCAAGGCGTCCCTGAGCTCGTCGATGCGTACGCCGCTGCGGCCGGTGACGTCGCCACAGTGGTGCGAGGATGCTGCTCCCAGTCTTTCGTACCTGGCGACACCGGCCGAGCTGGCCCCGATCGAGCAACTCGAAGCATCAACCTCGTGGTCCCTACGTGCCAATGGTGATGCGGCACTGACTCGCATGGCTGGGTTCACGTCTCGCGCCATATTCGGTTCGGCACGCCAAACCATCGGTGAGAACGCCGAGAAGGAATCTGGAGCGACCTGGGCACGTCACGCGCAGGCTGGTTCGTGTGCCTTTTGTCGGATGCTCACGACCCGCGCCGAGGTGTATGCGTCCAAGGAGTCGGCTACCACCGCCCGTGGTCTCGTAGAGATCAGTACTACGATCACTGCCGATGCACCGCAGTAGCGGTCAGGCCCGGCCAGGTCTACACGCCCCCGGACTACGTCGACCAATGGGAGGAGCAGTACCAGCAAGCCGTTCGGGCGACAGCAGACGGCGGCCCCATCGACACGGGGGCAGTTCTCGCGAAGATGGACGAACTCGAGCACCCATCAATTAAGGCAGCAGCATCGACAGCCGATGAGAAGTCGGCCGACGAAGTTGCGGCGTGGTTGGCGGCCGAAAAGACTGACGTACCAACGCCCATTACGGTCCGCACGTTCACCGAGGCCGAGGGTCGCAGCTATGGCCGTGACGTCTGGCACGACTATGCCGGATCGCTCGACCAGGAGACGGTGGACGCAGGTCGGACGTACACAGGACCGGGTTACCTGTTCACCAACCCCGGCCTACGCGATGGCATCGACTTCGGCGACACACACGTCGGATCCATGCGAGCAGTTGACGCGATTCGTGGACTCGATGCGGCGATCGAGAATGCCCCGCGCGTGCCGACCGCGATCACGGTCTCGCGTGACGTGGACGCCAGCGTGTTCGGCATCGTCGATGCAGCGGACCTGGCATCGGTGGTCGGTCGTCGATTCCGCGATGAAGCGCACCTATCCACCACGATGCAGTCTCGCCTGACTTTGCCGATCGGCGACGATCAGATCGAGTTGCGCCTGGACGTGCCAGCGGGCACCAAAGCGCTGTATGTCTCATCGTCTGATCGGAATGTGCGCGGACTCGCTGCGTACGGTCCTGACGAGAACGAGTTAATCGTGTGGCGTGGCATCGACTATGAGATTTACGGGACGATGATCGGAGATGATGGTCGACCGGTGCTACTCGGACGACTGGTCGGGCAGGACGCGAAGTTGAGGGAGGTCAACTGATGGGCAGCTTGGAGGACTCCTCGGACATCGGCGCCAAGCCGATCGGCGATCAACGCTTCTACGACGGCAAGCGAGCGGGCACCGGCAGATGGGCAACCCTCAATGGGCTCGGAGTGCTGCGGACCGACGACAAGAACGCGCTACAACTTGCGTCCACCAAGGCGACCACGGACAACGACGCCGCAAACGCCACGCGGTATCGACTCATCGACGCCTGCCGCCGAGGAATCGCCGCAACCACAGCAATCGACACCCTGGTCGCCAAGCATGGCAACCCACCGGTGACGACCGGTGACCTCGGCGGTTGGTCTGACCAGGTCGCTCCCTGATTTCGGCGTCAAACTCACCGCGGCCGGGGTGAAGGTGAATTGACCGGTGAGCGGAATGCATGAGCGGGGTGGGCCCTACTGCCTGCAACCCCTCAGCGTCGAAACGGCAGCCCGCAGGACACCCATGGAACGGGTACCTGCGGGCTTCTCGTATCCCCACGAACCAGTCGATTTCGGTATCATCTTCGTCGACGCGTGGCTTCGGTTTGATGGTGCTGGAACGCCGGGCGTGCAGTTTCGGTGACCTCCTATACCTCAGATATTGGGATTTTGCCAACACCCTGGGTATGCTGGGTCGTATGAGCGGCGAGATTGGACCTCGGGTTCGCGAGTCTATTCAGTCACTCGACCCTGCGCCGACCCACAAGGAAGTAGCCGCGCGGGTCGGAATGACTCCTGACGCGTTCTCGCGCTCGGTCAACGGATCGCGTTCATTCTCCTCGGTAGAGCTTGCCGATGTCGCCGAAGTGCTCGGTGCCGATCTGCATTGGCTTATCACCGGTGCGCCCGATCCAAACCGTGTAGCTGTCGCGGCACGTCATCTGTACACCGACGGTCGGTGGAGCAATCCGGGGCAATCGCGCGACCAACTCGAACTCGACAACATCACGTTGGCCTACCGGCAGGTGTTCGCGGCGGAAGAGGATTTCGCCGGGCCGCAGTTGCCCAGTACGCCCGGGGCGGTGCGAGAGGCGCTTGGAGAAGACTTCGTTCGATACTTCGTCGGGCGTGTTGAAGCGGAACTACGTATCGACGTAGTGAGAACGCCGTCAGTGTCCACTACGTACTCGTTGACTTTCGGGCCCCACCGCGTCATAGCGTTGCAAGCAACACCGAACTGGTTCCACGAGAATTGGGCCATTGCGCACGAGCTAGGACACCTAGCCCTCGGTCACCTTGACGAAAGTTCACGTACTGGTTCGTACCACCGGAATGAGAAGTCCGCCAATGCTTTTGCCGCTGAGTTACTCATGCCCGCCGACGAAATCCGTGCTTTGGACTGGGCTACGATTACCCCTCCCGAGATTGCAGATCAGGTCTGGGATCTGGGTATCTCAACGGCAGCTCTTCTGAACCGTCTGAAGTTCTTGAAGATTGAAGTTCCCGAGCGCGTTGAGGAGCTGTTGCAGCTGAAGACGCAGCGCCTTCTCGCTAGCCATTGGAGAGACGCAAGCAAGGTTCCCGACCAAGTCGCATGGCGAATGGATGCGTCCGCTACGCGTACGTTCCCTAGCCGCTTACGTGAAGCTCATCACGACGCTGTCGACGCCGGAAGGCTGGGTCCAGAAACGTTGGCGTGGATGCTCTCGGTAGACCCAAGAACTTTCGAGGAGGATCTGCCAAAGCGGGTCGAGGATATCTCCGACGCCGATCTGCACTCAGCGCTGGGAATCTGACCAACGTGGCTCAGTTGTTCTTTGCGGATAACACAGTGCTCGTGAACTTTGGTCTGATCGATCGCCTCGACCTATTAGAGCGAGTTTTGAACGGGAAAGGCCGATGGTGCGCATCGATCGAGACCGAGTGCATTCGTTCCTCCATCAGGCCCGAGCTGTCGGCACTCGACGACGTTCCGCGGATCCTAGGCTCACCACTAGTCCCCACCCAAGCCGAGCGGATTCGTGCCCTCATTCTGCGCGAGCAACTGTCGGCTCCCGGTGATGAACGAACGGCCCACTTTGGAGAAGCCGAGACTCTTGCCGTGATGGAAAATAGGTACGCCTCGGATTTGCTCCTGACCGATGATGGTGGAGCTCGCAACCTCGCCGGTCAGCTCAACATCAAGGTGGTGTCGACATGGAAATTACTGGCCGCCGTTACTCGACTGAAGTGGGTCCAGTGCGAGGAGATGCTCGACCATTTGGATCTTCTCGGCAATCACAAAAGAGGGGGGCCACGGCCGTCGAGTGTCGGTGAGCTTAGGCAATGGGCGGGGATGCCTCCGGCACCAGTGACCGAGTAACCACCAATGCACTATGCGCAACCTCGGGTGTTCGACGCCGGGGTTGATGCACGGAGCTGAAGTCCGTGGTTCGACGGCTCAGCGGGCTAATCGCCTACCGTGCGGCCCGCATATCGCCTACGGTCAGCTGGGCAGTCCGCTTGTCGCCCCAGTCGTCGAACCACCACGGCAGGTGTTCCACGCCACCAGGCAAAGGCGCGTCGTCGGGGAACTCGTCGAGGATCTGCCCCACGTAATCGAGCGCCGATACGCAATCCATCAGCCACTTCGTTGCGGCCAGCGCCTCGCGTAATCTGTCCTCGGTGACCGCTACGCGTCGGCGCTTCTGGGCCGACCACTTCTCGTCTGCGAACTCCATGCCGTCGACGCGGACGTAATTCACAGTCCGGTGAGGGGACTCGCCCTCGATCTCCTCCAGGTAGAGCATGTGCGCGAGGTCGTTGCGCACGTCGCGGACAGTGGCCGCCGCGGACTTCATCTCCGCACCGGGTGCACGAATCCCTGCGTCGCGCGCAATGTTCTTCAGGGTCTTGCCGAGCTGTTCGGCATTTGGGTGCACGATTTCGCCCTGGTTCTCGACTCCGGCCGCGTGGTAGCGCTGCCACCGCACCTGCTCGACAAGGTTCGACCATCCGCCTAGCACCTGGAGGATCAGACGCTCAATCGTCTTCGATGGCCAGAACGCGGCATCCTCGAACTGCTGGACTCGGTCGAAGAAGCGGCGCGTGTCATCCGGACTCGTCATAGTTCGAGGTGGATTCTGCCGGTGTCGTTGAGGTCATGCCCCGCGCAGAGCCAAGCGGATACACGAACTGTGGCCTTCGGCAGATCTATACCGCCAATGCGGAGGTGCTTACCGAGCACCTCGTCCTGCCGAGTGGCGGGTGCCACGCATCCATCGACAGCGCACTTCTGATCTTGCAGTTCATCCATGCCAGCGAAGGTACGTGCCCGGAGGCAGGGCGGCAGTCGGTCGACCGAATGGACCGACCTTACATTCGGGCGCGCCACTGGTCTGTCGAGCACCGTGCAGGGGTTCGGTATTACCGTGGTGTCGGTGATCGAGCGCCCCATGACCACGAAAGAAGTTTCGGAGGTCTCCCGCCACGGCGAGAACTGGGTCCGTGACGCTGCCAACACCGGGGCACTCAAGTGCCAGCCGAACCGTGGGCGCGGACAGAAAATGTTCTTCATGCCGAAGGACGTCGAGGACTGGATTGTCCGCGGTTGCCCTCAGATGCCCGAACGCCGCCGACGCTGACCCCATATTCACGGTTGGCCGCGAAAACGGGGCTCACCAGCGGGCACCCTTTTTGGTGACAACACCAAGAAGGGTTGGGTCTGAAAAATGATCCCTAGGGGCACTTTAAGGGAACGGTAACTGTGCGCACTAGGCGAGAACGCTTGGAATGCACACAAGCGGTACAGCGCCTGACCTGGGCTGTTCGTAACCTGCGGCACCAGATGGACTGTCTAACAGGTTGGTCCGTATTGAAAAGGTCAAGAGTTCGATTCTCTTAGGCGGCTCGTAAGAGCGAAACCCCTTCCCAATGTCAGTTGGGGAGGGGTTTTGTCGTGCGGGGCGGGGTCTCATCGAGCGTTGTCGAGCAGGTGCTCGGCGAAGGCGCGGGCGGAGGCGAGGTCGGTGCTGTTCGGTCGCCCGCGTCGGATGCCACCGACGAGCTTGAACGGCATGAATGTGTCGAATCCGCGGCAGGAGAAACCTCCGACGACGTCGAAGCCTTTGTGTTCGAGCCGTTCGACGAGTGATGCGGAGAAGCGGAGCCAGCGGGATTCGGCGAGGCCGCTGGTGGCGAAGAGGAACGCGGGTTTGCCGTCCTGGGGTGGTAGTGCCTCGATGTAGGCAACCAGGTCGGAGTGGAACGAGCCGTAGTAGATGCCTGATCCGAAGCCGACGAGGTCGTGCCCGTCGAGGTCGCGGCCGGCGGGATCGGCCGATTCGGGTGAGATCACCGCGGCGCCGAGGACCCCGGCGATGGCGTCGGCGACCTGTCTGGTGTTTCCGTGGGAGACGGATGCGCAGACGAGGATCGGTTCGCTCATGCCTCCGAGCTTAGCGACGGTCGATCCACAGCCGACCGGCCTCGTTTACTCACAGGCGTGTAATTCGCATACACAGCCCCTGAGCAGTGAAAACCTGTCGCTGGCGCACGTTCATCCACACGCCATCCACAGATCGGACAGGTTGGTCCTCGAGATTTCCACAGGTTTGTCCACAGCCTGTTAGTGCATATGTTCGAATGGGCGTCGGGGAGGCGTTCTGTCTACTGTTGCTCTCGAGGCGAAAACGACGGAAAGGGACTTCTGTGGCTCGACCGACCATGGCCGATGTGGCGAAAGCTGCCGGGGTGTCACCTGCGCTCGTCTCGATCGTCATGCGGGGAGTGGAGGGGGCTTCGGAGGAGACTCGTGCGCGGATCAAGTCGATCGCCGACGAGATCGGTTACGTCCCGGACCGTCGTGCGCAGAAACTTCGTCAGACCAGCTCCCGCCTGTTGGGGGTCACGTTCGATCTTCAGCAGCCGTTCCACGGCGATCTCGTCGAGCAGATCTACGGCGTTGCCGAACGCGCCGGGTACGACGTGATGCTCGGTGCAGTCGCGCCCACTCGGGACGAGGCCAGTGCGGTGAAGACGCTCGTGCACGAGCGATGCGAAGCAGCGCTGCTGCTCGGGTCGCGAATGGATGCAACCGAACTCGGTTCGGTCGACCGTGCGGTGCCGGTCGTGACGTTGCTGCGCACCAGCGGCGTCGACGGTATCGGATCGGTGCGCGGTGACGATGTGGCCGGTGTCGGTTCGGCGGTGGAGCATCTGATTTCATTGGGACACAAGCGAATCGCCCACATCGACGGTGGCAGTTCGGCGGGCGCGCAGGACAGGCGCCAAGGCTTCACCGACGCCATGACAAGGCACGGTCTGCCGGCCCCCATCGTCGAGGGTGGTATCACCGAAACCGAAGGCGCACAGGGAATGCGGCAGCTGCTCGACTCGTCCGATCCTCCGACGGCCGTGGTGGCGTTCAACGACAACTCCGCCACCGGAGTACTGGATCACCTGCTCCGTCGCGGTGTCGACGTACCGGGGGACGTCTCGGTCGTCGGATACGACGATTCTCGCTTGGCGCGCATTGCCCACATCCAGCTGACGTCGATCTCTCAGGATGTGGCCGCGCTCGCCGAGGCTGCGGTGCAGGAAGCGCTCGCGCGCATAGCGGGTGAGACTGCGCGCGATGTGGTGCTGGCGCCGGAGCTCGTCCGGCGAAGGACGACGGCACCCCCGCGGCGAGACCCGGCCTGATCGGTTTCTACCCAGTCTGCTCGAGTGGATCTACTCATGGCCTGACGGGCTGCCATCTCCTACATTGAACGGGCGATTGTTCTTTTTGTCCGATTCGGTGTGTTCGGGGAGGGTTGTCATGGCAAGGCGGAGAGTTCTCGCGACCAGGTCGGTCGCCGTGGGGGTGGCCGCGGTACTCGCGGTCGGCTGCGCATCGACGACGCAGGGGACGGCACTGTCCGAGGGGATGGGTGCGGTATCGACGGAGAGCAGGTCGATGACCATCGCGCCGCTCTTCACCACCGGAAGCGGCGACGGTGGAGTCGGTGAGGAAATCGTCACGAGGTCGGCGACCACGGACTCGTCGTTTCGCGTCGACTTCTCCGAAGCCGAGGTCTCCGGCCTGGGCGACGCCTCGAGGGCGGCGTCGTGGAACGCCGCGATCGTTTCGACGTTGATCATGTCGCAGCCGATGTCCGGTCGCTTCGAGTTCGAGATCAGCGGGCAGATCGACGGTCCCAGCGCGGGCGCGTTGAAGACCGCGGCGCTCATCGCGTTGCAGCGCGACGAACAGATCTCCGACACCGCGACGATGACCGGAACGATCAACGCAACGGGCACCATCGGTCCTGTCGGTGGCATCCCCGAGAAGGTGCAGGCCGCGGGCGCCGCCGGGTACGACACGGTGCTGATCCCACTCGGGCAGCGCAACAGCACCGACCGCAACGGAGACAGTGTCGATGTCGTGCGGATCGGGGACCGAGCCGGAGTGAACGTCGTCGAGGTCGGTGATATCTACGAGGCGTACGGGCTGCTCACCGGCTCCGAGTTGGAGGCACCGAGGCTGGAACCGGACACGCGGCTCGACAACCGGGCGTACGACAAGGTCGACGCGCAGTACACCGCCGCGATGGGCCGGTACGACAATGCGCTGACGATGCTGGACACGCTCGACGTGAACATCCTTCGGACGATGATGAACACCGGGCTCCCGGAGACTGCTGCGAAGGCCGCCGACCGGGCTCGAGATCTGCATCGGCAAGGGTCGATAGCCGGCGCGTTGGTCACCGCGCTCGAAGCCGCCGCCGTCATGGAAGCGTCGTATTCGGTGGGTAACTCGTTGACACCGTTGGTCTCTCAGGGTCCGGCGGGTCTGGGCGCATTTGTTGCGCAGGCTACCAACACAGGTCCGGCGGAAGCCGCGTTCTTCTCGTTTCTCGATTCCATCGCCACGTTCGAACCCAAGACCTTGCCCGACGTCGAAGCAGTGGTCAACGCGTACGCGGGCGCCTTCGACGCGCTGACGATCTTCGACTACGCCGCAAGCGAGATCGAGGCGATCGACGGCCGGATCGACACACAACCCATCGACATCGTCGAGTTCGTCGACTATCTCTCGACCCCGTTGATCTTTCTCGAAGCAGCGAAAGCCCAACTGGCAGGTACGAAAGCCGTGTGGGAGGTCGGCCGCGACAATCCTGGCGCCGACATCGACTCGGGCGTCGACCTCGCTCAGGTCGGCGACTTCTTCCGCCGCGGCGCCGACGCCAACCTCGCCGCGTTTCGGACCGGAATGCCCGCCCAGGTGGCGGATCGTACGGGGCGCTCACTGGATTCGGTGATCGGCCAGCTGTCCTACATGGACATCGACGTCGCGGCAGCCGTGCACCAACGGAACGCGCAGCCCGCGATCGAGAAGTATCTCGGAGAGGGAAAGCCCAACGGGCAGTACGCGACCATCGGTTACGGCGTCAGCAATTACGTCCGCAATCAGCAACTGGTCGAGAAGTACTACAACAACGCGATCACCGACGACAACCTCCGCGTCACCGGGTTCATGTACGAGAACGCGCTGTCGAACGCTTTCGACCTCGCCCGCGCGCAGTTGTCCTCCGACATCGCGGCACTGCAGGCCGGCGGTACACAACCGGTCATCACCGTCGGGCAGTTCGAAAGCGCAGGCGTCAGGCGTGCGGGCACCCCGCTGGAGCAGTTCAACGCCCTCGGCGCCTACAACAGCGGGTACGTGACGACGAGGCTCATGACGTACCTGTCCTCACCTGGTAAGTGACGATGACCGGAGTGCGCGACTGATTCGGAAGTAGCGCCAGCGGGCATGCCAGGACGCATGACGAAACTATTGTTCGCTGTGACCGCCGCCGACCACTGGACCCTGAACGACGGAACCAAGCATCCGACGGGCTTCTGGGCCGAGGAACTCGTCGAATCTCACCGCACGTTCGTCGACGCCGGCTGGGATGTCGTCGTCGCGACGCCGGGTGGCAGGGCGCCCGTCGTCGACGAGGGATCGCTTGCGGTCGACGCCAACGGAGGCGACGAGGCGAAGGTCGCCGACCAGAAGAAATACTTGGACTCGATCGAGTCGATACTGCAGAACCCGGCCTCGCTCGAGGATCAGCGGGCATCGGACTTCGATGCAATCTTCGTGCCGGGAGGCCACGGGCCGATGGAGGACCTCGCGGTGTCGACGAGTTTCGGTGCGCTCGTGACCGATTTCCTGAGTACGGGCAAGATCGTGTCGGCAGTGTGCCACGCACCCGCTGCCCTGCTGCCTGCCACGACGTCGGACGGGGGATGGGTGTTCGACGGCTATCAGCTGACCGGTTTCACCGACGAGGAGGAAACCCAGGCAGGTCTGGCGGACAAGGCGCCGTGGCTTCTCGAATCCAGGTTGAAGGAGCTCGGCGCACGGTTCGAGAGCTCCGATCCGTGGTCGCCGCACGTCGTCGTCGACCGCACGCTCTACACCGGGCAGAATCCGGCGTCGACGAAACCGTTGGCGGACAGAGTGGTTCAAGCCCTGTCCTGACAGTGTCCGTCAGGTCGACCGGTGAACGTCGCTCGCGGGTGTTGCTGTGACGATGCGATTGCGGCCCTGTCGCTTCGCGTCGTACAGCGCCCGGTCGGCAGCGTCGAAGAGCATCTCGAGACTGTCGGATCCGTGCGCGAGTCCGATGCTGACGGTCACGCCGTGACCGGCGAAGTGCTCTGTCGCACGCTGGAACTGGCCGATGCGAATGGTGTCTGCGATGGCGTAGGCGTCGAGCTCGGAGACGTCGGTGCAGAACACCGCGAATTCTTCTCCGCCGAGCCGCGCGAACAGGTGACGGCGGCCGAGGTGAGACCGGACGTCGTCGGCGAATCGCTCGAGAGCACCGTCGCCCGCGCTGTGCCCGTACGTGTCGTTGAGGGCCTTGAAGTGATCGAGGTCCATCATCAGGACCGTGGCAACACCGTCGGCGGCGTCGCGGGTCAAACGGTGTGCGCGACGGAAGAACTCGTCCCGGCGTAGGGCGCCGGTCAGGTCGTCGTGAGCGACGGCGTGGCGTAACGCGGTGATGGCTGCGCGCCGCTCGTTGGTCACGCAGGCCACGGCGATCGGCGCGATCGCGAGGAACGACAATCCGATGCTGACCGACAGTTCCACCGGCATCGCGCCGAGGTCCGGGACCCCGATGTGTCCGTCGGCGGTGAGGACGAGCATCCACATCGTCGTCGTCCAGATGAACAGCGACGTGACGAAGACCCCCGTCGTCAACGCGGCCACGACGAGGGCGGGCATGGCGAACGTGATCGCGCCCGAGCCTCCGACCGCCCACACGAGGATCAGGCAGAGCACCAACAACGCAGCGGCTGGGGCGACCCGCCGCGCGAGTGCGACGACCTCGCCGCGCCGACGGAATCGACGGAGGTCCGCCCTCGTGGGCGCGGTGAGAACCGCAGGCATGACCGCCATGTAGTTGAGGAACTCTCCGGAGAACCAGCGCGCCCATCCGCTCTGCCACGGAGTCGACTCGATGGCCGAGTTCGCGAATCCGCCCGCGACACCGGCGACGGAGGACGCGACGAGAATGACCGCGGCCACCAACGCAAGCGACTGGACACGCGTCAGCCAGGGGCGTTGCTGGCCGATGAGACGGAAGACCAGGAAGCCCGCCGCGACGCCTGCGACGTTGCACAGGTTGAGGACGAGGTTGGAGAACAGTGGACTACCGGTCACCGTGTCGGCGGCAATGTAGCCGAGCGTCGCACTGACCCAGGTGGCGGGCGTTGCGAGGCGCGGTGAGCGAAGCAGTATGCCCAGCAGCAGGGCGTTGGCGGGCCAGAACACGGCCAGCGTGCCCGGAAGGCGAGTTGCGATCCCGAACAGACAGGCGAGAAACACCACTGCGCCGACGAGTGCTGCGCGACGAGTCACGTCGGCAGCGCTGCCGACACGTGAGCTGACGCGCTGCAAATCCATCGAAATGCCCGTTTCTGAACGATTCGTAGGGAAGTTGAATGTTCAGTGTGTCAGAAACGGCGGCGGAACCTCATACCGAGGGGCCTGCCGTCGGGATCGACGAACAGGCGATACGCGACCGCCGCCAGCCGTTGCTGCCACTGCGGAGGCACGTCGATTTCATGGCGGCGAAGTCTGCCCGACGGGCGCGGCGACGCCGACGGTGCCGTGTGCCAGGCGTCGAGACGCGCCGCGCTGCTGCTCACCGCGTCGAAGAACGACGCGGGATCGACGAGGTCTTCGTCGTCGCCCGGCGCGCGGCCCAGGTGCTCGCGGATGAGTTCCAGCCGTAGTTCGCGCGCGAACACCCGTGCTCCGTCGCCGAGACCGGCCGGGTCGACGGGTTCACGAACGTCGCGTTCGTCGTCGACGATCGCGGCCGTCAGTTCGGAGTCGTGAGTCCACGACCGCCGGTTGAAGTTGTCGGAACCGACGGCGGCCCACACGTCGTCGACGATGCACACCTTCGAATGCACGTAGACCGGGATGCCGCGATCGTTCTCGAGGTCGAGGACGAGCACGCGGTCACCACCCGCATCGCGGATCACGTCGAGTGCCGCGGAGTGGCCGAGCAGAGCCGACGGAATGGTGATGGCACTGTCGTCGTCGAGATGTTTCGGGACGACGATGACCAGGCGCAGATCCTGTGAGCGTCGCAAAGCGGCGGCGAACACCCGCGCCACGTCCACCGACCACAGGTACTGATCCTCGACGTAGACCAGTTCGCGGGCGCGCCGCAGAACCTTCGCGTACGCGCGGGCCGCGCTGAACTCACCCTGAGTCGCGAACGGATACGCCGGGCGTCTGCGCGGATACGTGCGGAGAAGTTGGACGCTGCAGGTGCCCGCGGCTGCGGGTGCGTCGTGCTGCTCCGGCAGTTCCGACACCTCACGGGTGACGCCGCGGAGAATGTCGGGGATGGCGTGCCACGGCAGGCGGGACAACGCGGCCGGATCCTCCCACCGTTCACGGAAGACGTGCTCGATGTCGCGGACCGCGGGCCCCTGCACCTGCACCTGCATGTCGTGCCACGCGGGAAGTTCGCCGTACTCGGGCGGGAACGGCCGGCTCACGGGGTCGCCGAAATGATCGGCGTCGTCGCGTCGGGCACGCGCGAGATCGATACCACCGACGAACGCGAGGTCGACCGTGTCGGGATCCTGATACCGGACGACGACGAACTTCTGGTGATGACTTCCCAGCGTCAGGACCCGTTGGTCGAGAATCACCTCGCCGCCTGCCTCCTCGAGACGCAACGCCAACTTCCGGTTCTTGGGACCGGTGAAGCCGAGGGTCTCGATGTGCGAGCGCCACACCATGCCCTTGACGATGCCGCCGCGCTGCGCAACCGACGCGAGCGCGTCCTCGACGGTCGTGTCGTCGGTCAGCAGCTGTTCCGGGTCACCGCGCCAATCGGTGAACAGCACCAGGTCGCCCTCGCCCGCGGCGTCCAGCGCGCTCGCCAGAGCCGCGAAATAGGGTTTGCCGTGCACGAGCGGGGTGACCCGGTTGCCGTCCGTCCAGGCCGCGATGCGGGTGTCGGGGTTGCCGCGCTCCTCGGAGCTGAGGAACCAAGGGTGTTCGGAGTCGAACTTCTGGACCTGCTCGTTCAGTGCGGCACTACTGCGGCCGAGTCGCCGAGCGAGCGCATCGATCGTTCGGTGTAGCGGCTGCGGTATCACGAGGGGAAATACTGTCAGAGCAGTCCGACGGGGCGTGTCACGAGGTCGGGTCGAACTCCGGCTGATCGATGATGCGCAGCCACGAACCGTCCGGTTGACGCTGCACGACCTGGGCGCGGGCGCCTGCATTGTCCTTCGGTGCCGTCGAGGTGAGCGCGATGTCGCCGTACACCAGCGTCGGCAGTCCCTCCTCCAGTTCGAAACGAGGCCCGTGCGCGAGCACCGACGCCCACAGTTCACGTATTGCGGCTCGGCCTGTCGTCGTCTGTCCGGCGGGGTAGGCCATGACGGCGTTGTCGGCGTAGAGCGCCGCGACACCGTCGGCGTCTCCTGCGTTGGATCGCTCGACGAAGAGGCGGGTGATGTCTTCCGGTGTCATTGCTTTGTCGGTCGTTGCTTTGTTTGTCATGGTTCCATCGTCATCACACCGGTACTAGAAGTCCAACAGATAGTTGTGATGAAAGCTAGAATTACAGCTTATGGAACTGAGGCAGCTCGAGTACTTCGTCGCCGTCGCGGAGGAAGCCAACTTCACCCGTGCGGCCGAGCGGGTGAACATCAGCCAGTCCGGCATCAGTGCCCAGATCAAAGCGCTGGAGAAGGAGGTCGGGGCCGAGCTGATCGACCGCAGCAGCAGGGTGGCGCGGCTGACGGTAGCGGGGACAGCTGCCCTGGTACACGCGCGCCGCGCACTGGAATCATCTGCAGCCCTTCGCCATTCCGTCGACGAGGTGCTCTCCCTCGTGCGCGGAAGGGTCGCCGTCGGAATGGTCACCGCATGCACCGTCACACCGCTGTTCGACGCCTTGGCTGCGTTCCACTCCGCGTACCCGGGCGTGGACATCACGTTGGCGGAGGCAAATTCCGACGAGTTGATCGCGCGCGTCCGGTCGGGCACGCTCGACGTCGCCCTCGTCGGCACCGCTCACGGTCCGCCCGAGGGGCTCGAATCGCTGGTCATGATCACGGAAGGACTGGCGGCGTGTGTACCGCCCGGGCATCCGCTGGCGTCGGTATCGGCGGTGACACTCGGCGAGGTGTGCGCCCACCGGGTGGTGTGCCTGCCGGTGGGTACCGGAATCAGATCCGTGTTCGACGACGCCTGTGCCGCAGCGGATATCACCGCCGACGTCGCGTTGGCCGCCAGTGCGCCGGGAGCTGTCGCCGACTTGGCGGCCAGAGGTTTGGGCGTTGCCATCCTGAGTCGTTCCATGGCACCGGATTTCGAGGATCGATTGGTCCCGGTACCGATCTCGGACGTGCCTGCCGACGCTGTTCTCGCCCTGACCTGGTCGCCCAAGGCGAGCACGGCGGTGAGAAAGCTCGCCACCTATGTGAGTGGTTGTGTAGGCCAGGGCCTACACAACCACTCACATAGGGGCTAGACGAGTTCGGTGATGTGATCGCGGGTGAAGGCGATGCGCTCGTTCAATCGGCCGGACTCGACCTTGTTCACCCACTCGGCGTCGGCGAGCAGGGCACGGCCGACGGCGACGATGTCGAATTCGCCCCGCTCGAACTGCTCGAACAGCGGCGTCAGGTCGGTCGTTCCCGACGCACCGTCCGGACCCCAGGCGCTGCCGAACTCCTTGTCCAACCCGACCGAGCCGACGGTGATCGTCGGGAGGCCGGTGATTTCCTTGGTCCACCCGGCCAGTCCTCGGGTTGCATCGTGCTCGGGGAACTCGGGAATCCAGTGGCGACGGGTCGAGGGGTGGAGCACGTCGACCCCGGCGTCGACCAGCGGGGTGAGGATCTTCTCCAGTTCCTGCGGGGTCTGCGCGATCCGAGCGTCGTAGTGATCGGCCTTCCACTGCGAGTATCGGTAGACGATCGCGAAGTCGTCACCCACCTCGGCTCGGATCGCCGCCACCACCTCGGCCGGGAAGCGGGTACGAGCTTCGAGGGATCCGCCGAAACGGTCGTCACGAAGATTGGTTGTCTGCCACAGGAACTCGTCGAGAAGGTAACCGTGCGCGCCGTGCAGCTCGACTCCGTCGAACCCGACGCTCTTCGCGTTAGCCGCTGCGTCGACCCAGTACTGGATCAGCTGGTCGAGGTCGCTGCTCGTGAAGGCGCGGCCCAACGGAGTGCCGTCCAGGGCGATGCCCGACGGGCTGACCGTTGTCACCTCGGGGTTGAGGCGCGGCGAGTCTCCGCGCTGCACGCCGAGGTGCCAGAGCTGCGGGATGATCACCGAGCCCTCGGCGTGGACGGCGTCGACGACGCTCTTCCATCCGTCGAGGCTGTCCTCGCCGTAGATGTGGGGAACTCGGGTGTCCGGGCCTGCCGCGGGGTCGGGGATCAGCGTGCCCTCGGTGATGATGAGGCTCGTTCCGCCTGCGGCCCGCCTGCGGTAGTACTCGGCGACGTTCTCGCGCGGGACTCCGCCGGGGGAGAACGCGCGGGTCATCGGCGCCATCGCGAAGCGGTTACGCAGTTTCAGGGACTTGGTTTCGAACGGAGTGAATAGCCCCGCGGATGCTGTTTCGGTCACGTCGGAGACGAACCGACCGGGGCGCAGCGGTATTCCACCTCGTCTCGGCTGGGGGGATATCGAGGTGATATACCTGGGTGATGAAGGTAACAGGCAAGGTTGCTGTGATCACCGGAGGCGGAGGCGGGATCGGCGGTGCACTTGCCCAGCGGCTCGTCGCGGAAGGCGCGAAGGTCGTCGTGTCCGATCTCGACGCGGCGTCGGCGTCGCGGGTGGTGGAGTCGCTCGAACCTGGCTCGGCGGTGTCTCTCGGGGGTGACGCGTCGAAAACCGACGACATCACCGCGTTGATCGCTCTCGCCGAGGACACCTTCGGTCCCGTGGACCTCTACTTCGCCAACGCGGGCATCAGTGGCGCACCGGGCCTCGACGCGACGGAAGCCGAGTGGGATCTGTCCATCGACGTCAATCTGCGCGCGCACATCCGCGCTGCGCAGCTTCTGGTGCCCGGGTGGATCGAGCGCGGCGAGGGCTACTTCGTCAGTACCGCGTCGGCTGCCGGCCTGCTCACACAGATCGGTTCTGCCACGTACGCGACCACCAAGCATGCGGCCGTGGGTTTCTCGGAGTGGCTCAACGTCACCTACGGTGACCGCGGCATTCGCGTCAGCTGCCTGTGCCCCATGGGTGTGAACACCAAGCTGCTGTACGAGGGCAAGGAATCCGGTAATTCACTCGGGGCGGCGGCTACTGCTGCCGTGCTCTCCGCGGGCGACGTGCTCGAGCCGAGTGACGTCGCGGAGGTCGTCCTCGCTGCGATGGATGCCGAGGAGTTCTTGATTCTGCCGCACCGGAACGTGCTGGAGATGTACCGCAACAAGGGTTCCGATTACGACCGGTGGTTGCGCGGCATGCGTCGCTACCAGAAAGCCCTTCTGGGGCAAGACAACTAAAGGAGCGACGTGTCCTTCTTCGAGACCACCGAGCGCGGCCGGAAGTATCAGCAGGATCTGTTGGAGTTCATGGAC
Organism: Rhodococcus sp. 114MFTsu3.1; assembly: GCF_000383555.1. Classification (NCBI taxonomy): domain Bacteria; kingdom Bacillati; phylum Actinomycetota; class Actinomycetes; order Mycobacteriales; family Nocardiaceae; genus Rhodococcus; species Rhodococcus sp. 114MFTsu3.1. The sequence goes on along the minus strand of NZ_KB911546.1, from coordinate 282,549 downwards.
TCTCACGTCTACCCGGCGGAGTCCGTCTACGACGAGCAGATGCGCGAGCTCGGCGACCCGCACGGGCAACCCCAGATCATCGAGGATCTGAAGAAGGAAGCCCGGTCGCGCGGGTTGTGGAACCTCTTCCACCCCCACCAGGAGTGGGGGCCCGGCCTGACCAATCTCGAGTATGCCCCGCTCGCGGAGATCATGGGCCGGAGCCTGTTGGCGCCCGAAGCGTGCAACTGCAACGCGCCGGACACGGGCAACATGGAAGTGTTCACGCTGTTCGGAACGGACGAGCACAAGGAGAAGTATCTGAAGCCGTTGCTGGACGGCACTATTCGGTCCGCCTTCGCGATGACGGAACCCGACGTCGCCAGTTCCGACGCCACCAACATCGCCATGCGAATGGAACGCGACGGCGACGACTACATCCTGAACGGCCGCAAGTGGTGGACGTCGAATGCGCTGCACAAGAACTGCAAAGTTCTCATCGTCATGGGCAAGACCGAGCCGGATGCCGCCAGCCACCGTCAGCAGTCGATGCTCGTCGTGCCCATCGATGCGCCGGGTGTCACCGTCGTACGGAACCTGCCGGTGTTCGGCTACGTCGACCGCGAAGGTCACGCCGAGGTGCTCTTCGAGGACGTGCGGGTGCCGTCGAAGGACGTGTTGAAGGGGCCGGGTGAGGGTTTCGCGATCAGTCAGGCCAGGTTGGGCCCCGGGCGGATCCATCACGCCATGCGGACCATCGGCGTCGCCGAGCGGGCACTCGAACTGCTGTGCCGCCGTGCGGTATCGAGAGTCACCTTCGGTAAGCCGATCGCGACGCGCGCCAACATCCAGGATTGGATCGCCGAGGCTCGCATCGACATCGAGAAGACGCGACTGTTGACGCTGAAGGCCGCGTACCTGATGGACACCGTCGGCAACAAGGAAGCACGCACCGAGATCGCCGCCATCAAGGTGGCAGCTCCGGAGATGGCGCTGAAGATCATCGACCGGGCCATTCAGGTCCACGGCGGCGGCGGTGTGTCCGACGACTTCCCGCTCGCGATGATGTACGCCCACATCCGGACGCTGCGGCTGGCGGACGGCCCCGACGAGGTGCACAAGATGTCGATCGCGCGGATGGAGTTGAAGAAGTACCTCTAGAGGCTTAGGCGAGGCTGTGCTAACTTCACGCGCATGAAGCGGACCGCGATGCGCATGATCATTGCCTCGGTGGCACTTGTGGGCCTCGTGGCCTGTAGCAGTGACTCGGGGGACAGTAGCTCCGCCGGGTCGAACGACAGGACGGTGACAATCGATCACGTCGTCGGCTCGACGACGATACAGGGAACGCCTGAGCGCATCGTCGCCCTCGGGCAACAGTGGGTGGACGCGCTGGCGGAGTTCGACGTCTCCCCGGTCGGGTACATCTCCGCAGGATCTCAGGGATACGAGCGGAAGCTTTACCCCTGGCAGACGGGCCTGACCGAGGATTCCGTGATGCTCGACTCGACGTCGGTCGACACGATGAACGCGACCCCGCCCGTGGAGGAGATCGCGGCACTGCAGCCGGATCTCATTCTGGTGGCGGGGATCGCATCTCCCGAGCCGTACCAGTCGCTCAGTGCGGTCGCGCCCACGGTTTTCCCCGAGAAGAGCACGGTGGACAGCTGGCAGTGGCAGATCGAAACGCTCGGAAAGATTTTCGACCGTGAGGACGACGCGCAGTCGATCATCGCCGAGGGCGAAGGCTTCACCGACGGCATCGCCGCCGAGTACCCAGGCTTGGACGGCAAGACCGCGGTGCTCGCCCAGTACATCGTCGCCACGCAGCAACTCGTGGCCGTCGTCGATCCCGACGACGGTGCCGCGCAGGTCTTCGACAGCATCGGTCTCAGTGTTCCTGCGGACCTCGCAGCCTCGCCGGAGGCGACGAGCGGCCGGTTGGTCTTCAGTCCCGAACGGATCAACGAACTCACTGCCGACCTGGTCGTCATGCTGCCCAACGGTGGAACCGCCGCCGACCTCCAGGCCCTGCCTGGCTTCGATTCCCTGCCCGCCGTGGCGAGCGGCGGCGTCTCGGTGCAGGACTACGCCACGGTGGTCGGATTCAATCTGCCGTCCAAGGCGTCGATCGAGTACTCGGTGGAGAAGATTCGTCCCCAGCTCGAGGCGGTAGGCGGCTAGCTAGCTCCCCCTTGTGAGTACTTATGTAGGTCAGGACCTACACAAGCCTCACAAGGGGGCGGTACTCACGTGGGTTCTAGAGGTGAATCACCCCTCGCATGTTCTTGCCGTCTCGCAGATCCTGGTACCCCTCGTTCACCTGCTCGAGTGAATACGTGTTGGTGATCAGCTCGTCGAGCTTGAGCTGGCCGGCGTCGTAGAGGCGCAGCAGCCGGACGATGTCGTACTGAGGGTTCGCGGAGCCGAACAGTGTGCCCTTGATGGTCTTCTGGTTCAGCGTCAGATCCGTGCCGGAGACGTGAACGGTCAGCGCCTCGGGGTCGGCGAGACCGGTGATGACGACGGTGCCGCCCTTGCCGATGGCGGCCGTCGCTGCCTGGACCACTTCCTCGTCGACGGTGCCCACGAGAATCAGGGCCTGATCCGCGCCCTGGCCCCAGGTGAGCTCGGTGAGCTTCTCCTGGGCGCTGGCGTAGTCGCCGAAAGCATGTGTCGCACCGAACTTCAACGCCTGGTTCCGCTTGAATTCCAGCGGGTCGACGACGAGGACGTGCTTGGCGCCCGCGTGCACGGCGCCCTGCACCGCGTTGATGCCGAGACCACCGATGCCGTAGATGATCACCGAATCACCGGCCCGCACACCACCCGCGTACACGGAGGTGCCCCAGCCCGACGGCACGCCGCATCCGACGAGAACCGCTGTCTCCAAGGGCAACCAGTCGTCGATCTTCACGACGGAGTGTTGCGAGATCGTGGCGCGCTCGGCGAACGTTCCCAGCATGCACATCGCGCCGAACTCGGTTCCCTTGCTGTCGCGACGCCGGAATGAGCCGTCGGGCATGCAGCCTTCGAGAATCGTTGCGCCCATGTCGCACAGGCTCTGTCGGCCCGTCGAACAGTAGCGACAGGTACCGCAGTTGGGGATGAACGAACAGACGACGTGATCGCCGGGCTTGACCTTGGTCACGCCGGGCCCCACTTCCTCGATGATTCCGGAGCCTTCGTGCCCACCGACGATCGGGAAGCGCGGTGGGAGGTCGCCGTCGAGCAGATGGAGGTCCGAGTGGCACAGGCCGGCAGCGACGTACTTGATCAGGACTTCGCCCGGCCCGGGTCCGTCCAATTCGAGTTCGAGGATCTCGAACGGCTTGTGTGCTTCGAAAAGTACTGCAGCTTTGGTCTTCACGAAAGATCTCCTAGCGGTAGATGGACTTGAACTGCTGGAAGTTGCCGAGGGCGTCGGGGCCGAGTTCGCGGCCGATGCCGCTGTCCTTGACGCCACCGAACGGTGAACCCGGGTCGACCATGTAGCGGTTGATGCCGATGGTTCCGGTGCGAATCTGCTTGGCGACGCCGTACCCTCGTTCGTCGTCGGAGGTCCAGACGGTGCCGCCGAGCCCGAAGTCGGTGTCGTTGGCGATGCGGATGGCGTCCGCTTCGTCGCCGTACGGGATCACCGACAGCACAGGCCCGAAAATTTCCTCCTGGGCGATGGCGTGATCGTTCTCGACGTCGGCGAACACCGTCGGCGACACGAACCACCCGCGATCGAGATCGGACGGACGGACACCTCCGGTGACCAGCCGGGCACCGTCGCCACTGCCCTTCGCGATGTAGCCCTCGACTCGATCTCGTTGCCGCTCACTGGCCATCGGACCGATCTGTGTCGCCGGATCCAGCGCGTCGCCGACGGCGAGTGATTGTGCGAATGCTTCGAGCACGCCGACCACCTCGTCGTATCGACTGCGTGGCGCGAGCACTCGGGTGCCGAGGAAACACGTTTGACCGTTGTTGAGAAACGTTGCACCGAAGAGGTCTTCGCCGATCTTCGCAAGATCGAGTTCGGCGTCGTCGAGAACGATCGCCGCGGACTTTCCGCCCAGTTCCAGGGTGACGGGCCGCAGTAGTCGTCCGCAGGTCTCGGCGATCGACCGGCCGGCGGCAGTGGATCCGGTGAACGCAACCTTGTCGATACCCGGGTGCGATACGAGGTAGGCGCCCACCTCGCGCCCGCCGGGAACGATGTTGACCACCCCGGGCGGAATGCCCGCCGCCATGACGGCTTCGGCGAACGGAACCGAGTCGAGGACGGTTTCCGGTGACGGCTTGATGACGATGGTGCACCCGGCCGCCAGGGCGGGTGCGTGCTTGAATGCCGCGAGAGTCTGCGGGAAGTTCCACGGCGCGATGGCACCGACGACGCCGATGGGTTCCCGACGCACCGTCGTCGTGCCGCCGAGAAGGTGCGGGTGCGATTCCTCGAACGTCGCCGTTCTGGCAAGCCCGGCGTAGTACCTGACTACCGCGACGGGAAAGCCTGCTTCGAGCTGCAGGGCGATCGAAATCGGCATGCCGTTCTGCGCCGAGACCGTGCGGGCTATCTGCTCACCGCGCGCTTCGAGTTCGTCGGCGAGCCGGTCCAGAGCGTCGGCGCGGGCCGACGGCTCCCACTGACTCCAGCCGCTCGGATCCTCGAACGCGCGACGGGCGGCCGCGACGGCTGCGTCGACGTCTGCCTCCTGCGCCTCCGGAACCGAGCCGATGATCTGTTCGGTACTGGCCGACCGTACGTCGATCCTCGCCGACGAACTCGGGGGTGCCCACTCGCCGCCGATGAACAGCGATGCCGCGTGTATTGCCGTATCTGTACTCATGCATAGATCGTGACCCGCATCACGCCGGGTGAGTGTTCAAAAACTGTACGTTCTCCGCGCGGTTCTCAGTGGATGCCGAGTTCCTTCATTCGCTTGTACAGCGTGGTGCGGCTGATTCCGAGGCTGTCCGCGGTGGCGGCTTTGTTGCCCCCGCACCGAGCGAGTTCGTGCACGATGGCATCTCGCATCGCAGCGTCGAGAGCTGTCAGACGACTCGACGCACCCCGCGCACCGGGCCTGACCAGATCGTGTTCGCTGATGTCGCCGACGGACCTGCGGGCTGCCGCGCTCATCACTTCGTCGCGTAGTTCGCCGATGTTGCCGGGCCAATCGTGATCGATGAGAGCGCGCATGGCGTCCGGGGTGAACCGGGCACGGGAGCCGATTTCCGCGAGCATCCCGCGGACCAGGTCGGGAATTTCGTGACGCCTGGACCTGAGCGGAGCGAGCTCGACGGTGTCCGTGCACAACGACAGCAGTTGGCGGTGCTCCGCCGTGGACGTGTCCCGGATGGAGCTGGACAGTGCGAACCATCCACGCGCCGACTTCAACAGGGCATGCAGTCGGTGCGCGACGGGTGCGTCGGCCAGGTGAATGTTCTTCACCACGACATCCGTACCGGCCGTCACCTGCGTTTCGACGGATGCGAGCCACGCCGCGGGTGTCGTCGTGACGAGATCGGCGGCGTCGAACCATCGTGGCGCGCGGGCGGCAGTCAGCCTGGCCAGTGTCGTCGACTTGCCCGTTCCCGGTTCGCCGACGACACACAGGGGTTGGGACGCGGCCGCTGTCGACGTACGACGCGCGGGCTCGTCGAGCACATCTATCTCGAGGACGACGCCGGTGCCGGACACCGGCCTTTCCCATCGCACGAGTGCCCGGGCTCCGGAGTTCAGGACGACGGAGTCGATGACTCCGCTGCGACGGATCGACTCGTCCGTCAGCGACCGCAGCGCGGCGTGGTCGACGGTGTCGATGACGGCGGCTGCGGACGTGTTCTCGAGCAGAAGTTCGTCACCGATCGCGACGACGGGTGCGCCGCGCCGCCGAGCCGACGCATGTTGGAATGCCTGGAAGAGTCGTTGCTCGCCGCTGCGCGTCTCTTCCAGCAACCGCCCCTGGATGTCCTGCGCGGAATGCGCGAGCATCGGCTGGAGCAGCGGGTTGTCCTCGGATTCGAGGAACGTGATGTCGAGGACGCCCTCGATGCGTTTGGTGATCGGATGGATCAGCGGGTGGCCGTAGCAGCTGAAGCCCTTCATCGACTCCATGTAGTGCTCGCTGCCCCGAACGGCCAGGGGTTTACGGAGTTCGAACGACGTCGAGATCGAGTTGGTGCCCGACGCCTCCTCGGTGAAGGATCGGCCGACGACGGCGCCGACGCCGAACACGACGTCGCGCAGTGTTCGCGTGCCGAAGCGGAGATCGACGAGCCGGGCGTCGCGGTCGGCGAGCAGTACGCAGTAGCCGGAACCGTCGAGCATGCTTTCCATGCGGTCGAGGATCGGGTCGGCGGCTGCGAGGAGACGACTGCGCCGGTCCACGTCACGTAGAGCGGATTGTTCGAGCGAGTGGGCGGGTTCCAGCCCGCTGGAGGCAGAGCGTTGCCACGACAATGCGATCTGCTCACGCACCACACCGTGCTCCTCGTTGTCCCTCGTGACACGAGGCTAGCGCAGAGGCACCGCTCCGCGGGTAGCGTTTTCGGCATGGCTTACAGATACCTCGGCAACAGTGGACTCAAGATCTCGGAGATCACCTACGGAAACTGGCTCACTCACGGTTCGCAGGTCGAGAACGATGTCGCGACGCAGTGCGTGCATGCCGCCCTCGATGCGGGGATCACGACGTTCGACACCGCGGACGTCTACGCGAACGGCGCCGCCGAAACCGTGCTGGGTGAGGCGCTGAAGGGCGTTCGGCGTGAATCGTTGGAGATCTTCACCAAGGTGTACTTCCCGGTCGGGCCGAAGGGGCCCAACGACACCGGACTGTCCCGCAAGCACATCTTCGAGGGCATCGATGCGTCTCTCCGACGGCTGAGCACCGACTACGTCGACCTCTACCAGGCTCATCGTTTCGACTTCGAGACTCCGCTCGAGGAGACCATCGCTGCGTTCGGGGACGTCGTCCGTCAGGGCAAGGCCCTGTACATCGGGGTGTCGGAGTGGACGGCCGATCAGCTGCGCCGGGGTCAGGCGCTGGCCCGCGAGAACGGTTTCTCCATCGTCTCCAACCAGCCGCAGTACTCGGCGTTGTGGCGAGTCATCGAATCCGAGGTCATCCCGACGTCGAAGGAACTGGGCATCTCCCAGATCGTGTGGTCGCCGATCGCTCAGGGTGTTCTCACCGGCAAGTATCTGCCCGGTCAGCCGCTGCCCGAGGGCTCGCGCGCCACCGACGACAAGGGCGGCGACAAGATGATCGAGCGCTACCTCAACGACGAAACACTCACTCGCGTTCAGCAATTGAAGCCGATCGCCGAGTCGCTCGGCATCACGATGGCTCAGCTCGCGGTCGCCTGGGTACTGGCGAACGACAACATCGCCGCCGCCCTGGTCGGTGCGTCACGCCCCGAGCAGATCGCGGAGAACATCAAGGCGTCGGAAGTCACCTTGGACGCGGACGTGCTGAAGAAGATCGACGACGCCCTCGCCGGATCGATCGAGACCGACCCGGCGAAGACGCAGTCACCCGAGGCGCGCCTGGTGTAGAGCGCTCACTGACGGAAGACGTTCAACGCTTCGGCCTCGTCGACCGGACCCTCGACGGTGATGTCCACGTCCGCTGCGGCCACCACTTCGGCGCAGCGCAGCGAGAACCGTGGACCACCGTCGAGGATCTTCGAGAACTCCGGTTCCGAGGCCCCGAACACGATGCGCGTGACGCCGGCCCACACCATGGCGGCACTGCACATGGGGCACGGCTCGCCGCTGGCGTACATGGTTGCGCTCTCGGCCGTCGCGGCGGCGCGGATCGCGACCAGCTCGGCGTGGGCGGTGACATCACCGCCCGACGCGACTTCGTTGCGGCCCTCGGCCAGCACGGTGCCGTCGGCGCCCACGAGCACCGCCCCGAACGGCCGGTTCCCTGCCTCGCCCGCCTCGACGGCGAGTTCGATCGCGCGGCTCAGGTGTGTTGTGCTCATGCCGAAAGGTCCACGGTCGTACCTACTTTCAATTCGTATGCTTTGTCGATCAGTGTGCGCGCCGACACCAGATCCTGCAGTCCGATCCCGACGGAGTCGAACAGCGTCACCTCGAACATTCGGCCTGTCTCGAAGACTACGACGAACAGCGGACTTCAGTCCGAGTCTCGACGCGGACGAACCTTCGCGGAATCCGTGGATTTTCTGAAGCGCATGTGTTTCACTTTTGGCTGTGACTCAGGCCACCCCGAGTTCTGCGGACATCGAAAGAGAGTGCACACGGTGAAGAGACTTGCGACGGCGCTTCTGCCCGTCGCGCTGGTCGGTCAGCTGATGGCGGCAACGCCCGCGTCGTGGACGGGGTCGACACGATCGCGGAGAGCACGAAGGCGCAGGTCCCCGCCTGGTCGGAATTGATCGACTCGATCCGAGCGAAAGCGCCCCACGCCCGCATCGTCCTCGTCGGGTACGGCACCTACATCAGGCCGGGCGGCTGCTTCCCCGACCAGCCGATGCACCCGGCCGACGCGGATTATCTACAGGCGAAGGTCGACGACATGAACAACACCCAGCGCACCCTCGCGGCGGAGAAGGGCATCGAATTCTTCGACACCCGCCCTGTCGCCGAAGGCCACGATTCCTGCGCAGCGCCGGAGGACCGGTATCTGGAAGGGCTCGTTCCCACGCATCAGGCATTGCCCTTGCATCCGAACGCTCTCGGAGCGGACGCCGTCGGGACAGCGCTGGCCGATTACCTGCGCTGACCGCAGCGGCAGGGATGCGAGAATTCGACGTGTGCAGCCCACTCCAACCCGCGCCTACGGCGGACGCTCGGCCGACGACAGACGGGCCGAGCGGCGGAGTCGTTTCGTCGACGCAGCCTTCACCGTGTTCTCGACGACCGGGTACGCCCAGAGTTCGGTACCGCAGATCTGCGCGGAGGCGCGGCTGTCCTCCCGGCAGTTCTACGCGGACTTCTCCAGCCGAGAAGCGTTGCTGAGGGAGGCATACGACCAGGTGAACGAGGCGGCGCGGGCCGCGGTGACGGCTGCTGCGGCGGCGTCCGTGTCCGAGCCGTTCCAGGCTCGGGTGCGGGTGTTGGTCCGGGCGTATCTCGAGTCCGTACTGTCCGATCCGCGTCGACCTCGCTTGGCGTTCGTCGAAGTGATCGGCGTCAGTCCGGAGATGGAAGAGCACAGGAAAGTTCAGATCTCCGAGTGGATCGACGTGCTGCAATCGATCTTCCGCATTGCCGTGGACCGAGGCGAAATCGACGACCGCGACTTCCGGCTGACGTCGACGGCGCTGATCGGGGCGACGAATGCTCTCGTGAATCTGAGCACCACCGCCTCACCCGCGCTGCCCGTCGACGTACTGGTCGACGAGCTCAGTCGCATCGCCGCCGCCTCCACGCTGCCCCCTCCGTTGTGATTGGAAATGCGCACTGGCCTTCACACGCACTGAGGTGCGCATTTCCACTCACGTAGGGAGCGTCAGCGCAAGTGATGCACTTCCTGTAGGCCGTAGACCGGGGTGTCGATGCCCTCGTACCTGGCCTTGATCTGTAGAGCGAGGTACAGCGAATAGTGCCGTGACTGATGCAGGTTGCCGCCGTGGAACCACAGGTTCTCCTGCTGCGTCGGCTTCCACATGTTGCGCTGCTCGCCCTCCCACGGACCCGGATCCTTGGTGGTGTCCGAGCCCAGGCCCCATACCTTGCCGACCTTGTCGGCCGTCGCCTGGTCGATGAGGTCGGCGACCCAGCCGTTCATCGAGCCGTAGCCGGTGGCGTAGACGATCACGTCGGCCGGCAGTTCCGACCCGTCCTCCAGCACAACGCTGTTCTTGCCGATCCGTTCGACCTGTCCGGCAACGAGTTCGATCTTGCCGTCCGCGACGAGCTCCGATGCGCCGACGTCGATGTAGTAGCCCGATCCGCGGCGCAGGTACTTCATGAACAGGCCCGAGCCGTCGTCACCGAAATCGTGCTGGAACCCTGCCTTCTCCAACCGGTCGTAGAAGTCCTTGTCCTTCTCGGCGATCTGTTGGTACACCGGGATCTGGAACTCGTGCATGATCCGGTACGGCAGCGACGCGAACGTCAGATCGGCCTTGCCCGTTGTCATTCCGGATTCCACAGCCCGCTCGGAGTACAGATCACCCAAGGCGATCTCGCACAGTGAATCCGATTTGACGATGTGCGTCGAACTGCGCTGCAGCATCGTCACGTCCACGCCGGTCTCGTACAGCGCTTTGCAGATGTCGTGCGCCGAGTTGTTGGAGCCGACGACGACGACCTTCTTGCCGACGTAGGCGTCGGGACCCGGGTGCTCGCTCGAATGGTGTTGCTCGCCCTCGAAATCCTCCATCCCCGGGAAGTTGGGTACGTTCTTCTTGCCGGACATGCCGGTGGCCATGATCAGCTGCGTGGGGTGCAGGATCACTTCCTCGCCGTCGCGGTCGAGGACCACGGTCCATTTCTTCGCCGCCTCGTCGTAGGTCGCGGTCTTGGCTGTGGTGCGGCTCCAGTACGGAACTTCCATGACCTTGGTGTACATCTCGAGCCAGTCGCCGATCTTGTCCTTCGGTGCGAACACCGGCCAGTTCGGCGGGAACGGCAGGTACGGGAGATGGTCGTACCAGACCGGGTCGTGCAGACAGAGGCTCTTGTAGCGTCCGCGCCACTGGTCTCCCGGCCGGTTCGCTCGATCGACGACGATGGCAGGGACACCCAGCTGGCGGAACCGGGCGCCGAGAGCGATACCGCCCTGGCCGCCACCGACGATCAGCGCATACGGCTGCACGGTGTAGCCGAGCTCCTTCTCCTCGATCTCCTTCTTCTCCGCCCAGTTCTGGGTGTCGGCGTTGGAACCGTGGACTGCTCCCTTGATGCGGGTGTGCCCTTGACGCTCCTCGTGGCCTTTGAGCTCCTGCATGGTGGTGAGCAAGGTCCACCCTTCGTCGCCTTTCAGGCGGAGGTGCCCCTTGCCGCGGCTGGTGGCGGTCTCGAACTCGATCCACGCCGACGTCACCCCGTCGGCCTCGTCGGGTGTCTCGGTGGTGTGGAACCCGGACGGATCGGTGTCCTCCAAACGTTCCGCGAGCATCCCCTCGATCCCGTCTCGGCCCTCGACGGTCTTGAGGTTCCAGGTGAACGTCACCAGGTCGCGCCAGAAGCTGTCGACGGCGAACTTGGCCGCGACACGGCCCGGGTCACGAGCCTTCAGCGCGGCTTCGAAATCCGCGAGCCAGGCGTCGACCCGCTGCTGCGGTGTCTGCGAGAGAACGGGCGGTTCGATGGTCTGGGTCATGGAGACTCCCTTGTCGTTCGTTCGTGTGCTGTGACCCAGCACACTCCTGTCTACGACGAGCGGTCGAGAGTTGCAGTGGGTTGCATGTGACCGGCGTCACCGACGAAGCGCGTGATCGCCGACGCCAATTCCTCCGGCCGGTCCTCGGACACCCACGTACGAGACCCCTCGATCACGGCCAGCGTCGAGTTCGGAAAGTCCCGCGCCAGGCGCTCCGCGTGCTCGAACGGAAAGAACTTGTCATCCGACGCCCACGCCACCAGGACGGGTTGCTCGACGCCGCCGAACCGTCGGGCAGCGTCGAGCGTGTACGTCGTGTCGACGGATCGGAGGAACGTCGCGAGGTCGCGCCGGATCGCGGCGTCGAAGATGGGCGTTGCGAAGTGATCGAGGAGCTCGTCACCCAGTCTCGCGTGGCTCAGCCAGCCGAAGCCGATCGGTGAGCGTCCGTACAGCCGGCGCACCCACGGCACCCTGAGTGCGAAGGCGACGAGGTCGAGGGTGATCGGCACCTGCGCCAGCCGGCACAGGTAGCCGAAGAACGGCGGCGGAAAGTTCTCGTAGGCGTCGCACGGTGTGAGGACGACGCGACCGATGCGCTCCGGACGACGCGTGATCACCAGCTGCGTCAGCATTCCGCCGCCGTCGTTTCCGACGAGAGTCACATCGCGCAGATCGAGTCGCTCGATGACGTCGGCGACGACGTCGGCAATACCGGTGGCCGTCATGTCACCTGCGGGACCTACCGGGATCGCGTGACTGCCGAAGGGCCAGTCGGCGGTGATGCACCGGTGGTTCGCGGCGAGCAACGGAACGACCTTCCGCCAGATCGCGGCATTGGCGAACAATCCGTGGACGAACACGATCGGGGATCCGCTCCCTCGCTCGTACACACGGACTCCGTCGACGATCCTCGAATCACCCAAAGCAGAAACGATGCTCATGTTCCAGACCTCTTCCCTGTTGCCGGATGTGGTGCAAGCATGTCCGGCATGCGAGATGCGGCGCTTCCAGAAACGTGCTGTACCGAGCCGACGCTGTGGCTGTGGGCCGGCAAAGCCGTGTACGTCGGGCCGTCTCTGAACATCGACTACCACTCCGGTTCGATCCTGTGCTTCGCGGTCGGGGCGGACGCGCCGTTCACGCTGCGCGACGAGCACGGCGAACAGTGGAGTGTGCGCAGTGCAGCCGTCGCGCCTCGGACGGTCCATCGTGTGGAAGCGCACGGTGAGCGAATGGTGTTCGCCTACAGCGATCCTGGCGTATCCAGATCCGACCGTATCCTGGATGCGGCGGGTACCCGTACCGGCGGATTCGGCCTGCGACTTCCCTCCGAATCAGCACTGTTGGAACTCGCGGCCGCGGGCTCGCCCGACCCGCGGGCACTCGTCGAGACGCTGTGCGGCCCCGAGCCGCGGCAAGTCGACGAGCGCATCCGTGCGGCCGTACGCATCGTCCGCGAGAAGCCGGGCGCCGTTGTCGCAGCAGCCGACCTCGCCGCTGCCGTCAACCTGTCGACGTCCCGATTTCTGCATCTGTTCTCCGCCGAAGCGGGTACGAGCTTCCGGCGGTACCGCCTGTGGGCTCGGATGCTGCACGTCGGCGAAGCCGTGGCGCGAGGAAGCGATCTCACGACCGCATCGGTCGAAGCCGGATTCTCGTCACCCTCCCACTTCAGCGATTCCTTCCACTCGATGTTCGGCCTGTCGGCCGCAGCGCTTCTGGCCATGGGAACGCGCATCGAGATCCTGGACAGCGAACCCGCACCCTGACACTCGAATCGTGCTGATCGAAAGGGTTTCCCGCAGGCCCGAGTCCTCCTAGTCTTGCGAGGCAACGACGTCGGACAGAAAGTGACTCACTGCTGTGCCAGTATCGAGAACCGTTCCTGTGGGAGTGCGTCTGCGCGACGTACCGTCCGGCGGGGTAGCAGAACTCGCGCGGGCTGCATCCGCTCTCGACGCGTCGGGCACCGGGTTCGTGGTCCTCGGCACGCAGGTGGTCGGACTCGATCCCAGCACGGTCGCAAGCTTTCTCGCACGACGCACGTCCGGACTGGGGCTGGTCGTCGAGGCCGCACCGCAACGCGACCACCCGTACAACATCGCCCGCCGTGTCGCGTCACTCGATCATCTGACCCGGGGGCGTGCGGGCTGGTGGGTGTTGTCCGACGACGATTCCACCGAACTCGGCCTGGGGGTGCGTAGTTCGTGGGTCGATGCACCACGGTCGACGCGGAATCCGGACGCCGTGACGGCGGTACGAGCACTGTGGCGGACGTGGCCGGCGGCCGCGGTCGTCGGTGATGTCGAGTCCAACATCTTCACTCGTGCCGAGGACATTCGGTACGCCGACCACCGGGGGGTCTTCGCCACGGCCGGTCCGCTCACCGTGCCGACCACCCCGCAGGGGGAGCCGGTGATCTTCGGACCGGGCACGTCGGACATCGCCGTCGAGGGAGACACCGCCTTCGCCTCGGTGTCCGTGGACGCGATCGGCAGTGCACTCGACGCCGGCGCATCGGGCGTCGTCGTCGACGTGCACGACCTCGATGCTTGGTTGCACGACGTCCTCCCCGGTCTGATCCAGGACGGCGTCGTACGTCCCCGGCGATCGACGACGACGCTGCGTGGCTATCTGAACATCGGACTACCCGCGGAACCGGACCTGTCCGCGAACAGGCCCGTCTACACCTGACGACAGGGAGCAGTGACACATGTCAGCGGAACACGTCGTTCTCAACGTGAACGTCCTCGATATCGGCATTCACCTCGCCGCGTGGCAGAATTCCGGGTTGGCGCCCACGGCGTTCGTCGACCCGGACTACTTCGCGGACATGGCGCGTCTGGCAGAGCACGGAACGCTCGACGCCTTGTTCCTCGCCGACGGCCCTGCACTACGAGAAGAACCACGGCTCAAGCCGTCCCGTGCGCTGGAACCGTCCGCGATTCTGGCTCTGGTCGCCGCGGAAACCGAGTACCTGGGCGTCATCGGAACCCTGTCGACCACGTTCAACGATCCCGTCGAACTGGCACACAGGTTGTTGTCGCTCGACCACCTCAGCAACGGACGAGCCGCGTGGAACGTCGTGACCACGTATTCACCACAGGCCGGCCACAACTTCGGCCTGAACGACTATCCCGAAAGGAGTGTGCGGTACCGCCGCGCCGCCGAGTTCGTCGACGTCGTACTCCAGTTGTGGAGTGCGGCAGGCACTGCTGTGCCCGTCGCGCATCACGGCGAGTTCTTCGACGTCGAGGGTCTTCTTCCGCTCGGGGCGTCGCCGCAGCGGCATCCGTTGATCGTGCAGGCAGGTGGATCACCACAAGGCCGCGCACTGGCCGCACGTTCGGCGAACGCGGTGTTCAGTGCCGAGTTGACGCTCGATGCAGGACGCCACCACTACCGTCAGGTCAAGGACGACGCGCGGGGGCAGGGGCGTGGTCCGGACGACGTGGCCATTCTTCCCGGCCTGATCACGGTGTTGGGCAAGACCCGCGAGGAAGCGGTTCGCCGCTTCGAGCATCTCGAAAGCTATCTGCCCGAGTACTATTCGCTCGATCGCTTGTCCACCGTGTTGGGCTACGACCTGCGCGGTCACGACCTGGATGCTGCGGTGCCCGACGAAGCGTTGGCCGACGTCGACCCGGACAACTTCACCGCCTCGTTGGGATTTCGCGAGTCCATCGTGCGTTCGATCCAGGAGAGCGGTGCCACCGTCCGCGACGCAGTTCGCGAGTTCAGCGGTGGAGGTCACCGCATCGCCGTCGGTTCCGCCGAGGACGTGGCCGACACCATCGAGACCTGGTTCCGCGCAGGCGCCGCAGACGGTTTCAACCTGATGCCCGACGTGTTTCCCTCCGGTCTGGAGGATTTCGTCGAACATGTCGTGCCGATTCTGCGCGATCGGGGCCTGTTCCGGCGGGAGTACGCCGAAACGACACTACGAGAGCGGTTCTCGTCGGTGAACAGACTCGATCGCGCAGTCGGCTAGAAGAAGCCGGCTTCGGGGAGTTCCGCGTCGTTGACGACGATGTCGCCCAGGACCCGAGCTTTGTACGACGTCGGGTTGTGCGAGAACAGTGTGCGCAGATTTCTCCAGTGCACGTCGAGCGCGCGACCCTGCCGTGTGGCCGATGCGCCGCCGACCTCGAACAGTCGACCCGCAGCCGACAGTGCAAGCTCTTCGACGGCTACTTTCGTCTTGGCGGCAGCGATGGATGCTCGCTCCTCCAGCGTTCGGTCGACGCCGGTGGTCCGAGCAGCGTCGGCCGCGAGATCCTGTGCCGACGCGGCGGCGGCGACCGCCGATTCGACGACGAACGCAGCCGAACTCAACCTGCCGACGACCTCCAGCAACTGTGGATCGTGCCGGGGCGACTCGGCGGCCGCGTAGGTGAACGTGCGCTTCCTGCTCCGCAGCAGTTCGGCGGCGTCGTCGGTCACCGACCGGAGAATACCCGCGGCAATGGCGTGCAGGAACAGTTGGACGAGCGCCTGGCGAGGTCTGCGCTCGATGGGTTCGTTCCGGAACGGCAACGTGTCGCCTTCGGCCACGGCCACGGCCGAGAACACAGTGGTACCGCTGCCGGTGTGACGCTGACCGATGCCGTCCCAGTCGTCACGGTGTTCCACACCGGGGCCGTACGACTCGACGATCGCCGAGAGCACGTCACCGTCCGGCGTGTTGGCCGAGACCCTGATGAAGTCCGAGTAGATCGAGCCGGTGCTGTAGAACTTCACACCGTCGACGACGTAGCCGCCGTCGGCGGGTGTGAGAGTGGTGTCGAAGGTCCCTCCGCCGACGTTGTGTGAGCTCAGCTCGGAGTTGGCTCCGCCGAACAGCTTTCCGTCGACCACGTGCGGTAGCCATTTCAATTTCGTCTCGGACGACGGAACGCGCAGAATGTCTTCCACGAAGGCGAAATGGACACGCAGGATGTGCGGCACGTCCGGGTCGGCTTCGGCCAGGTCGATCACGAGATCGAACAGCTGGGCCAGGGTGTACCCTGCTCCGCCGAGCTGGGTCGGTACCCGCACCGCACCGAGCCGATGCTCCTTGACCAGTTCGATCGCAGTGGTCGGAGGTTCGTGTCCGCCGTCGGATCGGCGTCGCCGGGCGTCCTCGGCGATGGCGGACACCAGCTGCCGCAATTCGTCCGAGCCGTGTGCCGGTGGGGTGCGCCGGAGTGTGGAAGTCATGGTCGAGGTCCTCTCTGTCGTGATGTGGCGTGGCTGGTGGTCACTGTTCGATCCAGGTGTCGTAGAAGAACGGCGGTGAGTTGGCCGCATTGCGGAATCCCCGAACTTCGGGTGCCACGCCGAAGATCTGAGTGTCGGCCAGTAGCGGAATCGTGTACGCGTTGTCGATGATCCGGTTCTGGGCCTCGCGCAGAATCGTTTCTCGCACCAGTGGATCGGTCGCGGTGATGTGGTCTCGAAGCAAACCGTCGAGCACGGGGTCCTTGCCCTGTAGTTGAAAGAGGTCGCCTCGATCACTGTCGTAGTTGACCGACAAGCGCACGGGGTCGGGTGCGGGCCAGCCGTTGCGTCGCAGGCTCAACTCGGGGGCCGTCGTCGCCTTCGGGTAGTTGGCGAAGTCGGTCTGTTTGATCGTCAACGAGATTCCGATTCTGCGGAGCTGCCGCTGGACGAACTCGTACAGCGGTTTCGACGTGTGGTCGTACACATCGACGTAGACGCTCAGATCGAGCGGCCGACCGTCGCGGGTACGGATTCCGTCGGCGTTCCGGTCGGTGAATCCTGCGTCGTCGAGGAGCCGGTTGGACTCGTCCGGATCGAAGCGCACCTCGTCGGATCGATCGGTCCACCCCTGCACACCTTCGGTGGTCACGTTGGTGGCCACTTTCCAGTTGTCGGTGTAGAGCGTGTCGATGATCTCGTGACGATCGATCCCGTACATCAACGCTTTGCGCACCCGGATGTCGTCGACGAACTCTGCGGTCTGACGCACGTCGAGGACGTTGGCCAGACCCGGGTTTCGAAGTCCGAGAACGGTGAAGCCGCGATCGGACAACACCTTCTCGTCCGGTGGCTGCGTGTACCGCAAGGCGTGAGCCTGACCGGACAGCAAGGCTCCGACGCGGACGCTGTCCTCGCGCACCGGGACGATCGTCAGCGAATCCAGGTACGCCTCACCCTGATGGTCGGCAGTCGGGGGTGCCCAGTCGTATCCGCGGCGCTTCACGAGCCTGATCTCCTTGGCTGGAATCTCCGATTCCGCGACGAAGGGGCCGCTGCCGATCAAGTTCGTCACCACGGACTGCTGCTCGTTGGTCGCGTCGATCGTCGCGTCGGCGACCAGCCCTGCGGTGTTCATCGACAACGTCGGAACGAACGGTGCATCGGGTCTCGCCAACGTGACGACGACCGTGCGCGCAGCGTTGTCGGCGTCGGCGGACAGTACTTCCGGGAAGATCGAGTTCCGTGGAATACCCTTGTCTGCATCGCCATTGGCGAACCACAGGAGGTTTCGGGCTACGGACGCGGCGTCCAGTGCCTGACCGTTGCTGTAGCTGACGCCGTCGCGGATCACGAAGGTGTAGACGGTCCGGGTCGGATCGACACTCCACGATTCGGCGATCCAGGGAACGAACTCGAACGTCTTCGGGTCCTGGTACACCAGGCGGTCGAGCATCTGGTCCTTCACCGCGGAGTTCTGCCAGTAACTGACCTGAACCTGCATCGACGCGGTGACCTCTGCGTCCAGGTAGACGAAGTCGCCGCCGCGCGTTCCGGTGCCCGCGGTCGGTCCGGCCGAGGCGTCGGAGCAGGCGGTGGCGGCGAAGAGCGATGCTGCGCCGAGGCCGAACGTGCGCAGCGCAGTCCTTCGGGAGATCGGGCTGGACATGACATCCTTTTCGGGAGAAACGTTCACGCGCGTACGTGCGCGCGACCGGGAATGGACTCGATCAAGCGCTGGGTGTACTCCTCGCGCGGGTCGCGGAACAGATCGGCTGTGTTCCCCGACTCGACGTTTCGCCCGTGCTCGAGAACGGTCACGGTGTCCGACACCTGGCGCACGAGGGACAAGTCGTGCGAGATGAACACGTAGGTCAGTGACAGATCACGCTGCAGTTCCACCAGTAGGTCCACGATCCGTGCCTGGACGCTGACATCGAGGGCCGACGTGGGCTCGTCGAGTACGAGGATGTCCGGTGCCAGGACCAGCGACCGAGCCAGCACCACACGCTGACGCTGTCCGCCGGAGAGATCGAACGGTCTACGCTCGAGAATGTCTCGCGGTAGGGCGACCTTGTCGAGCACA
Source organism: Rhodococcus sp. 114MFTsu3.1 (assembly GCF_000383555.1). Lineage (NCBI taxonomy): Bacteria > Bacillati > Actinomycetota > Actinomycetes > Mycobacteriales > Nocardiaceae > Rhodococcus > Rhodococcus sp. 114MFTsu3.1. Next base: position 263,985 of record NZ_KB911546.1, on the reverse strand, counting down.
TCGTGGACCCGATCTCGCCGCTCGGCTCGCGACCGAACGCCTGCGATCGACAGCGGCTCTGCGACGATGTTCTCGACGGAGTAACGAGGATCCATTGCCGCCAACGCATTCTGGTGGACCAGCTGCAGTCGTCGGGCGTTGCCGCGGCGTGCTCGCCGCGAGGTGTCGAGCGGCGAGCCGTGCACGAGCACCTCACCGGAGTCCTGCCGCTCCAGTCCGCTGACGATGCGCGCGGCTGTGGTCTTCCCGCTTCCGGACTCACCGACGACCGCATGGGTGGTGCCCCGAGCAACGGTGAAGGACACACCGTCCAACGCGGTGGATCGTTCGGTACGAGAGCCGTTGACGGCGAACGTCTTCACGAGGTCTCGCACTTCCAGTGCGGTCTCGACGCGTGCAGCCGGGCGCGAGGCGTACTTGTCCAGCGACAGCGCCGGCGCGTCGGCGATCAACCGACGCGTGTAATCGTCGGACGGTGACGCGAGAACCTCGGCGGCGCGGCCCTGCTCGCGGACGATTCCGTGGTTCAGAACCAGGACGTCGTCGGCATGATCTCGCGCGAGAGCCAGATCGTGGGTGATGAACAGGACGCCGAGACCCAGATCGCGGCGAAGATCGTCGAGCAGGTCGAGGATGCGCGCCTGTACCGTCACGTCGAGAGCCGACGTGGGCTCGTCGGCCACCAGGATCGACGGCCTGGCCGCGATCGCAATGGCGATCAGGACCCGCTGCAGTTGCCCGCCGGACAGTTGATGAGGGTAGGCGCCTGCCCGCTCGGCGGGGTTGCGGATGCCGACTCGATCGAGCAGGGCCACGGTCTCGTCGACGACGCGGCGGCGCTGGACGATCCGATGCAGCAGAAGTGTTTCCGCGATCTGATGGCCCACCTTCTTCAGCGGATCGAGGGAGCCCAGCGGGTCCTGAGGCACGAATCCGATCGTCGAGCCTCGTAGCCTGCGCCAACTGGACTGGGTGTACCGGGTGACGTCGGTACCTGCGATCCGCACCGACCCCGACGTGATCCGCCCCTCTCCTGCAAGCATGCCGATGGCCGCGCGGGCGATGGTCGTCTTGCCCGAGCCCGATTGTCCGACGACTGCGAGCGTCTCACCGTTCCGAAGTTCGAAATCGACGTCGGTGACCACTGGATCTGCACCGTAGGAAATGGTCAGGCCTTCGACGGATACAGCGGTGGCGGTACGGGCAGTTACCGGGCTGTCGACAAGTGTCACTATCCCACTCTCTTTCGGACGATGTGGCTGACTCGGCTGATGCTCAGAACCGTGATCACGATGGCGGCGCCCGGCGCGACGATGAGCCACGGCGCGGTGTGGATGTAGTTACGCGCCTCGGAGATCATCAGTCCCCATTCGGCGGTCGGGGGATTGGCGCCGTATCCGAGGAAGCTGAGTGCCGCGATGGACAGGATCGCGGTCCCGAACTGCAGTGCGGCCAGGGCGAGCACCGAAGAATAGGCGTTGGGCAGAATGTGTCGTACCAGTAGGCGGCCACTACCTGCACCGAGGTGTTCGCTCGCTTCGACGAACGGAAGGTTGCGCACCGTCAGAACTTCCGAACGCATGAGTCTGAAGAAGACGACGATCGACGACACCCCTACTGCGATGGCAGCGTTGACGGTACCGAACCCCAGAGAGACGATGATCGTGATCGACAGCAGCAGAGTCGGAATGGACAGCAGCACGTCGGCGATTCGGCTGGAGATCGCGTCGACCACCCGGCCGAAGTACGCGGAGACGAGTCCCAGCGCGGTTCCGAGGACGAGTCCGATGACCACGGCGATGACCGAACCCAGCATTGTCACGGCGGTTCCGTGAATCAACCGACTGAGCTGGTCGCGGCCGAGGTAGTCGGTCCCCAACCAGTGGACGGCACCCGGTCCTTGCAATGCGGCGTCGGGAAACTCCTGAAGGGGATCGAACGGGGCGATGACCGACGGTGCGACGACGAAGGCAGCGACGACGAGCAGGGCGGCGACCGCCGCCACGTCGCCCGGTGTCCACCCGCGCAGTCGGGAGCGCACCGTGATGGGGCTCGCGAGGGTGGGAAGTGCGAGAGTCATGCCGGCACAGCCTCCTTGGTCGGTGCGGCGGAAATACGTGGATCGATCACGGGATAGACCAGGTCGACCACGAGGTTGGTGATGACGAAGACTGCCGACACCGCGATGACGATGGCTTGGATGACCGGGAGATCTTGATTGCGTACCGCGTCTTCGACCAGATAACCGATTCCGGTCCGCGAGAAGATCGTCTCGGTGATCACCGAACCCGCCAGCAGCTCACCGACGGTGATCGCGGCGATGGTGAGAGTGGGAATCGATCCGTTCTTGGCGATGTGGCCGAACACGATGCGGTCCTCGCGCAGGCCTTTGGAGCGCAGAATGTCCACGTACGGCTGACGCGCCGCTGTGGACAGTCCCTGGACGAGCACCTGGGCAATCGGCGCGGACACCGGAATCGCCAACGCAACCGCGGGCAGCCACAGCGACTTCACCCCTTCGTCGGAGACAGCGGAGACGAGCCCGAGCTGGAACGAAAAGACCTGCAGAAGAACGAGTCCGACGATGAACGACGGCACCGACAGGAAGATCGGCGGAACGGCCCGGGCCGTCTCACGCACCGTGGACGACGGTGCGAAGACCGCCGTGAAGGCGATCACGACGGCCAGCGCGGCCGCGACGAGGAAGGCGAGTGCGGCCAGCGAGGCTGTTTGTGGAATCGCGGTGCCCAGCAGAGAGGACACCGATTTACCGCTGGTCAACGAGTATCCGAGGTCACCGTGTGCGAGCCGCTGGACCGAGATCCAGAACTGTTCGAGTGCCGACTTGTCGAGGTTGTAGTACGCGGTGAGAACCTCGGCGTCCTTCGCGGAGATGGGGTTCTCCGGACTGTGTATCCGACTCTCGATCGGGTTGCCGGGCAGGACGTTCAACACGAAGAACACGAACGTGTAGGTCAGTGCAACGACTATGAACGCCTGAGCAATTCGGTGCAGCACGTAGCGTGCGCGTAATGACATCGAAGGAGTACCTGTCGTAGAAGACGATTGCGAGTATTCAACAAGACCGAGGTTGCCGATGTCGACGGATCGGATCGCCGTGATCTTTTCTCGCTGTCACCGACTCGGCCGCAGCGAATGCAACGCTCTGCAACCCTGTCCCCTGTGGCTGGGGTCACATAGACATGACTGCATCGTTCAACGCTAGGAGAAACACGATGCGCGCAGCTGTCTACTACGGTCCGAACAAGGTCGAGATCGCCGACGTACCCGAGCCGTCGCCCGGGGAAGGCGAGGTCAAGGTGAAGGTCGGCTACAACGGAATCTGCGGCACCGATCTGCACGAGTACTACGCAGGACCGATCTTCGTTCCCACCGAGCCGCATCCGTTGACGAACCAGCAGCTGCCGCTCGTCCTGGGGCACGAATTCTCCGGCACGGTCACCGAGATCGGTACAGGCGTGACGGGAATCGAGGTCGGGGACCGCGTCGCCATCGAGCCGCTGTACCGCTGCGGACACTGCGGACCGTGTCGCGCCGGGAACTACAACATCTGCCAGCAGATCGGCTTCCACGGACTCATGTCCGACGGTGGCATGGCCGAATACACCGTCGTGCCGACGAACATGATTCATCACCTGCCGGAGAACGTGTCCCTCGAACTGGGCGCACTCGTCGAACCGATGTCCGTGGCCTTCCACGCTGCGACACTCGGCGATCCCGATCCGGACGACACCGCAATGGTGTTCGGCGCAGGCCCCATCGGGATCGGGCTGTGGTTCGCGCTCCGCGGTAAAGGCCTCGAGAACGTCTTCGTCGTCGAACCGTCACCGACGCGCCGCGCCTCGATCGAAGCGCTCGGTGCCAGAACCCTCGATCCGACGTCGCTCGACGTGCCGGAGTTCGTCGCCGACTTCACGGACGGCCGCGGCGCCGACGCCATCTACGACGCGGCGGGCGTTCAACCCGCCGTCGAGACGGCACTCGGCTGCATCGGAGCTCGCAAACCACTCGTCAGCGTCGCGATCTACGAAAAGCCCTTGACCACACCGCTGCAGAAGCTCGTCATGAACGAATCCCGCATCCAGGGATCGCTCTGCTACACCTCGGCCGACTACGACGCCGTCATCGAGCTCATGGCCCAGGGCAAGTACGACACGACGGGATGGGTGGACACGATCGCGCTCGAATCGGTCATCGACGACGGATTCGAAGCTCTTCACGCAGGCACCAAGATGAAGGTTCTGGTGGATCCTGCAGTGGGACGCGGCAGCGAGGGTCAGGCATGAGCGTCGCACTCGTCACCGGAGCCGGCCAGGGCATAGGCCGCGGTATCGCACTGCGGCTCGCGACCGACGGCCACGATGTCGCTCTCATCGATCTGGGCTCGGACAAGATCGAGCAGGTCGCCCGCGAGATTCGGGAAATCGGCACCGACGCAACCACATTCGTGGCCGACGTCAGTGATCGCGATCAGGTCTTCGCAGCCGTCGACCATGCGCACGAGGCCCTCGGCAGCTTCGATGTCATGATCAACAATGCCGGCATCGCACAGGTCGCCCCGCTCGACGACGTCCGCCCCGAGGACACGAAGAAGATCTGGGCCGTCAACGTCGACGGTGTGCTGTGGGGAATTCAAGCTGCGGCAGCCAAATTCAGGTCACTGAGCCAGAAGGGCAAGATCGTCAACGCCTCGTCCATCGCGGGTCATGACGGCTTTGCCATGCTCGGTGTCTACAGTGCGACGAAGTTCGCCGTTCGTGCCCTCACCCAAGCCGCGGCCAAGGAGTACGCCGTGCACGGCATCACCGTCAACGCGTACTGCCCGGGCGTCGTCGGAACGGACATGTGGGTGACCATCGACAAGCGTTTCGCCGAGCTGACCGGTGCTGCCGAGGGCGAGACGTACGACAAGTTCGTCGGTGGTATCGCGCTCGGTCGAGCCCAGACGCCCGAGGACGTCGCAGCCTTCGTGTCCTACCTGTCGGGTCCTGATTCGGACTACATGACTGGTCAGGCGGGGTTGATCGACGGCGGCCTCGTGTTCCGCTGACCCGGCTTTGCATGTTCTGAGTGATCTGGAGCACAATTGTCGGTGATGACGCAGACGACAGGACCGGAACCTGCGCTGGCGGCCGGAGAGGACCCGCGCCGCTACGCGCAGATTCTGACTGCCGTGTACGACGCGACGATGGCGGGCGGCAAATCCCCCGCACGTCCCCGCGACGTGATCGGTGATTCGTGGCGACGCCTGCAGACCCTCGGTATCGACCCCGAGCAACGCAGCGTGGCCTCACCGCAGATCGACGTGTCCGATCTGGAGCTGAGCCGTCGGGAATCGGGCTTGTTCGACATCCTCGACGACCTGGGTCGCGGACTCGAATCCGTCGTGCAGGACGGCGACAACATCCTCGTCGTCGCCGATCGACACGGACGGGTCCTGTGGCGGAGTGGGTCGACGTCGGTGCTCGACCGCGCCGACGGCCTCGGGTTCGTCGAGGGTGCCAGCTGGGCCGAGGATTCGGTCGGAACCAACGCGATCGGCACCGCGTTGGTGTCGCGGCGGGCGGTACAGATCTTCTCCGCGGAACATTATGTGCGCAGCCACCATCCGTGGACCTGCGCGGGTGCACCGATCAAGGACCCGCGTACCGGACATGTCATCGGGGCCGTGGACGTCAGCGGGCCCGCCAACACCGTCCACCCGACGACCCTCGCGTTGGTCGACGCAATCGCTCGACTAGCGGAATCTCAACTGCGCGAACATCACCGGCAGAACCTCGACCGTCTCCGGTCGGTCGCAGCGCCGATGCTCGCACGCCTGCAAGCGCCCGCACTCGCCGTCGACGCCAACGGATGGGTCGCTGCCGTCGAGTCCGTGGCGCTGCGCAACCGAGTACTGCTGCCCGAGGACGTCGTCGCCGGGCGGTTCTGGCTGCCGACCCTCGGGGTGTGCGACTTCGAGCCGCTTCCCGGCGGGTGGCTCGTCCGCCCGACCGGAGACGAGGCGTCGGAAACCGGTAGAACGACTGTGTCCCTGGATCTTCGGCACCACCAGCACGTGCGGGTGCAGATACGAAGCGAGGTGGGGGAGTGGACGCACGAACCCACTCCCCGGCACGCCGAGATCCTGTATCTCCTCGCGTCGAGCAGGGAAGGCCGAAGTGCAGCACAGCTGGCCGCGGACCTGTTCGGCGACGACGGCCGAGCCATCACCGTCCGCGCCGAGATGTCCCGGCTGCGCAAGCACATGTCGGGAATCGTGCAGACGCAGCCCTACCGGTTCGACGAGACCGCCGTCGTGGACGTGCTGCTGCCGGAAGACCCGAGCCGACTCCTCCCACACTCGACGGCGCCTGCCGTGGTGCGGATGCGTCGCTCCTGAATCCATCCGTTCACGGCCGTAAGCTGGCCGAATGGGTTATCGGATCGTATCGGAGACGCTGCGGTTCCTCGCAGTCTCCGACCCCGGCAGGCTCCGGCTACGGGCAGCCGCGACGACGACGATCACCGTCGTCCTCGCGATGGCGATTCTGATTCCCGGGTCTCATCTCGTCGGCCAGCCGTTGACGGTCGCGCTGCTGGGCGCTGTCGTCGCCATGCAGTCCTCGGCGGCGGTGAAGGACAAGGACCAACGCAGCCGAGTGATCACGACACTCCTACTGGTGTTTCCGGCGATCCTCGCAGTGTCGCTGTCGGCGGTGCTCTCCCAGTTCGGCAAGGTCGCCGACGTCGGGTTCATCGTCGTGCTGTTCGCCGCGGTGTGGGTGCGGCGGTACGGCCCGCGCGGCACTGCGCTCGGCATGGTCGCGTTCATCTGCTATTTCTTCGCACTGTTCCTACGCGCTCAACCGAGCCAGATTCCTGTCCTCGCGGTGTCCATCGTTCTCGGCGTCGGGATCTCGCTCGCCGTACGCACTCTCGTCCTTCCCGAGCGGCCGGGGCTGGAACTGCGGCGTCTGGTGCGAGCACTGCGAGCCGCGTCGATCGACGTCCTCGAGGTCGCGTCGAACAGAGTCGATCGCGATCTGGACCTGCTCCGCAAGCGTCTGGACCGGCTCGGCAGTACAGCGCTGATGATCGACGACTGGCTCGACCGCAACGATGCCTCGCAGCTGCTGAGCGTCACCAACGAGGACCTCTCGCTCCGCATCTTCGACGCGCAGATAGCCACCGAACAACTCGTGAGCGCGCTGTGGGCCCTCGACCCGATCCCATCTGGGGTCACCCCGCAGGCTGCGCTCCCGCCGAATTCATGGCCGTCGTCGCTCGTCCAGGCCACCACCGCCCTCTCGTCGTGTCTGCAGAACAACCCGTCCGACGACCAACTCCGTGCGGCCAGGCGCCTCGCTGCCGCAGCCGCGGACAAAGCGGATCCGTCCACCCAGGCGGGCATCGCCGCGACGGTCGCGATGCGAGCAGTGCAGGCCCACATCGCCATTCACCACATCACCAGCAATGCGCTGCACACCGAATCCGCACCCAAGGAAAAGCCGGAGAAGGACGACGACACCGATTCGGGGCTGAACCCCAGCACCAAAGCGGCGATCCAAGTTGCCGTCGCGACCAGTGCAGCGACCGTACTCGGCGAAATCATCTCACCGGACCGCTGGTACTGGGCGGTCCTGACGGCATTCCTCGTCTTCACCGGGGCGTCGACTCGCGGTGAGATCCTCTCCCGCGCCGGACACCGCGTCGTCGGTACCGTCGGAGGTGTGCTGGCCGGAGTTCTGCTGTCCGCGTTGGTCGGTCGCAATCAACCGCTGCAACTGCTCCTGCTGGTCGTCTGCATCTTCTTCGCGTTCTACCTCGTGACGGTGGCGTACGCGTTGCTGTCGTTCTTCGTCACCGTCATGCTCGCGATGCTGTACGGACTGCTCGGCACCTTCAGCATCGAAGTGCTCGAACTACGAATCTACGAAACCGCGGCAGGAGGACTCGTCGGGATAGCGTCGGCGTACTTCGTCTTCTCAACCGGCACCAGATCGACGATGGTCGAGAAAGTCGACGACTACCTCGAACAGATGACGGCCATCATCGACACCGGCATCGACGCCGTCATCACGCCCGGCCGCCCGACGGACCTCGTCGTCGACATGCGCAAACTCGACAACGCGTTGAAAGACCTCGTCGCGGCCGGAAAACCCCTCGAGATGGGGCCCACGACACGCACACGCAAAGGCGTCAAACGGCTGCTGCGCATCATGACCGTCAGCAACCGATCCAGCCACGCCCTGGCCCGCGCCGGTGTCGGCGCCTCTCACGCCGAACCCGACACCGGTCCGTCACAGGAGACCGCCGACGCACTACGCCGGGCCGCCGAGGTAACCAAAGCCACCATCGCCGACGTCGGGCGTGCACTCGCAGGCGAACACGTCGACCCACCGGAGAAGTTGACGGAGACCTCGGCCCCCGACGTCATGCTGAAGTCCACCACGACCCCCGGTCCCGTCCGCAGCGCCGTCAGGTCACTGAGCACCCTCAACCGCACCATGGGTGAGGCGCTGACACGCGTCTGACTCCGTCCGTGCATACTGCGATGCGAAGCACGAAGCTGACCTGACGCAGGGGGAAGCCGGTCCGAATCCGGCGCTGACCCGCAACGGTAGGCTGCCCTCGCCAGAGGGCAGCGAGCCCGATTACCCGGCGTCGAGGTTGTGCGACAACCCATTCGTCGTGGTCTACGAATCGGAAAGTCCAGCGCGTGGCGTTCCATGCTGCGCACCGGGCCGAACATTTCGTGGCTCTGAGCTCCAAGAGGTACTCATGTCACGCTCCATCGCCTTCGGCGCCATCGCCGCCGCAACCATTGTCGCCCTTACTGGCTGTTCCCGCGGTGACACCGCACAGGACGCTCGGCAGGCGGACTCGTTCGACGACCCGGTCTCCATCACCAACTGCGACAGCACCCAGCAGTTCGACTCTCCACCTCAGCGCATCGTGTCCATGAACGACCACGTCACCGAGGTGCTCATCGAGATGGGCGTTGCGGACCGCATCGTCGGCATGGGCTATCGAAACGCAACGCCTGCGCCCGAGTTCGCCGAGGATTTCGCACAGATCCCCGGCCTCGCCGACGAGTACCCGACGAAGGAACAGATCCTCGATCTGGACCCGGACTTCGTCGTCGGCGGCATGCGGAGTGCATTCAACGACAAGGAAGGGCGTTCGAGAGAGTCGTTCACCGAGGCGGGCATCCCGACCTTCCTGTTCTCCGAGTACTGCGGATCCGGATTCCCGGACATCGGCATGCTCGAGAACGACTACAGCCAGCTCGGTGGCGTCCTCGGCGTTCCGGAGGAGGCTCAGGCCGTCACCGACGGCGTCCTCGACGGTTTGGCGGCCATCGGTGCCGAACTCGGCGACGCGGAGCCGACGCCGACCTTCTTCTACGACTCCGGTGAGGACGTCCCGACGACCATCGGTGGTGTGGGCGTCGGACAGTTGATCGCCGATCGGTCCGGCGCATCGAACATTTTCCCCGAGGGTGAGCGCCCCTACCTGGACACGACGTGGGAGATCGTCGGAGAGCGCGCCCCTCAGGCCATCGTCGTCCTCGATTACGGTGACACGTCGGCGCAGGGAAAGATCGATTTCCTGAAGAGCCAGCCGATCATGGCGACCACTCCGGCTGTGCAGCAGGACAACTTCATCGTCGTACCGCTCGACGACTTCTTCGAAAGCCCGCGACTGGTCACGAGCGTGGACACCATCGCCCGTGCATTGCATCCCGACCGGTTCACCTCCTGATGGTCACCGTTGCCGACACCGACAGGCCCAGGGCCACGGCGAAAGCGGAGGTGTCCACTCGGTCGAGAATCGGGTTCGGTGCGTTGATCGCAGTTCTGACGGGCGCCTTGCTGATGGTGATCGCCACTGCGGTGTCGTTCGGGTCCGTACAGATTCCCGTCGGCGACGTCTGGGCGATCGTCGTGCACCGGTTGATGCCGGGCGCATTCGACTCGTGGTGGTCCGAGGCGAGGGCGGTGATCGTCGTCGACTCGCGGTTGCCGAGATCGCTGACGGCGGCCGTCGTCGGCGCGTCGTTGGCGATCGCGGGTGGTGTGGCGCAGGCAGTCACGCGCAACCCGTTGGCCGATCCCTATCTGCTCGGAGTGTCGTCAGGTGCCGGATTCGGCGTGGTGCTCGTGATGGCGATGGGAATCGGGGCCGGGGCCCTCGGGGTGTTCACGGTCCCGACCGCCGCGTTCGTCGGGGCCATGATTCCGCTGTTTCTGGCTCTGATGATCGGCGGGCGATACCCACAATCGACAGCCATCGTTCTCGTCGGCGTCGCACTGGGCAGTATCTTCTCCGCTCTGATCACCTTCACACTCCTGGTCTTCGCCGACGAACACACGCTCAGTGGCGTGATGCACTGGCTAGCCGGTGGATTCGGAGACGCGCGGTGGTCCACGTTGACACTGCCCGCAATCGCGCTGCTGATCATCGGCACTGGACTGCTGCTGAGTGCACCCCGGATGGATCTGTTGAAAACCGGTGACGACGGTGCCGCTGCCCTCGGTCTGAACGTCCGACGCTTCCGCGTCGTGCAACTCCTGGCGATCTCCATGCTGGCCGGCGCAGCGGTATCCGTCGGCGGCGGAATCGGATTCGTCGGTCTGCTGGTGCCACACCTCGCCGGATACATCGTCGGGACGCGAGCGATCAGACTTCTGCCGGTCGCCGCGCTGCTGGGCGCGATCGCATTGGTCGGCGCCGACACGCTGGCGCGGTCGGTTTCACGGAGCACAGAGGTGCCCGTCGGGGTCGTCACCGCGCTCGTCGGCGCACCGATCTTCGTCTTCATGCTCTACCGCCAGTACGGAAGGGCGGCTCGATGACACTCGTGGCCAATGCCGTCACCGCCCGACTCGGATCACGGGAGGTGTTGCACGGAATCGATTTTCGAGTTCGACCGGGTGAAGTTCTCGGACTCGTCGGACCCAACGGGTCCGGGAAGACGACGGCGCTCCGGTGCTGCTATCGCGCGCTGACGCCGACCGCCGGGACCGTTCTAGTCGACGGCGTCGACGCGCATGCGATGAAGCGCTCGGAACTTGCGCGCACCGTGGGCGTCGGCACCCAGGAGCCGGAAGCGTCGGTGGGACTGACAGTTCGGCAGTCGGTTGCGCTGGGCCGTGTCCCACACCGGGGCTGGTTCGACCGTCCGACGGGATCCGACGCGGACATCGTCGAACAATGCCTGGACCGGGTCGACTTGACCGGGCTCGCGGAGCGCGATGTCGGGGCACTGTCCGGCGGCGAACGTCAGCGTGTCGCCATAGCTCGGGCACTCGCACAGCAACCTCGCATACTGCTGCTCGACGAGCCCACGAATCATCTGGACCTGCGCCACCAACTCGTCGTCATGAACGCAGTCCGTGATCTCGCCGCGGAGGGCCTGGCCGTCGTCGTCACCGTGCACGATCTACGGCTGGCCGTCGAATACTGCACCTCGCTCGCCGTGCTCGACAACGGATCCGTGGTGGCGACGGGGCCGACGGCCGAGGTTCTGACCGATAATCTCCTCTCGGACATCTTCGGAATCCGAGCCACCGTCTCTGCGGTCCCACGCCCGTCCATCGACATCATCGGCCTCGCATGAGCGTCTACACCGAAGCTGCGGAGAGGGTTCCCGGACTCGCGGAGTACCTGCACGGCCCGTTCGATCTGCCGGCGTCGGCGATGACCGATGCGGACTGGTTGCGGGAGCGGATTGCCGACACAGGCAGGCGCTGGAACTGCACCGACGACCGGATCAACGGGACGCTGTGGTGGTACTCCGCCAGCTCGACGATTGCCTTGCTGGCGGTGTCGACGGCGATGGTGACGGGAACGGCGGCCGATCCGTCGCTCGAGCATTCTCGGTGTTTTCTGCGCGGCGACGGTTACCTCGGCGGGGTGCGGAGCGATCGCACGGTGACGCCGGAGCAGTTGCCCGGTGCCCTTGCCGGCACGTTTCGCGCGGTCGTCGACGCTCTCGCGGCGGCGTCGGGAGCGACGACCAACGCGCTCTGGGCGATCACGTCGGACTCGATAGCCAACCGGTGCCTCGACGTCGGCACGGCCCTCGGAGACCGAGAACGAGGCAGCGCGTTCGCCCAGGAACTCGTGGCCGCGATGTCCTCGCCGCTACCCGCTCCCCGGTTCGTCGACGTGGGAGGCCGACGCTTCACACGCCGCAGCTCGTGTTGCCTGTTGTACCTGACGTCAGCGTCGGACAAGTGCACCAGCTGCCCACGCCGGACACCGTCGGATCGGCTACGAGGGCTCCGCGCCGCCGCGCAATACTAGGAAGCGTAGTAGTCGTCTAAGGTGTCCCCATGACTTTCCGCCCCGACGCTCGTGCGCGTATGCGCGGCGCGTTCGTCGGGGCTGCCTCCGGTGCGCTGAGCATCGCAGCACACGGCGTGGGCGGCGGAGTCATGGTGCCGAGCGAATCGGCCCTCGTACTGCTCGTGGTCGTCAGTGCGGCGCTCGGCGTCCTGACCGCAGCCCTCGGGGACCGCGTCCCGACGACGGTCGTGCTCGTGCTCGGCCAAGTCGTCGGACACACGGTGCTGACGGCGGCGAGTGGGCATCACCACGGCTCGTCACTCAGTCCGTCGATGCTGGCGGCGCACGCATGCGCGACGGTGGTGTGCGCCCTGCTCATTCGTGGTGCCGTGCTCGGGCACAGTCGAGCGTTGGCCGTGTTGCGCCGGATCCTTCCCGTGTTGTGTCTGGTCCTGCCCGTGCAGGATCGGGCTCGCACCGAGAGCACCGAATACCGGCCGAACGTCGTACTCCGACTGTTGGTGTCGTCGGGAACAGGAACTCGCGGGCCTCCCTGCCCTGCTTGATCTTTCGTTCCCTCACACCCGGTGATCCCTCGCGCGTGAAGCGCCGTCGATCACCGGGGTCTTGCGACACCCGACAGAACTGGAACACCTATGTCCACAACCGGCACAGTCGTGCCCGACATCGGGCCGGGCCGACCCGATCGATCACCGCCACGTCCCTCTCTGGTCATGCGCCTGCACTTCTACGCAGGCATCTTCGTCGGACCGTTCATCCTGATCGCCGCGCTCACCGGTGGTCTCTACGCGCTCGCGCCGACGGCCGAGAACATCCTGTACTCCGACCTGCTGACCACCGACTCGGCTGGGCCCACCGCCTCGGTGGCCGAGCAGGTCACGGCCGCGACCCAGGTCAGGCCCGACCTGACCCTCGACGCCGTACGCCCGGCAACAGAACCCGGCACCACCACCAGGGTCATGTTCACCGATCCCTCACTCGGCGAGTCCGAACGGCGAGCAGTCTTCGTCGACCCGGTCACCGCGGAATCCGTCGGCGAATCGGTGGTGTACGGCAGCAGCAACGCACTGCCGGCCCGCACCTGGATCAGCGGATTCCACCGGCATCTTCACCTCGGCGAACCCGGCCGCATCTACAGTGAACTCGCCGCATCCTGGATGTGGGTCGTCGCCCTCGGCGGCGTCGTGCTCTGGGTGCGACGGTATCGACGCGGCGGACGACTCCTCACCGTCGACCGATCGTCGAAAGGTCGAGCCAGGAACCGCAATTGGCACGGAAGTGTCGGTATCTGGATAGCCATCGGTCTCGTTTTTCTGTCCGCAACGGGACTGACCTGGTCCAAGTACGCCGGTGAGAACATCACCGAACTGAGGTCCTCCTTGAACTGGGCCACGCCGGGAGTGAGTTCGTCGATCAGCGGTGACGCGCCGGCACCGCCCGGCGACCACGCAGGCCACGACATGTCGGCCATGGCACCGGAGGCCGACGTGGTGTCCGCTGGAATCGGCCGCCTCGACGCCGTCATCGGAACGGCTCGGGCGGCGGGGCTCGCCGGCGCAGTGGAAGTCACCATCCCTGGTACGGCCGACACAGCCTTCGTCGTCGCGCAGACGCGTGGGCCGTGGGTGTTCTCCACGAGTTCCCTTGCCATCGACGGAAATACCAACTCGATCGTCGATACCAACTGGTTCTCGGAGTGGCCGCCGGCCGCGAAGCTGGCCGCCTGGGGCATTGCGCTGCACATGGGCATTCTGTTCGGGATCGCCAACCAGATCGCGCTGGCACTGCTGGCCGTGGCCTTGGTGACGGTGATCGTCCGCGGATACCTCATGTGGTGGCAACGTCGTCCTTCGGCATCCGCCCCGCCCGCAGGCGGGCTGCGCCGGTTGCCGGTCCGGCAGCTCGTCCCGCTCGCTGCGATCACTGCCGTGATCGGCTGGTTCGTACCACTTCTCGGCATCAGCATCCTCGTCTTCCTTCTCGTCGATGCCCTTCTCGGGCTTCGGCGCCGCGCATCGACATCGGAGTCGCCATGAAAAAACTTCTCGTAGCCCTCGCATCGTTCGCCCTGCTCGCCGGATGTAGCTCGGAAACTCCTGCAACGGAGTCGAATTCGGTCACCATCCGCGAGGCCTGGATCAAATCTGCCGACACGGGAATGACCTCCGCGTTCGCGGAGATCCAGAACACCGGAGACACCCAGGTCCGGGTGGTCTCCGCGCAGTCACCCGCCTCGTCGATGATGGAACTGCACGAGGTGGTCGCCAGTGCCGACGGAACGATGGTGATGAAGCCCAAGGAAGGTGGATTCGCCGTCGGCGCACAGGAAACCAAGGTGCTCCAGGCGGGCGGGGACCACATCATGTTGATGGATGTGACGTCGCCGTTGACTCCGGGAGCAGACACCGACATCACGCTGACATTCGAGGACGGATCGTCGTCCACGTTCACTGCGCAGGTCCGCGAGTTCGCGGGCGCGCAGGAAAACTACGGTGGCTGACGCAGCACCACGCCGCAGTCCCGGAATCAGCAGGCGACGCCTTCTCGGTGGAGGCGTCGCCGCGCTGGGAGCTGCGGGTGTGGCGTACGGATACACAAGGGAGCCGGAGGAATTCGTCTTCGGTCGACAGGTCGTTCCGTTTCACGGGAAACATCAGGCCGGTGTCTCGACTCCGCCGCAGGCGCACGGGACGTTCGTTGCACTCGACCTCGCAGGCGGTGCAGGACGCGAACACGTGGTGTCGGTGTTGAAACTGTGGACGACGGACGCCGACAGGCTCACCCAGGGCATGCCTGCCCTGGCCGACACCGAACCGGAACTCGCGGCCGACCCGGCCAATCTGACGGTCACCGTCGGGCTCGGACCGGGCGCGTTCGCGGCGGCGAGAGTGGCGTCACCCGTCCGGCAGTTGCCTCCGTTCGGCATCGATCGACTCGAGGATCGGTGGAACGGCGGAGACCTTCTGCTTCAGGTGTGCGCCGACGACCCGTCCGCAGTGAGCCATGCGGTGCGGGTGTTGACCAAGAACGTCAGGTCGATGGCGTCGATTCGCTGGGTCCAACGAGGGTTTCGGTCCTCCCGCGGAGCCAGGACGGAAGGTACGACGATGCGCAACCTGATGGGTCAGGTCGACGGCACCGTGAACCCGGATCCGGCAACGGATTTCGACACCCTGGTGTGGAACGACGACGGCAGTACGTCGATGATCGTGCGCCGTATCTCCGTCGAACTCGACACCTGGGACGAGTTGGACCGCGGCGGAAGAGAATTCGCGGTCGGTCGGAAGCTGGACACGGGAGCGCCGATGACCGGCGAACGCGAGCACGACGAGGCGGATTTCGATGCCACCGATCGGTTCGGCATCCCGGTGATCTCGCCTGCGTCGCACATTGCACGTGCCCGGCACACGCACGACGGGGAGCGGTTCTTCCGGCGTGCCTACAACTACGACGATGCACCCGAAGGAGGTTCGACGAGCAATTCGGGGTTGATCTTCGCAACGTATCAGCGCGACATCGACACGCAGTTTCTTCCCGTGCAGCAGCGGTTGGACGAACACGACGCGCTGAACGAGTGGACGACGCCCATCGGCTCCGCGGTGTTCCTCGTGCCCGCAGGAACCTCGGAAGGGGGATACCTCGGCGAGGCGCTGGTCTAGCCGCCTACGGAACCCACCAGTTGCCCTGCCCACGGACAAGGGTGAAGCCACCGGGAATGTCGGTCCAGGCCGAGACGTCACCGGAGCCGGTGCGGATCGGCCCGGACGGCAGGGGACCGGGGAACGCAACCCCGCCCTGCTGCGTGGTGTGGTTGAACCAGTTGATGGCGCAGTTGCACCAGTTGTTCAGCGAGAAGTCGGTGAGGCCGGGAAAGTACGGGTCGACGCGAACGAAGATCGGCTGGTTGACGATCGCCTGATCCAATCGCCACTCGATGACCGCAGCCGGATCGAAGCCGATGGTCGGGCTGATGGCGCCTGCAGGGACGAACTGGACCGGCCTGGCTTGCGCGGACGCGGTGCCGAACAAGGTAGTCGCGAGGAAGATCATCACGGTCGCGAACAGCAGGGTTGCCGACGATGCAACGCTGGTGCGGGCATGTCGTGTCGTCATGGACAAGCCTGGCCTTTCGGTCGATAGATGAACGGCGGTGATGTTACCCGAGCTCACGAGATGCCATACGGTTGAAACTGTGAGACTGAAGCTCGGCGTAGCGATCGTGGCCCTGACCGTCGCAGGATGCACTTCCCAGCCCGCCCAGGAGACGACTGCGCCGCCGGTGAAGAACCAGGTCACCGTGGCCGATCGTGCGTACACGCCAGCCGACATCACCGTCTCGGTGGGGGAGACCGTCACCTGGGTGTTCGACGACGCTGGGATGGCTCACGATGTCGTCGCCGACGATCGGTCCTTCCGCAGCCCCCTCGCCAAGGAAGGCTCGTTCTCACACACGTTCACCGAACCGGGCACCTTCACCTACCACTGCACTCCTCACCCGGACATGATCGGCAGCGTCGTCGTCGTGGCGTAGACAAATGTCTTTGTAAACCTGTGGTTCACACCGTACCCTCACCGGTGTGAACCAAAAGTTGTCAGTATTCGACCCCGGTGACAAGCCGACCGACATCGGCGACGAGCGGTCCCGTCGCACCCACGCGCTCGTGCATCTCGGGCAGGCCATCGAGAACGAAGCCCGCGTCGTCGCCGAGGCTGCCGCGGCGACGGAGAAAGCTGCGTCCACTGCAATGTGGCTCGGTGCCAGCCTGGCCGACCTCGCCGCGGTCACCGGCAAGACCCGTCAGGCGGCCAGGAAGAGGTGGCCGGCTCTGGGCGTCGTGCATCGCCGACGCCTGTGGCTCGCCAACCATGTCGACGATATTCGCTGGGCGGTGCGGGTGCTGTTGGACAACGAAGCCGACATCACCGTCCCGGACACGTCGATCTTCGCCGAGATGACAGACCTCGACGCATCCGTCGGACGCAACTTCGACGAGTCGGCAGTTCACGAGGAGGCCGGTCCGGCGGATCGATGGTTCGCCCTGGACCGCTTGGTCGACGTCGTCCTGCGCCGGATCGTCGACGACGCCGTCACGTCCGGCGGTCAGGCCGAGTTCGCGGTGTTCGGAGCGCGCGGGGTGGTCGGCTACTACGACCACGCAGTGGACAAGCCCGAGACCGACTCGGGACTCACTTAGTCTGGATGCATGACCGAGACAGGGGCGCGACGTCGACGACGCTTCGCTGCTCCCGCGGCGGTTGCGGGACTGACGGTTGCGGCGGGAGCTGTGCTGTTCGTGCGTGATCCGAGGTCGTCGACGTATCTACCGTGTCCGTTTCATGCGCTGACCGGCGTGTGGTGTCCCGGGTGTGGTGCGACGAGGGCGTTCGGAGACCTGGTGCACGGCGACGTCGCGTCGGCCGTGTCGACCAACGTGCTCGCCGTGACACTGCTCGTGTTCGGAGTGCTCCTGTGGGCGACGTGGGTTCGCGGCCGGGCCGTTCACGCGCCGCCGAGGTGGGCAGTGCTGCTCTCGGTGATCGTCGTAGTTCTGTTCACCGTGGTCAGGAATCTGCCGTTCGGTAGCGCCCTGGCGCCTTGAGGAAAGAGGAAGCACATGTGGCTCGAAGCGTTTTCCGTGGTCGTTCTCGTCGGAGCTCTGGTGGTGCTGATCCCGACGGCTCGGCGTGTGTTCAAGAAGGGTGACGACGAATGACCGACTCGTTGAAAGCGCGAGTGCGCGCGAAGCTGCTCGATCAACTCGCAGGTGACGGCGCCACCGACGCGGAGGTGGCCGAGGGCGACGACCCACGGTTCACAGCGATCCGCGACGACCTCGCTGCTCTGGACGACGCAGCAGACGACGACCCCATCGTCGACGTCCTCGCCACGAGGTACTGGGTGCCCTAGCTCGACGCCGAACGCGGCTCATCTAGTATCTATGTTGTGTCTAAGGAACCCACTGCCGCTGAGCACGCCTATGTGACGGTCAAGGAAATGATCGTCACCGGTGAGCTGCCCGGTGGGGAACTGGTCAGCGAAGGCGACATCGCCGGCCGAATGAACATCAGCCGCACTCCCGTCCGTGAGGCATTTCTGCGCCTACAGGTCGAAGGGTGGATGCGGCTCTACCCCAAGCGCGGCGCACTCGTCGTACCCATCGCTGCCAACGAGGCGGAACACGTCGTGTCCGCGCGGTGGCTCGTGGAGACCGGCAGCGTTCGAGTCGTCGCCGCGTCGCCGCACGTGCGCGAGCGGCTTCTGCCTCGGCTACGCGCGAACCTCGCCGAGCAACGGGAGATCGCCGCGACGGGTACGCGAGCCGACTTCAGCGCCGCGGACGCGGACTTCCACCGCCTGATCGTCCGAGCCGGTGCCAACCCGCTGCTCGACGCCTTCTACGACGGACTTCGCGAGCGCCAGCGGCGGATGACGACGCATTCGCTCGCCCGTGATCCCGATCAGATCTCCCGCATCGTCGACGACCACAGCCGCCTCGCGGACTTGATCGAGGCCGCCGACGTCGACGGTTTCGGCGAGGCC
This sequence comes from Rhodococcus sp. 114MFTsu3.1, assembly GCF_000383555.1. Taxonomy (NCBI): domain Bacteria; kingdom Bacillati; phylum Actinomycetota; class Actinomycetes; order Mycobacteriales; family Nocardiaceae; genus Rhodococcus; species Rhodococcus sp. 114MFTsu3.1. The sequence goes on along the minus strand of NZ_KB911546.1, from coordinate 245,126 downwards.
GTCGACACCCACATGAGACGCACACACGGATTGGACGAAGGAGGCGCGACATGACCGAGAATTCAGTGAAGGGGTCCGAAGCAACGACTCCGACGCGGACGACCGATACCAGGACGGGACGGTGGATTCTCGTAGCCGCCGGGATGTTCGCCGTCGCGTGGGGCGGAAACGAGTTCACCCCGCTACTGGTGATGTACCGGCTCGAACACGGATTCTCGGCGATCACCGTCGACACGTTCCTGTTCGCGTACGTCATCGGCATCGTTCCTGCGTTGCTCGTCTGCGGTCCGTTGTCGGATCGGCTCGGCAGGCGTCCGATCATGTTGCCGGCGACGGCCGTCGCCGCGGCGGGATCGATCCTCATCGCCATGGGTGCGGACACCGCCGCGATACTCTTCTTCGGCCGCGTGCTCAGTGGTGTGGCACTCGGTATCGGCATGGCTGTCGGCGGCAGTTGGATCAAGGAACTGTCCGCTCGGGCCGGTTCCTCGGCGGGCGCGAGGCGCGCTGCCATGAGCCTCACCGCTGGATTTGCGCTCGGCGCAGGCGTGGCGGGCGTTCTCGCGCAATGGGGTCCGTGGCCCACGCATCTCGCGTACCTGGTGCATGTCGGGATCTGCGTCGTCACCGGCCTCGGCATGATCTCGGTTCCCGAGACGCGGCCCGCAGTGCCACCCGCCGATCGGCGTCGACTCGTCGACGACCTGAAGATCCCGTCCGCCGGGCACAAGCGGTTCCTGCTGGTCGTGGTTCCGCTCGCGCCGTGGGTGTTCGGTGCGGCCAGCGTCGCCTACGCCGTTCTGCCGTCGCTGATGGCAGACCACAGCGGAGGTCATCCGATTGCGTTGTCCGCGTTAATGTCCGTGATCGCACTCGGATCCGGATTCGCGATTCAGGCGGTCGGGCGCAGAATCGACACGCCCGACGCTGCTCGCGGCGCACTCGTCGCACTGACGATTCTGGTGGTCGGCATGGTGCTGGCCGCGTGGGCTGCCTCGGTGCTGACCATCGTCGCGGCGTTGATCGCGGCAGCTGTCCTCGGTTGCGGTTACGGCATGGCCCTGGTCTCCGGGCTGCAGGAGGTGCAGCGCATCGCCGGACCCGACGACCTGGCCGGGCTCACTGCCGTCTTCTACTCGCTGACCTACCTGGGCTTCGCTGTTCCCGCGATCCTGTCGGCGCTGACCGAAGCGTGGCCGGGGGTGGTGACCTATCCGGCGATCTTCACCGCCGGTGCCGTCATCGCTGCAGTCTGCTGGGCGTTCGTTCGTACCCGTTCGACCCACCACCTCCCGGCCGAGGCGTCTAAGATCAGCTGACTATGTCGGCCTCCCCGCTCGTGACCACGCGGCGGGTCCCACTCCTCGTTCCCGTCACCGGGTTGTCGGTGTGGGATTGGCGCGAGAGTTACGCCGTGTTCCTCGCCTTCGTGATCCCGATCCTGCTGCTCACCACCGTGCCAGTGTTGTTGCCGTTCTTCGCCATCGGGCTGATCGTCGTCGGTCTGGGGCTGCGTGTGCGCCGTATCGTCCGGTGGTGGACCCTGTTGAGATTCGCGGACCCGGTCGTCGTCGATGCCGTCGAGCAAACCGTGGCGTCGCGTGGCACCGTGCGTCTCGCTCATGCGACGGGGTGGCGTGTGCACCGCGGGTGGTTCACCGGCGAGATCCACGACAACACGATCACGTACACCGTGGGCGGAGCGCCGCGCACCCTCGTGGTGCGGGGCCTCCCGTACACCTCGGGGGTCGTACTCGCACACCCGACGCGACCTGATGCACTGTGCGTCAGCGCCTTTCCGTTCGATCTCCGGTTGAGCGACGACAGTCGGTGGTCGGTGTCGGTACCACCGTCGTCGTGGCTCGGTGCGGCGGCGACGGCCGTGCTGTACTCCGCGCTGGTGTTCGTCGTGTGGTGGACCCTGTAATTGCCGTGGTTCGAGAACTACGGCAGAGCGGGCAGCTGTTCCTGCCCCAGCCAGGCGTCCCACAGCGACCGCGGGGCTCCGAAGCGCGACGCCAGATCCGTGAAATCGGCGGTACTGACGGTCGAATAGCGGTACTTCGACGTCCATTCCTGGATCAGTTCGAAGAACTTGTCGTTGCCGATGGTGGTGCGCAGCGCATGCAACGTCAACGCGCCGCGCTTGTACACGCGGTCGTCGAACATCTTCGCGGGCCCCGGATCTCCCAGAATCAGATCCCGCGGAAGCCCTCGCTGCATGGTGTGTACGCGTCGGGCCTTCTCCGCTGCGGACGAGCCTCCCGAGTTCTCCGCCCAGATCCACTCGGAGTAACAGGCGAACCCCTCGTGCAGCCAGATGTCCTTCCACTTGCCGAGAGTGAGGCTGTTGCCGAACCACTGATGGGCGAGCTCATGCGCCACGAGCCGCTCGAAATACCGTGTGCCGGAACAGTGATTGGCGCCGAAGATGGACAGTCCCTGCGCTTCGATGGGGATCTCGAGGTCGTCGTCGGTGACCACCACGGTGTACGCGGCGAACGGGTACGGACCGTACAGGCGGGTGAAGGTCTCCATCATCTGCGGTTGACGGCCGAAGTCGTGCTCGAAATTGGGCCTGAGCCGGTGCGGCAGCACGGCTTTCATGCGGACGGGAGACTCGGTGATGGTGTGCTGGCTGTACGGGCCGATCTGGATGGTCGCGAGGTAGGTGGCCATCGGCTCCGGCTGCTCGTACACCCACGTGGTGCGGCTGGCACGAGTCTGCTTGCGAACCAGTGTCCCGTTGGCGATGGCGTAGTACGGCGAATCGGTCGTGATGGTGATCCCGTAACTGGCCTTCGACACGGGGTGGTCGTCGCACGGAAACCACGACGCCGCGCCGTTCGGCTGACTCGCGACGATGGAACCCTCGGTGAGCTCGTCCCAGCCCACTTCGCCCCAGAACCCGTCGATGGGCTTCGGGGTTCCGCTGTACTGAATGTTCACCACCAGCGCCGCGCCCGACGCAACCGGCTTGGCGGGGGTGATCTTGAGCTTGCCTCGGTGCTGGCTGAACTTCACCGATCGTGAACCGTTGACGGTCACCTTGGACACGCGCAGTGCCGGGCCGAGATCGAACGCGAACTTCGAGACGGTGTCGGTGGTGACCGCCGTGATCTTCGCCTTACCGGCGAGTCGGTTGCTCTCGACCTTGTACTCGAGGTCCAACTCGTACCGCGACACCCGGTAGCCGCGATTGCCGTTCTGTGGCAGGTAGTCGTCGATCGGTGGGTCTGCGCCGTCGATGTCGAACGTGGGCGTCACCAACTTGGAGCCACCGAATTTCATAGGCCGGCCCCGGAGTGGAGCCCGCCGGAACGATTTTCGTGGGGGGAGTGGAGCCCGCCGGAACGATTGTCGTGGGGGGAGTGGAGCCCGCCGGAACGACCGTCGTGGGGGGAGTCGAGCCCGCCGGAACGACTGTCGTGGGGGGCCGCGGTCACGATGCGTGCGAAGGGGTCGCCCTTGGCCCAGGGAGCGATGGGGTTGCCCTGCCAACGGGTGTGATGGGGAACCGTGTCTCCGCGCATGACCAATGATGCAGGACCGACCGTCGCGCCGTCACCGATACCGGCGGCAGGCAACGCGACGCAGTGCGGTCCCAAGGTTGCTCCTCGTCCCAGAGTGACGCTGTCCATGGACATGATCCGATCATGGAACAGGTGTGTCTGCACAACGCACCCTCGGTTCACGGTCGCGCCGTCGGCGAGAGTCACGAGATCAGCCTCCGGAAGCCAGTACGTCTCACACCACACTCCGCGTCCGATGTCGGCGCCGAGCCAGCGCAACCACATGTTCAGCACAGCAGTACCCTCGGCGGCCCGTGCGAACCACGGTGCGGCAACGGTCTCGACGAACGTGTCGGCCACCTCGTTGCGCCACACGAACGAACTCCACAACGGATGCTCGACCTTGTCGATGCGGCCGACCCACACCCATTTGGCGGCGGCCGACACTCCGGCCGCGACAGCTCCGGCGAGCAGCAGGACGAGGCCGCTGAGCAGCGCGGCCAGCCAGAAGCCCACGGCGTCGGCGATGGCGGTCAGCCCGAACAGAACGCCGAGCCCGATTCCGAACGTGACCATCACCGGGATCAGGCGGCACGTCTCGACGAGTGATCGCGCGATCTTCAGCTTCACCGGCGGATCGAACGTGCGCGACGAGTCGGCCCGGCCCGCTGCCCGGCGCAACCTCACCGGCGGGCTGCCGAGCCACGAGGATCCGGATTTCGCCTTGTCCGGCGTCGCCGACAGGACCGCGACGAGGCCGTTCTTCGGCACGGTGCGGCCCGGTCCGGTCATCCCGGAGTTGCCGAGGAACGCACGCTTGCCGACCTTCGCGTCACCCAGGTGCATCCACCCGCCACCGAGCTCGTAGCTCGCGACCATCGTGTCGTCGGCCAGGAATGCACCGTCGGCGACGGTCGTGAACTTGGGAATCATCAGCACGGTCGATGCCTCGACGTCCTTGCCGATCTTCGCGCCCAGCAACCGCAGCCAGTGGGGCGTGAGCAGCGACGCGTACAGCGGGAACAGGAACGTGCGGGCCGAGTCCATCAGGCGTTCGGTCGCCCACACCTGCCAACCGATGCGGCTCCGTACCGGGTGATATCCCTCGGTGAGGCCGATGCCGAGCAGGCGGACCGCCACCAGAGTGATCAGCGCGAACACACCGAGCGAGACGAGCGTGGCGACCGGAAGCATGATCGCCGCGCGCCCGACGGCACCGAGCAGGGTCGTCGCGGTGTGCAGCCACCACCCCATCAGTACGAGCGACACACCGAGGGAGAAGATCGCCATCCCGGACAGCATCAGCGACGCGACACCGTAGGCGAGGACCCAGCGCGTGGCCCGCGGGGGAGTCTCCTCCGGCCACGGATGCTCGGCCTTGCCGACCTTCTGCGCGGGCGATCCGGCCCACAGCTGCCCCGCCTTGACCCGGCCGACGACGGCCGAGCCCGCACTCACCACGGCGTTCTTGCCGACGGTCGTGCCCGGCAGGAGTGTGGACCGAGCCCCGACGGTAGCGCCCGCACCGATCTTGATACCGCCGATGTAGACGATGTCGCCGTCGATCCAGTGGCCGCTGAGATCCACTTCCGGTTCGACCGAACAACCGTCGCCCAGCTCGAGCATCCCGGTCACCGGGGGAAGGGTGTGCAGGTCGACGCCCTTGCCGATCTTCGCGCCGAGCGCGCGGGCGTAGTAGACCATCCACGGAGCACCGGACAGGTTGGAGGCGCCACTGGCGTCGGTCAGCCTCGTCGCGGTCCACAGACGAATGTGTGCGCTACCGCCGCGTCGATACGCGCCGGGCTTCAGACCGGCCAGCAGGACGCGCGAACCGACGACCGAGATCGCCATGCGGCCGACCGGAGTGATGAACGCGACGAACGCGACCAGAATCCACCACCACGACACCGTCGGCGCCCACGGAACCTCGGCGAACCAGCTCATCACGTTGAACAGGATCCCCAGCCACGTGATCCACTGCAGACCCGTCAACGTCGTCAGCGGGACCGTGGCCGCGATCTGCGTCCACTGGGCCGACCTGGACGTCGGCTCGACTTCACGCGGAACCACTTCGACGGGCGGCTTCAACTCGTCGAGATAGCGTGCGAGCGACCCGAGACGAGGGTGGTCGTAGAGCTGCGCGACGGTGATCTCCGGGAATCGCTCGCGCAGTGCCGTCACCAGCTGAGCCGCGGACAGGGATCCGCCGCCGTTCTGGAAGAAGTCCGCGTTCTCGTCGGAGACCTGCGCGCCGAGGATGTTGGTCCACAGCTCGGCGACCCATCCTGCGGTGCCGGCGAGATCGGAGCCCTCACCCATGCCGGGCAACGGCCACGGCAGGGCGTTGCGGTCCACCTTGCCCGACGTCCTCGTCGGCATCTCCTCGACGAGCGCGAGCCGCGGAACGAGTGCCGACGGCAACTGTTCGGCCAGAATCCGGCGAGCAGCTTCCAGGTCGAAGTGAGGATCGGTGCTGGCCAGATAGCCGACGAGCACCGAGTTGCCTGCGCCGGTCTTGCGCACGGCAGCGGCCGCACCGCCGACACCGGGAAGCGCCTGCAGTGCGTTGTCGATCTCACCGAGCTCGATGCGTCGGCCGCCCAACTTGATCTGATCGTCGGCGCGGCCCTGGAACAGCAGGCCTTCGAGCTCGAGCTTCACCAGGTCGCCGCTGCGGTAGGCGCGGTCCCATCCGAGCGTCGGCATCGGCGCGTACTTCTCGGCGTCCTTGGCCGGGTCGAGATAGCGGGCAAGGCCGACGCCGCCGATCACCAGCTCACCGACTTCGCCGACGGCAACAGGGTGGCCCGACCCGTCGACGACGGCCAGATCCCACCCGTCGAGCGGGAGGCCGATCCGAACGGGTCCCTTGCCGTCCATGATCGACGCGCAGGCGACGACGGTGGCCTCGGTGGGTCCGTAGGTGTTCCACACCTCGCGGCCGTCGACGGCGAGGCGCTCGGCCAGTTCCGGCGGGCACGCTTCTCCGCCGAAGATCAGCAGCCGGACGGCTTCCAACGCGACGGCAGGCCACAGGGCAGCGAGCGTCGGGACGGTCGAGACGACGGAGATGTCGCGGGACACCAGCCACGGCCCGAGATCGAATCCACTGCGCACCAGGGACCGGGGAGCGGGCACCAGGCATGCACCGTGCCGCCACGCCAGCCACATCTCCTCGCACGAGGCGTCGAAAGCCACCGACAAGCCGGCGAGGACACGGTCGCCCGGTCCCAGCGGATCGTCCTGCATGAACATCCGAGCTTCGGCGTCGACGAACGCCGCCGCGTTGCGATGACTGACCGCAACACCCTTCGGGGTGCCGGTGGAGCCGGAGGTGAAGATGACCCACGCGTCGTCGTCGGGAGTCGGGGTCGTCAGAGCATCAGGGGCGGGGGTGTCCTGCTTCTCGGCCGTACCGGCGGCGATACCGCCTGCCGTGACGACGGCGGTCACCTTGGCCTCGCCGAAGACGAGCTCGGCCCGCTCGTCGGGGTCGTCGGCGTCGACCGGCACGTAGGCGGCGCCTGCGTTCAGGATCGACAGAATCGCGACGTACAGGGAGAAGGAACCGGACGGCATCCGGATGCCGACGCGATCGCCGCGCCGGACGCCGGCCCTGGCCAGCCACTGAGCGCCTTCGTCGATGTCCTCGAGCAGTTCGCGGTAGCTGACGGAGACGGTGCCGTCGTCGATGGCCGGTGCGTCGGGAAACTGCGACGTCGTGGACCGCAGGATGTCGATGAGCGTGCGTTCCTGTGGAGCACGCTCACCGCGCAGGAACTCGGGCGGAACCCCGTTGCGGGTGTCGGCCGTTTCCGATGGTGATTGCACAGACAACCGGGTGTCCTTCTTCTCGTGTGGTACCGAAATTCGAACGAACGTCGCGCGTCGTTATCTCATGTTCGGTTGTCCAGAAGGTGAACAGTCTCGGCTGTCCCCTTCCGACACAAGTCGTAGCTCGGCATTGCGCGGATTCTACTAGGAAGTGCCCCGTTCGCCCCTGTCGAAGGGTTTCCTACCTGGGAGGTTGACAATCCCTCGCCGCGTTTGCCATCCTCTTTTCAGGTCATGAGTACCAGCATCGAGCCCCGGCTTGCTGGTCGGCAACCCTCCTCCGCGGTGGGGTGCTCCGGGTGACGACCTGGCTGGCGCCGGAAAACCGGTGCAGCAAGCGCGGACTCGATTTCCGACAGGTACGTCGGGTCCCTTGATCGACAAGGGGTTATTTGTCATGACTGCTGTTCTGAACAACTCGTGTGCGTCTTTCGCGGCCGTCAGCGGAGCTGACCTTCAGGTCCCGTTGGTCGACGGAACGAGTTGCGCATACGCCAATTTCGACTACGCGGCCAGCGCGCCTGCGCTCGCCGAGGTCACCGCACGGATCGCCGAGTTGCTTCCGTACTACTCGAGCGTGCACCGCGGAGCCGGGTACGCATCCCGTGTATGCACGGCTGCGTACGAGAAGGCCCGGGTGACGGTGTCCGATTTCGTGGGCGCACAGCCGGATTCGGTCGTCGTCTTCACCAGGAACACCACGGATTCGCTGAACCTGCTCGCGGGATGTGTACCGGGTGACACCGTGGTGCTGGACATCGAGCACCACGCGAACCTGTTGCCGTGGAGGGATCGTCGCGTTGTGGTCGCCGCCGACTCGATCGCCGAGACGCTGACACGCATCGAGGTCGAGCTGGAGACGAAACCCGCTGCGCTGCTGGCGATCACCGGCGCGTCGAACGTCACCGGAGAGGTGCTGCCGATCCGCGAACTGGCCGAGCTCGCGCACTCGCACGGTGCGCGCATCCTCGTCGACGGCGCGCAGTTGGTGCCGCATCGCCGCATCGACATCGGTGATCTGGGTGTCGACTACCTCGCGTTCTCCGGCCACAAGCTGTACGCGCCGCACGGTGCAGGCGTCCTCGTCGGCAAGCGGGACTGGCTCGACGCGGCCGAGCCATACCTCGCCGGAGGCGGCGCCGTGCGCTCGGTCTCGATCGATCGGACCGAATGGGCGCCGGTGCCCGCACGGCACGAGGCCGGAACTCCGAACGTCCTGGGAGTCGTCGCACTGGCCACGGCATGCGAGGCGCTGGCTCGGCACGAGTCGGCAGGATCGATCTCGCACGAGCGCGAACTGTCCGACCGTCTGCGCGACGGTCTGTCGTCGATCGACGGCGTCGGCCTTCTGACGGTCTGGAGCGACGCACCGGACACTGTGGGCATTGTCACATTCACGGTCGACGGGTACGGCCCGGGCGAGATCGCCGCGTACCTGTCGGCAGAGCACGGAATCGGTGTGCGCGACGGCAAGTTCTGCGCGCATCCACTGCTGTCCAGGCTCGGCCACGCAGGCGGGGCCGTACGCGCCAGCCTGGGGCTCGGCAGTTCCGGAGGCGACGTCGACAGGCTGATCGACGCGGTCCGGACCCTCGCAACCGACGGACCGTCCTGGACGTACGAGGAGGACGGCGGATGGTGGAATCCGGTGCCGGATCCCCGCCCGTTCCCCGATCTGGCCGACGGTGCCGCAGGCGTGGGATCCCCATGCGCCACACAAACGGTTAGCATCGCTTCATGACAGCAATTGCTCTGTCGCAGAGCGGACTCTGGTCGGATCGCTACGTCGATCTGTGCCGTACCGCCTCGGGGTCGTGTAGGCGTTCGGGCTAGGCCTCAGCCGTCATATCCCTGCTTGCACCAGAAGGACTTCACCTTCATGTCGAACAGTTCAGCCGTACGCGTAGCACTCGTCCACCCGTCGCAGTGGACCGAAATCACCGACGCAGCCCCCACCGAGACGATCGTGCGGATCGAAGCCGCCGACCTTCGTGAAGGGCAGCAGGCACGAGCTCGTGCCCGCGCCGAGGCCGTCGAGGCGGGCAAAGACGCGGACAGCGTCGCCGTGTTCCTCGACATCGAAATCCACATCGCCGACGACGCGAGGACGGCTCGCCGCGAGTTCGCGGCCCTCGACGCGCCTACGGTGCCCGGGTCGATTCGCTACGTCGGCACACCCTCCGGACTGGCCGGCCTGATCGCCGATGTCAAGGCCGCCGACGTCGCCGACGGTGTGACCCTCCTGCCCGTCGGGCCCACGTCCCGGAATCTGGACCGCGTCGCCGACGGCGTCGTGCCGTGGCTGGAGGACCGCGGCGTGGTGTTCGCAGCGGATGCAGTTCTCGAAGGTGCAGGCGTCGCTCGTCGCAGCCGAGTGCTGGCGTCCTGATCCAGGTCACCCTCGCGGTCGGGTCACGCGTTCAGGTGACGTCGACCGCGAGTCCTGCGGTGATGCGCAGTAGTTCCGCGCTGGTGGTCCGGAAGACAGTGTTCGGATGCCCCGCCGCCGCCCACAGTTCTGTGTGTTCGGCCAGCGACTCGTCCACGTAGGTGGGCAGGTTGGTGGGGTGCCCGACGGGCGCGATGCCGCCGATCGGCTGCCCGGTCGCGTGCTTGACGAGGTCGAGCGGGGCACGCGTCAACGTTCCGTCGAGGCGGGCGCCTGTCGCCTCCAGGTTCACCTGATGCGCACCCGACACGAGCAGAAGAACCGGATCGTCGTCGAGCAGGAAGACCAGCGATTTCACGATCGCGCCGACGGCGACACCCAACGATTCAGCGGCGGCCTCGGCCGTCGGTGTCGGCTCGGGCGAGGTGACGACGACGCCGTGGTGTCCGCGCGAGATCAGAATGTCCGCGACGTGGGCTGCGTTCGGGTGAAGTAGCCGGGGCATCTTCCAATGGTATTGCCACTCGGCCCCGTTCGCAGTTACTCGTTGCGCAGTTCGCCGAACAGCCTGAGCCTCGCCATGCCGCCGTCGGGGAAGATGTCCATGCGCACCTCGGACACCGGCTCGGAGTGATCGAGCAGGAAGCGATGCCTGGTGTCCGGCTGCAGACGAGTGCGCGGCAGCAGTTCGATCCATTCACCGTTTCCGAGTTTGCCCGTCAACGACGCAGCACCGGGAGCGTTTCCGAGGAAGCACGACGTGTCGAGCTCGGCCAGATGGATCGTGCCCGTTCCGGCGAGAGTGACCTGGACCCAGTCGTTGGCGTCGTTGCGGCGGCGTGATGTCTCCCATCCTTCGCCCATCGAGCGAGGCGGTCCGGGGAACAACAGATTGTTGGGTGAGCTGTAGAACATGTTGGAGCACGCCGAGACGTACCCGCCGTTCTCGAGCGCCGCAAGATCGAACGGGCCTGCGGCGATGAAGCGCGGATCCGGCTTTCCTCGGCCCAGCACTCGCAACCGCGCGACACCGCCGTCCGGGTAGATGCTGAGCTTGACGTGGGTCCAGCGCTCCTCCGAGGCCACCTTGAAACGGTTCTCGGAGTCGCCCTCGACGGCGCTCTTCGGGACGATGGTCTCCCACGTGGCGTCCTCGTACAGTTCCTTCGCCGACGGGAAGCCTTCGACGGACGCCGCTTCGACGGAAATCTCCGGCGGGTAATTGCCGGTGAACCAGGCGGTGTCGACGACGACTGCGTCGACGACACCTGGCGCTCCGAGCCGCACGATGGCCTCGTCGTAACCCGATTCGCGACGCCGCCGCGTCTCCCAGCCGTCGTAGATCTGCCCTTTGTGACCGAAGGTGGCGGTCTGGTAATCGGCCTTCCCCGGCTTGACCAGATTCTCCTTCTCCGCGAACGTTTCGTCGTTCGCCCACACGACTGCGCCACCGAGAGTGCGTACCGCGAGATCTGGCAAGGGGAGGGGGAAGGTGGTTGTCATGGTGGTCAGGATACTGGGAGTGCGTCCGGTTGCTCGGTGCGTGCGGCCTTCGTGAAGGCGAACAGCAGGGCGATCCCCACCGCCGAATACGCCGCGAGGGCCAGTGCAGGCTGACCGAGGCCCGTCCCGGAGAAGTACACGATGCTGCGCACACCCTCGGTGCCGATTCCCGGCGTGATCCACCGCCCGACGGCGGCGTAGAACTCGGGGAGTACGTAGGGTCCGAACGCGCCTCCGGCACTCGGGTTTCCGAGGATCACGAACACGATGATGGCGATCGGTACCGCCGCCACTCCGATGGCTGCGCGCAGCCCGAGCGTGAACATCGACGTCGCGAACACCACTCCGGTGCCGAGGAGCCACAGCGGGAACCAGTGACCGGCGAACGTGCCGAGCAGGTGGGTGACGATCAGCGCTCCCAGCGCACCGGACAGCACGGAGTACGCGGCGAAGATTCCGAGTTGGGCAGCGGCGTCGCGGCGGGACTTCGGGGCGCCGACGAGCAGGCCGATCGCGGCGGCCAGCAGGTATCCGCCGACGACCCAGCCGACGGACAGATAGAACCCGGACAGTCCGCGGTTGTCGTGGATCCCGACGGGGATGTCGTCACGGACGACGAACTGGCGGCCCTGTGAGGCCTCGACCTCGGTGAAGATCGACTCGAGGGCAGCGGAGATGGAGCTTCCCGCGGCGCTCGCCGTGATGACCGTGTCCGTGCCCGAGGCGCTGACGACATAGGCGCCCAGCACCTCGCGGTCGCGGATCAACGACCTGGCATCTTCGGTGCTGGCGACCGCGCGCGCGTCGAGCGGTGTGCCGTCGATGGCGTTGAGCTTGTCCGCGGTGTCGGTGTCGATTCCTGCGGGCAGACCTTGCTCGGCCACCACCGCGATGGGTATTTCCCGCGGGGTGGGCTGATGGAACGCGGCAACATAGCTCGCGATGAAGCCGAGTTGGAGCAGTAGTACCCCGAACGCGATCCAGACGACCTTGCGCATGCGATCTCCTCCGACACGATTGTGAATACCTCAGGTATTGAATACTCTAGGTATCGTGAACCGACAGGGTCAAGCAACGTGGGCGCCGACACAACGTCCCGGCCGCGAAAACGTGCGCGAACGACTGCTCGACGCCGCCGCCGACGAATTCACCGAGAACGGCTACGCCGCAGCCAAACTGCAGGACATCGCCCGCCGAGCCGGATTCACCAAGGGCGCCGTCTACTCCAACTTCGAATCCAAACAGGCACTCTTCGCGGAGTTGCTGTCCAAGAAGTCGATGGACCTCGCCACCCGCGTCATCGACACCGTCTCCGGCCTCGGCCCGGGCGACGCCGCAGGCAGAAGCGGCGACGCCATCGCCTCCTGGGTCGTCGACGAACCGCGCTGGCCACTGCTCGTCACCGAATACGGGATCCAAGCCGGCCGAGACCCCAGCCTCGCCGACGGATATCGACACGAACGCCGCCGACTCCGCGACGAACTCGAACGACTGATCGCCGAACGAGCCGACGACTGGGGCGTCGGCACCGGAATCGACGCACGCCGCGTCGCAACATCACTGCTCGCCCTGATCTCCGGCCTCGCCGTCGAACACTCCGTCGACCCGGAAGAGATCGACCACGACGCCATCGGCGACGCCATCTCCGCCCTCTTCACCGGCGCAATCGCACGCGCCGCTCTCGAACGTTGAACCCGGGCATCCCGAAATCTCGCAGGCTCCACTCCTGATTGGAGCCGACAGGGATGGGTAACTACGACTCATGACTGCTCAAAATCCTGAACCCGACGACACTGCAGGCCTCGAGGCCGGCGGCGGCGTCACGCCGGGCGATACCCCTCCCGCCGAGACGGGAGTGAGCGGACCGCAGCACGAGCCCCCGCAGCGCAGCCTGGCCATGCCCGTTGTTGTTCTCGGTGTGATCGGACTGATCGTCGTGATCGTCGTGCTTGCCTTCGTCGGCCGGACGCTGGATCTGTTCTAGCGCCGATAGAGCTTCAACCCGGGAGTCGAATCAACGATTCGACCAATTCGCCTCTCCAGCACAGCCATTCGTGACCGCCGTCGAACTCGGAGTATCGAACGTCGATGCCCCGAGTTCGCAGCATGTCCGCAATGCGCTCGTTGTTCGCCGGCATGTGCCCTTCGTGAATCCCCACCGTCATGTCCACGCGGAACGGCGAAACCGCCTGATCGGCAATCATGTCCGCGATGCGCCCACCCAGTGGGCCCTGCACGTCGCCGTGCGGCATCTGCGGCCACCAGAAGGAGCCCGACTGGCTCGCCACCAGCGCGAACCGGTCCGGCCGGGTCAGTGCGGCGAACATCCCTGCCAGGCCGCCATAGCTCTGCCCGGCGACAACAGTGCGCGTCGGATCGTCGGTGAACGGTGTGATGTCGGCCACCAGCGGCAGCAGCTCGTCGGTGATCGCTCGCCAGAAATCGGCGTTGCAGGGGAGTTCCCTACCCCGTGTGTCGTTGTCGATCGTGTGAACGAACACCAGGACAGCCGCGGGGAACTCGCCCGCCTCGGTGGCCAGGTCCAGAACCGGCGCGAGCGGATTGTCCTCCACCCAGCGCTCGCCGTCGAGAACGATCACCAGGGGGCGTCGTGCATCGACGTCTCCCGGGGTCCGGTGCACCCAGACCCGTCGGCTGTTGCCGAGAACAGTGCTGTCCCAGACCAGTTCGTGCGGACCCTCGCCGGTCTTGTCCACCTCGTGCCACCAGCGTTGGACGGGCGCGTCCGGCATCTCGGCCAATGACGCCCGGTCCGTGCCCGACGCCGAGGACCGTCGTGGATTGAACTCGTCGGCCACCGCATGATCGAGAAGCCCGAGGAACCTCGATCGGACCCCCGCTACCGTGTCGGCTATCCCGGGCGGATCCACCTGCGCAACCAACTCCGCCGATGCGGGCACGAACCGGTAACTGCCGCGCCACGTCGATGCGACCTCGGTGGACCAGAACCAGATGCCTGTGTTGTCCAGTCGACGCATCGTCGTCAACTGCGCACTGTGATGGTCGGTCAACGAGCTCGCGTCGAAATACACGCGCGCCGGATCCGCGCCGCTGGAGTGCCTGTACAGAAAGCTGACCTGCACGCGACCGTCGGCCACGGCCGCGATTCGCGGAGTTCCCGCGCGCGAGACGCGTTTCCAGAACTCGGGCTCGGATCCGGCCTCCGCGAGCTGGGAGCGCACTGTCGTTTCCACATCAACTACCATCAGGCAAGCCTAACCTCAGATCGAAAGGTTCATTCCTCGTGCCCACCAGCCGTACCTTCACCCGCGCCGCGGCGGTACTGATCGCGTCGACGGTCGCCCTCGTCGGTTGCAGTTCGTCCGCCGACGACGCGGCCGAGAACTCCGAGACAACAGCAGTAGCGTCCTCCGACGGATCCTGGCCCCGAACGGTCGACACCGAACAGGGGCCGGTGGAGATTCCGGCGCAGCCGGAGAGAATTCTGTCCACGGCGGTCACCCTCACCGGCAGTCTGCTGGCGATCGATGCTCCCGTGGTCGCGAGCGGGGCGACGTCGCCGAACACCGACGTCGCCGACGGTCAGGGATTCTTCACGCAGTGGGGTGGCATCGCGGCCGAACGTGGCGTGAAACCGCTTCCCGCGACGGACATCGACGTCGAGCAGGTGATCGGTCAGAACCCGGACCTGATCGTCGTCTCCAAGACCGGTGCGGACTCGGCGATCGACCTGTACGACCAGTTGAGTGCAGTCGCGCCGACCATCGTCGTGGACTACGGCAACAACTCGTGGCAGGACGTCACCGAACTTCTCGGCGAAGCGACCGGCCACGAGGCGCAAGCGCAGGAGAAGATCGCGACGTTCGAGGATCTGGTGGCGTCTGCGAAGGCGGAGATGGCCTTGCCGCCGCAGCCGACCACGGCGTTGGTCTACAACGGCGCCGAGGGGTCCAACGTGTGGACGGAAGAATCCGCGCAGGGAAGTCTGTTGACCGAGCTGGGATTCACTCTCGCCGACATCCCCTCGGCCGCACTGGGTGACACGTCGATGGGTGCGCGCAAGGACATCGTCCAGATCTCGCCCGAGAACTACTCGCTCGCCTTGGCCGGGCAGACAGTCGTTCTCGTGACGGCCGACGACACCGACGTGGCCGAGTACCGAGCCGACGCCCTGCTCGCACAGACTCCCGCCGTGCAGCAACAGCACGTCTACGCCGTCGGACTGGACACGTTCCGGCTCGACTATTACAGCGCAACCAACTTCGTCGAGCGCCTGCAGGAAGAACTGTCCTGACGAGTGGCCGCCGTGCTGATCGTCCGAACGTCAGTACGGCGGCCAACCGTCCTCGGGGCCGAGTACGCGCTCGATGCGCGTGCGGTTGATCTTCGCCAGCTCGTCCCGCATGACCTTGCGTTCGGTCTCGTCGGAATTGTCGAGGCGATGCCCCAGGTCGACGAGCACGGCGCGGGGGTCGAGACGGAAGGAATCGTCACCGAGCATCGTCGAGCACACGATGTAGCCGTAACCGAACCTTTCGATGTACATGCGGCACGCGTCGATGAACACACTCTGCGTCGCCGGATCCATCCCAGCGCACGTACGTCCGACAGGCCGGAGCGTCGACGCCAGGTAGTCCACGTCTGCGTCGGACAGCTCCGCAAGTTCTGCATCCGCCCGCGCGAACAACTCGGAGTACGACCCGTACGGCCGCGCGTCGGCGACTCGTGATGCCCACGTGTGCGAACAGCTGCACTCGTACAGCGCGTGCACCGCTTTGCGACGCGGCAGATCGTTGAACGTCTCGAGCCCGAGTCCCTGGTGCATCATCATGAAGAAATCATGAGCCGCTGAGGATGCGAATTCCAGGCCTGAGCAGGGTCTTAGCCCAGGCGTAACGCGGCGTAACACGGTGCTGCACTTCCAGCCCTCCCGACCCGAGCCCCTGCGCCGTTCGGAACGGTGCGGGGTCGTCGGTGTCGTTTCGTTCGTGGGGTGTGGGTCAGCATGTGCAGGGTGAGTGGAGGACGAGCAAACTGCTGTTGCTGCGACCTACGCCGACAGCCGAGGTGGGCTGCCCCAGGCTTGTTACTCTCGGGTTCATGACGGAACGGAACTGGAACGCATTCTCGGTCGAGATTTCCGACCATATCGCGTCGGTGACGCTGCTCGGGCCGGGTAAGGGCAACGCGATGGGCCCCGATTTCTGGAGCGAGTGCCCGCGGTTGTTCGCCGAGTTGGACGCCGACGACGAGGTGCGCGCGGTTCTGCTCACCGGATCCGGCAAGAACTTCACGTACGGCCTCGATCTGGCTGCCATGGGCGGGGAGTTCGCGCCGCTGATGGCGGACAAGGCGCTCGCGGGTCCGCGCACCACCTTCCACGACACCATCAAGCGCATGCAGCTGGCCTCGAACGCCGTCGCCGACTGCCGCAAGCCCGTCGTCGCGGCGGTGCACGGCTGGTGCATCGGCGGTGGCCTCGACCTGATCAGCGCCGCCGACATTCGCTACGCCAGTGCCGATGCCAAGTTCAGTGTTCGTGAGGTGAAGGTCGCGATCGTCGCGGACATGGGTTCGCTTGCACGTCTACCCGCGATCATCGGCGACGGACATCTGCGTGAGCTCGCGCTCACCGGCAAGGACATCGACGCCGCTCGTGCGGAGAAGATCGGGCTCGTGAACGACGTCTTCGAGGATCAGGACGCGTTGCTCGCAGGCGCTCGGGCGACCGCGGCGGAGATCGCCGCCAACCCTCCGCTCGTCGTACACGGGATCAAGACGGTCCTCGACCATTCGCGGTCCGCCGCCGTCGACGACAGTCTCCGCTACGTTGCGGCCTGGAACGCAGCGTTCCTGGCGTCGAACGACCTCACCGAGGCCATCACCTCCGTGTTCGAGAAACGGCCGGCGAACTTCAGTGGCAGCTGACATGAGCGGTACCGCCGACATCGACACCGCCGAGGAACTGGGCACTCAGCTCGTCCGACTGCAGCGCATTCGCGAGCGCAAGTTGGCTCAGATGTCCGTCGAGTCCGGTGGCGTGGAAGGCGCAGCATTCGTCTGCCTCTTCCGGCTGCTGCGCGACGGGCCGATGCGATCGAGTGAGCTTGCGACTCTGGTGAACTCGGACCCGTCGACCGTGAGTCGGCAGGTTGCGCAGCTGGTGGAGCACGGCCACGTACAGCGAGTGCGTGACGAGAAGGACGGCCGTGCGTACGTTCTCGCGGTCACCGAGACCGGCCGCAGCGTCGCCGACCGGATGCACCGCAAGCGCACCGACAGCCTCGGGCTGGTACTGGCCGATTGGACTCAGGAGGATCGAGTTGCGCTCGTCGACCTGCTGGACCGGTTCCTGACCGACTACGAGCGAGTCAGGCCCGACGCGCCCTCCGGCCGCGACTGAACGAGTCGATCGCTCGGAGACATCGAATCCCGGGCACGCTGACCACAAGGGAGGACGCGGTGCTGGACGGCACACGACGGTGGTTCCCGCGTACCTTCCGTCCGCACTCAGGCTCCGCCCCGGCGGATCGACTCGAGCGCAGGGTCGGTCTCGGTATCGCGGTTCTCGTTCCCGTGTTCGCCGTCATCGGCGCCGTGGTGATGCTCTCGGACGAAGGCCCGTCGTCGGATCTCCGGCGCATTCTGTGTGGTGCCGTGCTGCTCTCGACTCTTCCGGTCGGGGGGTGGTGGTGGGTGCACGGCCGCGAAGTCGTGCGCATGCCGGGATGGTTCGTCCTCTACGCCGACGTGGGCGTGGCCACCGTTCTGTTCACGTTCGACGAGCGTGGGCTAGCGCTGTACGCGACCGTGTTGTTCGCCGTGATCGGCATCTACATCGCGTATTTCTCGTCCACCACGGTTCTACGGCTGCATTCTCTCTTCGTCAGCGCGGTGATCGTGGTCCTGGCCGTCGGCACCTACATCGAGGGAGTGCACGACGCCGCGTCCGTCGTGGCCCAGGCGCTCGTCGCCCTGGTCGTGGTCAACTCCGTGATCGTGTTCCGAGCCGTCATCAAAGCTCAGTTGGAACTCGCGGTCACCGACTCGCTCACCGGGTTGCTGAATCGACGCGGATTCGAAGTTCGGATCGAACGACTGCTCACCGAGTCCGGCGACGGGGACGACGTCGCAGTGTTCGTCGTCGATCTCGATCGGTTCAAGTCCGTCAACGACAGTCGCGGCCACGCAGCGGGAGACCGGGTGCTGAGGTCGACGGCGCACCGTCTCGAAGCCGTCGTGCCCGACGAGTCCTGCGTCGCCCGCACCGGTGGTGAAGAGTTCACGGCTGCGGTACGAGTGACCAGGTCGCAGGCGCCCGAAGTCGCGGGCATGATCCTCGAATCTCTGCACGAGCCCGCCGACGAAGTGTCGATCACGGGAAGCGTCGGAGCCGCCGTCGTGTCCGTCGATCGGTGGAAGAGCCTGCAGCCACAGGATGCGTCGGCGATGATCCATTCAGCCCTGCTGAAGGCCGACGCCGCCATGTACGAGGCGAAACGGTCGGGCGGCAATCAGGTGCGTGTGTTCGACAAGTGAACAGCCCATATCAAGCAAACAGCCCATGCCAAGCAGACAGCCCACGTCCCGCGGGCCCCTGTCGAGGCATGCGGAACGTGGGCCGAGCCGTCAGCGCAGTGCGCTCTTCGGGTCGTTCCAGAGCTGATCGGTGAAATCTTCGAGTGCGACGAGCACCAGGTTGTCCTCCGCACGCCGAAGGATCGACTTGCTGGCCCGGACCTGAACAACGTCACCGGTCTTGTCGGTCATGCGCCACAGTGAGTCGGCGCGGGTGGCGACGGTCGTCAGGAACATGTCCGCGACGTTGACGCCCTCGGGCGCCTGGTCGGGGAAGATGTCGTGCAGGTGGAAGTCCGCGGGCTCGGACCGGTCGGTGCCGAAGAGCTCGTCGAACGCCTCGTTGGCGAACACGATCGCGCCACTGGGGTCGACGGCCAGAATCGGCACCGGGATCCGGTCGAGAACGACCGTGACGGGAAGATCGGGAAACTGTGCCGGATCGGAAATGGCTCTCGATTCCGAATTACGACGCTCGCCTGTCGTGTTGCTGTCGGTCATGTTTCTCCCCACCTGATGCTTTCCCTGGTTTACGTTGCTCGAAGTTCTCTCTTCACCCCACGATGGCCGAGCATCGTGTGTCAGTGCTCCGGATTGTCCGCCAAACGTTTGAACGATGCAGCGATTTCCGCTTCTGCCTCGGCGCGCCCCACCCAGTCGGCTGCGGTGACGTGCTTGTTCGGCTCGAGGTCCTTGTAGTGAACGAAGAAGTGCTTGATGGCGTCCAGCTCGAACGTCGACACGTCGGACAGGTCCTGGATGTGATCCCAGCGCTTGTCGCCTGCGGGAACGCACAGCACCTTGTCGTCGCCGCCCGCCTCGTCGACCATCTTGAACATCGCCACCGGGCGTGCCTCGACGATGACGCCGGGGAACACCGATTCCGGGAGCAGAACGAACGCGTCCAACGGATCGCCGTCCTCGCCGAGGGTGCCTTCGATGAAGCCGTAGTCGGCCGGGTATGCCATCGCCGTGTAGAGGTAGCGGTCAAGCCGAACGCGACCCGACTTGTGGTCGACCTCGTACTTGTTGCGCTGACCCTTGGGGATCTCGATGGTGACGTCGAACGACACGTGCACGCCCTCGCTCTTCTTCTACGTTGGGTGCGCCCGAAGTGACGCACGATGGTGGCGGCGCAAGCGTACCGGACAGGGCGATAGTGTTGAGGGACTGTCGCCGAGCCGTTGTGAGCAGAAATGCGTCCTGGGGGACACATTTCTGCTCACATGGCGAGATTGAACTGACGGAGGAATGGTGGCGGGGTTGACCAAGCGTTCTCTCGGCCCGACGGCGGGGCGCAAGCGCCGACGGACCAGAGTCCTGCTCGTGCTGGGCGTGATCGTGGCCCTGGCCGCGGGCGGAACCGCGGTCGCCGCGATAGTTCCCGGCATCTCGGGCGACGAGTCGCAGGCCGCGTCCGCACCCGAACCGGATCCGATCCAGCTCGATCCGGCGTTCACCCCGGTCTCCGATGCTGCAGTCGCGCCCACCGCAGCAGGCGTGGCGGCCGCCCTGGCGCCGGTCGTCGGAGTGGACGCACTCGGCGCGTTCACCGGAGTCGTCGCCGACGCGGTCAGCGGCGATGTTCTGTGGTCCTCCGGCGGCGACACCCCCATGACTCCTGCGTCCACGACGAAGGTGCTGACCGCGGCCGCGGCGATGCTGTCCATGCCGTCGAACCACCGAGTGACCACGCGGGTGGTCAAGGGGCAGAACGACGGCGAGATCGTGATCGTCGCCGCGGGCGACCCGACCATCACCGCCCAGCCGAAGGGAAGCCCCGGCTTCTATCCGGGAGCGGCACGGATCGACGATCTCGTGGAGCAGATCCAGCGTTCGGGTGTGCCCGTCGACCGCATCGTCGTCGACACCTCGATCTACTCCGGCCCGACGATGGCGCAGGGATGGTTCGATCCGGACGTTGCCGCCGGTTACATCACGCCCATCGAACCGATCATGATCGACGGAGGCAGGTCGGTACCGCTCGAGGACGAGTCGCCCCGCAGTGCCCAGCCTGCCCTCGACGCCGGTCGCGCGCTTGCCCGTGGGCTCGGGATCGACCAGGCGCGCGTCACGATCGGAACGGCGCAGGACGGAGCCGACCAGGTTGCCAGTGTGCAGTCGGCGCCACTGCGTGAGCGACTCGGTCAGATGATGGGCCGGTCCGACAACGTCCTCGCCGAAGCCATCGGACGCGAGATCGCGATCGAGACGAACACGTCGGCGTCGTTCACCGGGGCGGTGGACTCGATCGGGCAGGCGCTGTTCTCGGCAGGCTACGACCTCACCGGAATGACACTGCACGACGCGTCCGGCCTGTCCGTCGACGACCGCATACCCGCCCGAATCCTCGATCAGATCCTGACGTCCGCCGCCGGTACCGAGCGCGAAGAGCTTCGCCCGATGCTCGACTACCTGCCGGTCGCCGGTTCCACCGGAACCCTGTCCGACCGGTACGCGAGCGACGACCGCATCGGAGCCGGATGGGTCAGGGCGAAAACTGGCACACTGTCAGCAGCAAGCGCTCTCGCCGGATACGTCGTCGACGTCGACGGAAGGGCACTCACGTTCGCTCTGATGTCCAACGACCGACCGCCGGAGATTTCACGGCCGGCACTGGACGCAGTGGCGTCGACACTCAGGATGTGTGGTTGCCGGTGACCCGCTCGAACACGGATTCACAGCGCGAGGACGACACCCAGGCTCCCGGCGGGATCGGGGCGTCCGTCGACTGGGCGTTGGCGTCGAAGACCGGCGCCAAACTCGCCCCGAAGCCTCCGTCGACGTCCCGGTACACCGCCGATGCCATCGTCGCCGAACTCGCCGAGGCGTCCGTCCGTGCCGAGGGTCCGGTTCGTGACACCACCGGACTGGCCGACGGCCTTGCGGTGCCGCAGGCGCAGATCGTCGACCGCGCGGGCTGGATCGAGGCCGCCGCCGCGTCGATGAAGCACCTGACCGGGGAGGCGGACACCGAGCCGTCCGGCCTGCTCGGTGGCAAGCCCGCGGGATTGCAGGCGGGGGCGATGCTCGCGTTTCTGTCGAGCGCCATTCTGGGACAGTATGATCCGTTCACGGGTGAGAACGGAACGCTGCTTCTCGTCGCGCCCAACATCATTGCCGTCGAACGCGCACTTCGAGTGTCGCCCAGTGACTTTCGCCTGTGGGTCTGCCTCCACGAAGTGACTCACCGCGTGCAGTTCTCGTCGGCGCCGTGGCTGGGCGAGTACATGCGCAGCAACGTGGCCCTGCTCTCCGACGGCGTCGACGAGCCGGTGAGCGAGGTCGCGTCCCGGCTCACCGCTGCGCTCAAGAACCGCAAGGGATCGGACAAGGCCGAGGACGCCGGAATCGTCGGGCTGCTCCGCGCGACGCAGCCGGCGCAGACGCGCGACGCGATCGATCGTCTACTGGTGCTCGGCACCCTCCTCGAAGGCCACGCCGACCACGTCATGGACGCAGTCGGGCCCGCGGTCGTCCCGTCCGTCGCCCAGATCCGCAGTGCGTTCGACGGTCGTCGGAGACGAAAGCAGAACCCTCTCCAGCGAGTAGTTCGGGCGCTGCTCGGCGTGGACGCGAAGATGGCGCAGTACGTGCGCGGCAAGGCCTTCGTCGACCACGTCGTCGGCGCAGTCGGGATGGAGCGGTTCAACACGATCTGGACCGACGGTGACACGTTGCCGCTGCTCACCGAGATCGAGGACCCGGACCGGTGGATCGCGCGCGTCCTCGGCTGAGTCGGTCCGATCAGGCGCAGCCGGTGCTGCTTCCCGAGGAACCGGCGATTCTGGGCGTCCGGCATGCCGTCCGCTCGTGGTCGGCCGATCATGGCGGGGGACCCGTCGCCGTTGCCCTGTCCGGTGGCGCGGATTCGCTGGCCCTGACCGCAGCCGCAGTCGCCGAGGTACCGGATGTTCTCGCCCTCGTCGTCGATCACGGTCTGCAGCAAGGATCCGCCGCCGTCGCGGCTGCGGCGGCAGCGCAGGCCGTGGCCTTCGGATGCAGTGATGCGGTGGTCCTGACGGTCGACGTCGGACATTGCGGTGGGATGGAGGCGGCCGCCCGGCGCGCCCGGTACGACGCGTTGGGCGACGCGCGTGCAGGCAGGCCGGTTCTGGTCGCGCACACACTCGACGATCAGGCCGAGACCGTGCTGCTCGGCCTGGGTCGGGGATCCGGTCCGCGTTCGATCGCCGGAATGCAGGCGTGGGACGACCCGTGGGGACGTCCGCTGCTGGGCGTGCGTCGATCCGTGACCCGTCAGGCGTGCCGCGAACTCGGCGTCGTCCCCTTCGAGGACCCGCACAACACCGACGCTGCGTTCACCAGGGTCCGGCTCCGGCACGAAGTTCTGCCGCTGCTCGACGACGTCCTCGGCGGCGCTGTCGCGGAGGCCCTCGGCCGGACGGCCGCGCAGATACGGGAGGACGCGCAGGTTCTCGACGACCTGGCCGCCGAGCTGCTCGACCTCGCGCGCGACGGTGACGCGGTTCTGGTGACGATGCTCACCGAGCGCCCTGCTGCGCTTCGTCGACGAGCACTGCGGCTGTGGCTGTTGGAGCGCGGCGCGAAAGGACTGTCGGACAAACAGTTACGGCTCGTCGACGATCTCGTGGGTGCGTGGCGCGGGCAAGGGGGAGTCGCAGTGAGCGGTGCGCCGACGGGTGCCAGGTTGGTGGTGGGGCGCCGACATGGCAGGCTGAACGCAGAGCTCGAATGGAACTGAATCCGACCACGAGAAACACCTGAAGGGACCCGGCGTGTACGAGGGCGACATCGAATCGATTCTCATCTCGGAAGAGCAGATCAGAGACCGCACCGCCGAGCTGGCCGAGACCATCGCGAAGCGGTACCCGGTGGATGCGCCGGAGGGTGATCTGTTGTTGGTCGGTGTGCTCAAGGGCGCCATCATGTTCATGACGGACTTCGCGCGTGCCCTCCCCATTCCGACGCAGCTGGAGTTCATGGCCGTCAGTTCGTACGGATCGTCCACGTCGTCCTCGGGCGTCGTGCGGATCCTGAAGGACCTGGACCGCGACATCAACGGCAGGCACGTGCTCATCGTCGAGGACATCATCGACTCGGGCCTCACGCTGTCCTGGCTCAAGCGCAACCTCGCGACGCGCAACCCGGCGTCCCTGTCGGTGGTGACGTTGCTGCGTAAGCCCGACGCCATCAAGGTCGACGTCGAGGTCTCCGATGTCGGCTTCGACATCCCCAACGAGTTCGTCGTCGGGTACGGCCTGGACTACAACGAGCGGTACCGGGACCTGCCGTACATCGGGACGCTCGCACCGCACGTCTACAGCTGATTCGTCGGCTTTCGCGACACCACTCGACGTAGCGCACCGAGGTCGAGCTCCACCGACCGGAAGATCGCGTACGACGCCACGAAGGCGGCGATGCCCCCGATGCACACCACGCGCACGACGTCGAGGACGCCGGGGATGTCCGACGCCGGAACGAACGTGAGACCGGCGACGGCAACCAGTGGGATGGCGGCGGCGACCGTCAGGTAGCCGACGCTTCGACGGCTCAGTGCGTCGAGCAGCGCGTGATCCCTGTCGCCTGCGCTTCCGTACGGAAGAAGTGACGGGTACAGGCATCGGACGGTGAACAGCGACACCAGGAAGAACGGATAGGCCGTCGCCATCGCGCCGCAGACCACCAGTGACGCGATGAAGTGGACGTACGCCTGACCCGGTACCGATCCGGCGGCGATCTGCAGGGACACCGGAAACGCGATTCCGGCACATATCCACAGTCCGAGGCACACCGCCACGACCCTGCCCGCCGCACGAAGGGTGTCTGCCCGAGCCTGCGCCAGTCGGTCGTCGCACACGTCGCGCCCGCCGCGCAGGGCGGCCGGAACCGCCAGGACATGTCGGAAGAAGTAGACGATGAGGGCGAGCCCGATCGGCCAGAACAAACCGTTGATCACCACCGTGACGGTCTCGAATCTGTCCTGCGCCACCGGGATCAGATCGCCGATGATGAGCGCCTTGTTGTGCTGGTAGTTGTAGACGGCCGCCGTCACGTTGGGGATCCCGATCGCGGCGGTCATCACCGGCACCGTGAACGGTCGAAGCCGGGCGCGAGCACTCGTCGGCGGCGGGTCGACCAGAGCACGCGCACGACGATCCAGGCACAGATCCAACTGTTGGGCCACGTCGTGACCGCCCGGCAGGCGCTGGTCGACGTCGGCGGACAGGCAGGTCAGCAGTACGCGACGCAACGTGGCCGGACAGTCCGCAGGCAGCGACGCCTGCGCGGCAGCCGTCACGCCGTCCTCACGGGCCGTCAGCAGCGCGTCGATCACCGTGCGGTCTCCGTCGACGTTCGCCGCCGCTGCGTCGTCGAACGGTTTGCTGCCGGTGAGCAACTCCCACAACACGACACCGAGGGAATACAGGTCGCTGCGGGTGTCGAGTTGGTCGGCACGTCCCGGTCGCGACGGGTGACACGCCTCCAGCTGTTCCGGGGACATGTAGGACAGGGATCCGCCGAAGTAGGCGACGGGGCTGTCACCGTCGACCTGGTCGGAGAATCCGATGTTGAAATCGGCGAGTTTGGGCACGCCTTCGGCGGTGAGCAGAATGTTTGCCGGTTTGATGTCGCGGTGCAGAATTCCGTGCTCGCCGGCGTAGTGCAGCGCGTCCGCGAGCCGCCGCCCCAGCCATGCGACGGTCTCCGGCCACGACAGGGTCGAAATGTGTTCGCGGATGGACGAATCCGTCGGAACAACGCTTCCTCGCGATTCGAGTGCGGCGTCGACGGTGTCCAGCAGCAGCTGACCGCTGCGCGATTCGACCGGGCAGGCACGCACTCGACGAAGAAGATCGAGAAGTGTCCCGCCTGGCAGATACTGCATGTACAGCAGACGCAGCCCTCGACCGGGAAGTATCCGTTGGTCGAAGACTCGGACGATGTAGTCGTGATCGAGCTGGGCGAGCATCTGCGGCTCGCTGCCGTGGTTCGAGGAGATCTTCACCGCGACGATTCGCTGCATCGAACGTTGCCGGGCCAGGAACACGCGGGCGAACGCGCCGCGGCCGAGGCCCATCAGCAGATCGAAATCGTCGACGCGATCACCCGCGTCGAGATCCTCCAGCTCGTCCGAAGATCCGGGGTGCGTCGGCGCCGCCCCCGGTCTCGTGTCCTGGGATCTAGAGTCCTGGGGGCTTGTGTCCTGCGAGATCGTCTTCTGTGGTCCCGTCGCGTCCAGGTCGGGGGACTGCATCTCGGTGTTCTCGCCGCTGCCGATGTTCAACAACCGAGCCAACGCGTCCTCGTGCGCCGGATACTCGCGGACGTACTGGGCGGGCGTCACCGAATCCCCGCTCTGGCGGCGGATGCAGAACTCCTCGTAGACCAGGTCGACCGGAAGTGATCCCACGTCGAAATCGGTCAGAATCGAGCGGAAATCAGCGCAGTACTCGGCCAGCCGCTTCGGTCGATGCGCCCGCAGCCACCGCTCCTGAAGGTCGACGGCGATCAACTGCATCAGACACCGGCGCCGGATCGACTCCGAATCGGGGAGGTAATCCGCCAGGTCGGGCACCACCGACCCGCCCTCGGCCCGAGCGGTACGCCAATCCCGCCGCAACCTGCGTTCTGCGTCTCCCGGTATTAGCCGGGCAGCGGCAACCGTCCGGACGGCGTCCGCACTGGCCGGAACGTCGTTCGCGAAGGCACTGACTCCATCCGAGCCGGGCTGCACGGACCAACGATAGACCCGAAGTTGCCCAAGCACTGCTGGTATTTTTTCGTGACCGGCACGGGGAACCGGAAAGGCGTGATGCGCGTTGGATGGGGGAGAATCGTGATACATCCGTCGGGCGAACGGCGTGGGGGATGTATCGCCGGGTTACCGCACCACGAGTACGCCGCGGCCGCTCGCGGTAACCTGGGGCATCCGGTGCTCGAGCTGAACCAGCAGAGTGGCCCGGTAACTGGAACTGGAAAGGACGAGGCCGTCTCGGCTGAAGCTGTATGAATCGGAAGACAGTTATACGGAACCTGGCCATCGTGTTTGCGATACTGCTGGCGATTTTCGCTTTCAGCTACTTCGGAAACGACACGAGGGACTGGAAGTCCGTCGACACGTCGGTGGCCATCGCCCAGCTCGACGACAACAACGTCGAGAAGGCCCAGATCGACGACCGCGAGCAGCAGGTCCGCCTCACCCTGAAGAACGGCAACGACGCCACCGAGAACGAAACGCAGATCATCGCGAAGTACCCGGACTCGGCGTCGCAGACCATCTTCGACAAGGTCAGCGCGGACGGCCTCGAAAGCTACAACACCGTCGTCAGCCAGGACAGCTGGGTGTCGTCGCTGCTGCTGTTCGTTCTTCCGATGCTGATTCTGCTCGGTGTCTTCATCTTCATCATGAGTCGCATGCAGGGCGGTGGCCGCGGCGGCGTCATGGGCTTCGGCAAGTCGAAGGCCAAACAACTCAGCAAGGACATGCCCAAAACGACGTTCCAGGACGTCGCAGGTGCCGACGAGGCAGTCGAAGAGCTGTACGAGATCAAGGATTTCCTGCAGAACCCGGCTCGCTACCAGTCGCTCGGCGCGAAGATTCCGCGTGGCGTGCTGCTGTACGGCCCTCCCGGAACCGGCAAGACACTGCTGGCACGCGCCGTCGCCGGTGAAGCAGGCGTTCCGTTCTTCACCATCTCCGGCTCGGACTTCGTCGAGATGTTCGTCGGTGTCGGCGCTTCCCGTGTCCGCGATCTGTTCGAGCAGGCCAAGCAGAACAGCCCGTGCATCATCTTCGTCGACGAGATCGACGCCGTCGGTCGTCAGCGTGGCGCAGGCATGGGTGGTGGCCACGACGAGCGTGAGCAGACCCTCAACCAGCTTCTCGTCGAGATGGACGGCTTCGGCGAGCGCACCGGCGTCATTCTGATCGCCGCCACCAACCGGCCCGACATCCTCGACCCGGCGCTGCTGCGACCAGGCCGTTTCGACCGCCAGATACCGGTCGGTGCTCCGGACCTGGCCGGTCGACGCGCGATCCTCGCGGTGCATTCCGCCGGCAAGCCCGTCGCTCAGGACGCCGATCTGGAAGGTCTCGCCAAGCGGACCGTCGGAATGTCCGGCGCGGACCTTGCCAACGTCATCAACGAGGCCGCTCTGCTGACGGCCCGTGAGAACGGCACCGTCATCACCGAGGCCGCGCTGGAGGAATCCGTCGACCGCGTGGTCGGAGGGCCGCGCCGCAAGAGCCGGATCATCAGCGAGCACGAGAAGAAGATCACCGCGTACCACGAGGGTGGCCACACCCTCGCGGCGTGGGCGATGCCGGACATCGAGCCCGTCTACAAGGTCACCATCCTCGCCCGCGGTCGGACGGGTGGTCACGCGATGACCGTCCCCGAGGACGACAAGGGCCTGATGACCAGGTCGGAAATGATCGCGCGGCTCGTGATGGCGATGGGTGGCCGCGCGGCCGAGGAGCTCGTGTTCCACGAGCCGACGACAGGCGCATCCTCGGACATCGACCAGGCGACCAAGATCGCTCGCGCGATGGTGACCGAGTACGGCATGAGCAGCAAGCTCGGAGCAGTTCGCTACGGGCAGGAACAGGGCGACCCGTTCCTCGGCCGCTCGATGGGTGTGCAGTCGGACTTCTCGCACGAGGTCGCCCGCGAGATCGACGAGGAGGTGCGCAAGCTCATCGAAGCCGCGCACACCGAGGCGTGGGCCATTCTCAACGAGTACCGCGACGTGCTGGACACTCTCGCAACCGAATTGTTGGAGCGCGAGACGCTGACCCGCAAGGATCTCGAGAAGATCTTCACCGGCGTCACCAAGCGGCCGCGGATCACACTGTTCAACGACTTCGGTGAGCGCATCCCGTCGGACAAGCCCCCGGTGAAGACGCCGGGTGAGCTCGCGATCGAACGCGGCGAGCCGTGGCCTCCGCCGCCCATCGCGCCCAAGGTCGTTCCGCCGCAACAGTTCCCGCAGCCCAGCTACGCAGGCTCCCCGCAGCTGACCAAGTCCGGTCAGGACGGCTACAACGGTCAGGACGGGTACAACGGCGGCAGGCCGGGAGCGCACACCAACGGTGCCCCGGCCAACGGTTCCCAGCACAACGGTGGCCCGGTCAACGGTGGTCCTGCGAACGGTGGTCCTGCGAACGGTGGTCCCGCGAACGGTGGTCCCGCGAACGGTGGTCCCGCGAACGGCGGCACACCGTACGGCAGTGCCCCATACAACGGTGGATCGCGCGGAGGCCAGCACTCCGGTGGTGCCGACGCCACGGGCAGCCACCCGGGCAACGGCAACTATCCGGGCGGGAACTACACCGGTGGCGGTGCTTACAACGGTGGCGGCAGCTACCGCAACCCCGAGACTCCGCGATCGCGTCCGGATTACGGCGCACCTGCCGGCTGGTCGGCACCGGGCTGGCCCCCGCGTGACGCTTCCGGTCCCGGCAGCGGTCGCCCGGGTGAATCGGGTCCGCAGTTCCAGGCGCCGCCGACGTACCAGTCTCCTCAGTACCGTCCGCCTCAGTACCAGCCCCCGGAGTACCGCGAGCCAGGTAACGATGGCAGGTCCGGCACTCCGGATTCCGATGACGCGTCCGGCAGTCAGGGTTCGGCGGGCCAGGGTGGAGGCTCGGCCGCGTCGGGTCAGTACGGCGACCAGCGCCCGTCTCCTCAGTACCGCGACCCCGCCGGTTCGCAGTGGGATCCCCTGGGCGGATTGCCGCTCGGCGGTCCCGTGCCCCAGGGTCCGAACGAACAGCGTCCGAACGAACAGCGTCCTGATGCACCGCGTCCGGAGAACCAGCGTTCCGATGCGCCGGAGTCCGAGCACGGCGGCGACGAAGGTCCTCGCACGCAGCGGTGGGAAGGTCCCGGCGGGCACAGTTAGGTCAGTCGGGATCGGGCGATAGGCTTACGCGGCGCAATGAGTGGGCCTGCGGTTGTGAGCCGCGGGTGGACCGAAGGAAAGAGCACACGTGTCAGTCACGCGGATGGACGATGAGGGCGCCCCGGTTGCGCCGGACAACCTCGTCGCAGTTGCAACAGGGCGCACGTTCGACCAGCCGCGTGCCGAGGCCGCGGTCCGTGAGTTGCTGATCGCCGTCGGAGAAGATCCTGACCGTGCCGGCCTGCTCGACACCCCGGCGCGCGTGGCCCGTGCGTACAAGGAGATGTTCGGCGGGCTGTACACGGACCCGGATTCGGTGCTGAACACGACGTTCGACGAGGGCCATCAGGAACTCGTTCTGGTGCGAGGTATCCCGATGTTCTCGACGTGCGAGCATCACCTGGTCTCGTTCCACGGCGTCGCCCACGTCGGGTACATCCCCGGCAAGAGCGGCAAGGTGACCGGCCTGTCCAAGTTGGCCCGCGTCGTGGATCTCTACGCCAAGCGTCCGCAGGTGCAGGAGCGTCTGACCAGCCAGATCGCCGACGCCGTGATGCGCAAGCTCGACCCGCGCGGCGCCATCGTCGTGATCGAGGCGGAGCATCTGTGCATGGCCATGCGCGGCATTCGCAAGCCAGGAGCCAGTACGACCACGTCGGCCGTCCGCGGACTGTTCCAGTCGAGTGCAGCGTCTCGATCCGAGGCGTTGGATCTGATTCTGCGGAAATGAGGTCTTTTCGGCCGTTTCGGCCCGGCGCCCATGTGGTGATGGGCGTTCTCAACGTCACGGCGGATTCGTTCTCCGACGGTGGTCGGTATCTCGACGTCGATGCTGCCGTCGCACACGGTGTTCAGCTGCACGCCATGGGTGTGGACATCGTCGACGTCGGTGGCGAATCGACGCGTCCGGGAGCGGAACGCATCGATCCGGAGGTCGAAGCCCGACGAGTGGTGCCGGTGATTGCCGCCCTCGGTGAGCAGGGCATCCCGACGAGCGTCGACACGATGCGCGCATCGGTTGCCGCCGCCGCGATCGAAGCAGGCGTCACCATCGTCAACGACGTGTCCGGTGGCCGGGCCGACCCGGACATGGCGTCGGTCGTCGCGGACGCAGGCGTGCCGTGGATCCTGATGCACTGGCGGAGCTCGGAGAACTATGCGCACTCCGGTGCGGCCGATCACTACGACGACGTCGTGGCGGACGTTCGACGCGAGCTGCTTCACCAGGTGGATCGCGCTGTCGCTGCCGGAGTCGACCGATCCAACATCGTGTTGGATCCCGGCCTCGGTTTCGCCAAGAACGCCCACCACAACTGGCAACTGCTCCACGCGATTCCCACGTTCGTGGAATTGGGAATGCCCGTCCTGATCGGGGCGTCGCGCAAACGCTTCCTCGGGTCGCTGTTGGCGCAGGACGGCGTCGACCGCCCGCCGGCCGGCCGTGAGGTCGCGACTGCCGTCGTATCGGCGCTCGCGGTGGCAGCAGGGGCATGGGGCGTACGCGTGCACGACGCCCGCTCCACGCTGGACGCGGTGGCCGTCGTCGACGCATGGGAGGCAAGCGCATGAAGGGCGAGCATCGGGTGAGCGACCGAATCGAGTTGCGCGGGTTGAAGGTTCGCGGACACCACGGAGTCTTCGACTTCGAGAAGCGCGACGGCCAGGACTTCGTCGTGGACATCACCGTCTGGATGGATCTGAAGCCGGCTGCCGCGTCCGACGACCTGACGGCAACGTTGCATTACGGCGAACTGGCCGAGGCCGCCGCCGCCATCGTGGCGGGCCCGCCCCGGGACCTGATCGAAACGGTTGCCGCCGAGATCGCAGATTCGGTCATGACCGATACCCGGGTCGACGCCGTCGAAGTGGTATTGCACAAGCCGTCGGCTCCGATTCCTCTGGAATTCGTCGATGTCGCCGTCGTCGCCCACCGAGTGCGCTCATGACGCAGGTCGTACTGTCGATCGGCAGCAACGTCGGTGATTCGCTCGCACACCTGCGGTCCGTCACCGACGATCTCGGACCGCGAGTGCGAGCGGTGTCGAAGGTCTACGTGTCAGCGCCGTGGGGTGGCATCGAACAGCAGGATTTTCTGAACGCGATCGTCGTCGCCGACGACCCGGAGCGCGGACCGTACGAGTGGCTGGAGTTCGCCAGGGAACGCGAAGCGAACGCCGAGCGGGTTCGTGAGGTGCGGTGGGGCCCTCGCAGCCTCGACGTGGACATCGTGGTGTGCCGATCGGATGCCGGCCAGGACGTCGTCGGAACCGATCCGCAGTTGTTGCTGCCGCATCCCCGTGCCCACGAGCGCGCGTTCGTCCTGCTCCCGTGGCTCGACGTGGAGCCCGACGCCACCCTCGCGGTCGGCACGGACGCCAGGCGCGTCGACGACTGGCTCGCGACGTTGAGCGCCGAGGAACGCAGTGGCGTCCGGGCGACCGACATGACACCCGTCTCCGCAGAAGAGCGTCGAGAGTAGACGCGCGCGGATGACCGAGATGAAACCGACACGGGTACGAGACCTCGTCTCCATCGCGCTGTTCGCAGCCGTCGCGATGTGGCTGCTGGTCAGGTCGTTCTACGGGATGCTTCCGCCGATGTCGGTGCTCGTCGGCGCATCGCTGTACCCGATCGCCATCGGTGAGCTGATCTTCGCGTTCGTGCTGCGGTCGCGAGTGGGGACCAGCCGGATCGGCGACGGACCACGCCACGTCCACCCCATCACGGCCGCTCGGGCCCTGGCCCTGGCGAAAGCGTCGGCGCTGGTGGGGTCGGCCGTGACGGGTATCTGGGCCGGTTTTCTCGTTCACATCCTGCCCCAGGCGTCGACCGTGCGAGCCGCGGCCGCCGACAGGCCGGGAGCCATCGTCGGGCTGCTTGCCGGTCTCGCTCTCGTCGGTGCCGCGCTGTGGCTCGAACAGTGCTGTCGCACACCGGAGGATCGCGGAGACGATCCGCGCTGACTCGCGCGGGTCCCGTCACGTGGCCGAACCACCCAGCAGGCGCTGTGGCGATCCACAACCGAGGTTGACCGGTTCGTGGCGATTTGCCAGCTACCCTGGTTGCCATGACCGAACCGACTCGCGCAAAGGCCGCACGCCGTTCGCGGCGCAGTGCGAGCCAATTGTTCATAGCCGCGTTGGTCGTCTTCGGAGTCGCGGCGAGTGTGCTGCTGCTGTTCAGCGAGAACGTCCAATGGTTGCGGGTGGGCCTCGTCTCCGCGTTGTGGGCGGCGATCGTGGGCGCGTTCGCGATGACGAAGTATCGACGCGAGGCCGCGGCGGATCAGACGAAGGCCAAGGACCTGCAAACGGTGTACGAGCTGCAACTCGCGCGGGAGATCTCCGCCCGGCGTGAGTACG
The DNA here is from genome assembly GCF_000383555.1 of Rhodococcus sp. 114MFTsu3.1. Taxonomy (NCBI): domain Bacteria; kingdom Bacillati; phylum Actinomycetota; class Actinomycetes; order Mycobacteriales; family Nocardiaceae; genus Rhodococcus; species Rhodococcus sp. 114MFTsu3.1. The sequence goes on along the minus strand of NZ_KB911546.1, from coordinate 212,073 downwards.
AGCTGGGTGTCGAGGCGCGTGTGCGCAGCGAAGTGCAGCTCGAGACCAGTGAGGTCGCGGCCCTGCGGGCGGAACTCGCGCACCTGCGGGAGAACCTGCAGATGTTGTTCGACGGCAATCTCCCCACCGAGCGGGTAGCCCTCCGCGCCGAGGCGACGCGGGTGGCCGAGCTCGGCGGAGGCCGCAATTACGACGGGTACCAACCAGCGCCGTCGGGGTTGTACATCCCCGGGCGTACCGGTGCCAACGAGCCCGACTCGGCGCTCAGGGATCCGCGAGGCCAGCGGCCGAGCGCCCCGGTCTCGCCGGTTCAAGGAATCGCCAACCCGTACGACGAACCAGTGACCGCGGAAACGTCGGTGCTCTACCCCGACGTGCCGATCGGCAGCGAGGTCCCCCTCGGCTACACGCACGCTCCCACCTCCCAGGCTCCCGCGCCCCAGGCGTCCGGCGATGGAACTGCCGGTGGTGGAACTGCCGGTGGTGGAAGCCCGGTACAGCCTCGGCGAGGTGACGCGCGGGCTCCCGGCGGTGGCCGACGGGTCCCGACGCCTCCCCGCGCCTCCGCTGCGCCGTCGGCGTACCCGGAGCCATCCCCCGAAGTACCAGTCGAAGCCGAGTACGCAGACGTGGTGCACGACTCGCCGGCCGAGGTCGTTCCCGAGCCACAGTCGCAGCCCGAGCCCGAGCCCCAGCCCGAGGTTCGGCAGCATTCCGAGCCCGAGCCGCAGCCCGAGGTTCGGCAGGATCCCGAGCCCGAGAGCCCGTCCCAACATTGGGATCTTCCGGATCCCGAGCCGCGGTCACGGCGTCGGCGCCGGGCGGAACCCGAGGACGGGGACACCGCCGGAGCGCACTCCAACGGTCGTTCCGTCGCGGAGATCATGGCAGGACTGCAGTCGGGTTCCGGTGAGCCCACCGAACGCAGGCACCGTCGTCGCGCCGACTGACGCGATCGTGAACTAGATCACGTTGATGCGCCGTGGCCGGTGCCTGCCTTGTGAGGCTATTCTCTTGGACAGGACGTCTGGTACCCGCCGAGCGGGACTGGAACGAACGAGAGGAAGTAATCGGTGACCTCATCCGAGTTCACTGCTGATCCCGCACCTGCGCGTTTGGCGGTCGGCATCGTGTCGGCAGGTCGCGTCGGCACAGCTCTCGGCGAAGCTCTCGAGCGCGTCGGACACGTCGTCGTCGCCTGCTCTGCCGTGTCCGAGGATTCGGTGCATCGTGCGCGCACACGCCTTCCGGACACGCAGATACTGCCGGTCGACGAGGTCGCCACCCGCGCCGAGTTGCTGATCCTCGCGGTCCCCGATTCCGAACTCGCCTCGCTTGCAACGGGTCTGGCGGCAACGGGCGTCGTGGCGCCGGGCAAGCTCGTCGTGCACACTTCCGGCGCCAACGGTGTGGGCATTCTGTCGCCGCTGTCCGCTCGGGGTGCCGTGCCGCTGGCGATCCATCCGGCGATGACCTTTTCCGGACTCGCCGAGGACACGGATCGACTGGCCTCGGCGTGTTTCGGCATCACTGCGGCCGACGAGATCGGTTACGCCGTCGCGCAGGCGCTCGTGCTCGAACTGGGCGGAGAACCGGTGCACGTCGCGGAGACGGAGCGAGCGCTGTATCACGCCGCTCTGGCGCACGGATCCAATCATCTCGTCACCCTCGTCGCCGACGCCGTCGAGGCTCTGCACGTTGCTCTCGACGGCCCGGGATTTCCCGGCATGGACACCGAACCCGGTGTGCCGCAGCGTGTTCTTGCGCCGTTGCTGAATGCTGCGCTCGAGAATGCGCTTCGACGTGGACAGTCTGCGTTGACGGGGCCGGTCGCCCGCGGGGATCTGAGCGCAGTGCAGAAACATCTGAGTGTGCTGCGGGAGGTGGACCCGCGGATTGCCGAAGGGTACCGAGCCCTGTCGCTGCGGTCCGCGCAGAGAATCGGCGCACCCGCGCCACTGGTCGAGTTTCTGGAAGGCGAACGATGACACTGGCAGGTAGCTACAAGGCCGGGGAACTCACGGTCCACCACGATCCCGCCGTGATCACCTCGGTGTCCAAAGCTCTTCGCGCAGTGGGCAAAACTGTGTCTCTCGTGCCGACGATGGGTGCGTTGCACGCAGGTCACATCCACCTCGTCCGGCAGGCCAAGCTCACCGGAGCTGTCGTCATCGTGTCGATCTTCGTCAATCCTCTGCAGTTCGGGGCAGGGGAGGACCTGGACGCCTACCCGCGCACGCTCGACGCCGACGTCGAACTGCTTCGTGGGGAAGGGGTCGAGCTGGTGTTCGCGCCCTCCGCGTCGGACATGTACCCGGCCGGTCCGCGCACCACCGTGCATCCAGGCCCGCTCGGGGCGGAGCTGGAAGGCGCTTCCCGGCCCACACATTTCGCGGGCATGCTCACCGTGGTCGCGAAGTTGCTGCAGATCGCGTCGCCGCACGCGGCGTACTTCGGCGAGAAGGACTATCAGCAGCTCACTCTGATCCGTCAGATGGTTCGCGATCTGAACTTCGACGTCAAGATCTACGGCGTGCCGACGGTCCGCGAGCAGGACGGGCTCGCACTGTCCTCCCGCAATCGGTACCTCGACTCCGCGCAGCGAGACGCCGCGATGGTTCTCTCGGCCGCTCTGGTAGCCGGAGCGCACGCAGCGGCAGGTGGTGTGTCGGCGATCCTGTCGACCGCGCGGGGTGTGCTGGACTCGGTCCCCGGGGTCGACGTGGACTACCTCGAGGTCCGCGGCGTGGACCTCGGGCCGGCCCCGGAACGAGGAGACGGGCGACTCCTCGTCGCCGCCAGAATCGGAACCACCCGCCTCATCGACAACGTCGGGGTGGCCGTGGGCACCGGCTTCCTCGAAGCAGGAGTGGAGCCTGCGCAGGCGAACGAATTTATCAAAGCTGAAGGGTGACAACATGTTTCGCACAATGATGAAGTCCAAGATCCACCGCGCCACCGTCACGCATGCCGACCTGCACTACGTTGGCTCGGTCACGGTGGATCTGGATCTGATGGAGGCTGCCGATCTGCTGGAAGGGGAGCAGGTCACCATCGTCGACATCGACAACGGTGCGCGCCTCGAGACGTATGTGATCACCGGTGAGCGGGGCAGTGGCGTCATCGGAATCAACGGTGCGGCAGCTCATCTCGTCAACCCCGGTGATCTGGTCATTCTGATCGCCTATGGAGTGATGAACGAGCAGGAGTGCAAGGACTACGCGCCGCGAGTGGTGTTCGTCGACGACAAGAACGCTCCGGTGGAGTTGGGCTCCGATCCTGCCCACGCGCCCGAGGGGTCCGGTCTGATCACTCCACGCACGCTGCGCGCCGACTCCGTGCTGGTCTAGCTGTGCTGCTCGCAGTCGACGTTCGCAATACCTCGACGACGCTCGGATTGTTCAGCGGAAGTGGTGATCACGCGACGCTGCACCGAGACTGGCGGGTGCGGACCGACCCCAACGTCACCGCCGACGAGCTGGCGTTGATGCTTCGTGGGCTGATCGGGCCCGATGCCGGGCAGATCACGGGAGTGTCGGCGTTGTCGACCGTGCCCTCGGTGCTGCGTGAGACGCGCACGATGCTGGCCCGATACTGGAAGCATGTGCCGCACGTGGTGGTGGAACCCGGTGTGCGCACGGGAGTTCCGTTGCTGGTCGACAATCCCAAGGAGGTGGGTGCGGACCGCATCGTGAACACGCTTGCCGCGCATGATTTGTACGGGAGTGCCTGCATCGTGGTGGATTTCGGCACCACGACGTGCGTCGACGTGGTCTCGGCCAAGGGTGAGTTCCTCGGCGGCGCCATCGCACCGGGCCTGGAGATCTCGACGGCGGCGATGTCGTCACGTTCCGCGGCGTTGCGTGAGGTGGAATTGCTGCGACCGCGTTCCGTCGTCGGCAAGAACACCGTCGAGTGCATGCAGGCCGGGGCGGTCTTCGGGTTCGCGGGCCTGGTCGACGGCCTGGTGAATCGGGTCCGGCGCGAACTGCCGGAGTTCGGGGGCAAGGACGTCGCCGTCATCGGGACGGGTGAGAGTGCGCCGCTCATCATGGCGGAAAGTGCGTCCGTCGAGCACCACGAGCCGGATCTGACGCTCGAGGGCCTGCGTCTGGTGTTCGAGCGAAACCTGGCGAAAAGACGGACCCGCTAGCGCAACTGGAACGGTTGTGTAAGAATCGTCGTCGTGATGATGTGCATGGGACCCCAGGAGTGTTGTCGAGGCTGACCGCTGCCTCATTCAATTACCTATCCTGGAGAAGTTTCCATGCTTTCCACACCTGTCTTTTCTGGATCTCTGTCGTCCACTTCTGCGCCCAATCTGACGCTTCCGACTCGGTTGCGGCCTCACGACCTGCTGCGGATCACCGATCAGGGTGCGTCCGACGTCCTCGAAGGACGCTTCGACCACCTGCTGCCCGCCGGTGGCAACTGGCCCACCGGTGAGCGCTGGTCGACGCGGTTGCACGCCGACGACGACCTGGATGTCTGGCTGATCAGCTGGGTACCGGACCGCTCCACCGAGCTGCACGATCACGCCGGATCGCTCGGTGCACTCACCGTGTTGAGCGGATCGCTCGTCGAATACCGTTGGGCGGGAGACGGACTGAAGCGTCGTCGACTCGACGCCGGGGATCAGGCGTCCTTCCCGCTCGGATGGGTACACGACGTCATGCGGGCACCCGCATCGATCACCGGGCAGGAGCGGAGCCTGCGGAGTGACCCGATCACTGGGCAGGAGCGGAGCCTGCGGAGTGACCCGACGACTCCTCACCCGACACTGAGTGTCCACGCCTATTCACCGCCGCTGACCGCGATGTCCTACTACGAAGTGACCGACAAGTCGGCACTCCGACGAACCCGCACCGAGCTGACCGATGAGCCCGAAGGACCTTCGAAATGAGCAAGACCGTCGTCCAGATGCTCGACGAAGCACGGACTCGAATCGACCGGATGACCGTCTTCGAACTGCGTGACGCCGTCGAACGCGGCGCGATCGTCGTCGACATCCGTCCGCAGGCCCAACGGGCCGTCGAAGGGACGCTGCCCGGCGCGCTGGCCATCGAACGCAACGTGCTCGAGTGGCGTCTGGATCCCACCAGCGACGCTCGGTTGGTCGCGGCGGTGGATCACGACGTCGAGTGGATCGTGATCTGCTCCGAGGGGTACACGTCCTCCCTGGCTGCAGCGTCGCTGCAGGAGTTGGGGTTGCACAAGGCGACCGACCTCGTCGGTGGCTACCAAGCGCTCAAGTCCGCTGGACTGCTCGGTGTTCTGACGAAGGCGCGGCACTGCGTCCGTGAAGCAGAAGCCGTCACGGCGCACTGATTCTGTCTTTGTCGCACGCGCCGGATAAAGTGTGCTTCCGTGACTGACGCAGCTTCCCCCACCGCCGCCGTTCCAGAATCGTCGGACGCCCAAGAGCTGTCGGACACTCCGGAACAGCTTCGGATTCGTCGTGCCAAGCGGGACCGTCTGCTCGAGCAGGGGCAAGAGGCGTATCCCGTGTCCGTGGACCGCACGCATTCGCTGCTGGAGATCAGGGAGCAGTTCCCGAGCCTCGATGCCGATACCGCTACGGGTGAGCTCGTCGGCGTCGCCGGACGCGTCATCTTCGTCCGCAACACAGGAAAGCTCTGTTTCGCGACGCTGCAGGAGGGCGACGGCACCCAGCTCCAGGCGATGATCAGCCTCGCCGGAGTCGGGGAGGACGCGCTGGCAGCGTGGAAGTCGGACGTCGACCTCGGTGACTTCGTGTTCGTGCACGGCGAGGTCATCTCGAGTCGCCGCGGCGAGCTCAGCGTCATGGCCGACAAGTGGCAGATCGCGTCGAAGGCATTGCGTCCGTTGCCGGTTGCGCACAAGGAATTGAACGAGGAAACGCGCATCCGTCAGCGTTACCTGGATTTGATCACTCGCCCCGAGGCTCGTGAGGTCGCGCGCAAGCGCATCGCCGTCGTGCGTGAGCTTCGCACTGCACTCGAGCGCCGCGGCTTTCTCGAGGTCGAGACGCCCATGCTGCAGACGCTGCACGGCGGCGCGGCTGCACGCCCGTTCGTCACGCACTCCAATGCGCTGGACGCGGACCTGTACCTGAGGATCGCGCCGGAGCTGTTTCTGAAGCGCTGCGTCGTCGGCGGTATCGAGAAGGTCTTCGAGATCAACCGCAACTTCCGTAACGAAGGCGCGGATTCGTCGCACTCACCGGAGTTCGCGATGCTCGAGACGTACGAGGCGTACGGGACGTACGACGATTCCGCACGGATGACGCGTGAGTTGATCCAGGAAGTCGCGCAGGCCGCCCTCGGCACACAGATCGTGCTGCTCCCCGACGGCACCACGTACGACTTGAGTGGTGAGTGGACGACGCTCGAGATGTACCCGTCGCTCTCGGAGTCCATCGGAGTCACCGTCACCCCGGATACGACTGTCGACGAGCTGCTCGCGCTCGCCGAGAAGGTCGGGCTCGAGGTTCCTCGCAAGGACGGCAAGCCCATCTACGGCCACGGGAAGCTCGTCGAGGAACTGTGGGAGCACCAGGTCGGCGACGGCCTGTCCGCGCCCACGTTCGTTCGTGACTTCCCGGTGGAGACGTCGCCGCTGACTCGCCAGCATCGCAGCAAGCCGGGCGTCACCGAGAAGTGGGATCTCTACGTCCGCGGCTTCGAACTGGCCACGGGGTACTCCGAGCTCGTCGACCCGGTGATCCAGCGTGAGCGTTTCGAGGATCAGGCCCGTCAGGCTGCCGCCGGCGACGACGAGGCGATGGTGCTCGACGAGGACTTCCTGGCGGCGATGGAGCAGGGCATGCCGCCCACCACGGGCACGGGCATGGGAATCGACCGGCTCCTGATGGCGCTGACCGGCCTCGGCATTCGGGAGACCATCCTGTTTCCCATCGTGAAACCGCAGGGCTGAGTCCCTCGGCTGTTCGCCAGCAGCGGACAGATAATCGGAAACGAATACGCATCGGCCCGCGTTAAGAACTGTAAGCAGGCACTTCAGTCACCCACAGCAACGCCGAGCGTTGATCCGAGGGGGCCGAGGGTCGGCGAGTGAACGACCGGCCAACTACAGTGAGGCTGGAGGCGTAGACGTCGTAGTTGTCGTCGTCGAGCGCCTCCGATGCCGAGCGACCCCGTGTACTGGATACTGTGGTGCTAGAAGACCTGGTGGGAAGTGCTACCTCCCACCGAGAAGTGAGGGAGAGCGATGTTCGAGAGGTTCACCGATCGCGCGCGGCGTGTTGTCGTCCTGGCTCAAGAAGAAGCCCGGATGCTCAACCACAACTACATCGGCACGGAGCACATCTTGCTCGGGCTCATCCACGAGGGTGAGGGCGTAGCGGCGAAGTCTCTGGAGTCGTTGGGTATCTCCCTTGAAGGAGTCCGCAGCCAGGTCGAGGAAATCATCGGTCAGGGCCAGCAGGCTCCGTCCGGTCATATTCCGTTCACCCCGCGCGCCAAGAAAGTCCTCGAGCTCAGCCTGCGTGAGGCTCTGCAGCTCGGTCACAACTACATCGGTACCGAGCACATTCTGCTCGGGCTGATCCGCGAGGGTGAAGGCGTCGCCGCCCAGGTTCTGGTCAAGCTCGGTGCCGACCTCAACCGCGTGCGTCAGCAGGTCATCCAGCTACTGTCCGGCTACCAGGGCAAGGAGCCGTCGGAGTCCGGCAGCAGCCGCGGCGAGGCCGGTACGCCGTCCACGTCGCTGGTGCTCGACCAGTTCGGTCGCAACCTGACTCAGGCTGCACTCGAAGGCAAGCTCGACCCGGTCATCGGCCGCGCGAAGGAAATCGAGCGCGTCATGCAGGTCCTGAGCCGCCGTACCAAGAACAACCCCGTTCTGATCGGTGAGCCCGGTGTCGGTAAGACCGCTGTCGTCGAGGGGCTCGCGCAGGCCATCGTCAACGGCGAGGTCCCCGAGACCTTGAAGGACAAGCAGCTCTACACCCTCGACCTCGGGTCGCTGGTTGCAGGCAGCCGTTACCGCGGTGACTTCGAGGAGCGCCTGAAGAAGGTTCTCAAGGAGATCAACACTCGCGGCGACATCATCCTGTTCATAGACGAGCTGCACACGCTCGTCGGCGCAGGTGCCGCCGAGGGCGCTATCGACGCGGCCTCCATCCTCAAGCCCAAGCTTGCTCGTGGCGAGCTGCAGACCATCGGTGCAACCACCCTCGACGAGTACCGCAAGTACATCGAGAAGGACGCTGCTCTCGAGCGGCGGTTCCAGCCCGTCCAGGTCGGCGAGCCCACCGTCGAGCACACCATCGAGATTCTCAAGGGTCTGCGCGATCGTTACGAGGCACACCACCGTGTCTCGATCACCGACGGTGCACTCGTCGCGGCAGCAACTCTGGCGGACCGGTACATCAACGACCGATTCCTGCCGGACAAGGCAATCGACCTCATCGACGAAGCGGGCGCGCGGATGCGCATCCGCCGGATGACCGCGCCGCCGGACCTGCGCGAGTTCGACGACAAGATCGCCGACGCGCGTCGCGAAAAGGAATCCGCGATCGACGCGCAGGACTTCGAGAAGGCCGCGAACCTGCGCGACAAGGAAAAGCAGCTGGTTCAGCAGCGTGCCGAGCGCGAGAAGCAGTGGCGTTCCGGTGACCTCGACGTCATCGCCGAGGTCGACGACGAGCAGATCGCCGAGGTCCTCGGAAACTGGACCGGTATCCCCGTCTTCAAGCTCACCGAGGAGGAGACCACCCGTCTGCTCCGTATGGAGGACGAGCTGCACAAGCGGATCATCGGGCAGGTCGAGGCCGTCAAGGCCGTCTCCAAGGCCATCCGCCGTACGCGTGCGGGTCTGAAGGACCCCAAGCGTCCGTCCGGCTCGTTCATCTTCGCCGGCCCGTCCGGTGTCGGTAAGACCGAGCTGTCCAAGGCACTGGCGAACTTCCTGTTCGGCGAGGACGACGCGCTCATCCAGATCGACATGGGCGAGTTCCACGACCGCTTCACCGCGTCGCGTCTGTTCGGTGCTCCTCCCGGATACGTCGGATACGAAGAGGGCGGCCAGCTCACCGAGAAGGTCCGCCGCAAGCCGTTCTCCGTCGTGCTGTTCGACGAGATCGAGAAGGCACACCAGGAGATCTACAACACCCTCCTGCAGGTGCTCGAAGACGGCCGTCTCACCGACGGCCAGGGACGCACGGTCGACTTCAAGAACACCGTGCTCATCTTCACCTCGAACCTCGGTACCTCGGACATCTCGAAGGCAGTCGGTCTCGGCTTCTCCTCAGGTGAAGGCACCGGCTCGAACTACGAGCGCATGAAGCTGAAGGTCAACGACGAGCTGAAGAAGCACTTCCGCCCGGAGTTCCTGAACCGTATCGACGACATCGTCGTGTTCCACCAGCTCACCCAGGACGAGATCATCCAGATGGTCGATCTCATGCTCAACCGCGTCGAGGGTGCGCTGAAGAACAAGGACATGGCCATCGAGGTCACCGAGAAGGCGAAGTCCCTCCTCGCCAAGCGTGGATTCGATCCGGTTCTGGGTGCGCGGCCGCTGCGTCGCACCATCCAGCGCGAGATCGAGGATCAGCTGTCGGAGAAGATCCTCTTCGGCGAGATCGAGCCCGGACAGATCGTCCTGGTCGACGTCGAGAACTGGGACGGCGAAGGCGCAGGCGAGGACGCGAAGTTCACGTTCCGCGGCGAGAAGAAGGCCATCACCGTTCCCGACGAGGTTCCGGTCGACCTGGCCAAGGCCGCTGGCGACAGCGACAGCGAGTAGTCGGGTAGTTCCACCACAGCGGGCCGCATCCCTCACGGGGTGCGGCCCGCTCTGCTGCGTAGGGGTGTTCAGCTGCCTGCCTCGCCGGGGGTGTGATCACGTCGGGCAGCCGGCATCGATGCCGGGGGTGGGCCGGGCTGGGCCGGGGGTGGGCCGGGATCAGCGCGCGAGGAGGCCCGCAATCCAGGGCATGACGTCGCCATAGGCGATCAATCCACCGGGGGCGTGGTTGACGCCGGGAACCGGGACGCGGGGGATCGGGTACTCGATGTAGGTGAGGTCGGTGAATCCGGCTGCTGTCCAGCGATCTCGGAGTGTCCGGCTCTGCTGGATCTGCACGGTGTCGTCGGCGACGGATTGCGACAGAAGAACCGGGGCGCTCGGCACTCCGTATCCGACGGTGTTCGCGCGCATCAGCGATGCCGCGGGCTCCTCGGCGAGCCGTGCTGCGAGGGATCGGCCGTCGGAGGTGAGGTCGGTCGATCGCAGGAGCCGGTTGGCGGCTATATCGGTCGAGCACCAGTTCTGTGACTCGTCGAGCAGGGCCTGACCGTTCGAATTGAATTGTGAGCGAAGTCGTTCGGCGTCGTCAGGGTGCGCGTTGATCAGCCCGCCGACAGCGTAGAGCAGTGCAGGAGCAAGCGGCGTGTTGTCGAGGTTGTCGATGTTGAGCGTCGGATCGGCCGGTGGCGCGCCGATGTACGAGCCGCGGACGTCGAGTTCCGGTGCGTACGACGCCGCCAGTTCTGCCGCGGCCCCCGCGGCGTGGCCGCCTTCGGAGTAGCCGAACAGGACGACAGGTGCGTCCGAGTCCCCGGCGCCGACGCGTGCGACGTCGAGCAGGGCGTGAGCTGCGTCGACTCGTTCGAGGTAGGTGTGCCCGCCCGGGGTTCCGAGGCCCACGTAGTCGGTGGCGGCGACGGAGTATCCGGCGAGGAGGAGTGGTAGGACAGCGGGGGAAGACCCGACGGTTCCCAGCACTGCCGAACCGGCGCATCGGTCGGCCATCCCGGATGTTCCCGGGGCGTAGGCGATGACGGGCCTCGGGCCTGGCCCCGGCCAGGGTGCGGTCGGTGTCATCGTGTAGCCGGAGACTACCGTCGGGTCGCCCTGAGTGTTCGTGGTGCGGTAAAGAATTCGGTCGATGTCCAGCCCGAGTCCGTCGCCGAGAGGTGGTCCGACGCGGATCGATCGCACGACATCGCCGTCTGCTCGCGCGGCGATGTCGGGTACGGGTGCGGAGTAGAAGTCGGTGAGCGGATCGGCCTGAGCAGGTGCCGCTCCCAACGAGGCCACGACGAGGGCGATGAGCACCGTGCACCGGATTCGAGTCACAGCCGTCACCGTAGTGCGGACAGACCGGGGTCGCAGGCCAACGACGCGCCCACTCTTGCGAGCGAGAGGGGGCGGCAGAACTTCGCACCCAACAGGTGAGGCGCAGTGTGCGGGCGATGCGCTTGACTGACGGTCGTGCCCCTCGACTCGAAGCCGGCCCGCGCCGGACTGGTGTTGTTCGTTCTGATCCTGGTCGCTGCGGTGGCGAATCTGAACCTTGCCGTAGCGAACGTGGCGCTGCCGGAGATCGGCCGGGACTTCGACGCGAGCCAGACGCAGCTCAACCTGATCGCCGTTGCCTATTCGCTCGGGTTGGCGGCGTCGGTGCTGTATCTGGGCGCGCTTGGTGACCGGTACGGCCGCAAGATGCTTCTGGTGCTGGGCATGGCGTTGTCGGTGCCTGCATGTGTGATCGCCGGATTCGCGCCGAACTTCGAGGTGCTGTTCGGCGCACGACTACTGGGAGGTGTGTCGGCGGGCCTGGCGTATCCGACGACGCTGGCGTTGATCACGGCGCTGTGGTCGGGGCCGGCGCGGACCAAGGCCATTGCACTGTGGTCTGCGCTGGGCGGTGCCCTGTCCGCACTGGGACCGCTGCTGTCGGGGGCGCTGCTCGAGAAGTTTCACTGGGGTGCAGTGTTTCTCGTGACGCTTCCGCTGGCCGGACTGGCGTTGCTGCTGGCTGCCGTGCTCGTACCGTCCCACGTCAACGAGACCACCGACCCGGTGGACAACCTCGGCGGCATGGTGTCCGTGGTGTTCATCGCGGCGCTCGTGCTGAGCATCAACTTCGCACCGGTCGACGGCAGAGGGACACTCGCGATCGGACTCGGGGCGATTGCCCTGGCGGCGGGTGCGGTGTTCGTGCTGCGGCAGGCACGTGCCGAGTTCCCGCTGTACGACCTGTCCATCGCTCGCCGCAAGACCTTCTGGGCGGCGGCGCTCGCGGGCATCATCGTCTTCGGTTCGCTGATGGGCTTCATCTTCGTCGGTCAGCAATTCCTGCAGAACGTGCTCGAGTACTCCACTCTGCAAGCCGGGGCGTCGACGCTTCCCGCGGCTGCCGCCATGGTCCTCGTCGCACCGCAGTCGGCGAAGTTGGTCGAGTCGAAGGGGTCGAGGTTCACGCTGCTGCTCGGCTACTTGTTCATCGTTCTCGGTCTCGTCGTCGCGTGGGCTACCTGGAAGGAGAACGTCTCCTACCTGTTCGTCGCCCTGAGCTACGTGCTGCTCGGAATCGGCGTCGGGTTCGCCGGTACCCCGGCGTCGCGCTCGTTGACGGGGTCGGTGCCCGTCGATCGGGCAGGAATGGCGTCGGGAACGGCGGATCTGCAGCGCGATCTGGGCGGCGCGATCATGCAGTCGACGCTCGGGGCCCTGCTGACGGCGGGATATGCAGCGTCGTTGACGTCCGCGATCGCGAATTCGCCGCAGGCGAGCCAGGTCGGTACCGAGACTCAGTCGATCCTGACGAAGTCCTTTTCGTCCGCGGCCGACATGGCCGAGCGGTATCCGCAGTACGGCGATCAGATCATCGACGCCGCGAGGCAGGCGTTTCTCGACGGTGATCAACGGTCGTATGCGGCCGCGATCGCGGTGGTGGTCGTCGGAGCAGTCCTCGTGTTCTTCGCATTCCCTCGTCATGACGAGGAGAAAAGGCTTCTGGCGCACTATCATTCCCAGGACAGCAGGAGTCTGCCGGATTGAATCGCTAGCCTTCGAGTATGCGGCCCTGTCGTCCGGCCGGGCGCATGTCGAGAGGAGTCAGACGCTATGCCCACACGTACATCGCGCACTGCATGGAACGGAACTCTGGAAGCCGGTTCGGGTCAGGTGGAACTCACCAGTTCCGGCGCAGCAACGTTCGACGTCTCGTTTCCCAAGCGTGCTGCCGAGAACGCCGACGGCACCACCAGTCCGGAAGAGCTGATCGCTGCGGCGCACTCGTCGTGCTACGCGATGCAGCTGTCCGCCCTCATCGCGGAGGCAGGTGGCACGCCGCAGAGTCTCGAGGTCAAGGCCGAGGTCTCTCTCGGACCGGACGACCCAGGGTTCAAGCTGACGGGGATCGCGCTGACCGTTCGCGGTGAGGTCGACGGCCTCGACGCCGAGGGCTTCGCGAAGGCAGCGCAGGCCGCGAAGGAGACATGCCCGGTCAGCAAGGCTCTCACCGGTGTGGAGATCACCCTCGACGCAGCGCTCGAGTCATGACGGCCGACCACCGAAGAAAACGGGCTGATCGCCCGAAATTGTGACCTGTCACTGAAGAAGTGAGGGAGGCTAGATAACCTTCCAACCGTCGTGTCTGAGATCCTGGACAAGTCGAGCAATCCGAACGGCAAACGGCATCGAATGCAGTTCGTACGCCTGACGCGATTCGAACAAACGGACACGACGGTGGTTGGGACCCGGAAAGGACTCACTCGGGGCATGAGGTGGTCGAGCTTCCTGTCGGTAGGGCTGGTGGGTACCGGCGTCTACTTGTGGCTGCCGAGCGGATTGCCCAGGATCTCGGTGTACGCGCTGATCACCGCCGCCTGCGTCGTGACGTTCGCCTGCGTCAGCAAGCACCGGAGCCTCGCCAACCGACCCACGTGGTTCTTCCTGCTGATGGGCCTCGTGGCGTGGGGCCTCGGCGATCTGATCACCGCGGTGTATCTACTGGGCGACACAACCGTGCCGATGGTCTCGCCGGCCGACGCCGCCTACCTTCTCGGGCACGCTGCGTTCATCGTCGGTGTGCTTCTGATCCACGACGACAACGGCCATCGCGTTCTCCGGTTGGAGGACGCACTGGAGGGCTCGATCGTTGCCACCGGCGTCGGGCTGGCTGCGTGGATCTTCGTCGTCGGCAGCCGCCCGGACATCTCCCTCGGGTTCGATGCGTTCTCCGAGTACTGGCCTGTGGTGGTCTACACCACCGCAGACGGCTTCGTCGTCTCGTTGCTCGTCATCCTCCTGTTGTCCAAGCGTGCACGAACATTGCCGTTCACGATGACGGCGGCGGGTTTCGTGACGTTCGCGGTGTCGGCGTGGATCAATTTCCTCGCCGTCGAGCGGTTCGAATTCCGCGACACGAGCGTGGTCAGCGCGGGATGGCTCATCGGCTACATCCTTCTGACGGCGGCGACCCTGTATCCGCCACAAAAACTCTGGACCGTGCCCGACGAGAAGCCGAGACGGGTCGTCGAACGCACTCGGCTCGCTGGGCTCAGTGCAGGCATTCTGCTGTCTCCCGTCGTGATGGGCATCGAACTCGTACGCGGCGTGCCGGTCTCCGAATGGGGCTGGGTCGTGTTCGGGTCGTCGGTTCTTGCCGTCGTACTGGTCGCGGCGCGGATGGCATGTTTCCTGGCGGCGCTGCGCCGACAGGCCGAAGCGTTGTCCATCGCCGCGGTGTCGGACCCGGTGACGGGGCTGGCCAACCGACGCCACCTCGAAGAACTTCTCGACCGCTCCCTCGCCGACGCCGGTGCCTGTGGTGTCGTCGTGTTCGTCGTCGACGTCGACCGCTTCGCGCAGATCAACGAGACCTTCGGCTATCCGGTCGGGGATCGCGTGCTCCGTGAGATCGGGCAGAGGTTGTCGGCGGCAGCGGCGAGCGATTCCGTCGTCGGGCGTCTCGGCGGTGACCAGTTCGTGGTGTCCCTGGCCGCGGACCGGTTGGTCGTCTCCACGTCGGTAGCTGCGGATCATTTTCGCAGCGCAGTCAGCGAGACCATGTTCGTCCGCGACATCAATGTGGCTCTGGACGCGACGGTCGGCGTCGTGGAGTCCTCGAAGCTTGCCGTCGTCGACGCCGAGGCCCTCCTGCAGCACGCCCACGTCGCGCTCACCTTCGCCAAGCACGGCCACGAACGCTCGTCGCTGTACAGCCCGGCTATGGACTCCGACCGCCACGATCAGATGCGACTGCTCGGGGAACTCGAAACCGCCATCCGCGAACGGCAACTGCGGGTGTTCTTCCAGCCGTGCATGGATCTGAAGACGGGCCGGATCTCGGGAGTCGAAGCACTGTTGCGGTGGCAGCATCCACGCGAGGGCCTCATTTCGCCCTGGTCGTTCCTCCCCGACGCGGAACGCTCGGGTCTGCTCCCTTCGATCACCGCCTACGTCCTCGACGATGCGCTGGAATGCTGCAGCACCCTCCGCCGAAATCGGTCGGACTTCCGCGTGTCCGTCAACCTCTCGGTCCGCAACCTGCTGGACGCCACCTTGGTGGAGAACGTGGCCACCGCCCTGCAATCCCACCGTGTCCCTGCATCGGCGGTGCAGTTCGAGGTCACCGAGACCACGGCCATGACCGACCCCCGTCGTTCCGTCGATTCGCTCGTCGCGCTCCGGGATCTGGGCGTCTCGCTCGCCATCGACGATTACGGCACCGGCTACAGCTCGTTGGCCTACCTGAGATCCTTGCCGGTCCAGACCCTGAAGATCGACAAGTCGTTCGTCACGGCCATGAACAGTCAACCGACCAATGCGTCGATCGTGCGGTCGACCATCGATCTCGGCCGGAGCCTGGGCATGACCGTCGTCGCGGAGGGCGTCGAGGACGCCAAGACTCTCGACCGCCTGCGCGCACTCGGGTGTGACGGTGCACAAGGGTTCCACATCGGTCATCCGGTCCCCGAGGAAGAACTGGAGACCTCGATCGATCGAATCGAGAGCCTCGTCGGGGCCGGCCGACCGAGCCCCGAATCGCACCCGTCACTGCCCTCGTCATCGGCTTCTCATGGTGCGAAAGCCGTCGGATCGGCAGCGAATCGAAACTGAACATCGAGGAGCCACAGGTCGCGGACTGGGTGGCAGAATTCGCCGCGATTGCCGAACGGTCGCCCGACGCGATGTACCTGCGGGGCGCGGACGGTCATGTGGCGTACGCCAATTCGGCCGCCCAGGGGCTCGTCGGGGCCGGGGCGGCCGGCATCGAGTTCAGGGAATCGCTGCGTGTCGCAGGAGATGTCGACCCAGTCCTGCGGGCACTCGGTGCAGGTGGCGTCTGGACCGGAGACAGTGTCCTGCGGCACGTGCGTTCGGGCGCCGACATCCCTGTCTGGGTATCGGCGTTCGTCGTCACGGGACGACATGCTCGCACGCCTGTCGTGGCCGTCGTCGCACGCGACCTTCGCGGACGGTTCGACGTCGAGTGCCGCCTGCGCGAAGCCGTCGCGGACGCCGCTGCCCACGCGCGTGAGCAGCGGACGGTCGCCGACCTGAGTCGAACTGCGTTGACTGCCGGTCGGTCTCGTATTCTCGCCGAGGCGACCGACGCTGCTGCGGCGCTCGCCGGGATGGACTGTGCCGTCGTCTTCGAGCCGAGCGCTCCGGATCGCTCCGAACTGTTGGCCGTGTCCTACTCCGGTCCCAGCGCCCCGCCGTCCGCAATTCCGTTGTCGCGCTTGTCGCATGCTGGACTCGCGTTGCGCTCCGACGCTCCGGTCACGTGCGCGGACCGGGACACCGAAACGAGATTCCCGACGGATTTCATGGTGGCACGAGGCGTGCGCAGCGGCGCCGCCGTGGTCATCGAAGGATCGGATGAGCCGTGGGGAGTGCTCGCGGTGTACAGCGCGGAGTCAGGGGAATTCAGCGACGGAGAGCTGGCCTACCTGCAGACGGTCGCAGGTGTGGTGTCCGCGGCGATGCGCAGGCAGGACCTGGAGACGGAACTGCGTCGTCGGATAGCGCACGATCCGTTGACCGGTCTGGCCAACAGGGTGCTGGTGCGTCAGCGCATCGCAGACGTGAGGGTCCACGGGAACCCTTGTCCGATAGCGGTTCTGGTGGTCGATCTGGACAACTTCAAGATGATCAACGACACCCTCGGTCACGCGGTGGGTGACCGGGCGCTCCAGTTCGTGGCGACTCTCCTGGCAGATGCCGTCGACCAGGGCGACATCGTGTCGCGGTTCGGCGGCGACGAGTTCGTCGTCCTGCACCTTGGACCCGATCCTGTGGGTGTGGCGATGCGCATTCTCGAGGGACTCGCAGTGTCGTTCGGAATCGACGGCTTCGACATCACCGTCGCGGCCAGCATCGGCATCGCGGTGGACGAGAACTACACCGCCGATGCCGACGACCTGTTCCGGCGCGCCGACTCGGCGATGTACACCGCGAAGAAATCACGAACGACGGGGTACGCGGTGCACGGACACTCGGACCCGCGGCACGGCTCAGCGCCCCGGAGTCACATCCAGCACGACCTCGAATTCGAGCAGTGACGCCCCCGAGGCGACCGGCTTCGCGCGTTCACCGGAATGAGCGGCCCTGGCAGGTCCCGACGCCCACTGCTGGAAGGCCTCTTCGGTCTCCCACTGCGTGACGACGAAGTAGCGGTCCTCGCCTTTGGTGGGGCGGAGAAGTTGGAAACCGAGGAAGCCGGGTGAACCCTCGACGGCACCTGCTCGTGCAGCGAAGCGCTTCTCCAGCTCGGGGCCAGCGCCCTCGGGAACCTCGATTGCGTTGATCTTGACGACAGCCATGACGCCAGATTACCTGCGCGGCTACCATCGTCCTCGATGCTGCACGACGAGGGTGGAGACGGCCCGCCGATCCTGCTGCTGCACGGGCTCATGGGCAGCTCCGGGACGTGGCGGCGCGCCCTTCCCTGGCTGCGCACCCTCGGCCACGTCCATACGTACGACGCTCCGGGCCACCGGCGTCCGCCGCCCTCGACATTGACCACCGAAGCCTTCGTCGAGGATCTGGCGGCGCATGCCGAGACGCTGGGCGGGGCGGCGGTGATCGGCCACTCGATGGGCTCCCTGCACGGATGGTGCCTGGCCGCTGCCCGTCCGGAACTGGTGACGGCCCTCGTCGTCGAGGACATCGCGCCGGACTTCCGTGGCAGGACGGCCGACGCCTGGGCCGCGATGATCAGGAACTGGCCGCAGCCGTTTCCGACGGAGGCCGCCGTCCTCGACTACTTCGGGGAGGTGGCGGGCCGATACTTCCTGGATTCGTTCACCCGACGGGAGGACGGGTGGTACCTGCACGGTGAGGTTTCGACGTTCGAGGCCATCTCGTCGGAATGGGGAAGGCGGGACTTCTGGGCGGAGTGGGAAGCCGTCGACGTGCCGTCGTTGCTTCTCGAAGGTGAGTTCGGGATCACACCCGACGGGCAGATGGCGGAGATGCACGCGCGGAACCCGAAGTCCGAGTACGTGTTCGTGCCCGGCGCGGCCCATCTGATCCACGACGAGTCCCCGCAGATCTACCAGGAGGCGGTGACGAGCTTCCTGACCGCACTACGATGACGCGAATGTCGTCGGCGAAGCTCAACGGAATCGAAATCGACTACGAGGTCACGGGCTCCGGCCCCCTCGTGGTCTTGGTGATGGGAACCGGCAGCCCGGGGCGAGTGTGGAAGGCGCATCAGGTGCCCGCGCTGGTGACGGCCGGTTTTCGGGTCGTCACGTTCGACAACCGGGGTGTTTCGCCGTCGTTCGAGGCCGGCCGGTCCATGATGCTCGACGACCTCGTCGCCGACACGGCCGCGCTGATCGAGCATCTCGGTGGCATGCGAGCACGCGTCGTCGGTACGTCGATGGGGGCGCGCGTCACGCAGGAACTCGCGCTCGCCCGCCCCGACCTCGTCTCCCACGCCGTGATGATGGCGACGTACGGGCGGTCGTCGACGATGCAGAAGGCGTGGTCGCAGGCCGAACGCGATCTGTACGACGCCGGGATCACGCTCCCCGCGTCCTACCGTGCGGCGATGACCGCGATGAACAACTTCTCGCCCGCAACGCTGCGGAACGAGCAAGCGATCGCGGATTGGCTTGCCGTGCTGGAATTCTCGGGTGGGCAGCCGACTGCGGGCCGACGCGCACAGATCGGTCTGGAGATGCGCGCGGGCACCGAGCGGCTGACGGCGTATCGCAAGATCACCGCGAAGTCGCTGGTCATCGGATTCGCCGACGACCGATTGATCCCGGCGCACCTCAGCCGTGAAGTCGCCCAGGCAATTCCGGGAGCACGCTACGAGGAGATCCCGGACACCGGGCATTTCGGCTACCTCGAACGACCCGACGTCGTCAACAAGGTTCTGGCGGACTTCCTGCGCTGATCAGCCCTCGCCCGCCAGACAGAACAGACCGGACTCGGTCTGCTCGACCAGACCGTCGAGCAGCAGCGAATCCAGCGCCCTGTCGCGCTGACCGGGATCGGTGAGCCACACGATGTCCAACTGCGCCCGTTCCACCGGGCCGGGACTCTCCCGCAGCACGGACATCAGCTTTCCGCGCACCTGTCGATCGGTGCCGGCGAACTTCTGCACCTTCTTGACCGGACCTGTGTACGCCGGTCTCCCCGCGTCGATCCACGAGCACTTCGGCAGCGGACACAACAGGCAGGCCGGGTTCTTCGCCGTGCAGATCAACGCGCCGAGTTCCATCAGAGCCGCCGAGTACCGCGCCGCGCGAGCCTTCGGGCGGGGGAGCAGGGCGTCCACGTCCGCGAGATCACGCGTCGTCGACGGATTACCCGGCTCCGCCTCGCCGTGCACAGCACGGGCGACGACACGACGAACATTGGTGTCGACGACCGGAACTCGCCGACCGTAGGCGAAGCAGGCCACCGCACGCGCGGTGTACGCGCCGATACCGGGCAATCCCAGGAGAGTGTCGACGTCGTCGGGCACCACGTCACCGTGCTCGGACGCCAGGACCGACGCGCATTCGTGCAACCGCAGAGCCCGACGCGGATAGCCGAGCTTGCCCCAGGCCCGCAGAACCTCGGCCTGCGACGACGCCGCCATCTTCGACGGAACGGGCCACTTCCGAACCCACTCCTCCCAGATCGGAGCCACGCGAGAGACCGGTGTCTGCTGAAGCATGATCTCGCTCATCAGTATCTGCCAAGCAGTCACTCCGGGCCGACGCCACGGCAGATCCCGCTCCTCGGCATCGAACCAGCTCAGCAACGCTGCCGTATCGATGGGCACGTGTCCTCAACAGCCTTTCGTCCGCGCGACGGTCCGGTGGCCGTCCGGGACCGGCGAGGGAACCTGACTCGCCGGTAATCGTCGACCCATGCACAATGACTTACATGCCTGCCTCCAACCCAGCATCAGCATGGAAGTCTCTCAAAGAGGGTAACCAGCGTTTCGTCGCCGGCGCCCCCCTGCATCCCAGTCAGGGTATCGAGGACCGCACCAGACTCGCCGACGGCCAGAGCCCCCGCGCAATTCTGTTCGGTTGCGCGGACTCTCGCGTCGCCGCCGAGATCATCTTCGATCAGGGCCTCGGGGACATGTTCGTCGTGCGCACCGCCGGCCACACCGTCGACTCGTCCGTGCTCGGCTCGATCGAATACGGCGTAGCCGTGCTCGGTGCGCACCTCATCGTCGTCCTCGGACACGACAAGTGCGGCGCCGTCAGGGCCACCACGGACGCACTCGATTCCGGCGACATCCCCGGCGGCTACATCCGCGACGTCGTCGAACGCGTCACCCCGTCGGTCCTGTCGGCCAGGCGCGACGGCTACACCGACGTCGACGATTTCATGGCCCGCCACGTCGAGGAAACGGGCAACCTGCTCATGCAGCGCTCCCGAATCATCGCGGAGAAAGTCGAATCGGGTGATGCCGCCATCGTCGGATTGACCTACAAGTTGTCCGAGGGAAGTGCGCGATTGCGAGAGGTCATCGGCGACATCGGCGAGAAGCCCTGACGTAAATACCCAGGTCCGACGCGACACGCCGTATGTGCTTGCGGGATGGCTGAGCTACCGCCAATTACGGTAGTTCTGTGTTGCAACCAACCGGGCCGCTGCCTCCCGAAATCTATTGGCGTCGTCGCGCACTCGCCATCGGTGCTGCCGTCGTCGTGCTCGGTTTGATCGTGTGGTTCATCAGCTCGCTCGGTGGCGGTGAGGACGATCAGCAGACCCAACCGGCGGGCGTCGTGTCGAGCGCAAGCCCATCGACCACGGCCCCGTCGTCGACGAGTTCTCAGCAGCAGGCGTCCGCATCGGACGGCGGCTCGGGTGGGTCCGGCGGTTCGGGAGGATCCGGTGGCTCCGGCGGCGGCGCTCCCGCGTCGTCGGGAGCCTCGGGAACCTCCGCTGCTCCCGCTGCGGATCTCCCGGTGGCCTCCAACCAGTGCGCGGATCAGAGTCTCGCGATCAAGGCGACGCCGGACAAGGCGACGTACCGAGTCGGCGAAGAGCCAGGATTCACCGTCGTCATCACCAACATCAGCTCGACGGAATGCCAACGTGACGTCGGTGCCGGTCTGCAGCAGGCTCTGGTGTTCACCCTCGACGATCAGCGAATCTGGTCCAACACCGACTGCTTCCCGGACGCCCAGTCGGACCTGCGGTCCTTCAAGCCGGGTGAGCAGGCAGGGTTCACGGTCAAGTGGTCGGGAACCAACTCGGTTCCCGGTTGCGGTGAAGAACGCGTCCCCGTCGGCGCCGGTTCCTACAAGGTGATCGCCCAGCTCGGTGAACTGCGCAGCTCGCCGGAACCGTTCAACATCACCACCTAGACGTCAGTCGAACGGCCCCGCGATGGACGATTCGGCCAGGCGCGACAGGCCTTCTCGGATGTGCCGGGCCCAGAGGCCGCCGATGCCCTCGACCGATTGCAGGTCGGCGGCGGTGGCCGCGAGAAGCCCCTGCAGAGTGCCGAAGGATGCGACCAGACGGTGGATCTGGCTGAACTGCAGACGCGGTACCCGCGTCAGTACCCGGTAGCCGCGCGGGCTCATCGGAGTGTCGAGGGCCTCGATCGTCGCGGGATAGCCGAACGCACGCGCCAACGTCGTCAGGTCGAGAAGGTCGACGTCGGTCAGCTTGTCCAGAGCGCCGAGCGCACGCTCGACCGCTGCCGTGCCCGCAGGTTCCGTGCCTGCCAGGTAGTCCCGGACGACGAGTTGACGGTCGATGTCGTTGTCGCCGAGCAGCTCCTCCAGCTGCAGCGCCAATTGCCTTCCGTCCGTGCCGAGTTCGAGAACGTTCTGTTCGATCTCCACCGACACGCGTCGCACCATCTCGAGCCGCTGCGCGACGGTCAACGCGTCCCGCAGGGTCACGAAATCCTCGATCTCGACGACCGACAGTTGCCGGGTGTTGTCGTCGAGACGCGCTTTGTAGCGTTCGAGAGTCGCGACGGCCTGGTTGGCGCGCGATTGAATCGTCGCGGAACCTTCGACGACATGCCGGATACCGGCGACGTAGACGCTGACGATGCTCATCGACTGGCTGACGGAGACGACCGGGTAGCCGGTCTGCATCGCGGTCCGTTCCGCTGCGCGGTGCCGCGTACCGGATTCCACGGTGGGGATCTTGTGGTCGGGCACCAGCTGAACGTTGGACCGCACGATCCGCTTGCCGTCGGTCGACAACACGACGGCGCCGTCCATCTTCGACAGTTCTCGCAGTCTCGTCGGGGCGAACTCGACGTCCAGCTCGAATCCGCCGTCGCAGATGGCTTCCACTTCGTCGTCGTAGCCGAGCACGATCAACCCGCCGGTACGGCCTCGCAGGATGCGCTCGAGCCCGTCACGGAGAGCAGTGCCGGGGGCAAGGCGGGCAATGGTCTCCCGGAGAACAGGGGACGTCGGCTCGCCGCGTGTCGAGTCGGTCATGCTCATCCCCTCGTCGATGTCGGCGTTCACGGATGCAGGGGTGGTGCGTGTCCTGCAGGAAAGAGGTTACGTGAGCGGGAGTGGAGCCCGCGGAATGACCCGATTATGCGGGAGTGGAGCCCGCGGAATGACCCGAATTTGCGTGCTGACTAGCGAGAGCGGGGACGGACGGAGGTCAGGGCGTCGGCGAGGTTGGTGACTGTTCTGACTTTCATTCCGGCGGGCATCGGGTCGTCGTGTGGAGGGGTGATGGCGTGGGTGAAGCCGAGGCGTGCCGCTTCGGCGAGTCTTCTGCCGAGGCCGGACACGCGGCGGATCTCGCCTGCGAGGCCGACTTCGCCCAGGATGACGAGGCCGGGATCGAGTGGCACGTTGTTGACGCCGGATGCGACGGCGGCGGCGAGGGCCAGGTCCACGGCGGGTTCGGTGGTTTTCATACCTCCGACGGTGGCGGCGTAGACCTCGCACTTGGCGATCTTGAGGCCGCAGTGTTTCTCGAGGACCGCGAGGATCATTGCGACGCGGGCGGAGTCGAGGCCGCTGACGGCCCGTCTCGGTGACGGCATGTGTGTCTCGACGACGAGTGCCTGCAGTTCGGCGAGCAGGGGGCGCTTGCCGTCCATGGTGACGGTGACCGCCGTGCCTGCGACGGATTCCGTCCGGTGGTGCAGGAACAGCCCGGATGGGTCGGAGATGCCGACGATGCCCGTCTCGCGCAGTTCGAAACAGCCGACCTCGTCGGATGCGCCGAATCTGTTCTTGACGCCTCGGATCATCCGCAGGGTGGAGTGTTTGTCGCCTTCGAAGTGGAGGACGACGTCGACGAGGTGTTCGAGGGACCTCGGTCCGGCCACCGCGCCGTCCTTCGTGACGTGACCGATGAGCAGTACCGCGACTCCGGTCGTCTTGGCGAGCGAGGTCAGTGCACTGGTGATGGCGCGTACCTGGGTGACGCCGCCGATGACTCCGTCGACGTCGGCGGCGAGCATCGTCTGCACCGAGTCGACGATGAGCAGGCTGGGCTTGACCTGCTCCACGTGCCCGAACACCGTGGCAAGGTCCGATTCGGCGGCAAGGAACACACGCTCGTGGACAGCCCCGGTGCGGTCGGCACGCAGACGTACCTGCCCGGCGGACTCCTCACCCGTGACGTACAGAGCGCGTCTGTCCTCACCCGTCCGTGCCCACCGATGGACGACCTCGAGGAGCAGCGTCGATTTTCCGACGCCCGGCTCGCCCGCGAGAAGTACGACGGATCCGGGGACCAGGCCGCCACCGAGAACCCGGTCGAACTCGCTGATGCCGGTGGAATTGGCCTGGGACGTCGTGCTGCTGATCTGGGTGATCGCGGCAGCGGGCGACGTCGGGATCATCGGCGCGAGCGTCGACCGTGTGTTCCCGGCCCCGAGGCCGGACGCGCCTGCTCGGGTGGCGACGGGTGCGAGGACCGTGGCCTCGTCCATCGAACCCCAGCTACCGCACTCCGGGCAGCGCCCCACCCATTTGGCGACGGTGTGATGGCAGGCCGAACAGCGGTAGTTGGACTTCAGTTTGGCCACGGGAGAAGACTAGAGGTGACCACCGACATCGAATGCGTCGAAGATCAGTTGTTCCCGTCCGCGCCTTCTTCGACCTCGGTCTCGACGACGCTCTGCTCGGCTTCCGCAGCTTCGCCGTGCAGCTCCGCCTCAACGGGGGACTTCTCGGAGATGTTGCGCTCGAGGACCTGACCGGCGTCGACGGGAACGAGAAGCTCCACGTCGCCCGCGTCTTCGAAGGTGAAGGTGATCGGAACGGTCAAGCCCGGACGAACTTCCTCGCCGATGCCGTTGAGCTCGACGACGATGAACTGGAGCGGAATGTCGGGGTTGGTGGCCTCGTTGTCCACGGGCGTACCGGCGCCGAGTGCAGTCAGCGGTGCGATCTCGGTTCCACCCGGCTCTTCGCCGACGGTGATCGACGACGCCGCTGTCGTGGAGATGCGCGTCAGAGTGTCTGCGTTTGCGGGGCTGTTGTTGACGGCGATGAATCCGAGCTCCACCTTGCCGCCTGCCTCGATCGAGTACTCCTCGGTCTGCGGGTAGACGACGTGGACGTTGCGCAGCGAGATGTCACCGATGTCGGCGGAGTTTCCGTTGACGGCGGACACCTGCGTCGCCGTCTGCGAGATCTGGCCTGCGCCGCACGCGGACAGTGCGAGTACACCGCCGGCTGCGAGGGCGACAACGGCTGCCAGTCGCTTTCCGGGGCGTACCGCAGGCTCCAGGCTGGTACTGGTCTTCGGGTTCGCGGTCGCAGCAATGAACGCAGTCACTTCGTCGTCCTCCAGGTGTGGCCGGTGTCGATGGCGCGGGCGAGGCGGCTGCGTCGTTCAGCCGATTCGTCGGTCCACTAGGCAGAGTAGTAGTCAGCCCGCGGCGATGGATCGCTGGGGCGCGAACACGCTGTCCGATTGCCGACTTCTCGGCGTGTCGGCGGGGTGTCGATTGCATGCTCGGAGGGGTGAGAAAGCGCTGCTCCGTGTCGTCTGCGCCACACGGAGGAGGGATGCGAATCGGGGGTCGAGACCGGAGCCCGCGGGGCGACTCGAGAGGTCGGCACTGCACGTCCAGGCGCCCATGTCAACCCCTGCCGCGTCGGCTCCGTGCCCCTGACCTGCGCCGTTGATCCGGGCGCGTGGTAAACTGGGAAAATCGAAAGGGGCACGGGACACATGATTTTCAAGGTCGGAGACACCGTCGTTTACCCCCATCACGGAGCGGCGCTGATCGAAGCGATAGAAACCCGCACCATCAAGGGTGAACCGAAAGAGTACCTAGTTCTCAAAGTAGCTCAGGGCGATCTCACCGTTCGAGTTCCTGCAGACAACGCCGAATATGTCGGCGTTCGCGACGTAGTAGGACAAGAAGGACTGGACAAGGTGTTCCAGGTTCTTCGTGCGCCGCACACCGAAGAGCCCACCAACTGGTCCCGTCGATACAAGGCGAACCTCGAGAAGCTTGCTTCGGGCGACGTCAACAAGGTTGCCGAGGTAGTTCGCGACCTCTGGCGGCGTGAGCAGGACCGTGGATTGTCCGCAGGCGAGAAGCGCATGCTGGCCAAGGCCCGTCAGATCCTCGTCGGAGAATTGGCTCTGGCCGAGGGAACCGACCAGGCCAAGGCGGACACCATGCTGGACGAAGTACTCGCCGCAGCATCCTGATCACCAGCGACACCACGGTGACAGGATCCACCTCGGGTTCCGTCGTCGCACTCGTTCCGGCGGCGGGGCAGGGCCTGCGTCTTCAGCAGGGTCTGCCCAAAGCCTTCGTGACAGTCGGTGGCACCACACTTCTTCGACGCTCGGTCGACGGCCTGATCGCATCGGGATCCGTCGACCGAATCGTCGTGATGGTGCCGGAGGAACTCGTCGAGCACACACGTGACCTGTTCGCCGACGTCACCGTCGTTGCCGGTGCAGCAGAACGAACCGACACCGTCGCCGTCGGACTGAAAGCAGCCGAGGGCGCGGACATCGTTCTCGTCCACGACGCGGCCCGCGCACTGACCCCTGCGTCGCTGATCGCGCGCGTCGTGGCGGAAGTCCGAGCCGGCCGGGGCGCCGTCGTACCCGCACTGCCGGTAGCCGACACCATCAAGACCGTCGACCTCATGGGCGCGGTTCTGGGCACCCCCGAACGCAGCGGGTTGCGCGCGATACAGACGCCGCAGGGATTCCGCGCCGACCTTCTGCACCGCGCCTACGCGGAAGTTTCGAGCATCGCCACCGACGACGCAGGCCTGGTGGAACGTCTGGGCGAAACCGTCCACACCATCGTCGGCGACGCACTTGCCTTCAAGATCACCACTCCGCACGACCTTCTTCTTGCGGAAGCCATCGTCGGGCGGGAGAACTCATGAGAGTCGGGATCGGTACCGACGTCCACCCCATCGCGAAAGGCCGACCGTGCTGGCTGGCGGGCCTCGAATTCGCCGATGCCGACGGTCTGGACGGGCACTCCGACGGTGACGTCGCATCGCACGCGCTGTGCGATGCACTGCTGTCCGCGGCTGGACTCGGTGACCTGGGTTCGGTGTTCGGCACCGGCCGCCCGGAATGGGACGGCGTCAGCGGGGCTGCGATGCTGACCGAGGTCCGACGATTGCTGACGGAGAACGGGTTCTCCATCGGTAACGCTGCCGTACAGATCATCGGCAACAGGCCCAAGATCGGCCCGCGGCGCGCGGAGGCACAGGAAGTGTTGTCCGCGGTGCTGGGGGCGCCCGTGTCGGTATCGGCGACCACCACCGACGGTTTGGGATTGACCGGCCGCGGCGAGGGAATCGCCGCCGTCGCGACCGCACTTGTCGTGAGCGAGTAAATGCACCGGTAGGATTGCTGGTCGTGACCCTTCACCTATACGACACCGAGACGAGGGCCCTGCGGGAATTCTCCCCCTTGGTCCCTGGCCATGCTTCGGTGTACCTGTGTGGGGCAACGGTTCAGGGTGAACCGCACATCGGCCACGTTCGTAGCGGCGTCGCGTTCGACGTCCTGCGTCGCTGGCTGTCGGCGCACGACTACGACGTCGCTTTCATTCGCAACGTCACCGACATCGACGACAAGATTCTGAACAAGGCACGCGACGCGGGGCGCCCGTGGTGGGAGTGGGCCGCGACGTTCGAGCGGTCCTTCACGTGGGCGTACGACAAACTGGGTGTGCTTCCGCCGTCGGCGGAACCGCGCGCGACCGGGCACATCACGCAGATGGTGGAACTGATCGAGCGACTGATCGCATCCGGTCACGCTTACGCTGCCGACGGTGACGTCTACTTCGACGTCGTCAGCTTCCCCGACTACGGCGCGCTGTCCGGCCACAAGCTCGACGACGTCCACCAGGGCGAAAGCGTCGGCGCAGGCAAGCGGGATCCTCGCGATTTCACGCTGTGGAAGGCCGCCAAACCCGGTGAGCCGTCGTGGCCGACGCCGTGGGGCCGCGGTCGCCCCGGTTGGCACCTCGAATGCTCCGCGATGTGCGAGGCGTACCTCGGATCCGATTTCGACATCCATTGCGGCGGTCTGGATCTGGTGTTCCCACACCACGAGAACGAGCGTGCCCAGAGCAAAGCCGCCGGTGACGGCTTCAGTCGGTACTGGCTGCACAACGGGTGGGTGACGATGGGCGGCGAGAAGATGTCCAAATCGCTCGGCAACGTGCTGTCGGTACCCAACGTGCTCAAAAGTATTCGGCCGCAAGAGCTTCGGTACTACCTCGGCAGCGCGCACTACCGCTCGATGCTCGAGTACTCGGACAACGCCTTGCAGACAGCGGCGGTCACGTACCGAGGCATCGAAGGATTCGTCAAACGGACCGTCGAACGCGCGGGCGATGTTCCACTCGGGACGTGGACCGAGGACTTCGCCGCGGCACTGAACGACGACCTCGGCGTACCCAAGGCTTTGGCCGCCGTCCATGCGACGGTCAAGGCAGGCAACAGCGCCCTCGAAAGCGGCGACCTCCTGGGCGCCGTCGAGCAGGCCTCGAAAGTGCGGGCCATGCTGTCGATTCTCGGCGTGGACCCGCTCGACGCACACTGGTCGTCGGAGGCAAGCGACAACGACGCTGTCGTCGGTGCGCTCGGTGTGCTCGTCGACGCAGAGTTGCAGCGTCGCGCGCAGGCGAAGATCGACAAGGACTGGCCGACGGCGGACGCGATACGCGACCGCCTTGCCAAGGCCGGCATAGATGTGACAGATACCCCGAGCGGGCCGGAATGGACCGTCGGGGACACGAGCAGTAACGACGAAGCAGGGCAGTGATGGCAGGCAATTCCAGTAGGCGCGGCGCAGTACGCAAGTCAGGCACCAAGAAGGGGCAGGTCGCCGGATCCGGTGGCAACCGTCGCCGGGGCCTCGAAGGGCGTGGCGCGACCCCTCCGGCCGAGGCCAGGACCAAACATCCGGCGTCGCGCAGGGCGAAGCTGGCGGACAAAGCCGCCCAGAACAGCGGCGGCAGGAACGGCGGCACTCGCCAGGGTGGTGGACGCGTCGCCAGTCGCAAGAACGACGACGGTCCCGAGGTCGTTCTCGGTCGCAACCCCGTCGTCGAATGCCTCCGCGCCGGCGTCCCCGCCACAGCACTGTGGGTGGCCGTCGGAACGGACAGCGACGAACGACTGAAGGAAAGCGTTCAGCGTGCAGCCGACGCCGGCATCTCCATCCTCGAGGTGCCGCGGTCGGACCTGGACAAGCTGAGCGCCAACGGTCTGCATCAGGGTCTGGCCCTGCAGGTGCCGCCGTACCGCTACGCACACCCCGACGACCTCATCGGCAACGCTCGCGCTCAGCAGGAGCCCGCACTGCTGGTTGCCCTCGACAACATCACCGACCCGCGAAACCTCGGTGCTGTCGTCCGGTCCGTTGCCGCGTTCGGAGGCCACGGCGTCGTCATTCCGCAGCGCCGAAGTGCAAGCGTGTCCGCCGTCGCGTGGCGCACCAGCGCCGGTGCCGCCGCTCGCCTACCCGTCGCCCGCGCAACCAACCTGACGCGAACGCTCAAGGACTGGCAGACCAAGGGCGTCACCATTGTCGGCCTCGACGCCGAGGGTGACACCACGCTCGACAACTTCGACGCCAGTGGCCCCGTCGCCATCGTCGTCGGCTCCGAGGGCAAGGGCCTGTCCCGTCTCGTCCGCGAGACGTGCGATTCCATCCTGTCCATTCCGATGGCCGGACCGGTGGAGTCCTTGAACGCCTCCGTCGCGGCCGGAGTCGTGCTGGCCGACATCGCACGGCAGCGCAGGCTCTGACCACACGGCTCCGAATCAGCTGGTAGGTTAGGCACACCTTAGAGAGGGTGTGTCGAATGATGTCGAAGAAGTCACGGCTGTACGCCGGTGTCGCGACGGCCGGACTGTTGCTCGGATCGGTCGCATGTTCGTCGGAGTCCGCTCCCGATACGGCGAGCGACACCAGATCCGTCGTCCACAAGCTGGGTACCACCGAGGTACCCGTGGACCCGGAGCGCATCGTCACGGTCGGGTACTCCGATCAGGACACCCTGCTCGCGTTCGGTGAGGTCCCGGTCGGCGTCACCGACTGGTACGGCGACTATCCGGACGCGACGTGGCCGTGGGCGCAGGATGCCCTCGGCGACGCCCACCCCGAGGTGTTGAACCGGGGCCAGTTCACCGGTGCGGCCAACATCGATTTCGAGGGCATAGCGAAGCTCGAACCGGACCTGATCATGGCGCAGTACATCGACGTGAGCACCGACGCGTACGCCAGGCTTTCGGAGATCGCACCTACGGTGACGGGTTCGCCCGACTATCCGGATTTCGGTATGCCGTGGCAGGAAAGCGTGCGTCTCGTCGGCGACACGCTGGGCGAGGCCGACAGAGCTGCAGAGCTCGTCCAGAGCGTCGACGCCGAACTCGGCGAGCAGCGCGAGGCCCACCCCGAATTCGAAGGAAAGACAGTAGCGGTGGTCGAATCGGGTGAGCCCGGTTCGTTCTGGGTGCGGTCACCCAACGATCAGCGGTCCCGCCTGCTCACTTCGCTCGGATTCGTCATCCCGCAGCAGATCACGGACCTTGCAGGGGATCTCGATGCATTCGAGATCAGCACGGAACAACTCGGGATGCTCGACCTCGACGTTCTGGTGTGGAACACCGGGGGCACCGAAGGCACGAGCGACCGAATCAGAGCGACACCCACGTATCAGGTGCTGAACGTGGCCAAGGACGGACGGGACGTTTTCGTCGACGACCCCATCGTCTCCGGCGCCCTCACATGGGGCAGCGTCCTGAGTCTGCCGTTCGCGATCGACGCGCTCGTCCCAGAGTTGGCGGCTGCTGCGTCGAAGTGACGCGCAGGCCGAGGCATCTATCGAGGACCGAAGCGCACCGAGTCGCCCGGCCGTAGCTGCCCCAGCCGCGATAGGTCGGCGTCGCGCACCACGCCGATCACCGGGTAACCGCCGGTGACGGGGTGGTCGGCCAGGAAGACGACGGGTTTGCCGTCCGGAGGCACCTGTAGAGCTCCGATCACCATTCCCTCGCTGGGCAGTTCAGTGGAGTCGGTGCGCACCAGTGCGGTGGCGCTTTCGAGGCGTACGCCGACACGATCGGCGTCGGCGGTGACGGTCCATTCCTGCTCGAACAGTGCCGACGGATTGTCGAACCAGTCCGCACGTGGACCCGGCACGATCCCGATCGGCCCGGATGATGTGACTTGCGGCGCCAGTTCTGTTGCGGGCCAATCGGATACGTCGTCGCCGACCGCGAGGATGGTGCCTGCCTCGAGCGGCGGGGGTCCCAGGCCGGACATCGTGTCCGTCGACCGGCTGCCCAGAACCTTCGGGACGTCGACGCCGCCGCGCACGGCCAGATAGGTTCGAAGGCCCGACGTCGGTGTGCCCAGGCTCAATTCGTCGCCGTCGTTCAGAATCAGCGTGCACTCCATGCCGTCGGCGATGCCGCCGACCGTCACCGGGCACTCCGCACCGACGACGGCGACGACCACCTGTCCACGCGCCCGAACGCGGAGGCCACCGAAGGTCGCTTCGAGGGTTGCGGCGTCGACGGTGTTTCCGACGAGTCGATTCGCGGCGTCGTGTGCAGCCCGGTCCGCGGCGCCCGACCAACCGACGCCGATCCCGGAATGCCCGGGACGACCGCGGTCCTGGACGGTGCACAGGGGGCCCGGGGTGAGAACCTCGAGGGATTTCATCGTTGTTCGAACCGAACTGTGACGCCCGGCCGGAGCAGTGCCGGTGGATCACGTTCCACGTCCCACAGCACGGCATCGGTCCGGCCGATGAGCTGCCAACCACCCGGTGAACTGCGTGGATACACTCCGGAGAATTCACCGGCGAGCCCGACGGACCCGGCGGGCACCGTCGTACGCGGTGTTGTTCTCCGTGGCACGGTCAAGCGGTCGTCCTGACCGACGAGATAGCCGAATCCCGGTGCGAAGCCGCCGAATGCGACCGTCCACGTCTGCTCGGTGTGCGCCCGGACGACCTCGGCGACCGTCAGGCCGGTGGCCTCGGCGACGTCGCTCAGGTCCTCACCGTCGTAGGTGACGGCTACGACGACGGTGTCGGTGTCGTCCTCGACTTCCTGCGCGGACGGTTCGGTGCTGCGAACCCAGGCGAGTACGGCGTCTCGATTTCCGTTGTGCCGAACCAGAACTGTCCGTGTGGCCGGGACGAGGTCGACCACCGAGTCGATCCGCGATGCCGCCAACGACCGGTAGTTCGCCATGGCGTCGGCGAGATCTGCGTATTCGACGAGCACTGCCCGGTCTCCGGCGTCGCGGACGAACATCAGACGAACGCGGTGATGTCGATGTCGTTGTCGGACAGTATGTTCTGTACGGCCACGGCCATCTCGACGGCGCCGGGAGAGTCCCCGTGGACGCACACCGATTCCGCGTCGATCCGTACGGTCGACCCGTCGATCGCTTCGATCGTGCCCTCCTGCACCAGGCGCAGAACTCGCCTCGCCACCTCGGTGGGATCGGACAGGACCGCATCGGCTTCCCGCCGGGACACCAGTTCTCCCGACGGTGTGTAGGCGCGGTCCGCGAACGCTTCGCTCACCGTACGAAGGCCGGCCTGGCTCGCTTCCTCGAGGAACACCGAGCCGGGAAGCCCCAGAACCGGAAGCGCGGGATCGTAGGTGCGGACGGCATCGACGACGGCGCGGGCCTGCTCGCGATGGCCGACGATCGCGTTGTACAGCGCACCGTGCGGCTTGACGTACGAGACAGCGGAACCCGCGGCACGAGCGAGACCGTCCAGGGCGCCGATCTGATACAGCACGTCCGCAGTCAGGTCGGCCGGTTCCATGTCGACGAAACGCCTGCCGAAGCCCGCGAGATCGCGATACCCGACCTGAGCGCCGATACGAACTGCATTGTCGACAGCAGCCCGGCACGTCGCCAGAATCGTCGTCGGATCACCCGCGTGAAACCCGCACGCGACATTCGCGCTCGTGACGAGGGTCAGCATGGCGTCGTCGTCGCCGAGCTTCCACGTGCCGAAGCTTTCGCCGAGGTCGGAATTCAAATCGATGGAAGGCATCGTCGACGATTCTATGCGGCCCGAGGTGACCGAACGGCACATTCGCTCCGAGGTGCGCGGGCGACCCCAGTGCACACAAGTCGGGTCCGCAGGGCCGGATGTGACCCCAGGAGGCGATTCGTGTGCACTCAGGACCGGTGAAACCGGATCAGACGAGCACACGCCCCGAGTTGGACTTCCTCCGCGAACCGACGGCCCGGCAGACGAGGTAGATGACGAACGAGATGGTGGTGACGAACGTCGAGACGGGAACGCCGGGAGCGAGCGACAGCAGGATTCCGCCCACCGCTGCGGTCTCGGCGAACACGATCGACAGGATCGTCGCCTTCAACGGGCTCGCGGTGACGCGGGCAGCGGCGGCGGCGGGCGTGATCAGCAGCGACAGCACCAGGAGTGCTCCGACGATCTGGACGCCCAGAGCACAGGCAACACCGACGAGCACCGCGAACACGACCGACAGTGCGCGCACCGGGACGCCACGGGCCAGGGCGACCTCCGGGTCGGTGCTGGCGAACAGCAACGGGCGATAGACGACGGCCAACACGATCAGCACGACGACGGCGCAGATCAGCAGCAACTGCAGGCCGCTCTGCCCGACGCCGACGATCTGGCCGATGAGGAGCGAGAAGCTCGTTCCGGTTCGTCCTGGGTAGAGCCAGATGAAGAGGACCGACAATCCGAGACCGAAGGACATGATGACGCCGATGACGGAGTCGCGGTCGCGTGCCTTGGATCCCAGTAGCGCGAACATCACGGCGGCGACGACGGATCCCACGATGGCACCGAGCCCGACGGTGATGCCCACCAGCAGTGCCGCCGATGCGCCCGTCAAGGACAGTTCGCTCGAGCCGTGGACTGCGAACGCCCATTGCCTGCTGACGATGAGTGGTCCCAGTGCTCCGGCGAGGAGTCCGAGGATCGCGGCGGCGATGAGCGCTTGCTGGACGAAGTCGTATCCGAGCAGGTTGGCGGTGGAACTGAAATCGAGCATCTTGGAGAAGGCGTCGACGACTTTCTCGTTCATGAGACGTCCTCGGTCGGGGGGTGGTGCGCACCTGCGGTGCCGAGTGCGTCGATGGAGTCGCCGGTTCCGACCACGACGAGGCGTCCGCGGACTCGGAGGACCTCGACCTCGGTCCCGTAGAGCTCGGAGAGAACTTCGGTGGTCATGACCGTCGACGGCGATCCGATGCGGAACTTGCCGTCGACGATGTAAACGATTCGATCGACGAGGGGGAGGATCGGGTTGATCTCGTGGGTGACGAACAGGACGGCGGTGTCGTGCTCGCGGCGTCGGCGATCGATCAGTTCGGACACGAGGCGTTGGTTGGCAAGGTCGAGGCTGAGCAGTGGCTCGTCGCACAGCAGCACCGACGGATCGCCGACGAGTGCCTGCGCGATGCGGAGCCGTTGCTGCTCGCCACCGGACATCGTTCCGACGGGTGCTCCGGCGAACGCGTTCGCGTCGACCTGGTCGATGGCGGCCTGGACGATGCGCTTGCGCTCACGCATTCCGCGGAAGCCGAGGCCCCACCGGTGCCCGTCCCATCCGAGGCCGACGAGGTCGCGTCCGCGGAGCGGCAGGCCGTCGTCGATGCTGCGTTGCTGGGGGACGTATCCGACGCCGGACTGGCCCCGCCGGACGGGTGAGCCGCCGATGGTCGCCGTGCCCGACGTCAGCTGGTTCTGGCCTAGCAACACCTTGAGCAGGGAGGTTTTCCCCGACCCGTTGGGGCCGAGGATCGCCACGAATTCTCCTGGCTCGACCTCGAGGTCGAGGTTCTGCCACAACGTGCGGTCACCGAACGACAGCCCGGCGTCGCGCAGTTCTACAGCAGACATGGGTTACAGCTTTCCAGCACCTGGGTGGTCAGGCCCACTCAGGATGCACTGAGTGCGGCTTGCAGATCCTCGGCAGCCTTGGTCTGCCACTGGATGTACGTCTGGCCTTCCGGCAAGGTCTCGGTGACCTCGACGACAGGAATGTTCGCGGCCTCGGCCGTGGAACGGATGTCCTGGGTGACTGCGTCCTGGGTCTGGATGTTGTAGATCAGAACGTCGACGCTGTTCGAGGTGAAGAGGTCACGTGTCGCGGCGATGGACGCGGGGGACGGGTCGTTGCCCTCCTCGATGGCGTCCTTGAAGTCCTCCGGTGTGCGATCGTCGAGGCTCGACTCCTCGATCAGGTAGTGCGCGATCGGTTCGGTCTGTGCGACAGGTGCATTGGGGTGATCGGCCGCGATCTTCGCGGTCACGTCGGTGATGGCGTGGACCTGCTCGTGGAACGACTCGGCGTTCGCGGTGTACTGCGCCGCGTTGTCCGGATCCAGCTGTCCGAGCTTCTCGGCGATGGATTCTGCTGTGGCAGCGGCAACTTCGGCGTTGTACCAGACGTGCTCGTTGACCTCGCCGTGGCTGTGGCCGTGCTCGTCCTCGGTGGCAGCCTCTCCGGCGGCGGGCTCGTCCTCGTGGGTGCCCTCGCCTTCGTGACCGTGTTCTTCTCCGAGGAGGTCGAAGGCGTTGACGCTCGGGACGTTCTTGCCCTCGGAGGACAGGATGTCGTCGATGAATTCGTCGTATCCGCCGCCGTTGTAGACGACCAGGGAGGCCTCGGCGACCTTGGCTGCGTCACCGGGGGACGCCTCGTAGGAGTGGGGATCGGCCGATGGGTCCGCGATGATGGAGTCGACGGTGGCGAGGTCGCCTGCGACGGCTTCGGCGACGCTGCCCCACACGTTGGTCGACGCCACGATGGTGACGGGGCCGTCGACGGCGGTCGCGGGGGCGGAGTCGGTGGAGGCGGTGGACTGCGTGTCGGAGCTGCAGGCGCTGAGCGCGAGGGCCGCTGCACAGGACAGGCCGACGAGGGTGGTGGCGGTGCGACGCATGGGGGCACTCCTTCGGAGTGAAGAATCAGATGCAATTGGAAACGGTTACCGTTGTATTCTAGCTTCGCGCACGTCAGCGATCGAATCGGGCAAACACGGCCCGATTTTCGCTGCGACCCGGTATGCGACTAACGTCCGAGTATGTCCAGGTCGAGGGAGCCGCGTCGCCCGGCCACATTGGCGTCCATCGCCGCCGAACTGAAGGTGTCACGCACCACGGTGTCGAACGCCTACAACCGCCCCGATCAACTGTCACCTGAGCTGCGGGAACGCGTGCTGATGGCAGCCAAACGTCGCGGATACGCCGGGCCCGATCCCGTGGCACGGTCGCTGCGTACCCGGAAAGCCGGGGCTGTCGGTCTGGTTCTTACCGAGGCGCTGAGCTACTCGTTCCGCGACCCGGCCGCCATGGCGTTCCTCGCCGGCCTCGCGGAATCGTGCGAAGCCGCCGGGCAAGGCCTGCTGCTGATTCCCGCAGGCCCGGACCGAGACGACACCGCCGCCGCGGCTGTCGTCCAACAGGCAGGGGTCGACGCCTTCGTCGTCTACTCCGTCGCCGACGACGACCCCTATCTCCTGGCCGTCCGCGAACGGCACCTGCCCATCGTCATCTGCGACCAACCACGAGGCGTCCCCGAAGCCGCACTGGTCGCCATCGACGACCGCGCCGCGATGAAACTCATCGCCGACCAGGTCATCGCCCTCGGGCACAAGCACATCGCGGTGCTGTGCATGCGCCTCGGACGGGACCGACGCGACGGCGTCGTACCCCCGGTGCGGCTGGCCAACAGTCACTTCCACGTCCAGCGTGAGCGTATCGCCGGAGTCCAGGACGCGATGCGGGAAGCCGGACTCGACCCGGACGCTCTGACCGTCGTCGAACGTTTCGAGCACACACGACGGTCCGGCCACTCGGCGGCAGCCCAAGCGCTGCAAGCGAATCGAGACACCACCGCGCTGCTGTGCACCACCGACGTCCTTGCACTGGGAGCGCTGAACTTCGCGAAGGTCACCGGCATCGACGTCCCCGGCGAACTCACCGTCACCGGATTCGACGGCGTCGAGGACGCCATCCGAGAGAACGTGACGACGGTTCGTCAGGACGCCGAGGAGAAGGGTCGACGCGCAGGCACATTGCTGACGTCGACCGCGCGCTCCGGCGTCGTGACCGCCGAATTCCTGCCGACCGAATTGGTCAAGGGACGTACTGCGGGTGCTCCCCCCACCGCGTGAGCGGCGGGGGTGTTCAGCTGAGCAACGCCGCGCACCTGAGCAGTCCGAGGTGGCTGTAGGCCTGCGGGTGGTTACCCAGTGACCGCTCCGCGACGGGATCGTATTCCTCGCTGAGCAGTCCGGTGGGTCCTGCCGCGCTGACCAGCTGCGCGAACAGGGCTTCCGCTTCGGCGCGCTGCCCGACGAGCAGGTAAGCCTCGACGAGCCAGGCTGCACAGAGGTGGAACCCGCCTTCGCCGCCGGGCAAACCGTCGTCGTGGTGGTACCGGTAGACGGTCGATCCACTGCGCAGTTCGGCTTCGGTAGCGGTGACGGTTGCGGCGAACCGCGGGTCCGAGGGATCGATCAGGCCGGACAGGCCGATGTGCAGCGTGGCGGCGTCGAGGTCCGTGCCGTCGTACGCCGCGGTGTAGGACTGGACCTCGTCGTTCCACCCCTGCTCGAGAACCTCGGCGCGAATCGTCGAACGCAGTGTCTCCCAAGTTGGTTCGGCAGTGCGGCCGAAGCTCGCGGCGAGGGTCAGCGCCCGGTCCACCGTCAACCAGCCCATGACTTTCGAGTAGACGTGGTGGCGAGGATTGCCGCGGATCTCCCAGATACCGTGATCGGGTTCGGTCCACCGCCGCATCACGGCCTCCACCATGGACCGGACCAGCGACCAATCGTCCTCGGACAGGGCCTCTTTCCCTTCCAGCCCTGTCGCCTGACGCGCGTGCGCGAGCGACGAGATGAGGTCGACGATCGGCCCGAAGACGTCGAGCTGAACCTGCTGGTTCGCGGCGTTTCCGACGCGCACCGGCCGCGAGCCGGCGTACCCGGGTAGTTCGTCGATGACGGCTTCCGGTGGGAGTCCCAGACCCCAGATGGTGTACAGCGGATGCAGACGTTCCGGTCCCGGAACCGATTGCAGCACACCGTGAATCCAAGACAGGTAGCTTTCCGCCTCGGCGGTGGAACCGACGTTGACCAGCGCCGAGGCGGTGAGGGCGGCGTCGCGTAGCCAGCAGTAGCGGTAGTCCCAGTTCCTGACGCCGCCGATTTCCTCGGGCAGTGACGTGGTGGCGGCCGCCATGATGGAACCCGACTCCGCGTGAACGAGGCCGCGCAGTGTCAGGGCGGATCGCTTCATCAGATCTCGTTTGAGCGGCGGAAGAGCCAGTCCGTCGACCCACTCCTTCCAGTACGCCTCGGCCTGCCGACGTCGCTCGACCTCGGGTACTTCCGACGGTCCGAGATCCTCTGTTCCCAAACGCAATTCGAGAACGACCGGGCCGCTCGACGGATCCACCTCGGCATGAGCGGTTTGCTGGGTGCCGTCGGACACGACGTTCCACCGCACTCCGGGGCTTCGCAAGACCATCGGGTCGGCCGTGCCGTGAATGCGGAGGCCGTCGGCTTCGGGTTCGAGTTGCACTCGGACCTTGCCGAACTCGGGGCGAGGCGCAAACGTCACGACCGCCGCGGCTTTTCCGGTGATCACGCGTGTCACACACGTCTGACCGGTGGGCACGTCGTGCGGAAGGTAGTCGGTGACCTGGAGGCTCGACCACTTGGTCTGCACGGTCATCGTGCCGTCGACGTACTGCTGGCTCAGCGGTAGAGCCGTACGCGTCGGGCCGACGCTGAAATGGCCCGCTTCGTCGCCGCCGAGAAGGTGCGCGAAGACGGCAGCGGCATCGGGCTCCGGATGGCACAGCCAGGTGAGGTCCGCGTCGGGAGTCACCAGGGCGACGGCATTGGGGCTGGCCAGCATCGTCAGCCGTTCGATACGAGGCGCGTCGGCTCCCGAGAGCCACTGGCGTCGTTCCTCGAGCAAGAACGCCAAGGCCAGCGCAACCTGCTGCGTGGAGTCGATCCGGAACTCGGCCGAACTGTCGCCTGCACCGACCTTGACGCCGATGTCCGGACCGTGGAGGCGAGCGAAGGCCTTCTCGTCGGTGACGTCGTCGCCGAAGAAGACCGCTGCGGTCGCGCCTTCCTGGTGCCGGAGGATGTCCAGGGCGACGCCCTTGTCGGTGACGATGACAGCGAGTTCGATCACCGACTTGCCTTCGGTGACCTGCACTCCGTCACGGCGGGCGACGCCCTCGCGCACGGCGTTCAACGCCCGTTCCGCGTCGACGGGCTCGGCGTTGCGTACGTGCAGCGCAGCGCTCGCCGGCTTGACCTCCACTCCGACGCCGGGGAATCGGCCGGCGATCGACTCCATCTCGGCGGAGATGTCACCGAGCAGCTTCTTGGCCTTGTCGTCGATCGCGTGGATGAAACCGATGTCGAACTCACTGCCGTGGCTTCCGACGAGCTGAACTTCGGCGGGCAACCGGGACAGTGTTGCCAGGTCACGTAGTGCGCGGCCGGAGATGACCGCCGCGGTGGTACCGGCGAGCGTCGCGAGCCCGCGCATGGCGCTGACGGCCTCTGCGTGGGGAAACGCCTTCAGCGGATCGGACACGATGGGAGCCATCGTGCCGTCGTAGTCCGAGGTGACGAGGAGGCGAGGGGTCCGGGCGACGCCGATGAGAGCGCGTCGGAGTTCCAGTGGCAGTTCCAGAGCAGTCACTCGAATGAATCTATGCGATAGCCGCGGAACCGGCTCACCGGTCCCCTCACGTCACATCGACGCTTCGGCGTTTCCGAGGAGCAGGTCGACGGTCAATTCCAGCCTCATCGCAACATCGTTCGCCGACGATCGTCGCGTCAACCACGCCACCAGATTGGACAACCAGACGTCGCTGACGACACGAGCGATGTTGAGCTGCAACTGTGTCGGCTCACCGTCGCTCATCGCCTCGGCGAACATTCGGTCCATCAATCGACCCACATGATCGACCTCGGCGGCCGCGGAGGCGTCGGCCGACATGAATGCTCGGGTCATGGCTTCGGT
Organism: Rhodococcus sp. 114MFTsu3.1; assembly: GCF_000383555.1. Classification (NCBI taxonomy): domain Bacteria; kingdom Bacillati; phylum Actinomycetota; class Actinomycetes; order Mycobacteriales; family Nocardiaceae; genus Rhodococcus; species Rhodococcus sp. 114MFTsu3.1. The sequence goes on along the minus strand of NZ_KB911546.1, from coordinate 172,322 downwards.
GAGCAACGGATCACGCTGCATCGCACGTGTGATCTGACTCAGGACCAGATGCATGCGTTCCCGCGGGGTCCGGCCGGACGGGAACGTGCGTTTCGCGGCGATCTTCTCGAACTCGCGGGCAAGCGCGGACACGAGCAGGTGCACTTTCGACGGGAAATAGCGGTACAACGTTCCGACAGCCACGTCGGCACGTTCGGCGACCGCACGCATCTGCACCGCGTCGTACCCGCCCTTCGATGCCAGCGCGAGAGTCGAGTCCAGGATTCGTCGGCGACGTTCACGCTGCGCCTCGGAACCGAGGACCTCGTCCACCAGGGCGCCCGCGGATCGCGGTGACTCGTCACGGCCCTGGCCGGTGCGTCGAGCAGTGGGCATCGTGTCACTCACCCCGTGCAGTCGCGGACATCGCGGCGGCGGACTCGGTGACGATCTCGAGCATGGCCTGCTCCGCGGCGGCCGCGTCCCCGGCCTGGATCGACGACGCGACGACGCCGTGGAGACGAATCGCTTCCGGATCGGCCTGGTGCGGCATCAACGCGTGCCGTGTCCGACCGGCGAGTACCTCGACGACGATCTCCGACATCGAGCGCAACATCGGATTGCCCGACGCCGCGAGCAACGTGCGGTGAAAATCGGAGTCGTGAGCGAGATAGGCGTCGGAATTCGCGGCGCGAGAGGTGGCCGACATGCCGATCACCGCCGCGGTCAACTGGCCGCACTGCTGCGGGGTCGCACGATCAGCGGCCAGGCGAGCAGCCAAAGGCTCTATGCCGGAACGAAGTTCACTGAGAACGATCAGCTGCTTCGCGCGATCGGGGCCCGCCAGTTGCCACCGGATCACCAGCGGATCGAGTGCGTTCCACGCCGTCGACTCCTGCACGGTGATGCCTACCTTGCGTCTGACGGTCAGGAGCCCGAGCGACTCCAGCACGCGGACGACCTCGCGCACCACGGTCCGCGAGACCTCGAAGCGGGCAGCCACGTCGTCGGCGGAAATCCGGGTACCCGGGACGATCGTTCCGTCGACGATGTCGCGTCCCAGTTTCTCCAGGACGGTGACGTGCAACTGCAAGGATTCGGCTACCACTTCTCGATCGTGCCACGTGTGCGCCGGGTTCTCTTCCCGCTACTGTGACGGGCGGGAGGGATGTCCAATGACTGCAGACAGAGTCGACGTGCGTTTTCCGTCCGGGGGTATCGAGTGCGCCGCCTGGTTCTACCAGGGGGCTGCCGGTGCACCGGTGGTGGTCATGGGGCACGGCCTCGGCGGCGTCAAGGAGATGAGACTCGACGCCTTCGCGGAGAAGTTCGCGGCCCAGGGATATTCGTGCCTGGTGTTCGACTACCGGCACTTCGGCGGCAGCGACGGCGAGCCGCGTCAGCTGCTCGACATCGACGAACAGTTGGAAGACTGGGCAGCCGCCATCGCGTTCGCCCGCACCCGGGCCGAGAAGATCGTGCTCTGGGGCACGTCGTTCGGCGGCGGGCACGTGATCGTCGCGGCGGCGCGGGACGGTCACGTCGATGCGGTGATCTCCCAGTGCCCCTTCACCGACGGCATTGCATCGGCGCTTGCGACGAATCCACTGGTCGCGGTGCGTGTTACTGCTCGCGCTCTGCGCGACAAGCTCGGTTCTGCGCTCGGCCGAGCACCCCGAACGATCCCGCTCGCCGGCAAGCCGGGCGCGACGGCGCTGATGTCGTCCGAGGATGCGCTCGACGGTTACCTGGCGCTCCTTCCCAGCGGGGCGCCGTTCCGCAACGAGGTTCTCGCCAGGGTCGGGCTGGACATCCCACTGCGACGACCGGGGCGTCATGCGTCGAACGTCACGTGTCCGATCCTGTTCACGGTGTGCGAGACGGACACCGTCGCCCCGGCGAAAGCAACTCTCCGGCACGCTGCACGCGCGCCGCGCGGCGAGGTCATGAGCTATCCCGACGGGCACTTCGCCATCTACGTCGGCGACGCCTTCGAGCGCGTCGTCGCGGATCAGATCGCGTTCCTGCAGCGAGTGGTGCCCGTCTAGCTATTTGTAGTACAAATCGGCCGAGGTCTTGTCATTCGTCGTACTTTTGGGCATAGTGAGCCGAGTCACCTCCCGGGGGAGGTGCCGACCACCTCACCGAAAAGGTAAATGCCCATGCTCACGACACTTGCTCAGGCCGCCGACGGCGCCACCGCGTCGGACGCTCGACTCATCCTGTCCGCGATCGTCGGCGTCGCGGTCATCATCGGTCTCATCACCTGGCTCAAACTCCACCCGTTCGTCTCCCTGACCATCGGAGCCGTCGGAGTCGGAATCGCCGCCGAACTCGGTGCAGCCGATTCGGTCGCAGCGTTCGTCGAGGGCTTCGGATCGACGATGGGCAGCGTCGGCATCCTCATCGGCTTCGGCGCGATGTTCGGAAAACTGCTCGCCGATTCCGGCGGAGCGGACCGCGTGGTCGACACACTCGTCGGGAAATCCTCGCCCGCGCTCCTTCCGTGGACGATGGCGCTCGTCGGCGCCGTGATCGGGCTTCCGATGTTCTTCGAGATCGGCCTCGTCCTGCTGATGCCGGTGATCATCCTGGTGGCCCGGCGGTCCGGTCAGCCTCTGATTCGAATCGCCATCCCGACGCTGGCAGGACTGTCCGCGATGCACGGTCTCGTGCCGCCGCACCCGGGCCCGCTCGTCGCCGTCTCCGCGCTGGACGCCAACCTCGGACTCACGCTCGGTCTCGGAGTGATCGTCGCGATCCCGACGGTCGTCGTCGCCGGACCGCTGTTCGGCAAGCTCGCGTCCAAGTGGGTCGACGTGCCGGTTCCCGCCCTGTTCGAAACATCCGAGAACGAGGAATCGCGCCGACGCCCGACATTCGCGGCGACCCTTGCTGCGATCCTGCTGCCCGTGGTCCTCATGCTCGGCAAGGCAGCGGCCGATGTCATTGCCGCAGAATCGAGTTCACCACTGAAGGGTCTGCTCGACTTCCTCGGCACACCCGTGGTCGCGCTGGGAATCGCCGTCCTCGCCGGAATCTTCCTCCTCGGCCGCGGAGGTGGAATGGACCGGCCCGCGATCGCGAAATCCCTCGAGAGCTCACTGCCCCCGATCGCCGGAATCCTCCTGATCGTCGGCGCCGGAGGCGGTTTCAAGCAAGTACTCATCGACACCGGAATCGCCGACGTCATCGCCGACGCCATCAAATCCAGCAGCCTCCCCGTTCTCTTCCTCGCCTGGTTGGTCGCGGTACTGATTCGCGTCGCGACCGGTTCGGCAACCGTGGCCACGGTGACCGCGTCGGGAATCCTGGCTCCTGTTGCAGCAGAACTGTCCTCGACCCACGTCTCCCTGATGGTCCTGGCCATCGGCGCAGGCTCACTCTTCCTGTCGCACGTCAACGACGCCGGATTCTGGTTGGTCAAGGAATATCTGGGTACCTCCGTCGTGCAGAATCTGAAGACATGGAGCGTGATGGAGTGCGTGATCTCGGTGACAGGCCTGGCCGGTGTCCTGGCGTTGAGTGTGGTGATCTGACATGACAACGCACCCGGTACTGGTGATCATGGGCGTATCCGGATCCGGAAAGTCCACCGTCGCAGGCATTCTCGCCGGAGCACTCAAATGGGACCTGCAGGAGGGCGACGACCTGCACCCCGACGCCAACGTCGCTAAAATGGCCTCGGGCCACCCACTCACCGACGAAGACCGATGGCCGTGGCTCGAGACCATCGCGGACTGGATCCGAGCGCACACAGAAGCAGGTGAGCCAGGAATCGTCACGTGCTCGGCACTCAAACGCAGCTACCGTGACGTCCTGCGGAAAGGTTCGGAGGGCAACGTCGTCTTCGTCCACCTCGCAGGCTCCCGCGAACGCATCAGCGGCAGACTCAACGCCCGCATGAACCACTTCATGCCCAGCGGCCTCCTCGACACCCAGATGTCCACCCTCGAACCCATCGACCCCGACGAACCGGCCATCGTCATCGACGTCGGCCCACCACCCGCCGACATCGCCGCCTCCATCATCGCCGAACTCGAGACCTACCTTCGGACCGAATGAACCGTTCGGTCACTCCAAGTGACCGAACGGCACATTCGCTCACTTCAAGTGACCGAACGTCACGTTCGGTTCGGCGGAGGGCGAGGTATGAAGCAGCGGTGCTGGTTTTTAAGCATACGAATGAACGACTTTCTTGCCAAAAATATGGTGAATGCGAGAAAGTGAACTAGTTCACGACTACATCATCCGCGCGGACAGGTCACGAGCCTTGTCGCACGAGCGTCCGAAGAGGAGACACCGATGGTGAGAGGTGCGCCGTCCAGGCCGGTGGAGTTGCCGGTACCGACCGCAGATGTGTGGGAGTGGCAGTTGCACGGTCGGTGTCGTGGGTACGACTCGTCGGTGTTCTACCACCCGGAGGGGGAGCGTGGACGCGCTCGCGCGCAACGCGAGCGCAAGGCGAAGGACATCTGCTCGACGTGTCCGGTGCTCCTCCGATGCCGCACGCACGCGCTGTCGGTGAACGAACCGTACGGAGTGTGGGGCGGAATGTCCGCGCACGATCGCGCCGACTACTACCGCGCCGAAGCTCGCTTCGCCTAGCGGGTCGTTCCTGCAGGCTCCACTCCTGGTCTGATCTGGTCGTTCCTGCAGGCTCCACTCCTGGTCTGACGGGTCGTTCCTGCAGGCTCCACTCCTGGTGGCCTAGTCTCACCGACGTGGATCGAACTCCGTTGCCGCCTCGGGTGAAGGGATGGGACGTCGCCGTCTCGGTGACTGCTCTCGTGTTCACGGTGATGCTCGGCGGGGTGGCATTGCTGGGCGGGGTGTTCTCGCTGGCGTTTCTCGATCACTGCCCTCCGGAGACGTGCAGTGCCGACGGGGCGGTCACCGCCGTCGGAGCAACACTGGGGGCGGCGGGGCTCGTCGGCGTCGCGGGCCTGGTGACGACTCTCGTTCGCCTGGCTCGCGGACGCACTGCGTGGCCGTTCGCCGTCGGCACCCTCGTCGTGTGCATGCTCACCTGTATGGCGGGCGTCGTCGGATACGCAGCGGCCGTCGGAGCTTGAGGGGCGAGGCTTTCTGTCGGTGGGCAGGTGCAGGATGTCGAGTCATGAACAAGGTCCTGCGGGCGACGCTGGCTAGTGCGGTCGTCATCACCACCGTCATCGGTATTGCGTCGTTCGTTCTCAGTTTCGCTGCGCTGTGGGACCTGGCGACCATGGCGGGTGTTCCACGGAGCCTGTCCTGGCTGTGGCCCGTCATCGTGGACGGCACGATTCTGCAGGCCACCATTTCGGTGATCGCTCTCGCCCAGTTCGAGGATCAACGCAGTGGTCGACGCTTCTTCTGGGCGGTGTTGGTCACGGCCGCTCTCGTCAGCATCGGGGCAAACGCCATGCACGCCTTCATTTCCGGTGCAGGCACATTGCATCCGGCGCTGTCGGCGACCATCGCCACCGTTGCGCCGGTCAGCTTGCTCGCCGCCACCCACGGCCTGGGCATTCTGGTCAGGGTGCCGTCGGGCACCGTGGTGACGGTCGACCAGATTCCCGACGCCCCCACACCCGACGCCCCCACACCCGACGCCCCCACGCCCGACGCCCCCGCGCCCGAGGCCGTCGAAACCGGTGCCGGCATCGAAGACCCTCGCGAGATCACCCGGCCGACCGGACCTATCGTCGAGACCGTTCCGGACAAGCCGTCCGTTCGGCCCGCGCAACGAGTACAGCCGGAGACCACAGACGTCGATCCGCTCGTCGACGTGGACCGATGGGTTCTCGACGACGACCGCGTCGAGGATCTCTACCCGGTCGATGCGCCCTGAGCAGGCACGAGGCAGTGAGCACCGATGGACCGGCGCAGTCCGTGGCACCATCGAGAGGATGACCGACGTGACGCCGCTACAGCCAGGCCCCGGGCAGGAGTCGGTGTGGGACTACCCTCGCCCTCCGCGTCTGGAGCATTCGAACCGATTGATCACCGTCAGGTTCGGGGGAATCCTCGTCGCCGAGACCAGGGAGGCGTGGCGAGTCCTCGAAACGAGCCATCCCCCGACGTGGTACATCCCGCGCGACGACGTCGCCGCAGATGCCCTGAGGCCGTCGGCGGCACTGTCCACCCACTGCGAATGGAAGGGCGCGGCGACGTACTGGGATGTCGTCTGTGGTGACGCGGTCAGCGAAGGCGCGGCGTGGAGCTACGAGACTCCGACCGAGCAATTTCTGCCCATCACAGGGCATCTCGCGTTCTCGCCCAGTCGCTTGGAGTGCGAGGTCGACGGTGAACGCGCCACCCCGCAGGAAGGTGGGTTCTACGAAGGCTGGATCACCAGCGATGTCGTCGGCCCGTTCAAGGGGATTCCGGACAGCTGGGGCTGGTGAACTACTGCCGCCGGAACCGCTCGTGGTGAACGGCGTCGGACAGGGGACGGCGATGGCGCCAGCCGAAGCGCTCGAGGTCGGGGACCTCCTGGAATTCGGTGACCGGTCCCACGCACAGCCACGCTATGGGCCGCACCGGGGACGGTATGTCGAGTAGTTCGGTGAGGAACTGCTCCTGGTAGAACGAGACCCAGCCGACTCCAATTCTTTCCGACACCGCTGCGAGCCAGAGGTTCTGGATGGCGAGTACCGCGGAGAACAATCCGGTGTCGTCGACGGTTGCGCGCCCGAGGATGTGTGTGCCGCCGCGCTCCGGGTCGTAGGTGACGACGACCCCTGTGCGGCTCGATTCGATTCCCTCGATGCGGATCGGGTTGAACGTCGCGCGCCTGTCCGCAGGCAGCGATTCGGCGAACGCCACTCGTTCGGCGGCAACGTGCCTCTCGAACGCGGCAAGGGTGTCCGGTGACTGCACGATCACGAAGTCCCACGGCTGAGTGTTGCCCACGCTGGGCGCATGGTGGGCGGCATCGAGAATTCGGTGCAGCATGGCGTCGTCGATGCACGTTCCGTCGAACTCGGCGCGGACGTCACGCCTCGACCGGATGGCCGTGTGAACGGACATGTGTTCCCCGGCGCCGTTGCCGAAAGTCATGATGTTTGCACCTCTCCACCGATTCTCTGTTCGAGTGCAGCGACCACCGCGGGTATGTCGGCGGCCGGCACGGGACGGCCCAGATGGAAGCCCTGAGCGTGGTCGCAGCGAAGTTCCTTCAACGCCAGGAGCGTCTGCTCGTCCTCGACCCCCTCGGCTACGACGGTGAGCCCGAGTGTCCGGGCGAGGTCGATCGTGGAACGAACGATGACCTGGTGTGCGACGACCGATGTCATGTCGGCGACGAAGACCTTGTCGATTTTCAGTTGCTGCACGGGCAGGGTCTGCAGGTACGCGAGCGAGCTGTACCCGGTGCCGTAATCGTCGATGACGAGCGTGACGCCGAGATCACGCAGCTGGTTCAGGGTTTCGATCGCCCCTGGCGGGTCCGTCATCGACGACGTCTCGGTGATCTCGATCGCGAGTGTCGACGGGTCGAGGTGCGAGGTGTCCAGTACTCGCGCAACCTGCTCGACGAGTGTGGTGTCCAACAGGTTTCGGGTCGAGATGTTGACCGACACGGTCAGGTCGATGCCGTCTTCGCTCCATGCGTGCCGTTGGGTGGCGACCTCGGTGAGCACGTAGTCGAGTAGCGGTCTGATCAGGCCGGTGCGCTCCGCCACGGGAAGGAATGCCGCGGGTTCGACGAGACCGCGTTCCGGATGGTTCCATCGCAGGAGGGCTTCGACACCGATCGCCCTCATCGTCGTCAGGTCGACCTGCACTTGATAGTAAATAGCGAGATGTCGTTGCTCGATGGCGTTTCCCAGCTCGCTGAGCAGTGACAGCTGGGCGCTGTTGTCGCGGTCCATCGAACTGTCGTACACGGCAATACGTGGCTGCACTGTTTTTGCGTATTGTGTTGCGCGATAGGCCTGTTTGGCCAATCCTTCGGTGGTGGCCGAGACGTCGGATCGAGTCCTGTTCGCCGACAGGGCAATGCCGATGCTGACTTCCACGAGCAGCGTGGCCGGGCCGACGGTAACGGGCTGATTCAGTGACGCATGCAGGCGCCCGGCGACACTGACGGCGTCCGATCGTTCGGCGTGCAGGACCACGGCGAACTCGTCGGCCCCGACTCGACCGATCACGCCGACTCGACCGATCGAAGCGCCGAGCCGAATCGCAACCGCGCGCAGCACGTCGTCACCGATACCGTGGCCGAAGGTGTCGTTGATCTCGTGGAACCGGTCGACGTCGATGATCAGGAACGCCAGTGGTGTGTCGCGGCGACTGTCGTGGGACATCCATTTCTCGACGCCGATGCGATTGGACAAGCCGGTGAGTTGGTCCGTCTCGGCGACGCTGCGCAGTGCACGCGTCTGTCGTGCCAGAAGCAGGAGCAGCTCGGACACGCGGATGAACACGAGGACGACGAGAACGGTGGCGCATGCCACGACGCCCCAGCCCCATTCCGCCACCGGTTCGCCGCGGATCAAGAGGATGGCCATGGCTGCGGGCGCGGTGAGAGTAGCGGCAGTGACGACCACGACGGTGGGGAAGCTGAACGAGGCAGCCGCTGTGTCCGCCGGGCCTCGTCGCGGTTTCGGCGACGCGAGAGTGCACACCGACGGGTGCAGAGCGGCCGTTCCGACCAGGAGGTAGAAGGCGAGATACCCGGCGTCGGTCACGCCCGTACCTATTCCGACGAACGAAGTGGAGGTCGCTTCGGCGGCGAGATCGGCTGCCAGCACGACGAGTACGGCGACGGTGAGCAGACGATAGGAGGCGCTCCGCCACTGCGGTGCGCCGACGAAGTGAACGAGCAGACCGAGCAGGTACACATCCATCGCCGGATAGGCGACGGCCAGCACTCCTTCGGCGGTGGACACGTCGACCGAATCGGGACGTACGACGAACACCCACAGCAACAGACCGAACGCGATCATCACGATGGCACTGTTGGCCACGTGACCGAGTTGGCCTCGACGCCAGCCCCGGTGGACCAGAAGGTAGAGCCCCGATGCGAGAACGGGGTATCCGGCGAGATAGATGATGTCGACGACGGTGATGGCGGGGGGCGAGTCCGCCGTCGCCAGAACGAACGCCGTCGCGTCACCCAGGGCCCAGAGTCCGCTCCCGATCGCGATCAGAATCCACCCGGACATCGATGCGGGCCGGTTCACTGCAACGCCGACGACGACTGCGGCGACGGACGCGACGGAGACGGCCACGAAGAGCGTGTTCGAGGGAGTGCCCGCCGGCATGTACAGGTACACGGCGCAGGCGACGATGCCGAACGCGGGGAACAGCCACCATTTCACCAGGGTGCGTCCTTCCCTGCGTCCTGTACCTGCGCTCGGCCGACGTGATTCACTCTAGGCGACCGGGCGCTCGTCGGTTGGCAAGACCGGCAGGCGCGAGCGGGCCGTTTTGCTAGGTAAGGCTTAGCTGGGTTAGCTTTGCTTGCGTGTTCAACAAAGCTATCGTTCGCGCCACCTCCGCTGTGGCAGTACTCGCCCTCGCCGCCGGTTGTTCGACCACTTCCGGGGACGAACCGAAATCCACCGAATCCTGGAACTACACAACCGCATTCGGCAACACCGTGACGGCGGATTCACCGCCGGACACGATCGTCGTCGACGCGTACAGTGCTGCCGCGCTATGGGACTACGGCATCCGCCCGGACGGTGTGTTCGGATTCGGACTGGCCGACGGATCCGCGCTCGGCACTGCCGAAGCCGATCGGATGACCGTCATCGGCACCGACTCGGTGTTCGACACCGAAGCAGCTGCAGCGCTGGATCCCGACGTGATCATCGGGTACGCGAAGAAGACTGCGCCGCAGTCCTGGACGTGGTGGGACGCCGCACAGGCCGAGCAGATCGCCGCTGTGGCACCGTTTCTCGGAGTCGACGTCAGTCTGTCGATCGACGAGTCGCTCGACCAGTACCGATCCATCGCCGAGGCTCTCGGCGCCGACGTCGACAGCCCCGAGATCGCGGCGGACCGTGAGGACTTCGAGGCAGCGAAGCAGCGGGTGAAGGACGCAGTGTCGGCCGAGCCGGGGCTGACGGTCATGCCCCTGAACGTCGACACCGACGGTATCTACATCGGCACCGAGAACCTCGTCGTACTGAAACTGCTGCGCGAGCTCGGTCTGACCCTCGCCGGCCCGGAAGCCGACGGCCCGTGGTCGACGGTGAGCTGGGAGAACGTGCCGCAGTACCCGGCCGACATCGTCCTCGAATACCCGGCGAGCAAACCGATCCTCGCCGACTCGGTGATCTACCGGTCTCTGCCCGCAGTAGCGGCCGGCCAGGTCCTCGACTGGGACGACAAGCGCCCCAACACCTACGCCGAGTACGCCGACTGGCTCCGGCAGCTGGCGGGGTCCATCGAGCGCGCGAACAAGCTCACCTGAACCTGCGGACGCACAATCCATGGCGTCGGCGACGAGTTCGGATTACCGTCACGGTTCGTGATCACGTTCCGACGCGTCGTCGACGCGGACTTCCCGCTGATCGGGCAGTGGCTGTCGCATCCCCACGTTGCGCGGTGGTGGAATCAGGACTCCTCCGTCGCCGCGGTGGAACGAGACTTCGGTCCCGTGGCGCGCGGCGAGGAGCCTGCGCAGGATCTGCTGGCCTTCGAGGACGGCGCGCCGTTCGCGCTGGTTCAACGCTGCAGATGGGCCGACTACCCCGAAGACCTCGCGGCGATCGCCGCGTACATCGACATGCCGCCCGAGGCCACCACGATCGACTACCTCATCGGTGAGGTGTCCGAGATCCATCGAGGCCGAGGAACGCGACTGATCGCGGCGTTCGCGGAGGACACCTTCCGGGCCTATCCCTCGTCGAACAGCATCATCGTTCCGGTCGTCGCGGGCAACCGTCAGTCGTGGCGAGCGTTGGAGAAGGCCGGGTTTCGCCGTATCGGCGAAGCGCAGCTGGACGCGGACAATCCGATCGACCCACCACTGCACTACGTGCAGCGCCTGGACCGCGTCTGACGGACGACGACGCCGGGAGCACAATCTCCTCATGGAGATTGCTGTCCTGCTCGTCGTGCTCGCGATCGGTGTCCTCGCGGTCGCGGCACTCGCCGAACGACTCGACGTCCCGGCGCCCCTGCTGCTGATTCTCGTGGGGGCTGCGGCGTCGTACGTTCCCGGAGTCCCCGAGATCCACCTCGAACCGGAGGTGGTGCTTCTCGGACTGCTGCCGCCGCTGCTGTACGCCACGGCAATTCAATCGTCGTTGGTCGACTTCAATGCCAACCGACGGTCGATCCTGCTGCTGTCGATCGTTCTGGTGATCGCGACGACCTTCGGCATCGGTGCCGTCGTACATGCACTCCTCCCCGGCATCTCGTGGCCGGCGGCGTTGGCGATCGGTGCCGTCGTCGCGCCTCCGGACGCCGTCGCAGCCACTGCGATCGGCCGCCGCATCGGACTGCCTCGTCGCGTCGTCACCATTCTCGAAGGGGAGTCCCTGCTCAACGACGCCACCGCGTTGGTCGCGCTGAGCACGGCGATCTTCGCCCTCGGACATTCGGTCCACGTCGGTCGGGTCGGACTGGACTTCCTCGTGGCCGCAGGCGGGGGCGTGGCCATCGGTCTGGTGACCTTCGTGATCGTCGCGAAACTGCGTCGGCGATTGACCAATCCTGTTCTCGACACCGCCATTTCGTTCATCGTCCCGTTCGCCGCGTACCTTCTCGCCGAGGAGGTGCACGCGTCGGGTGTGCTCGCCGTCGTCGTCGCCGGGCTTCTGCTGGGGCACAAGGCGCCCATTCTGCAGTCCGCGCAGTCTCGAATCGCCGAGCGAATCAACTGGCGAACCATCGCCTACATCCTCGAGAACGCCGTCTTCCTGTTGATCGGTCTGCAAGCGTCGTGGCTGCTCCGCGACGTCGGGACCAGTGCTCTGCCCGCGACGACGATCATTGCCGTCTGCGCCGCGACACTCGTCGGCGTCATCGCGATCCGCATGGTGTGGGTGTTCGTCGCGCGTTTCGCGCTGATTCACCCCGGCGCCGACGCGTCGACCGGTGTGGTCCCGTCGTGGCGCTACACGCTTCTGATCGGGTGGGCCGGCATGCGCGGAGTGGTGACGCTGGCCGCCGCGTTCGTGATCCCGTTGGGGACCGAGTACCGCGAAATCCTGCTGTTGATCGCATTCACCGTGGTGGCAGGAACCCTGTTCGTGCAGGGCCTCACGTTGCCGGTCCTCGCTCGTCTGTTGAAGGTGCCGTCGCCGGACCCGATGGACGACGCGTTGGCGCGGGCGACCCTGCTGCAGCAGGCGTCGAAGGCCGGGGAGAAGGCACTGGACGATCTCGAGTACGACGACCCGCACGGAGTGGAAGCCCTGGTCCGCCAACGCGTCGAGCAGCGGAATTTCTCGGCGTGGGAACGGCTGGGTACCACCGCCGAACAGGAGACCCCGAGCGAGCTGTACGCGCGGGTTCGCCTGACGATGATCGAGGCCGAGCGCGCGCGGATCCTGGAGATCAGAAGCACCGGCACCGTCCCGTCCGAGGTGGTCGGCGAGGTTCTCGCCATGCTCGACGTCGAGGAGTCGATGATCGACATCGCGGGTGAGGACCGCAGCGAGATCAAGGTGTCCAATGCGCGGCGCGTCCATCCCGGGGCGGGGTGCGAGGAACTGGACCGATACCCGGTGGCGGAGAACGTGTCCGACGGTACGTGCCATGAATGCATCCGCGAGGGGACGGAATGGGTCGCCCTTCGGCAATGCCTCGAATGCGGCAACGTCGCCTGCTGCGACTCGTCGCCCAAGCGACATGCGACGGCGCACTTCCATGCCACGACGCACCCCGTCATGGAGTCCGCCGAACCAGGCGAGAACTGGCGCTGGTGCTACATCCACCACGTCACCGCCTGAGAAAATCCGCACTTGTCGGACCGGCGTGCGAACATATGTTCGTGATCATGCATGCCGATCTCGACTCGTTCTACGCGTCGGTCGAGCAGAGGGACGACCCGCGCCTGAGAGGACGACCAGTCCTCGTGGGCGGCGGTGTCGTGCTCGCGGCAAGCTACGAGGCGAAGGCCTTCGGAGTGCGTACCCCGATGAGTGGGTCGCAGGCCAGGGCACTGTGCCGCGACGCCGTCGTCGTTCCTCCCCGGATGGACGCCTACATCGAGGCGAGCAAGGCCGTCTTCGAGATCTTCCGCGACACCACCCCGCTCGTCGAGGGGATCTCGGTGGACGAGGCGTTTCTCGACGTCACCGGTCTGGGAAAGATCCGCGGCACTCCGGTGCAGGTGGCGCAGCGGCTCAGACGCGAGGTCAAGGAGAAGGTAGGGCTGCCCATCACGGTCGGCATCGCGAGCACCAAGTTCCTCGCGAAGGTCGCCAGCGCAGTCGGCAAGCCCGACGGCCTCCTGCTCGTCGAGCCGGGACGTGAGCTCGAGTTCCTGCACCCTCTGAAGATCGAGCGGTTGTGGGGCGTGGGGAAGGTGACGGCGGAGAAGCTGCATGCCTTCGACATCGTGACCGTCGGTGACATCGCCGCGCAGTCCGAGGCATCGATCGTGTCGATTCTGGGGAAGGGCGCGGGGCATCACCTGTACTCGTTGGCCAACAACCGCGATCCCCGACGCGTGCAGACCTACCGTGGACGCAGCTCGATCGGCGCCCAGCATGCACTCGGGCGTGGTCCGACGTCACCGAAGGACGTCGAGGCCTCGCTCATCGCTCTGGTGGACCGCGTGACGCAGCGGATGCGTGCCGCCGAGCGGACCGGCCGCACGGTCGTTCTGCGGCTCCGGTTCGCGGACTTCACCAAGATCACGCGCTCGCACACACTGAACCGGGCAACAGCGGACACTCGGGACATTCTCGATGCCGCCCTCGCGTTGCTGCGTGAGGCTGCGCCTCTGATCGCCGATCAGGGCATCACGCTGGTCGGGGTGACCGTCGCGAACATCGAGCGCACGGGCGCCGAGCAGCTCGAGCTGCAGTTCGATGCGCCACCGCGCAGCGGGGTGCAGGGCGCACCGAGCGCATCGGCGTTGGACATCGCTCTCGACGGTGTGCACAGCAAATTCGGGAAGAAGGCACTGACCCGCGGGGTGTTGCTGGGCCGCGACTCCGGACTGTCCGTGCCGCTACTTCCGGATTGACACCGTCAGCCGGAAATCCTTCGGCATCAGCGTCAGCCGCTCCTCGACCTTCAGGCGATACGTCGGATCTGCCTGGAAATCGAAGTGCTGCAGCAACGTACCGAGTACGAGGACGGCCTCGTGGATCGCGAACTGTCTTCCGATGCAGGCACGTTCGCCGGTGCCCCAGGGCTTGTAGACGTGGCCCGGGCGTGAGCGCACCTCGGCCGAGACGAAGCGATCTGGATCGAACACTTCGGGGTTCTCACCCCAGACCGGGTCGCGATGCAACCCGGGAATCAGCACGAACGCCCAATCGCCCTGCTTCATCTCGTGTACACCGCCGATGACGGTGTCCTCCCGGGCTTCCCGCGCGAAGGCAGGTGCTGTCGGCCACAGCCGCAGGGTCTCGTCCAGTACTCGCCGGACGTAGCGCAGCTTGGGTACCTGCTCGAACGACGGTGCTTCACCGCCCCAGACTTCGTCGACCTCCGCGCGTGCGGCGTCCAGTACGTGCGGATTGTTCGCGAGGTAGTAGAGGGCGAACGACAATGCCCCCGAGGTGGTCTCGTGGCCTGCGATCAGAAAGGTCAGTATCTGCTGGCGAATGTTCACTTCGCTCAGCGCATTCGGGTTCCCGGAATCCCGCGCGGCGTCCAGCATGATCTCGAGCAGATCTGCATGGGCGCCCGGGTCGGAACGTTCGTCGCGGCGGGTGCGCACGATGTCGTCGAGGACCTGTTCGAGGTAACGCTGATTCGCGAGGTTGCGCCGGTCGGCTTTCTTGAAGACGAGGTTCGCCAACCAGGGGATGGGAACGATCTCGCGACGCTGATTGTGCGAGAGCACGCCGACCATCGCGTCGACGAAGGGGTGGGGTTTGCTTCGGCTGAAGGAATCGAAACCGTAGCTGAACCCGGTGCGTCCGATGGTGTCCAGCGTCAGCTTCGTCATGTCCGAGGAGACGTCGACGGAGGTCTGCGAACGCCAGTGTGCCGCAAGCTCGGACGCAACGGCGAGCATGATGTCGTGGTATCCGCGCATGGCGCTCTGAGCGAACGCGGGGCGCAGGAGGTCGTGTGCCTTCTGCCAGTTCGGTTCGTGAGAATAGGCAGTGAACAGTCCGTCACCGCCGACTGATCTGAGACCTTCGATCGCGGGGGACACGTGCTTGACGAATCTGGACTCGTCGCACAGTTCCCCCGCGAGGTCGGCGCCGGAGACGAGCACGTAGCGGCGACCGAGGACGACCCGCTCGAAGATCGGGCCGAGCCGTGCGGCGAGTGCCATCGAGTCCTGGACCGGCCTCGACGCGTGGGCGCCGACGACGTCGCCCAGGACGGGCAGGCGTCGGGGCGGGTGGGGGAGCGCTGCGCTGCGTACTCCGACGTCGACGACCATGTGCGACCTCTTCGCTCGTTACTGAACTCGGATACAACAGTGAACGTACTCGCTACTGAACTCGTGTCAAGTAGCATCCTGGGTGATGAACGGCGTTCGAAAACGACTCTCCCCTGACCTGCGGCGCGCGCAACTACTCGACATCGGGTCGAAGCTGTTCGCCGACAGGCCCTACGACGAGGTGTGGATCGAGGAGGTCGCCGACCTCGCCGGAGTATCCCGGGGCCTGATGTACCACTACTTCGCGTCGAAGCGAGATTTCTTCGCGGAGATCTTGAAGGTCGAGTCCGCGCGCATCCTCGACACGACCGCGCCGGACACGTCACTGCCGGTGGCGGATCAGGTCGCGGCCGGCCTCGACGCCTACATTCGCTACACCGTCGAGCACGAACACGGCGTCCGGGCCATCAACCGCGGTGCCATGCTGGGTGACGCGGAAATCCAGGCCATCCTCGCCGACGAACTGGAAGTGCAGCAGCAGCGGATTCTGGCCGCGCTGCCCGCCGAGATTCGCGAGGACGAGATCACCCGGACGGCACTGCGTGGTTGGGTGTCGTTCGTGCGTGCGGTCTGCATGGACTGGCTCGATCGCCGATCCATCAGCGAGGACGAGGTCAAGGCGCTGTGCCTGCGTGCACTCGACGGGCTGCTCAGGACGTGAAGACCGGCGGAAAAGTCTATCGTGGCTGGTATGTGCCGAAACATCACCACCCTGCGCGGGCTGGAACCGCACGCGACGGACGAGGAGATCGAGGCTGCGGCCCGGCAGTACGTCCGTAAGGTCAGTGGCGTTCAGAAAACGTCCGACGCCACCCGCGATGCATTCGAGCTCGCAGTTGCCGAGGTCACCGCGACCACTCACAGACTGCTCGACGCGCTTCCCGAGCGTCGCCAGCCGCCACCGACGGTTCCGCCGCTGCGTCGCCCGGAAGTTCAGGCGCGGATCGCAGCGAAAGCCGCCGGCTGATCGATATCAGCCGACCGCCGAGAGGTACTCGCTGTAGAACAGACCCATACCGAGTGCCGAGGCGATGGCTGCCATCAACCACAGCCGGATGATGACGGTGGTCTCCGGCCAACTCGCGAGCTCGAAGTGATGATGGATCGGTGCCATACGGAAGACCCGAACACCGTTGGTGCGGAAGATCGCGACCTGGATGACGACGGACGCAGCCTCGACGACGAACAACGCGCCGATCGCAACGGCGAGCAGCTCGGTCTTGGTGACCACGGACAGACCCGCGAGCAGACCGCCGAGAGCGAGCGATCCCGTGTCACCCATGAAGATCTTCGCGGGCGCGGCGTTCCACCACAGGAAGCCGATGCACGCACCGGCCGCGGCGGCACAGACGATCGCGAGATCGAGAGGATCCCGCACGTCGTAACACCCGACGCGTGGGTCGGTGCTGCAGGACTGCCGGTACTGCCAGAACGTGACGACGGTGTAGGCCCCCAGGGCCAGCGCCATCGATCCCGCGGCGAGGCCGTCGAGCCCGTCGGTCAGATTCACCGCATTCGACCAGGCCACGACCAGGACACAAATGAAGCCGACGAACAACAGGGTCGGCATGTACACGATGGCGAAGTCGCGGACATAGGACAGGTTTCGGCTGCCGGGCGTCACTGCGTTGCTGTCCGGAAAGCGAAGGACGAGAAGCGCGAACACGACCGCAGCGCCGATCTGGCCGACGTACTTGGCGCGCGCGGTGAGTCCGAGGTTCCTCTTGTTTCGCAGGCTCGTGTAGTCGTCGACGAAACCGACGATGCCGAGGGCCGTCGTCAGACCCAGGACGAGCAAGGCCGACGCCGAAGGGCCCCCGCCGTCGTATGCGATGCCGACCACGTGCGCCCCGCCGTATCCGACCCACAGCGCGACGAGGATCGCGACGCCGCCCATCGTCGGTGTTCCGCGCTTCGACTGATGGCTCGCCGGTCCTTCCAGCCGAATCTCTTGGCCGAAGCCCTGCTTCGAGAACTGCCGGATCAGCATCGGGGTGAGCAGAATCGACACCGCGAGAGCTGTTCCTCCCGCGAAGAGAATCAAGATCACCGCGTGTCATCCCCCTGATCGTCTGGCTGCAGTTACTGCCCGGTTATCGGCCGACTCAACGCGTGCTGTCCGGAGGAATCTCCGGAAGCCCCTCACTGGCACGCAATTTTTCGGCCATCGAGCTCAGTAGATTCTGTGACTCCTCGGACAGATCGAACGCACGCGCCGACAGACGCTTGAGGCCATAGCCTTCGAGCTGAGTCACCAACTCGAGGTCGTGATCGATCTTGCGCGCGTAGATGTCGTTGAAGAAGTAATCCGGCTTCACCTTGAAGAACCGGGCGAGTGCAGCAACGGTGTCGTTCGACGGATTCGTCCGCTGACCGGAACGCAGCTGCGAGATGTACGGCTTGGAGATCTGGTGGCCGTGCTCGGCGAGCGCATCGGCGACTTCTGCATTGGTGTGGGGCTTACGGCCAGGTGGATGCACCGTGTTGAACAGACTGTTCAACCGTGCCGCGAAGTCTGCAGGCATCGGGATCTACTCTCACCCTTCTCGGTATGACCGGGCCGTCTTCGACGCGGCCCGGAAACGATAACGAGTAGGTAACCACATTCCAGGCCGACTGGCTGTTTCGGCGCGACGAACGGTAGAACGTGTTGCTTTCGGATCGGACGACCGGAGAAATGCGGAGCCCGGCGCGGCCCCGCCATCGACCACGTCATTCGAACGATCGACGAGGCACGGGTTCGAGCGCAGGCCGTTTGCCAAGCGTTAACTGCTCACAGCGGATCGTGCTGCACGTGTTCCATCGGGGTGCCGACCTTCCGCAATGCGTAGAGCGTCGTCCGCACCATCGACGGCGAACCACAAATCTGGATCTGCCGGTCCGCCCACGAGCCGAACTGCGTGACGACCTTCCCGATGGACCCGTGCAGCCGATGATGCATGCCCCACGGCAGTTCCGGCGTCGGACCGGAATGCCACCACGGATTCTCGTCCTCCTCGGTCACCGGAACCACCGTCAACCACGGGTTGGACAGCGATAGCTGCCACAGGGTCTCGGCGTCGTACAGATCCCGGGGATACGTGCCCCCGACGAACAGGTGCACTCGCGGGTTGTGGCTGCGTCGAGCCATGTCCATCACCTGAGCACGGAGCGGCGCCAGGCCGGTGCCGCCTGCGATCATCAGCACGTCCTCGGCGATTCCTCGGTCGATCTGCAATCCACCCAAAGGAGGGCTGACGGCCCATCGATCGCCGACGACCGACTCGGTCACCATGGCGGGGGACACCCAACCGCCGGACACCCGCCGAACGTGAAACTCGATCTCGCCCTGCGGATTACACGGAATTGCCGGCGACAGGTACCGCCAGAGTTTGGGGCGTTGCGGAATCTGCACGCTCACGTACTGACCCGGGTAGTAGTGAATGCCCTCGTCCAGTTGGAGGCGAATGATCGCCAGATCGTCGAGCACCCGTTGATGCTCGACGATCGTGGCGCCCCAGTACGGGGGCAATTCGTCCGAGTCCGCCGCAACGGCCATGTTGTCGGTGACGAGCGCTAGCGTCCGATGCCAGGCGTCCTCGACTTCGTCCGTCCACACCTCGTTGCCGACGAAGTTGCGGAACGCCGAGATCAGGGCCGAGGCACCCGCTCGGAAGTGGGTGCCGTCGACGCCGTGCTTGCGGTGGTCTCGGCCAAGTTGCTGGAGGAACGACTCGACGCGCTCGTTCTTGTCGAGATTGTCGAAGATGTAGGCCAGCGCACGGACGAAATGGTCGCGTTGCTGGTCCATCGACGCCGGAAAGAACGCCCGGAACTCCGGATGGTCGACGAACAGCTGGGCGTAGAAGGACCGTGCGAGAAGTGCCGGACCGTTCTCAGCGGCCAGAACGGACTTGAAACCGGCACGAACCAGGGAGATCGCCCGTGCATCGAGCATCGATCAACCTCCGCCGCAGCTAGACGGTTCCAAAGTAGACCGCCCGAGGGTATCCCGATTACACACCACTGGCCACAGAAGAAAACTGAGAAAATCAGACTTGAGCGGAACAGGCTCAAGTCTTGGTACGTTGTACCCACCGACATCAAATTTTCTCCCAGCAGAAAGCAGGTGACCGGTGGACAGTTTCACCCCCACCACGAAAACGCAGGCCGCACTCAGTGCCGCTCTGCAGGCCGCATCCGCGGCCGGAAACCCGGACATCCGTCCGGCGCATTTGTTGGTGGCGTTGCTCGATCAGACCGACGGCATCGCCTCCCCCCTGTTGAAGGCTGTCGGCGTCGATCCTGCGACTGTGCGCGGTGAAGCTCGCACCCTGGTCGATCGACTCCCGTCGGCAACCGGATCGACAACGACTCCGCAACTCGGTCGCGAAGCGCTGGCGGCCATCACGGCTGCGCAGAACCTCGCTACCGAACTCGACGACGAGTACGTCTCCACCGAGCACCTCATGGTCGGACTCGCGACGGGTGACAGCGATGTCGCCAAGCTCCTGACCGGCCACGGCGCCGGACCGAACGACCTGCGCGACGCCTTCCAGACTGTCCGCGGCAGCGCGCGCGTCACCAGTGCCGATCCCGAGAGCACCTACCAGGCGCTCGAGAAGTACAGCACCGACCTGACCGCCCGGGCCCGCGAAGGTCAGCTCGATCCGGTCATCGGCCGCGACACCGAAATTCGTCGTGTCGTACAGGTACTGTCCCGCCGCACCAAGAACAACCCGGTTCTCATCGGTGAGCCCGGCGTCGGCAAGACCGCCATCGTCGAAGGTCTCGCGCAGCGCATCATCGCCGGCGACGTGCCGGAAAGCTTGCGCGGCAAGACCGTCGTCTCGCTCGACCTCGGCTCGATGGTCGCCGGTGCGAAGTATCGCGGTGAATTCGAGGAGCGGCTCAAGGCCGTGCTCGACGACATCAAGAACTCGGCCGGCCAGGTCATCACCTTCATCGACGAGCTCCACACCATCGTCGGAGCTGGCGCGACCGGTGAGTCCGCGATGGACGCGGGCAACATGATCAAACCGATGCTCGCGCGCGGTGAACTGCGGCTCGTCGGTGCGACCACGTTGGAGGAGTACCGCAAGTACATCGAGAAGGACGCAGCGCTCGAGCGTCGATTCCAGCAGGTCTACGTCGGCGAACCGTCCGTCGAGGACACCGTCGGCATCCTGCGTGGGCTCAAGGAGCGCTACGAGGTGCACCACGGTGTGCGCATCACGGACTCCGCGCTCGTCTCCGCCGCCACACTGTCCGACCGCTACATCACGTCGAGGTTCCTGCCGGACAAGGCAATCGACCTGGTCGACGAGGCCGCGTCGCGTCTCCGCATGGAGATCGACTCGCGTCCCGTCGAAATCGACGAGGTCGAACGAGCCGTCCGGCGACTCGAGATCGAGGAGATGGCGCTCGAGAAGGAGACCGACGATGCGTCGAAGGCTCGTCTCGAGAAGCTGCGCGCGGAACTGGCCGACGGCCAGGAAAAGCTCAACCAGTTGAGCACCCGCTGGCAGAACGAGAAGAACGCCATCGATTCGGTTCGCGTCCTCAAGGAAGAACTCGAGAACCTGCGCGGTGAATCCGAGCGTGCCGAACGCGACGGAGATCTGGGAAAGGCAGCCGAACTTCGGTACGGCCGCATCCCGACGCTCGAGAAGGAGCTTGCCGAGAAGACACAGGCAACTCCGGCGCAGGACGACGTCATGCTCAAGGAAGAGGTCGGTCCGGACGATGTCGCCGACGTCGTCGCAGCCTGGACCGGCATTCCTGCAGGCCGCATGCTCGAGGGTGAAACCGCGAAGCTGCTGCGGATGGAAGACGAGTTGGGCAAGCGCGTCGTCGGGCAGAAGGACGCCGTGCAAGCGGTGTCCGACGCCGTCCGTCGTGCTCGCGCCGGCGTCGCCGATCCGAACCGTCCGACGGGCTCGTTCCTGTTCCTCGGTCCGACCGGTGTCGGCAAGACCGAACTCGCGAAAGCGTTGGCGGACTTCCTGTTCGACGACGAGCGCGCCATGGTCCGCATCGACATGAGCGAGTACAGCGAGAAGCACGCCGTAGCTCGACTCGTCGGCGCGCCTCCCGGCTACGTCGGCTACGAGGCAGGCGGTCAACTCACCGAAGCCGTCCGCAGGCGTCCGTACAGTGTCATCCTGTTCGACGAGGTCGAGAAGGCTCACCCCGATGTCTTCGACATCCTGTTGGCCGTGCTCGACGAAGGCAGGCTGACCGACGGGCAGGGACGCACGGTCGACTTCAGGAACACCATCTTGATCCTGACGTCGAACCTCGGTGCCGGGGGATCGAAGGACCAGGTCATGGATGCGGTCAGGCGCGCGTTCAAACCGGAGTTCGTCAACCGCCTCGACGACGTGGTGGTGTTCGACGCCCTGTCCGAAGATCAGCTGGAATCGATCGTCGACATCCAGCTCGGCTTCCTGGCCAAGCGCCTTGCAGCACGCAGACTGACGCTCGACGTGACGTCGCCGGCGAAGCTGTGGCTGGCAGCTCGGGGCTACGACCCGCTGTACGGCGCTCGTCCGCTGCGCAGGCTGATCCAGCAGGCGATCGGCGATCAGTTGGCAAAGCTGCTGCTCGCAGGAGACGTCCGCGACGGTGACGTCGTGCCGGTGAACGTATCGGCAGACGGCGACGCACTCGTACTGGGTTAGACCGAGTATTTCGCTCCACTCTTGCGCGATATTTGCGGGATTCCGTGAATATCGCGCAAGAGTGGAGCTCTGTGCACGCCTGGACGTTCGTCACCCGCGAGGTGCCGGACGTACCCTCGGTGTCATGAGTTATCCGGACGATCAGCGCGCGAGAGTGGAGCCCGCGGAAGGACCCCACGACCGGCCGTGGGAAGACGGCACCGCGAATCCGCCTCCGGATCGTCCCGAACCCGATTACGTCGCCGACGGCTGGCAAGCATATCCGGACACCCAACCGTACCCGGATTCCCAGCCGTACCCGGATTCCCAGCCCTATCAGCAGGCACAGCCCTATCAGCAGGCACAGCCCTATCAGCAGGCACAGCCCTATCCACAGGCGCAGCCCTACCAGGACCAGCCGACGCAGCAGTACGGATATCCCCAGCAGTACTCGCCGCAGCAGCAGTACCCAGCCCAGCAGCCCAACCCGACCCAGGTGTTTCCGGCGTACGACCCGAGGCAACACCAGGCTCCGCCCGAGTACGGCGAGTATCAGGCTCCGCCCGAGCCGAAGGGGCCGCGGCGGTGGATGTTCGCGCTGGTCGCCCTGGCCGCACTGGCGGTCGTCGTGCTGGCAGGAATTCTCGTGTTGACCAATCAACGATCCGACACCGAAGACGTCGCGGTTCGGCCACCGACCAGCCTGGCCCCGATCCCCACGCTCCCGCCGAGCCAGGCGCCCCTCGCGCCACCGTCGGCTCCCGGTGGACTCGTCCCGGGAGGTATCCCGGAAATTCTGGGGAACTCCGGCGCGGCGATCGGAAACATCACCGCCATCGACGGTCCGACTCTGACGATCCAGGGCATCGACGGCGCCCCCGTCACGGTTCTCGTCACCCCGCAGACGCAGGTCCTGTCCCTGTCCGGCTTCGACGCCTCCTCGCTGAAGGTCGGGTCGCTCGTCGTCGTGAACGGCAGCCCCATGGAGAACGGTGCCATCACGGCGGACATCATCGTGGAAACCCCCGACCTGGGCGGGTGAGCCATCACGAGGCCGAACCGCTGGACGCTATAAGCTGACCCTCGATGACGGCTATGTGGTTCGGACTTGCAGCGATCGCCCTCCTGGGTGCGGTCGCCCTTCTGTACATCGACCGTTCGCGCCGGGACCAGGTAGGCCGGGTACGGCAGATGTGGGCCAAGGCGCAGGGATACACGTACGAGGCGTCCGACGACGACATCGTGTTGCAGTTCCGGCGTGCTGCACTCGCCAAGCCCGAGCAGACCACTGCGGTGGACCTCGTGAGCGGAGTTCGACGTGGCGAGAAGTTCGTACTGTTCGACGTCGAGGAGACGTCGACGATCGTTGCAGTCCAACGACCCGTCGGATCCGACGTGGACATCGACCTTCGGTTGAAGTCGACGCCGCCTCCGCGCGACTCGGATATGGAGCTGCTCGGGTCTATCGGCCCCCGTGTCGTGTTCGCGACGAACGTCGAAGTGGCGCGCCGCGTGTGCGATCAACGCATGGCTGCGTTCACCGAATCCGTTCCGGCCGGCCTGAACCTGCTGTGGAGCGAGAACGACTGGACACTCGGATCGTTGCCGCTCGGCAGCACCGGACGCGACTGGGACGCCGCCATCGACGCAGTGGCGCGACTGTCCGGGATGCTGCACGTACTCCCGCCCGTCAACAACCGACGTCCATCCGGTCCCGCTCGAACCAGCCCTCCGCAGCGCAGTCGACCCGAAACCACCGTCGGGCGCCAGAGCCCAGAACCCAGGCAGAACCCAGAAGCTAGGCAGAGCCCAGCGCCCAGGCAGAGCCCAGCACCCAGGCAGAGCTCCGAGCCTCGTCGGAGCCCGGAACCCCGCCAGAATCCGGAACCCCGGCAGGCGCGCCCCGAGGTGCGGCGTCCCGAGCCCAGGCCGCCGCTGCGTTCCGGTCCCGTCATCCAACCGTCCGGACCCCGGCCACCGAGCCGTCCGACACCCATCACTCGCGACTCGGACCGCCGCCGCCAGGACTGATCCGCAGGACCGGACATTCGGCGGTGTGGGACTCCACAACACGTCGATCGCACCGTAGCCTTCAGTTTCATGACCGCCGAACCGATCGAACCAGCGTCCCCCCTCACCGTGCGCCCGGTTGCCCTCGTCACCGGACCGACGTCCGGTCTCGGCGCAGGATTCGCCACTCACCTCGCTGCTCGCGGCTACGACCTCGTGCTCGTTGCCAGGAACGAGGTGGGGCTGCGTTCGCTCGCGGACGACCTGCGCGTCCGCTTCGGAGCCGACTCGGAGATCATCCCGGCGGATCTGGCCACCCAGGCGGGACGGGACGTCGTCGCCGAGCGGCTGAGCCGGGGCGTCGAATTTCTCGTCAACAACGCAGGTTTCGGAACTTCGGGTGAGTTCTGGACAGCGGAACCCGAGCTGCTGCAGGCGCAGCTCGACGTCAACGTCACCGCGGTGATGCAGTTGACCCGAGCAGCGCTGCCGTCGATGGTTGCTGCCGCGAAAGGCACCGTGGTCAACGTGGCGAGTGTTGCGGGCATTCTGTCCGGCCGCGGATCGACGTACTCGGCGTCCAAGGCGTACGTCATCTCGTTCTCCGAAGGACTGTCCGGTGGCCTCGCCGGCACGGGTGTCCAGGTGCAGGCACTGTGCCCCGGGTTCGTGCGCACCGAGTTCCACCAGCGCGCGGGCATCGAGATGTCCAGCATCCCGAAGTTCATGTGGCTGAACGTGGAACAGGTCGTGCGTGAATCCATGCGTGATCTGGGCAAGGGCAAAGTCATCAGTGTGCCGGGCGCGCAGTACAAGGTCCTGACGGCGCTCGGCACCAAGGTCCCCAAGAGTGCTGTGCGGAAGCTGACGAATCTGGTCGGTCGAGGTCGCGGCCGAACCTAGGCGACTTCGGCGCGTATGGGCGAGCCTCCGAGCGCGATTCGAGTATCACCGTTAAATTCAGACCTTGTGACTGTTTTCGTGATCGTGGCGATCCTCGTACTTGCAGTTCTCGCCTACGCGGCGAGCGTCGAGCGTCGGGTGCGGCGTTATCGGTCGAACACGGCCGCGAGCAGGCAGCTGGTGACCGTGGAGCTCGAGCGTCGCTACGTTCAGCTGGATCCGTTCATCGCGGCCGTCGAATCGTCCGGCCTGGACCAGGATCTGGTTCGTCAGCTCGTCGGCGCGAGGTCGTGGTCCAAGGCGGTACGAGACAAGAACCTCGGTCTACAGGCACAGGCAGCCGCCGAGAACGCGCTGTCGGCGGCGGTGCACGCAGTGCTGTCCGAGTCCGACACCCACCCCAAGTTGCGATCCAACTGGGCTTTCCAAGGCCCCGCCGGCGACCTGGAAACAACGGAGAAGCGCATCGCCGGCGCAGTGCGCGTCTACAACGACAATGCGTACGCGTTGGCGCAGCTGCGTAGTTCGTTCGCGACCAAGCCCATGGCCACGGTACTGAAGGTTGTTCCGCCCGAGCCGTTCGTCGAGCACGTCGACCTCGTCGCCGACGAAAAGCCGGAGGACGTGCCCGCCTGAGCCTGTGGGATTCCGGCCGGTAGATTCATCGACTGAATCGACCGAAGGGAACCTCACATGGCCGACAGTGCCCAGCGTGCCGAACTGGCCGAGCTGGTTCGTGAACTGGCCGTAGTCCACGGCAAGGTGACGTTGTCATCCGGCAAGGAAGCCGACTACTACGTCGACCTCAGACGCGCAACGCTGCATCACCGCGCGAGCGCGTTGATCGGAACGCTGATGCGCGAATTGGTGGCCGACTGGGACTTCGACTCCGTCGGCGGCCTGACGATGGGAGCCGATCCCGTCGCGCTGTCCATCGTCCACGCGGAAGGCCGCCCGATCGACGGATTCGTCGTGCGCAAGGCCGCCAAGGCCCACGGCATGCAGAGGCAGATCGAAGGACCCGACATCGTCGGCAAGCGGGTGTTGGTCGTGGAGGACACGACCACGACCGGGAACTCACCGCTGACTGCGGTGAAGGCGCTCCGCGACGCGGGAGCAGTCGTCGTCGGAGTTGCGACGGTAGTCGACCGGGCAACCGGAGCCGACGACGTCATCGCTGCCGAGGGGCTCGAATACCGCTCGCTGCTCGGCTTGGCCGATCTGGGTCTGTAGCGGCTTCGCCGCTGGTGGTGTGGTTAGGCGCCCCAGGGGGCACCCAACCACACCACCAGGCGCGGAGCGCCTCAGGCCACCTCGACCTCATGCATATCCATGACGAAGCCCGCTCCGGCGAAGTTGGGCATGTCGTCGGCACCGGCCTTGCCCTCCTCGGATCCGAGGGCTGCAATGGCGTCGTCCTTGGACGGGAAGTTCAGGTTGCCGACGACGAAGTGTGCAGGCTGGGATCCGTCCAGTGTTTCTGACACACCCCACTCGAACGAGATGATGCCGGGCATCTTCGCGGTCAGTGGCGCATGCACGCTTCGGTAGTGTGCCAAGAACGCATCGGGGTTCTCGGGGTGGTTGTAGGCGATGCTGATGCGAAACATTCGAGCTCCTTCTAGTGGGTGATCGTGAAGCCTTCGTAACCCTTGGATGCGACGTCGTCGCAGATGTCGCGGTAGACGTTGAGTCCGCCGACGTAGGACATGATCATGCGAGGTTTGCCTGGGATGTTGGCGCCGGTGTACCAGGAGTTGCCCTCGGGGTAAAGCGTGGTGTCGGCGAGTTCGATTGCTTGCGTGGTCCATTCCTTTGCTGCGGTCTCGTCGGCCTCGAATGTCCTGGCGCCGATCGACTCCAGATGTGCGACGGTGTCCGCTGTCCACTCGACGTGCTGTTCGATGGCGCAGACCACGTTGGTCAACACGTTGGGGCTACCGGGGCCGGTCAAGGTGAACAGATTGGGGAACTCGTCGACGGCGATACCCAGATATGTGGTGGGACCGTCGGTCCACTTGTCCTGCAGTGACTTCCCGTTGCGTCCACGGATGTCGATCTTCAGCAGGGGGCCGGTGATGGCGTCGAAACCGGTGGCGAAGACTATGACGTCGAGCGGGTATTCGTCGTGGGCGGTCTTCAACCCGGTCGGAGTCAATCCTTCGATCGGCGCATCCTTCACGCTCACGAGCGATACGTTGTCGCGATTATAGGTCTGAAAGTAGTTGGTATCGAGTGTGATTCGCTTGGCCCCCAAGGGATGCTCGCGAGGTGAGAGTGCCTCGGCAAGTTCAGGGTCCTCGACGACGGATCGGATCTTGCCGCGGAAGAACTCGGCGATGGTGTCGTTGGCCTGCCGATTGCTGAGCAGGTCCGGGTAGGCAGCGATGAGATCGATGGCCCGATGGCGACTCCATCGTTCCTCGAACACCGCCAATCGCTCTTCCTCGGAGTGGTCGAATGTGTTGACTGACAATGTGTCCACGGGCTGGCCGCCCCCGGACGCCTTCGATGCGACCTTGAAGTTCTCGATGTCGGCTCGAAAGGACTGCTTCTCGTCCTCGGTCAATGGGCGATTGCCGCAGTCGAGGCTGAAGGCAGGTGTGCGCTGGAAAACCGTCAGATGTTCGGCCTGCTCGGCGATCTTCGGGATCACCTGAACACCAGAAGATCCGGTGCCGATGACGCCGACCCGTTTGCCGGTGAAGTCGAACCCGTCGCGCGGCCACGCGCTGGTATGGATCGTCTCGCCCTCGTAGGCGTCGAGACCCGCGAAGTCGGGTGTCGATGACGTCGAGAGGCATCCCGCGGCGGTGATCAGGTACTTGGCGGTGACGTATTCACCGGTGTCGGTGCCGACCGTCCACCGTAACGCCTCCTCGTCCCAGACCGCTGATTCGACACGTACTCCGAAACGAAAGTGCTTCTTGACATCGAGTTTCTCGGCGACGAAGTCGATGTAACGCAGGATCTCCGGCTGAGCAGGATAGCGTTCTGTCCACTCCCACTCGTCGATGATGTCCTGGGAGAACGTGAACGCGTATTCCATGCTGATGCAGTCGCATCGTGCGCCGGGATACGTGTTCCAGAACCACGTACCACCGACGGTTTCTGCGGCCTCGTATCCACGGACCGACAGGCCGAGAGACTCGAGCTTGTGCGTCATGTAGACGCCGGAGAAGCCGGCGCCGATGACGACGGCATCGAAATCGCTTGTGCTCACGGAACACTCCTTTCAGGCGACAACGGATGTGAGATGGGCGCGAACGGATTCGCCGACGTACGCGATACCGGCGTCGGCTCCGGGGAGGATGTTGACGAACTGGAAGAAGCCATGCATCTGTCCGTCGAACACTCTCACCTCCACGGGTACGCCCGCGGCGGTGAGTTTCTCGGCATAGGCTTGACCTTCGTCGCGTAGAACATCGTGTTCGGCCAGCAACACCACTGCTGGTGCCACTCCTGACAGGTCCTCTGCGTGCAAGGGTGACACGTCCCAGTTGCGGCGTACTCCGGCATCGGGTGTGTAGAGATCCCAGAACCAGATCATCGACGTCTTGTCGAGCATCAACTGGTTGGCGGGGTCGGCGTACGAGCTGTTGTCGAAATCGTGGTCGGTGACGGGGTAGACCAACACCTGTAGCGAGACGGCCGGGCCGTTCTCTCGCACTGCTCGCTGCGCGACGACGGCTGCAAGGTTGCCGCCGGAACTGTCGCCGCCGACCAGTAGCGGCAACGCAGAATCGGAGCGAGAAGCGGTCCACTGCAGAACATCCCATGCGTCGTCGGCTGCAGTCGGGTAGATGTTTTCGGGAGCGAGTCGGTAGTCGGGAAGCACTACGGTGCACCCGGTCTCGACCGCGAGGCGTCTGGCAAGTGTGTCGAACTGATCCGGTGTGCCGACGACCCAGCCACCGCCATGGAAGTAGACGAACACCCCGCGTGGGCTGTCGTCAGGTGTCAGGACGCGAACCGGAATTGCATGTCCATCCGCCGCCTCCACCGTCAGGTTCTCGACCGACGCCATCTCGGGCCCTGGACCGTAGAGGTCGATGAATGTGTCGTTCATCGAGCGGACCTCGTCGGGGGTCATCTCGTGGAGCGCTTTACC
Source organism: Rhodococcus sp. 114MFTsu3.1 (assembly GCF_000383555.1). Taxonomy (NCBI): domain Bacteria; kingdom Bacillati; phylum Actinomycetota; class Actinomycetes; order Mycobacteriales; family Nocardiaceae; genus Rhodococcus; species Rhodococcus sp. 114MFTsu3.1. Next base: position 143,158 of record NZ_KB911546.1, on the reverse strand, counting down.
GCCTCCTTCGGCGGCTTGGGCGAGGAACGCGGCGGTGGCGTCGTCGAGTGCCATGACAGGACTCCTTCGGAGTGTTCTAATTACGGACGGCATCCGTTCAGGTGATACACCTCACTCTAAACGCTGATAATCATTCGCCGCAACCATCTGTTGTCACGGCTTTTTCTGCTGCGACTTTGTCCTCAAATGTGATCTGGACAACTGGACGTTTTGGTTCTACTGTGACAGCGATCACGAGTTCATGCGCATCATTGCCATGAAATAGGAGGAGCCATGAAGTTCACCACGGGTCCCGGCAGGCTGGTCCTGTTCGGGCTGACCGGAGCCATGCTGTCGATGGCAGCATGTAGTGGGTCAGGCCCATCCGGTGCAACAGCCTCGGGGGAGATGCCCGCCGAGATCACCGTGCTCTCCACGACGGACAAGACCGGAACGCTCGCGTACGTCGGAGGTTCCCAGCTCGAAGGTATCGAACTCGCCGTCCAAGAGATCAACGAGCAGAAGTTCCTCGGCGACTCCACGCTGAAGCTCGACAGTCGCGACACCGCAGGCGACGCCCAGACAGCCGCGAGTCAGGTGACCGAAGGGATCGCGAACCCGAACGTCGCCGCCATCCTCGGCACCGTGTCCGGTGCGCAGTCCGTGGCGGTGGCGCCGATAGCAGAGTCGTCGAAGACTCCTGTCGTGTTCACCCAGTCCGGTAGTGCCGGTGTCGTCATCGGCGACTACACGTTCCGATCGACCGCACCCCAGGAGACATACTTCCCCAAGGCGATCGATCATCTGAAGACCCTCGGCGCCAAGCGAATCAGCGTGCTCTACAACGCAGGCCAGCCGACACTGGCGGAGATCGCCGAGAATCAACTCCCCGCGTTGCAGGAGAGTGAGGATCTCGAGATCCTCTCGAGCACCAGCGTGCAGTCGACCACCCAGGACTTCGCGTCGACCATCACCAAGATCGTCGGCGAAAAGCCGGATGCCGTGGTGTTCCTCCTCGTCGGTGCGCAGAATTCCACCGCGATGTCGCAGCTGCGCCAAGCAGGCTTCGACGGCCCAGCCGTCGGAAATCCCGCCGCAGGCGCCGGAAACCTCGCGCCCGCAGGGCCTGCAGGCGCGGGAATGTTCTGGGCGACGGACTTCAACTACCTTCAGACCGCACCGTCTTCGGTCTCCTTCGTCGAGGCTTACAGCGCCAAATACGGCAAGAACCCGCTCAACTACGCAGCCGAAGGCTACGACGCGGCATGGATGATCGCCAGGGCCATCAAGGAATCGGGCGGCGCCTCGCGTGAGGACATCAAGAACGGTCTCGACGCCGTGGCCACGGCCGGATTCGACGGCGCCGTCGGACCGGTGACGTTCGAAGGCAACGACCAGCGAGTGGCGGGAGTTGTCGTCGAGTGGGACGGGACCGCAGAAGGGTTGCTGGCGGAATGACGGTCACCGAACGTTCACGGAAGAGGTGATCTGAAACCATGGGCCAGACACTCATCGATGCGGCGATACTCGGATCGATCTACGTACTGTTCTGTCTCGGCATGTCCCTCGTGTGGGGCACCGTCGGCATCCTCAACTTCGCGCACGGCGCGATCTTCATGTTCGCGGGGTTCGTCGGATACCTGGTGGTCAAGGACCAACAGCTGCCGATGATCGGCGTCATTGCGGTGTCGGTGTTCGTGGGTGCGTTGTTGTCCACAGCCATCGAAGTGCTTGCTTTCCAACCGATTCTGCGGAGGGCAAAGACTCATCGGATCGCAGAGCTGCAAATTCTGATCGGCGGCATCGGCGTTGCTGCCATCCCGCTCGCGATCGCCCAGTACGTCACCAAGTCCGAACCGTTCGGATTCTCCAACAGTTCGTATGCAGTGAAGGTGTTCTCGCTCTTCGGTCTTCGCATCTCGAACACCGGTTTGATCATCGTGCTGTCCGCCGTGATTCTCACGGTCGGGATGGCGATATGGCTGCGCAAGTCCATGGCAGGACTTGCGCTCCGTGCCATCGGTGTCGATGCCGAAACGGCAGCGTTGATGGGAGTCGACCGTCGAAAGCTCTCCCTGTCCACAATGGCCTTTGCCGGTGGTCTTGCCGGTCTCGCGGGCGCCTTGCTCACGTTCAATCTCGGCGCCATCACTCCGGAAAGCGGTGAGACACTGCTGATCAAGGCATTTGCGGTCATCATCCTCGGTGGCGTCGGGAGCACGGCCGGTGTCGCTGCCGGCGCCTACATTCTGGCGTTGTCGGAGACTCTGGTGTTGCGATTCACCGGTGGTGGCTGGGTCGACGCCGTGTGCTTCGGCATGATCTTCCTCGTCCTGCTGCTTCGCCCGCAGGGTCTCTTCGGCCGCAAGGAGGTGCGAAGGGTATGAGTCAGTTCTATTTCACGCATATCGTTCTGTTCCAGAGCACGTTCACCGTTCTTCTTCTGGCTCTGAGCATCCAGGTCCAGCTTCGCATGGGCGTGTTCTCGTTCGCAGGCGCCGGGTTCTACGGTCTCGGTTCCTACGGCGCCGCGATCTTCGTGATCCGGTACGGGTTCAGCTCGTTCGCCGCGATTGCTGCCATCATGATCGTCTGCGGAGTGATCGGGTTTCTGCTGGCATTGCTGGTTCAGCGTCTCAACGGTCTCTACCTGGCGATGGCCACGGTCTCCTTCGATCTGATCATCACGGTCGTCGCGCACAACGGTGGCTCGCTCACCGGCGCGTCGGTCGGACTGTTCGGCGCACTGGCGTTCCCCCAGTTGACCATCGGGCACATCATCGCGATCACGGTGCTCGTCGTCGCGCTTCTGGCGCTGAGCGAACGAGGTCGTCTCGGTCGTAGAATCGACGCGGTCCGTGAAGATCCGGAATTGGCCGCATCCATGGGTGTCAACGTTTCTCGCTATCGAATCAGCTCCTTCGTGATCAGTGGATTGATCGGCGCACTTGGTGGCGCGATCAACGTATTACTGCGCACGACCGTGGCGCCGGAGAGCATCGGATTCCCCTTGGTGGTTCTCGGGTTGACGATCATCATCGTCGGCGGCGGGCGCTCGTGGCTCGGCATCGTCCTCGGCGCGATCATCTTCACATGGCTGCCGTACTACCTCGAGATCGTCGGGCAGTACCAGGCCATCGTCTACGGCATCATCGTCGCGATCGCTGCCGTCTACGTACCGGGCGGGATCTACGGAACCGCCCTTGATCTGGTTCGGAAGTCCAAGGCCAAAAGACTCGCAGGGGTTGCTCGTAAGAAGGAACCCGACGACACGGTCGAGGAACTCGCTCTAGCCGAGATAGGGGATAAACCGTGACTACCGACGCAGTGTCACGAGAGACTGTCGCTCGCCACGCCACAACCGAGGTGGTGCTCGGAATAGACGACGTCGCAGTCCACTACGGCGGCATCAAGGCTGTCGACGGTATTTCCTTCGACATCACCCGAGGAAAGATATTCGGCATCCTCGGACCGAACGGATCCGGCAAGAGCACCCTGTTGGCGGCGATCACTCGATTGACGCCCCTGACACGCGGTGCCTTGACGTTCGAAGGCGAACCGTTTGCGAAGGTGTCTTCGCAGAAGGTCGCCAAGCTCGGCATTGCCCGCACATTTCAGACGGTACGACTACTGCCGGACCTGACCGTTCGCGAGAACGTCGCTCTGGGGGCGGACCTCGGCTCCGAGGAAGGTGGCCTTCGCGAGTTGTTGCTCGGGCGCAAGGCCTTGCTGAAGCGCTCGAAAGATGCGGTCGCGGAGGCGCTGGAGCGGACTGGGCTCTCGGGCTTGGAGGACATCAGGCCAGGGGAGCTGTCCTATGGGTTGCAGCGCCGGGTGGAGATCGCCCGCGCAATTGCCATGTCGCCCACACTTCTTCTGCTCGATGAGCCGACAGCGGGCATGAACAAGACCGAACGCGAGGATGTATCGGAGCTGTTGAAGAAGTTGCGCGAAGAAGGCCTGACGCAACTTCTCGTCGAACACGACGTGCAGATGATGGTCGATACCTGCGACACGCTGATCGCAATGAATTTCGGCGTACTGATCGCGCAAGGGAAGCCGCAGGACGTCGTGCGCGAACCAAGTGTCCAGGAAGCATATCTCGGGAAGCGAGGAGCGCAGGATGCTCGTAGTCAGTGATCTCCACGTCCAGTACGGCAAGGTCAGCGCGGTCACGAACATCGGCCTGACGGTCGAACCCGGCCGAATTACGCTGGTTCTCGGGGCGAACGGAGCAGGTAAGAGTACGACGCTGCGAACCATCGCCGGCTTGGTGGAACCGATGTCGGGCACCATCGTTCTCGATGATGTTTCCCTCGTCGGACTCAAGGCCCACAAAGTGGTGCGACGCGGGATCTCACTCGTACCGGAGGGTCGTCAAGTCTTCGCGTCGTTGTCCGTGGCGGAGAACCTGCGTATCGGTGGATACACCTCGACCAGGGAGAAGCGCGAGAAGAACACCGAACTCGCGTATGAACTGTTTCCGATTCTTCGTGAGCGAAAGGACGGGCCTGCAGGACTGTTGAGCGGTGGTGAGCAGCAGATGCTTGCCTTCGGACGTGGACTGATGTCCGATCCGAAGTACATCATGATGGACGAGCCGTCGATGGGTCTTGCGCCCGCCGTGGTCGACACCGTCATGGCAAGTGTCCGCGAGATCGCCGACCGCGGGCTCGGTGTGCTGATGGTCGAGCAGAACGCCGAAGCGGGGCTCAGGGTTGCCGACGATGTCGTCGTGGTCAATCGTGGCGACTCCGTGTACTCCGGTGGTGCCGAGGAAGCCCGCTCGCACTCCTCGGTGGTGCTGGCGTTCCTGGGTGAAGCGGCTTTGGGCGCATGAGCAGGTTCAGCGGCAAAGTAGTCCTCATCACCGGTGCTGCCCGCGGACAAGGTCGTAACCACGCACTGCGTTTCGCCGCCGAAGGCGCCGACATCATCGCAGTGGACGCATGCGAGGACGTCGACACCGTCGGATACGACCTTGCGACGGAGGACGACCTGGCGGAGACGGTGCGGGCGGTCGAGAAGCTCGACCGTCGGATCGTGGCGTCGAAGACGAATGTCCGCGACCTCGAGGCGCTACGTGCAGCCGTCGATTCCGCAGTAGGCGAACTCGGCCGACTCGACGTAGTGGTAGCCAATGCGGGAATTGCGGGTAGCGGTGTGACGCACGAGTTGTCCGCCGAGAATTGGCACAACATGATCGACACCAACCTGACCGGCGTGTGGAACACGACGACGGTCGCCACTCCGCACATCCTGAAAGGCGGCGAGGGCGGTTCGATGGTGCTCATCAGCTCCGTCGCGGGAACGAAAGGTCTGCCGTACAACGCCCATTACACCGCAGCCAAGCACGGTGTCCTCGGGTTGATGAAGAGCCTCGCGAACGAGCTCGGCCCGCAGAACATCCGTGTCAACACGGTGAACCCGACCAACGTCGAGACTCGGATGCTGTTGAACGACGCGATCTACAGGCTGTTCCTTCCCGACGAGGAAGCACCCACTCGGGAACAGGTGGTTCCGCTCCTGCACGACATGCACGTACTCGACATTCCGTATGTCGAGCCGGACGATGTCAGCAACGCGGTGCTCTTCCTGGCGGGCGACGAATCACGCTACGTAACCGGTATTTCCATCCCCGTCGATGCGGGAGTCCTCATCAAATAGTGGCAGAGTCAGGGTTGTGCGCCCAGTTCCCAAGTGAACTCGTCGACCAGCGCGTCGATTCGTTCGCAGAACTGGATAAGCAACGGTGATTCTGGAAGTTCGGCCACCAACTGCGTTACGGCGTCGAGATGAGCCCGGGCACGGCCCAATTCTTGCTCGATCGAGTCGGTCATCGCACTGCCCTTCGGTCGGTCCAGCGTCGGGACTTGAAGTGCTGTTCGTCCAGTGTCCCGGTGGGTAGCACAGAGATCGACATCGAGATTCCGACAGTGCGCTTGATCGTCTCCGCGATATCCGCCATCAGGTTCGGGTCGACGTCGGCAGCCGCGTCGATCTCCAGCTGCAAGTCGACGGACTCGCTGCCGTTATCGGCAGTGTGAACAATCGCTCTGTAGTCGAGTACGGGCACACGGAGCACCGCCGCATCCACAGCGCTCGGCCAGATATTCATACCCCTGATCTTGATCATGTCGTCGATGCGACCGATCGATCCCGCCTCGAACTCCGGAAAGAAGCCGTCGCGCAGCAACCGGATGCTGTCGCCCATCCCGAACCGTATGCTCGGCAACCCGCGGGTCCGAAGGGTCGTGACCACTATCTCGCCGCGCTCACCAGGAGCTACGGCGACCCCGTCTGGATTGAGCACCTCGATGAGACAACGGTGTCCGATGCCGTGGAGGACGCCGCGTCCGTGTTCCTCGATCGCACCGGTTTTGGTCGCCATCACCACTCCGAGGGTCTGAGTTGCACCCCACCCTTCGTGGACTGTGGCGCTCCAGAACTCCTGCATCGACTCCGCCCACTCGATCCCGTAAGGCTCACCGGAGAGAAAGATTGCTCGTAGCGCAGAACCAGAGCGCTTCGGCTCGATCCCGAGACGCTTGGCCTCGGCTGTCATGCGGTGTAGGTAGGAGGGCGTGATGGACATGCCGGCGCAGCCGAAACGTTGCAGCATGTCGATGCGCTCGGCCGTTGATCCCGTGAATGCGTTGGTCGGAACGAGACCGGCAGCGAGAGCGGATGCCTGGAAGTACGGCCCGGCCATGGTCTGCGAGTACGGAATGGTGAGCATGATCTTCTCGCCTGCGGCAAGACCGGCCCAGAAGTACTGATAGGCGCCGCCGGTACCCAGAGCGGCGAGGTCGTGTGCCGTTCGAGGATGTACCTCCCTGCCCACCCCGCTGGTCCCGCTGGTCAGGTGTAATTGGCGAACGTCGTCCCGCACAGTGCCAGGATGCAGTTTCTGGTAGCGGAGATAGTCGGCCTTGCGGGCAACCGGGATGTGAAGGGCGAAGGACCGCTGGTCGACTACGGAATCGACATCGACGGCATGGTCTCCGTAGAACCATCGGTGGAAGGGGGACTCGTCCCGGGCGAGCCGGACCGCACGGACCAGTGCAGTGTCGCGGAAGCGGGTCGCCGTGAGGCCGCTCATCGATTCGGTCAGCGCATTCGCGGTAGTCATCTCATACCATCCCGGACCATGATTGCCGTTGCAGTGGCAGCTCGGCGGTCGTTGTCCTGCAGCAGAATCAGGTCGACGGTTACCGATGTATCGGACTCGTCGGTGATGACGCCGCGTACGACGGCATCCTGGCCGGTAAGCACGAAATCGTGCAGGGCGATGGCCCGCAACGATTCGAGCGAGGCGCGCGTACCAGCCCACTCGCCGACGCACCGTTCGAACATCGCGAGCACAAACATGACGTCTGCGTAGGCGCCAGGCGCACCGCCGGCCCGTGCAGCCTCGTGGTCGATGTGTGCCGGAGCGAAATCTCGACTGGCAGCGGCAGACATCACGAGCCGTTGGAACGTCAGAGGCAGCCGGATCTCCGGTAGAGGTGCGTTCATCGTCGGGACTCGAACGGGAAGTACCGATAGACGCTGCACCGCTCGCGTGCGATAACAGTGCCATCCTGGCGTAGGAAGGTCAGCTCGAAATCCACGAAGCTGCCGTCGCCCACACTTGTTCGTTTCGGCGTCACGCCAGTGACCCGGTATTCGGTAGTGATCACGTCTCCGGGCCGCAGTGGGTGAAAGTACTCGAATTCCATCCTGTTGGTGACGGATTCGGCAGCGGGCACGCCGCACGCATCCCAGGGCAACGGAGGGAGGGCGCCGTCGCTCAATGACGGGTCTCCTGGCGTCCAGTACGCAGGCATGGAGAACGAGGACAGCATTGCCCATGGAGCGATGGGGTCGACTGGGTCGACGAAGCGTGGGTCGGCCATCTCGTGCGCCTCGACGAACCGTCGGATCGCCTCGCGAGTCACCGGCTCCGCGCCGACGGTGATGGCAACAGGATTGTTCATGCTTCCGTGTCCGGCGAGGTCGGGCGGTGGTCGAGTAGAACCTCGTCGAACACGGCGTCGACGTAGGGCCCGAGATCGATGGCGTCGGTGTCGTAGAAGTCGGCGAACTCCGGGTAGGTCATCGTCTCGTCGTAACCGAGATCTCGGACGAGGGTGCTCCACCGCGAGGCGGTTGCGGCCCATTCGGTCATCGAGGTGGCTGCGTCTTCCAGCGCTGGGGACTGTTTCAGCAGTTCGAGTTGTTGGTTGTTGACGCTCTGTAGTCGCTCTCGTGCATCCGGTGCGAATTCGGTGATTGTTCCGCCTGCGTCCTGGATGTCGTGCACTCCCTGCACCATCGCGTCCCACGAGGTGCGGATATTGGTTTCGAGGAAGACGTCGAGTCGATCGAACAGCAATTGCTGAACGAGCAGCGGCATGCTGTCCCAACGGTTCTGGTTGAGCGCTACGGACCCGAAGGTCAAAGCGAAGCCAGCGGACGGATCGATGATCACTTCCGGTGTCAGACCGAGGTACCCGCCCAGCACTGCGTTCTGCACCGAGGTCGCGGTGCAGTCGACCACGCCGCGTTGCAGGCTTTCGTACAGCTCCGAATACGACGCACTCACCGGTATGGCGCCCAACCCGCTGATCTGTGCGCCTTGAGTCCGGCCTGCAGCGGAAATCTGACGTCCTCGTAGTTGGTCGAGGGTCTGCGCCTCCTCGGCGCACAGTAGCGCCATGCCGCCCCCGTTGTACGACGGCATCAACAGATGCATGTCGTTGTCCGCGAATTCCTGCGCGACTTCTTCTGTTGCGTACGCAGACTCGAGCAACCACGCGTGCGATTGCAGAATGCCTGCGATAGGAGACATATCGCCGAGGAAGGACGCGTTGATCAACGTGTTGACCGCCGGATACTCGGCTGGTTGGTTGGCGACAGCGAAGCCGTCGATGTCCGTTCGTCCGTCGCCCAGTGCGTCGTCGATCTCACTGGCACCTGCGATGGCGTTGGCGTAGAAGATATCGAAGGTCACCTTCCCGCCCGACCACTCGGTGACCGCGTCGTAGTAGATCTCCATCTTGTCGCTGACGAACGAGCCCTGAGGTCCGGGGGTCTGTGCGTACAGGTGAACAGGTTCGACATCGTCGAAGGCGGCCCGGTACTGGTCCAGGGTGGCGCCGTACTCGATGCCGGGTCCACCACTGTTCGATTCGGTCGTTGTGGTGCAGGAGGTCGCCACGACCACGGTCGCGGCAATGACCATGCAGGACAGTGCTTTGGGGAAACCGAACACGTTCAACCTTTATCCACCCATCTGGCTTGGAAGAAACGTTGCGACTTGCGGGAACGCGATCAGCAGGACGACGAAGACGAGCGCGATCGGCATCACCCATGCAACGCTGGCGAATACGTCGCGCAGACTGATCTTGTTGCCGAGGTTCACTTCTGGGTCCTGCGCTACGCCGTGAATGATGTAGGACAGGATGCCGACGGGCGGAGTGATGACGGCGAGCTCGCCCATGAAGACGACGAAGACACCGAACCACAGCAGCGAGATGTCGAGGTAAGCGAGCGTAGGGATGAGCAGTGGTACCGTCAGGAGCATCATCGCGAGGGCGTCGAGGAACATCCCCATCACGAGGTAGACCACGGTCATCAACGCGAGGAACTGCCACGCCGTCAAGCCAAGGTTGGTTGTCCAATCGGTGAACCCGGTCGTCAATCCGGTCAAGGGAAGCATTCTGGACAATGCGGTTGCGCCGAGAAGCATCAGGAAGATCGATCCGGTGCTTGCTACGGCACTCACAGCAGCCTCGCTGACTGCGGCAAATGGGCGGTCGCGGCGACGTGCGAACAGTGCGACGAACAGCGCAACCATCGCCGCAGCGCCGCCGGCCTCGGTAGCGGTGAAAACGCCGGAGAACATGCCAACCACGACCACCAGCACGAGGACCGGAACCGGCCACACCGAAACGAGTGCACGCCACTTGGCACCCGTGGATTCCGGAGCGACGTCCACCTTCTCCGGTGTCTTCGGTTTGACAATCGATGCCGCGATCATCAGCGCGATGCTGAACAAGACCGCCACTGCCACACCGGGGCCGACTCCGGCCAAGAGTTGCTCTCCAACAGGGACTTCCGCGATCCCGGCGAACACGACAAGAGTGATCGAGGGTGGTATGAGCTGGCCGGGCAGTCCGGCGGCCATGACGGATCCGATGGCCAGACGCTTGTCGTAACCCGCTCGGAGCATCTCGGGGATGCCGATACGTGCCAACGCATAGGTAGTCCCGACTGTCGAACCGCTGACCGAGGCGAGCCCAGCTCCCGCGAGGTTGGTGCCGACTGCCAGGCCGCCGGGCATCCACCCCAGCCAAGTCCGTGCGACATCGTAGAGCTTCTCGGTCACTCCGGATCGCCACAGCAGCAGACCCATGAATACGAACATCGGAACGACACTCAACGTCCATTGTGCAACATTGTGATACGGCAATTTGCTGACGGTGCTGGTGACGACACCGAAGTCGCGCAGTGCCCACATTCCCATCAGCGCGGACACCAAAAGCGCGAAACCGATGTGCATCCGCAGGAAGATCAGGCTCAGTAGCAGGACGATCGACAGGACGCCGATGGTCTCCTTCGATCCGCCGAGGAACGTACCGACGGTGGACCCGACGGCTGCCGCGACGAATACTGCAAGGGTGATGCTTCCGCTCGGGAATCGGCCTGCTCGAACTCGACCGGGCATTGGTTTGGAGGGTTCGCGCGTGGCTACGGCGGTCATCGTGCCTTCTCTGTGTCGGCCGCGTGGTCGGATTCGGGAGAGACAGCAAAAGAGGATCCGGAATCGTCGATGTCTTCGTCGTGTAATTGTTTCCATCCGAGACGTACGTACTGTACGGCGAAGAGTGCGAACGTGATCGGGACGAGGTACGTCAGTGGCCACGCTGCGATATCGGTCAGTCCGGCCGTCAGCTCGATGTCGCGATTGTGTTGCGCATGATCGAACGAGTAGGCGACGGTAACCAGGCAGACCGCTGCGCACACGATGCTCGAGCCTGCGGCAACGTACCGCTTGGCGGCCGCAGGGAACCGTGTGTAGAACATATCGGCCCACACGTGTTCGCCGCGATGCATCGCGATCACGAAGCCCAGTAGGACGACCAAGGGCATGTACCAGTACTGGACTCGTTCGAGGGTGCCGGTTACGGGCTCCCCGAACACAGTGCGAGAGAACGCGTTTGCGACGGTATGCACCATCATGGCGAGGAGCCCTACGACCGCAGGTATCTCGACCAGCGTGAACAGGCGATTGCCTACAGGATTCGTCAAAACAGGTGCTCCGCTCGAAAGAGTGTGATGCAAACAACTCTATCTATACGAATGATGCGAAGCAATAGAATCGGACATTCAGTACTGGCCCGATGCGCCACCATCGACGGAGATGGCCGACCCTGTGAGGAACGGGACATCTTCTCGGAGAAGGAAAACTGCTGTGCGCGCGACTTCTTCGGCACTGGCCATACCGCGACCACCGACACCCTGGGCCGGGATCGCTTGACCGTCGCGAGCGAGAAGTGCCCTGAACTTACCGATGATGGGTGTGTCGGTCGAACCAGGACAGATACAGTTCACAGCTATCCCGTGCTCGCGTACCTCGGCCGCAGCAGTTCTCGTCAGCCCGAGAATTGCGTGTTTCGCGGCAACGTAATCCGCGCGCTTGGCTGCTCCTTGCAGGCTCGCGATGGATCCTGTGTTGACGATCTGCCCCTTGCCCGTCGTGATCATGTGTGGAAGAACATACTTCAGTCCGTAGAACATGCTGTTCAGGTTGACCGACATCGTGGTCGACCACTCGGCCGGAGACATGTCCACGATCGCTCGGTTGACTCCTGCTATCCCGGCATTGTTGAAGAACTGATCCGGAATGCCGAGTGTGTCGACCGCAGCGGCTACGTAGTCCTCGACCTCAGCGGGATTCGAGACGTCAGCTCGGTGCGCGACGACGGTGCCGGCCGACATCCGACTGGTCTCTTCGGCGCCGGCGAGATCGATGTCGACGGCGAGTACCTGCGTACCTGCCTGCGCGAGTTCGAGACATACAGCTCTGCCTATCCCGCTTCCGGCGCCGGTGACGATCGCAACCACCTCAGCGCCCCTTCCAGACCGGAGTCCGTTTCTCCTTGAACGCCGACGCCCCCTCGCGGGCGTCTTCCGAGCTTCTGACCGGCTCGTAGATCTTCCACATCTCCGCGAATTGCTCGTCGTTGGACCAGTCGCGGGCCTTGGTGATGATCTCTTTGGTCGCCCGCACGGCCATCGGGCCGTTCTTCGCGATCTTCTTCGCCAGCTCCAACGCGACCTCCAGCGCCTCTCCCGCTGGGGTGAGCCGGTTGATCAGGCCGGCGTCCTTGGCTTCCTGCGCACTGATGAAGTCACCGGTGAGGCACCACTCGACGGCCAACGCGCGCGGGACCCGGTCGGGCAGCCGGAGCAATCCGCCACCACCGGCGAGCAACCCGCGCTTGACTTCGGGGAGTCCGAACACTGCCGTCTCGGACGCCACCACCAGATCACAGGCAAGCACAATCTCGAATCCGCCCGCGATGGCGTGGCCCTCGACAGCGGCGATCAGCGGTTTCGCCGGGGGAGTCTCGGCGACGCCCGCGAATCCCCGCCCCGGAATCGACGGCTTCTCACCGGCAAGGAAGGCCTTCAAATCCATTCCGGTGCAAAAACTTTTGCCCTCGCCGGCAATGACACCCGCGACGAGGTCGTCGCGGGCATCCAGTTCGTCCATGGCGTCGGCGATGGCCTGCGCAGTGGCAGTGTTGATCGCGTTGCGGACCTCGGGACGGGTGATCGTGACGACCTGTACACCCTCGATCTGCTCGACCCTGACCAGAGCACTCATCGTGGCTGCATCCGGATCGCGCCGTCGAGCCGAATGACCTCACCGTTGATCATGGCGTTGTCGACGATGTGCAATGCAAGCTTGGCGTATTCGTCGGCGTCACCCAACCGGGCCGGGTGTGGAATCTGGGCGGCCAAGCCGTCGCGAATTTCCTGCGAGAATCGGGACAGAATCGGTGTGTCGAAGATTCCAGGAGCAATGCTGTTGACGCGAATCAGCTTTCGCGACAGATCGCGAGCTGCAACCAAGGTCATACCTACAACACCCGCTTTGGCCGACGCATACGGAATCTGGCCGATCTGACCTTCCCACGCTGCGACGGATGCCGTCATGATGACGACGCCACGCTCACCGTCGACCGGTTCGTTGCGGACCATGCGAGCGGCCGCGAGCCGGAGAACATTGAAGCTGCCGATCAGGTTCGTCTGGATCAGCGAGGTATAGAGCTCCAGAGAGCCCGGTGTGCCGTCCTTTTCGACGACGCGGACGGTTCCGCCGCGACCCGCGCAGTGCACAACGGACCGAATGGGAGCCCGCGCTTCGGCGAGATCCAACGCCGCATCGACGGCGTCGGGATCGGCGACGTCGGCGGGACCGAACTGCACGAAGTCGCCGAGCTCCTGCGCCACGTCCTTGCCGGCGGACTGCGGCAGATCGACGATGACAGTGTTGACGCCTGCGGCGACGAACCGCTTGACCGTCGCGAGTCCGAGGCCGGACGCCCCGCCCGTGACGACCGCGGAAGAATTGGTGAGATCCATGAACCGACTCCTTACTTCAGTATCTCGATGATGGTTGCGTTGGCCATTCCGCCTGCTTCACACATGGTCTGCAATCCGTAACGGCCACCGGTACGTTCGAGGTGATTGATCAACGTGGTCATGATGCGGGCGCCCGACGCACCCAATGGATGCCCTAGTGCAATGGCGCCACCGACGGGATTCAGCACGTCCTGATCGACGCCGAGTTCCTTCGCCCATGCCAGCGGTACCGAGGCAAATGCTTCGTTGACCTCGAAAGCGGAGATGTCGGCCAGCGTCAAACCCGCCATTTTCAACACCTTTTCGGTCGCCGGGATCGGGCCGGTGAGCATCAGTAGAGGATCGTCGCCGATCACCGCGGAGGCGACGATTCTGGCCCGGGGCCGCAGACCCAACTGCGAGGCCCGCTCCTCGCTCATCACCAACAGGGCCGCCGCACCATCGGTGATCTGCGACGCGTTCCCGGCGGTGACGGTCCAGTCGAGGTCAGGGAACTGCGCTCGACGCTCGTCGGTGCCGAACACGGCTTTCAGTCCGCCGAGCTTCTCGGCCGTTGTGCCCGTTCGGATGGTTTCGTCGGCGACGAGGCCACCGACCGGCACGATCTCGCCGGCAAAGTCCGCCTCCGAGGCTCGTGCGTGGGAGCGAGCGGAGTATTCGTCGAGTTCCGACCTGGAGATTCCCCACTTCTGTGCGACGAGTTCCGCGGCGACTCCCTGCGGCACCAGCACTGGGAACCGCTCTCGAACACCCTCGCCGAACGGATCGGCGTCGCCGCGTGCACTGCCCATGGGGACCCGGCTCATCGATTCGACCCCGCCTGCGATCGCGATCTCGTACGCACCGGCCACGACGCCGTGGACGGCGAAATCCAGTGCCTGCTGGCCGGAGCCGCATTTGCGTTCGACCGTCACCGACGGCACGTGGGCCGGGAAACCCGCGGACAGCACAGCCTGACGGCCTGGCGTTCCAGACTGCTCACCGTTGCCGCCGACGCAGCCGATGATGACGTCGTCCAGCAAGCCCGCGTCGAGCGAGGATCTGTCCGCCAACTGCCTCAATACCTGACCGAGAAGGTCGGCGGGGTGAAGGTGTGACAGTCCACCTCCGATTTTGCCCTTGCCCATGGGCGAACGTACGGCGTCGACGATGACTGCTCGTGTCATGAAAACCCTCCTGAAGCAGGTTTCTGGAAAGCTCGCGAACTATTCATGATTATGTTTAGCATGAACCTAGTGGCCGACGAGTGAGATCTTGTACCGTAGGTCACACCGGATTAGTATAATCATGAGCATGAAAGAGGTGGCCATGTCTGCCAGCACACTCACCGACGACGAGCGCGCCATCAAAGAGGTGGCCGCCAAGGTCGCCTCTGAGCGGTACGCCCCCAAGGCTGCGCAGTGGGATGCGGAGAGAACTGCGTTCCCGCTCGAAGAACGCAAATTCCTCGGATCGCTCGGCTTCCTCGGGATCGCCCTTCCCGAGCGTTTCGGCGGAGGAGGTGCGCCGCTTCAACAGGCGCTCAACGTCATCGAGGAGTTCGCCTACCACTGCAGGCCCGCCGCATTCCAGATCTTCGAGGCGAACACCGGCCCAGCCCAGGTGATCGCCCGGATCGGAACCGAGGAGCAGCGAGAGCGGTTCCTGCCTGGAATCATCGCCGGCGACCTGACGATGGCCGTGGCGATCTCCGAACCCGACGCGGGCTCTGCTGCCACGGATCTGACCACCAAAGCAACGGTAGACGGCGACACGGTTCGAGTCAGCGGAAACAAGCGCTGGATCTCCAATGGCTCCGAGGCCGAC
This sequence comes from Rhodococcus sp. 114MFTsu3.1, assembly GCF_000383555.1. Taxonomy (NCBI): domain Bacteria; kingdom Bacillati; phylum Actinomycetota; class Actinomycetes; order Mycobacteriales; family Nocardiaceae; genus Rhodococcus; species Rhodococcus sp. 114MFTsu3.1. The sequence goes on along the minus strand of NZ_KB911546.1, from coordinate 127,735 downwards.
GTCTACCTCGTCTATTCGCGCATGAGCGATGCCCAGGGCGCGAAGGGGATCGGCGCTGTTCTCGTCGAAGCCAATCGCGAGGGTGTCAGCTACGGCGCACGCGAAAAGCTCATGGGCTTCCGCGGGATCCCGTCGGCCGACATCTACTTCGACGATGTCGCCGTTCCGAAGGAGAACATCGTCGTCGAACCCGGTGGCTTCCGCACGCTCTTCACCGCGTTCTCGATCGAGCGACTCGGCAATTCGACGATGAGCCTTGCGCTTGGTCAGGCGGCGCTCGACCAGTCGATCCGCTACGTCCAGGAGCGAACGCAGTTCGGCAAGCCGTTGATCGAGTTCCAGGCCGTACAGATGACGATCGCGGACATGGCGCTTCAGGTCGATGCCGCCAGGCTGCTGCTGCAGCGCGCAGCTGCATCGGTGATCGACGGGGAACAGCTCCCCAACTCGCTGCACGTCTCCCTTGCCAAGTGCACCGCTAACGAGATGGCCAAGAAGGTCACCGACCTGGCGATGCAGCTTCACGGCGGCAACGGTTACACCGAGGAGTTCGGCATCGAGCGCATGCACCGTGACGCGCACGGCTGGGCGCTCGCCGGCGGGACGCCGACCATGCAGAGAACCCGAATAGTTTCCGAATTACTGGGACGTTCGTTCGACCAACGCGCTTGAATAACGAAGTAACTTGAGAAGGAGTACAAGAAATGCAGCGATATGAAGGCCGCATCGCCGCCGTCATCGGCGGAGGATCCGGCATGGGCCGTGCCATCAGCCATCGTCTCGCCTCGGAAGGCGCGTTCGTCTACGTCACCGACCTCAGTGAGGAAGCCGCGCGCAAGGTTGCCGCGGAGATCGAGGCCGAGGGCGGTCGGGCGACGGCCGTGACGGTCGACGCGACGAACAACGACGACCTGAAGTCGCTCTTTGCCAAGATCGACGCCGAGAAGGGTGTACTTCATGCGCTGCACGCCCAGGTCGGCATGCCGGGTCCGGGTGGGCTCGAGGTCGACGATGCGACGTGGGACAAGAACATCGACGTCAACGTCAAGAGCGCCTACTACTCCACGACGCTCGGGTTCGAACTACTCAAGAAGGCGGGCGGCAAGGGCTCGGTGACGCTGACCTCGTCGACGTCGGCGCTCATCGGTTCGCCGTTCAGTCCCATCTATTCGATGACGAAGGGTGCGCTCGTACCGTTCGGTCGCGCTCTCGCACTCAACGGCGCCAAGGATGGAATCCGCGTCAACGTCATCTGCCCCGGGCAGGTCAAGACGCCGATGCTCGCTCAGTTCTTCGGACGCGAGCCAGGATCCGACGTCTCTGCTCTCACCGCTGACTTCGTCGCGACTATCCCACTCGGCCGCGGCGCCGAGCCCGAGGAGATCGCGTCGGTCATCGCATTCCTCAACAGCGACGACGCCAGCTACATCACCGGCGTCACCATCCCCGTCGACGGCGGCCTCACCGCGCAATAAGCGCGCCAGATCAGAAGGGACTCTCATGGTTCAGGTCGGCTTACTGCTCAGCGACGTGCCGAAGTCGGTGACGCCGGCGCAGCAGTTCAAGGACATCCTCCGCATCGTCGAGACCGCGGAGGACAACGGTTTCAACTACATCGCCATCGGTCAGCACTTCCTCTACGGCGATCTTCGCTGGCTCCAGCCGGTGCCGCTGCTCGCTCGCCTTGCCGCGCACGTCGCGCCGACGACCAAGCTCGTCACGCAGATCATGATCGCACCGCTGTATCACCCGGTCATGCTCGCCGAGGAGATCGCGACTCTCGACGTCGTCACCGAGGGCAGGTTGATCTTCGGTGCCGGATTGGGCTACCGCCCCGAGGAATTCGACTACCTTCAGGTTCCGTACAAGGAGCGAGCCGGGCGGTTCGACGAATCCCTCCAAGTGATGAAGCAGCTGTGGACCCAGGACGAGGTCACCTTCGAGGGCAAGTACTTCCAGCTCGACGGTGTCAAGCCGCACTTGCATCCGGTCCAGCAGCCGCACGTTCCGATCTGGATCGGCGCTCACGCCATGGGCGGTGTGCGCCGAGCAGGAAAGTACGGCGACGCCTACGCCGTGCCGCCCGAGACCCCGAAGCACGAGGTCGAGGAGCGCTACCGCGTCGTGAAAGATCTGTTCGAGGCACGCGGCAAGGAATTCGGCCTTCAGCCGCTTCGCCGCAACGTCCTCGTAGCGGACAGCAAGGAAGAGGCGATGGTCGAGTACGCCCGTGTCGCTCAGGGCCGGTATCTCACCTACGCCGCCAAGGGTCTCGACGTCATGGCGGGCCGCGACCTGGCGAACCAGTTCGCCGAGTCGGTGTCCGACCACGTCATCGTCGGAACTCCGGACGACGTCGTCGGCAAGCTCACCGACCTCGTGACCACCCTCCCGGTCGATCCACTGCTTCTGCGCCCCCAGTGGCCGACGATGGACGGCGACGAGACCATCGCCGCGATCGAGCGCCTGGGCAAGGATGTCGTTCCGTCGATGCTGGCCCTCGAACCGTTCCGGGATTTCAAGTGAGCCAGACATACACCGATCTGCACCCCAATTTCACAGACCCCGAGGGGTGGACGCTCAGCAACGTTCTGCGGACCCACGCCGCAGCCACGCCCGACGCCACCTTCCTGGTGACGCCCGAGGAGAAGCTGGAGTTCACCTACTCCGAGATTCTCGGCTCCGCAGAACGTATCGCCGGCTCATGGCATGCCGCAGGCGCGCAGCAGGGTGACCGCGTCGTCATCATGGCGATGAATTCCTCCCGGCTGGTGCGTAGTTGGTTCGCTGCCGCCGTCGGCGGAACCGTCGAAGTGCCGATCAACACCAACTACGAAGGCGAATTCCTCCGCCACCAGATCGTCACGGTCGGAGCCCGCTGGGCCGTCATCGACGACACGTTCGCCGAGCGCTTCGTCGCCATCGCCGAGCACAGCCGCGGCATCGAGGAGTTCTGGGTCATCGACACCGGAACCGCGGACAAGGCGATCGCCCTGCTGCGCGAGCACGGTTGGCAGGCCGAAGCCTGGGACGAGCTGGAGAAAGGTACGCCCGTCACCGTTCCTGCGCCGCGGGCGCAGGACCTCGGGGCGATCTTCTTCACCTCGGGCACCACGGGGCCGTCCAAGGGTGTCGCGATGCCGCACTCGCAGCTGTACTTCTTCGCGCAGGAAGTCGTCTCGCTCACGCGGCTCACTCCCTCGGATCGCTACATGACGACGACGCCGCTATTCCACGGCAACGCCCAGTTCATGGCCGTCTATCCAGCGCTCGTGGCGGGCGCCAGTGCCGTGGTGCACCCCAAGTTCAGTGCAAGTCGATGGATCGACATGGTCCGTGACTCCGGTGTCACCGTCACCAATTTCGTCGGCGTCATGATGGACTTCGCGTGGAAACAGGCGCCACGGGAGAACGATCGCGACAACCGGTTGCGCGCCGTGTACGCAGCCCCGATCGCGGACACCGTCGTCGAGCAGTTCAAAGATCGTTACGGCATAGAGGCTTTCGTCAACGCATTCGGTCTCACCGAGACGTGCGCGCCGATCCTCACTCCGTACGGCGAGAAGATCCCGCCCGGCGCGGCAGGCAAGGTGGCGTCGGACTGGTTCGACATCAGGCTTGTCGACCCCGAGACCGACCGCGAAGTACCCGTCGGCGAGGTCGGAGAGCTCGTCGTACGCCCGGTCCAGCCGTGGACCTGCAGCATGGGCTACTACGGCATGCCGGAGAAGACCCTCGAAGCGTGGCGCAATCTCTGGTTCCACACCGGTGACGCACTGCGGAAGGACGAGGACGGCTGGTTCTACTTCGTCGACCGCTACAAGGACGCGCTGCGTAGGCGCGGGGAGAACATCAGCTCCTACGAGGTCGAACAGGCCGTACTGGCACACCCGGCGGTCGTCGAATGCGCTGTCATCGGGGTACCCGCCGACGTCGAGGCCGGCGAGGACGAGGTGCTCGCTGCCGTGGTCGTCAGCGAAAAGGCCGATCCTGCCGAGATTCTCGATTGGTGCAAAGGACGAATCCCGGCCTTCGCCACACCTCGCTACGTCCGTTTCCTGGACGCACTTCCCAAGACACCGTCCGAGAAGGTCCGCAAGGCAGTACTGCGCGACGAGGGCGTCACCGCCGACACGTTCGATCGCACTGCGGTGCCGGTCGCATAGCGCAGGAGATACACATGGACTACTCTTCCGACCCCACGCACGACGACATCCGCGCCGCGGTCAAGACGCTCTGCAAGGCGTTCCCCGACGACTACTGGATGGAGCACGACGACAGCCACGAATTTCCGTGGGACTTCTACAACGCTGTGGCCGAGGGCGGTTGGCTCGGCCTGACGGTCCCCGAGGAATACGGCGGCGGGGGACTCGGTGTCACCGAGGCCGCGATCGTCGAACGTGAGATCTCGGCATCCGGAGCAGGTATGGGCGGTTGCAGCGCCGTGCACATCGGCATCTTCGGATTCGAGCCGATCATCCACCACGGTAGCGAGGCGATGAAGAAGAAGTACCTTCCTCGCGTCGTCACCGGCGAGCTGCACACCTCGTTCGCCGTCACCGAGCCCGATGCAGGCACCGACACCACCAACATCAAGACCTTCGCGAAAAAGGTCGACGGTGGATTCGAAGTGTCGGGCAAGAAGGTCTGGATCACGAAGGCGCAGGAAGCGGAGAAGATGCTGCTGCTGTGCCGAACGAGTCCGCGTATCGACGGTGAGAAGCGCACCGCGGGAATGACGTTGCTGTTCGCCGACATGGACCGCAGCAAAGTACAGATCCGCCCGATTCCGAAGATGGGACGCAACGCCGTCGACACCAACGAACTGTTCATCGACGAGCTGTTCGTCGCGGACGAGGATGTCGTCGGCGAGGTCGGTCATGGGTTCCGCACCATCCTGGGCGGTCTGAATGCCGAGCGCGTGATCTCGGCCAATGCCGCCCTCGGCATCGGTGAGGCGGCGCTGCGCCGCGGCACCCAGTACGCGAAGGAACGCGAAGTGTTCGGCCGGCCCATCGGAAAGAACCAGGGCATCGCATTCCAACTCGCCGAAGCGCGCATCCGACTCGACGCTGCGACCGCTGTGGTCGACAAGGCCGCGTGGATGGTCGACGCCGGTCTGCCGTGCGGCCGAGAAGCAAACGCCGCCAAGTACTTGTGCGCCGAGGCAGGCTTCTTCGCCGCCGACGCAGCGCTTCAGGTGCACGGCGGATTCGGGTTCGGCAAGGAGTTCCACGTGGAACGGTACTTCCGCGAATCCCGTCTGATGCGGATCGCGCCGATCAGCCAGGAAATGGTCCTCAACTACACCGCCGAGCACGTTCTCGGTTTGCCGCGCAGCTACTGAGAGGACTTCTGACATGCAGCCGTATCGTTCGATCCTGTTCGTTCCCGGTCACCGGCCGCGGTGGGTGGACAAGGCCGTCGCGTCCGGCGCCGACTGCGTCGTACTCGACCTGGAGGACTCGGTGCCCCTGGCGGAGAAAGAGGCTGCGCGCGGCACCGTCGCAGAATCCATCGCACGAGTGCGCGAGACCAATCCCGATGTGGGACTGTTCGTTCGAGTGAACCCGCTCGCGACTCGGCTCACCGGCGCCGATCTGGAAGCCGTCGTCGTCCCCGGGCTGACCGGAGTGTTCGCGCCGAAGATCGAAAAGGCCGTCGACGTGCTGCAGTACGACACGTTGCTCGACCACTTCGAGGCACGCAACGGTGTCGACGGCCTCGAGTACATCGTGCCGGTCGAGACCGTGAAGGCGATCCACAACTCCCTCGAGGTAGCGACGGCATCGCCGCGCGTGGGCGCGATGATCGGCCCGTCGGCCGAGCACGCCGATATCGCCCGCGAGGTGGGATACGAATGGACGCCCGAGGGGCTCGAAACCCTCTATCTGCGTAGCCGGGTTCTCCTCGCGTGCCGAGAAGCGAAGATCCACGCGCTGACCGGATTGTGGGAGGACCTTGAAAATCTCGATGGTCTTCGGGAATTCGCGGTCAAAGGTCGTCAGCTCGGATTCCGCGGCATGATCGCGATCCACCCGTCGCACGTCGAGACCGTCAACGATGTGTTCAGCCCGTCCGAGCAGGACATCGAGTTCTACCGAGGGTTGGCCGAAGCATACGAAAAGGCAGAGGTGCAGGGGACCGGTGCACTGCGGTACCGAGGTCTGCACATCGACAAGGCGCACTACGACAAAGCAGTTCAGTGGCTGGAGCGCGCCGAAGCGATCACCAAGAGAGGCGAGAAGTAAATGCGAGGCTTGTATTTCGAAGAGTTCGAGGTCGGTAAGCACTACAAGCATGCGATGACCCGCACTGTGACCGAGATGGACAACGTCATGTTCACCTCGCTGACGATGAACATTCAGCCGCTACACCTCGATGCGGAGTTCTGCAAGGGCACGATTCACGGTCAGCGACTGTTCAACAGTCTCTTCACCGTTGCGTTGATCGGTGCGTTCCACGTACCCGAACTGACCATGGGAACCACCCTCGGCAATCTCGGCTACGAGAAGATCACCTTTCCCAATCCGGTGTTTCACGGTGACACTCTGCGTGCCGAGACCACCATCAAGAACAAGCGCGAATCCAAGAGCCGCGACGACTCCGGCATCGTGTGGTTCGAGCACATCGGCTACAACCAGCGCGACGAGATCGTCTGCGTACTCGAGCGCGTCGGCTTGATGGCCAAGCTGCCTGCAGAACTACAGAAAGAAGGTGCGTGAGATGACTGCCGTGGCGGAGATAGATCAGACGTGGGTACCGGACACCAGGACTCTGCTGATCGGCGATACCGATGCCCAGCCGCAGGGTGAGACGTGGAACGTCTACAACCCCGCCACCGAAGAGGTCATCGCGACCGTCGGGGGAGCGTCGAGCAGCCAGGTCGATGACGCAGTCGCCGCAGCGCGGAGGGCATTTCCGGCGTGGTCCGCACTGAGTGGAGAAGAGCGCTCGAAGCACATCCACCGCTTCGCCGACGCGCTGGAGAAGGCCGCGGACCGGTTGCTACCCTCGATCGTCAACGAGGTGGGGTGCCCGGTGTCGCTGGCCTCGTACCTGCAGGTGAAGATGGCCGTCGACGAGCACCTGCGCTGGGCCGCCGAGGCTGCGAAGACCGATCGTACGATCCATCTCGGCGAATACGACAAGCCGGTTCCGACGATGAGCGACGTGGTCCACCAGCCCGTCGGCGTGGTCGCCGCCATCACCGGATACAACTATCCGCTCAATCTCGCGATCTTCAAGTTCGGCGCCGCGCTGGCGGCGGGCTGCACCGTCGTGCTGCTTCCGTCGCCGCGAACCCCGCTCACCACCCTGTTCCTCGGCGACCTCATCAAGGAATCCGGCCTGCCGCCGGGCGTCATGAACGTCATCATCGGCGGTGCCGATGTGGGACAACAACTCTCGTCGCATCGTGGCGTGGATCGCGTCTCGTTCACCGGGTCCGACGGCGTCGGCGCGAAGATCATGGAGCAGGCGTCGGCCAACCTGACGGGTGTGACGCTCGAACTCGGCGGCAAGTCCCCGAACATCGTGCTCGAGGGTGTCGACGTCAAGAAGATCGCGGTCGAGATGCACCTTCGCTGGGCACGTAACGGCGGCCAGGGATGTGCAGCGCTCGCACGGCTTCTCGTGCACGACAGCGTGTACGACGAGTTCCTGGAAGCCGGCGCATCGGCGTTCGATCAGATGGTCGTCGGCGACCCATGGGATCCCGCGACGAACATCGGACCGATGATCCGGCCCGACCATCAGGCCCGCGTCAACGGTTTCATCGACGGATCGGTCGCCGAGGGCGGCACGAAGCTGCTCCAAGTCACCAAGCCGCTGCCGGAGAAGGGATGGTTCGTCAATCCGGTTCTGCTGGGCGGACTTCCGCACAGCGCACGGGCAGTGCAACAGGAGATCTTCGGACCCGTCGCGGTGATCGTGCCGTTCAAGAACACCGAGGAAGCGATCCGTCTCGCCAACGACACCGACTACGGTCTCGCGGCGAACGTCTGGTGCGACGATCCGATCGAGGCCAGGCGGGTCGCGGAGCAGGTCCGGGCCGGAACGGTGTGGATCAACGGAGGTGGCTCGATGCGCCCCGACGCACCGTTCGGCGGTTACGGCAAGTCCGGAGTCGGCCGTGAGCTCGGCGAGTGGGGCATGAAGGAATACCTCGAGGTCAAGCACATCCAGTGGAGGATCTGATGGGCGCCACCGGTCCGCTCGCGGGCATCAAGGTCGTCGAGCTCGGCACGATGTACGCCGCGCCGACGGCAGGGCGCATGCTGCGTGACTTCGGCGCGGAGGTCATCAAGGTCGAGGACCCAGCCTCGGGTGACTATGCACGGCAGTGGATTCCGCAGAAGAAGGGCTTGTCTCTCGGGTTCTCGCGGCTCAACGCAGGAAAGCGGTCGGTGGGAATCGATCTGCGCGATGCCGAAGGTCGTGCGCTGGTCAAGCGTCTCATTGCCGGCGCCGACGTAGTCATCGAGTCGTTCAGGCCAGGGCGTCTCGAATCGTGGGGACTCGGCTTCGAGGAACTGTCGAAGGACAACCCCGGGCTCGTTCTGGCTCGCGTGTCCGGCTTCGGCCAGACCGGGCCGAACCGCCTGCTGCCGGGATTCGGCACCGTCGCCGAGACGGCCAGTGGATTCGCCAACGTCAACGGTTGGCCGGACTCGCCTCCCACCTCGCCGCCGTTCGGTTTCGCCGACTCCATCGCGGGCCTGTCCGCAGCGATGGGCGTGGCGATGTCGTTGTTCAAGCGGGAAAAGACCGGTCTCGGTGAGGAAGTCGATGTCGCGCTGTACGAGCCGCTGATGTTCATCGTCGGAGACATGTTCCTGAAGTACACCGCGACGGGCGAGATTCAGCAGCGCATCGGTAATTCGACCGGAGCCGCGTCACCTCGCGGCATCTACGAGGCGGCCGACGGGAAGTTCCTGTCCATCGCCGCGTCCAATCAGGCTATCGCCAAGCGATTGTTCGCGGCGATGGGCAAAGCGGAGGTCATCGACGATCCTCGCTACGCGACCAATGCCGATCGCCTGCGGAACAACGACGACGTGCAGCAGATGGTCATCGACTGGTGCAAGAGCATGCCGCGCACCGAGGTGCTCGAGGTGCTCGAGAAGTTCGAGGTGGTGAGCGCACCGGTCAACGACGCATCGGACGTGGTGGAGGATCCGCATTTCCTGGAACGCACGTTGGTGGAGATCACGGGCAACGACGTACTCGGCAAAGTTCTGATGCCGGGTCCGGTCCTGCACATGAAGAGCTACGACGGTCCGGTGTACGACGGGGTGCCTGGGGTCGGGGAGCACACAGCCGAGATTCTTACGGCGGAGTTGTCCTTGAGTGCAGTTGAACTCAGCGACCTCGCCACGCGCGGGATCGTCAGCGCGTAGTTCGCAGTACATGGTCGACCAAGGTGCGGGCGTACTCTTCGGAGTGCGCCCGCACTGCGTCGTCCAGCTTCTTCGGTGTGCTGAGGGTGTGCAGAATGATTGCGCCGAGCAAGGTTTCGAGCAGCAGCGTCACCGAGGTGCCGGCGGGGAGCTGACCGCGGGCGATGGCTTTGCGGACCATCTCGCGTGCGGCGAGGGTTTGCGAGTCGCGGAAGAGCGCGAATTGGTCGGTGACGCCGGGGATGGAATCCCCCTCGATGGCCATGCGAAAAATCGCTCGTCCTGCTCCGCCGAGGTAGAGCCGCATGGTCTGGCGTGCGAGTTCGAGGAGGTCGGCTTTGATGTCACCGGAATCCTGAGTGGCGACGACGGTGATGCGGTCCTCGATGGCGTCCTGCAGCAGGGTGTTCTTGTTCGGCCACCGAAGGTAGATCGACGCCTTTCCGACGGAGGCCTGACGCGCGACGGCTTCGATGGAGAACTTGGCCCATCCCTGGGTTCCGAAGATGTCGACGGCGGCATCGAACACGCGTCGTTCCAGGTCGGGGTCGCGTGGGCGCCCCGTCTTGGAGGTGTCCGGCACAGCCGTCTCCTTCTCGTTCGAAAGATTTGTGACCTGAACCACTGAAAACCATTGATTCGTGTCAGGGGAGAGTGTACTTTCCTAGTTACGGACGAAGAACGTTCAGAAACGTTCCGCCTTCCTGCTGATTCGGAAGGTGTTCTCCCTTTTCATGATTGGTGGGCGCAATGGCGCTGTTGGAGCGGTACCGCGTGCTCGACTTCACTGATGAGCGTGGCTTGCTCGCAGGCCGAATGCTTGCCGATCTCGGAGCCGACGTGGTCCAGGTCGAGCCGCTCGGTGGATCCTCGGCGCGGACAGCCGAGCCACTCGGACCTCGTGGATCGTATTTCTGGGACACCTATGCGGCCAACAAGCGCGGCATCGCGATCGACTTCGAGGATCCAGCGGGACTCCATGACTTGATCGCTCAGGCCGACGTCGTGATCGAATCGGCCGGACCCAGCGTGATGGACAGCCTGGGGCTCGGATTCGAAAAGTTGCACACCCTGTACCCGCGCCTGGTCTACGTCTCGATTTCGGCGTTCGGATCCACCGGGCCGAAGGCGCGATACGCGGCCAGTGACCTCGTGGTCTGGGCTGCGGGAGGACCGCTCGACCCGCATCGGGAGGCAGATCGGCCACCGGTCAGGATCTCGATTCCGCAGGCTTTTCTCCATGCCGCCGCCGATGCCGCCGACGGCGCATTGTTCGCGTTGCTGGCACGGACACGCACCGGTCGCGGTCAGCATGTCGATGTCTCCGCGCAGGCATGTCTCGGAACAGCGACGCTGGGAAGGGTTCTCGCCCACACCGCAGGTGATGTAGCCCCGGAGTGGGAAAAACTCGTAGATGGTCCGGTGAAGAAGATCGATCAGTCCGGTAGCGGTTCCGGTACCGATCCCGCCAAGAAGAAATGGCGCTGCGCCGACGGTCTCATCGAATTCCATCTCACTGTCGGACGCGCCTCCGGTGCGTTCACCACCGCGTTCTTCGGGTGGATGGCGTCGGAGAATTCGGACTACGAGCGATTCGCGTCGATCGATTGGCGCGAAATTCCGGACATGGTGGCACGCGGGGAATTCGACGACGCTCGATTCGACGAGGCCCGCGGCGCCGTCGCCGAGTTCTTGGCCGGCAAGACGAAGAACGCTGTGCTGGAAGCGGCACGCGAACACCGTCTGCTGTGCGTGCCGATCTACGACACCGGGGACGTTGCTGCGAGCCCACAACTCGACGCACGGAGCTTCTACTCGACCGTCGTCGACGATGCAGGTCGCGAGATCAGGATGCCCGGTGCGTTTGCGAAGGTCGCCGGCGAGCCTCTCGAAGTACGCACACCCGCACCGTCGTTGGGACAACACACCGAGGAAGTTCTCACCGACTGGGTAGGCACGCGCGTCATGGAGAACGCGTCATGAGCAAGCCACTCGACGGAGTGAAGGTCCTCGACATGTCCTGGGTGGTAGCCGGCCCACTCGTCGGGCGAGCCCTTGCCGACGCAGGCGCAACCGTCGTGCGCGTGGAATCCGGCACCAAGGTCGAGACCGCGCGCCTGATGCCTCCCTTCGAGGGTGGTGTTGCAGGACATGAGAATTCGGCGCTGTACGGAAATGTGAATGCAGGCAAACTCGGTGTGTCGTTGGATCTTCGGCTCCCGGCCGCACGTGCCGTCGCCAGATCTCTTGCCGACTGGGCCGACATCGTCCTCGAGTCGTACGCACCCGGGCGAATGAAGAAGTGGGGGCTCGACTACGAGAGCCTGAGCGCGACGAATCCGGGCCTGATCATGGTGAGCAGTTCCATCAACGGACAGGACGGGCCCTACAGCGGCCTCGCCGGTTACGGAAATGTCGGTGCCGCCCTGTCGGGATTCCAATCTGCGGTGGGATGGGAGGATCGGCTTCCGCTCGGACCGTTCGGCCCGTACACCGACTACGTGGCTCCGCGGTTCGGCCTGGCGGCGTTGCTCGCTGCCCTGCTCGAGCGTGAGCAGAGCGGCGTCGGTGCGTACATCGACATCTCGCAGGTCGAGTGCGGTGCCTTCCTGCAATCGCCCTATCTGGCCCAGTATTCGGCCGAGGGAACGGTCGTCGCGCGGCGTGGCAACAGCGACGCAGCGTTCGCTCCCAACGGCGTCTACCCCTGCGTCGACGGACGGTTCGTGGCCATCACCGTCGGCGACGACGACCAGTGGCGGATGCTCGCCACGGTCATGAATCTTCCCGACGCCTCAACCAATTTCCGCACGCTCGACGTCCGACTGCGGCACAGCGACGAACTCGACGATCTCGTTGCTGGATGGACCGTGCGGCATCGTTCGCAGGACCTCGAAGATCTTCTGCAACGCGTCGGTATTGCCGCACACGTCTCGGCCGACAGCCAGGCTTTCTGCGAGGACCCACAGCTGAGACACCGAGGGCATCTGGTAGAACTCGACCACCCTCTGCACGGACGAGTGACGATCGAAGGCCCTAGGTACCAGCTCAGCGACACGCCATTGTCCGTCGACCGAGCGGCCCCGGTGTGCGGCCAGGACAACACATACGTACTCGGTGACATCCTCGGCCTCACCGCCGAGCAGATCGAAACATTGGAAAGTGAAGGTGCACTGACATGACGACAGAACTGACGGACGTCAGGCCGTCCTGGGTGGCGGACTGGGACGAACTCGTCGTCCGGGTAGGCGAGGACTTCTCCGACGGCAGTATTCGCTGGGGCGGTGATCCGGTCGAGTCCGGAACTGTCCGCCGGTATCTTGAACCGCTCGAGCTCGACAGTGCTATTCACTACGACGAGGATGCTGCCCGCGGCGCTGGGTTCGACGGTGTGATTTCGCCGTCCACTGGCCTGCTGTCCTGGGCGATCGCAGCGATGCGCAACCCCGGTGAGGAGACGCTGTACGGCAGTGCCGATCGCGACGCGCAGCCGACGCGAAGCCCGATCAACAACGAAGACCCGTATCCAGGACCGGAGACGAGTGGGTTCCTCACGGCCAGCATGGAACTCGACTTCGTCAGACCGGTCCTGCTCGGCGAACGACTCGGAAACCGAGGTCGACGACTGATCTCGTGCAGTCCCAAGCAGACCTCGCTGGGCCGAGGTGCGTTCCTGTCCTGGGAGAACGACATCGTCAGCGACCGCGGCGACGTCGTCGCGCGAGTACGCAACGTCGTCTACGCCTACAACCCCGTGACCGAGGACTCCGAATCATGAGATTTTTCGAAGACGTCACCGAGGGCGAGCAGCTCCCGGTGCCCGAATACCCGCTGTCGATGTACCGACTCGTGATGGCGGCGGGGTCGAACCGCGACTTCAACTCAATCCACCACAACTCCGAGTACGCCAAGGATTCCGGCGCACCCGAGGCCTACGCCAACGTGCTGTTCCTGATGGGCATGTGGGAGCGGGCAGTTCGCGACTGGGCAGGACCGACCGGTGTCATCGGATCGGTGAAGGGCTTCGCAATGAAGAAGTTCAACCTCGTCGGTACCACCACGACCGTGCACGGCACCGTCGTCGGCAAGGAGATTCGAGGCGACAAAGGCATCGTGGCGGTCGAACTGGTCAGCCGTAACGAAGGCGTCGTCACGGTTGGACCCGGAACGATGGAAATCGAACTGCCTCTCCAGAAAGCTCTGGTATGAAAGCCTCGATCGCCGGTCTCGGTGTGACCGAGATGGGCCGGATCTATGGCAAGACGGCGACGAACTTCGGCGCCGACGCGGTCCGTCGGGCAGCGGCCGATGCGCACCTCGAGCTGAGCGAGATCGACGGTCTTCTCATCAGCGGCGGAGTCACTGGCGAACTCGGCTTGCCGCTCGCGCAAGAACTCGGTCTCGAAGACCTGTCGCTGCTGTCGGTGATGCAGTCCTACGGCTCGACCGCCGGAGCGATGGTTCAGTTCGCGGCATCGGCCATCGAATCCGGACAGGCCACCGCGGTGGCCTGTGTATTCGCGGACGCGCCGTTGAAAGAGCGCGTCGCGACCGGGGCGTCCTATGCACAGGCCAACTCGGGCGGGGTCGGTTGGGAAGGGATTCTTGGATCAACCGGTGTCAACAGTGCCAACTCGCTGTACGCACTGGCAGCCAACCGGCACATGCAGACCTACGGCACCACCTCCGAGCAGCTCGGGTCGGTGGCCGTCGCGCAGCGGGCCTGGGCTGCATTGAATCCTCTTGCGCAGATGCGTGATCCGATCACCCTCGCCGACCACCAGGATTCGCGGATGATCAGCTCACCGTTCCATCTGCTGGACTGCTGCCTCGTCTCCAACGGCGGCGTCGCCGTCATCGTGACGAGCGCCGAGCGCGCCAGAGATCTGGCGCAGCCACCCGTCGACATTCTCGCGTCGGCACAGTCGCATCCCGGGCACTACATGCGCCGCAACGACGACTTCGGATTGGTGAGCGGAGCAGCACAATCCGGGCCGAAGGCGTTCGCTGCCGCTGGGCTCTCTCCAACGGACATCGACCTGGTCGAACTCTACGACTGCTATACCTACACGCTGCTGATCTCGCTGGAGGACTACGGGTTCTGCGACAAGGGGTCCGGCGGCGACTTCGTCGGGACGCCAGGTCTTCTCGGACCGGGCGGCTCGCTGAAGGTCAATACCGGCGGCGGACAGCTGTCGTCGTATTACATGTGGGGAATGACTCCGCTGTCCGAAGCAGTCATCCAGCTTCGCGGGCAGGCGGGGGAGCGTCAGGTCGACAAGCACGACACAGCGCTCGTCTCCGGCAACGGCGGCGTCCTCGATCACCATTCCACCCTTCTGTTGGGAGCCGGCCGATGACTGCAATCCTGTCCATCCCGCTTGCGCCTGTCCGCCGTGACGCCCAGACTGCCGACTTCTTCGACGGCACTGCGCGCGGCGAGTTACTGTTGCGCGAGAAGATCGGCACCGGAGAACTTCTCGCGCCACAGACCGCAGTTCCGGACGACGCCGACTACCGCTGGACACCTGCCAGCGGCCGCGGCCGAATCATCTCGTGGACCACCGTGTACGGCCGCAATGCCGAAGGCACCGTTGTTCCACAGCACATTCTTGCCGTCGTCGAACTCGACGAAGGCCCCTGGTGGTGGACCCGTCTGGTCGTAGAAGATCGCGAACCTGTGACCGGCGCGTCCGTCCACGCCGAATTCCACAAATCCGGCGATGCCGACGAGTACGAATACGTGCCCGTCTTCGTACTCGACTGAACCCCTTACCTTTCGGAATGGAACCAACGATGGACGTTTCGACCGCGATCAAGACATCGCCGATCTCCCGCTACCAGTACAAAGTGTTGGCCGCCTGTCTGCTGGTCATCACCATCGACGGATTCGACGTGTTCGTGATGGGATTCGTGCTCCCACACCTACCCGACGGATTCTTCGACAGCACCGCCGAGAAAGGCTACCTTCTCAGCGCGGGCCTGGCCGGCATGGCGGCAGGATCGATATTCCTTGCACCCCTTGCCGACAGGATCGGACGTCGACGCCTCATCCTGTGGGGCCTCGTCCTCAACCTGATCGGCCTGGCTGCGTCGGCGATG
Source organism: Rhodococcus sp. 114MFTsu3.1 (assembly GCF_000383555.1). Taxonomy (NCBI): domain Bacteria; kingdom Bacillati; phylum Actinomycetota; class Actinomycetes; order Mycobacteriales; family Nocardiaceae; genus Rhodococcus; species Rhodococcus sp. 114MFTsu3.1. The sequence continues at coordinate 112,232 of NZ_KB911546.1, read as the reverse complement.
TCGCCGAACGTCGAGGCACTCATCGCCGCCCGCTTCCTCACCGGCATCGGTATCGGCGGAATGGCCGCCAGCCTCATCGTACTGGTCCAGGAGTTGTCACCGGAGAAGCGCCGAAACACCATCATGGGTGTGTACTCGATCGGCTTCCCACTCGGCAGCCTCGTCGGCGGCGGAATCGGAGCGCTGCTCGTGGCTGCCTTCGACGGCGCATGGCAGGTCATGTTCATCTTCGGCGCTGTTATCACTGCCGGGGCAGTCGCGGTCACATTGGCCATGATTCCCGAGTCGATCGACTTCCTGATCAGCAAGAACACACCGGAAGCCGACGCCGAGATCCACCGCTTCATCGTCAAACTGAACAACCCCGCCATCGACCCGAACGCCCGACCCGCAGTAGCCCCCGTCGTCGAGGACAACACCTCGGTTCGCGGCTTGTTCGCGAACGGCATGTACTACCGGACGCTGCTGACGTGGCTGATGTACTCGTGCTTGATGTCGGCGTTCTACTTCGCGAACACCTGGACCCCGCAGTTGGTGAAAGAGTCCAGTGGTAGCGCAGAACTCGGAACCACCGCCGGCCTGATCCTCAGCCTCGGCGGACTCGTCGGAGCACTGGTGTTCGGTGTGTGGACATTGAAGATCTCTGCGGGCCGGTTGCTGTGGACGGCAATGGCGATTGCCGCAGTCTCTATCCTTGCGTTCGCGGCGTTCTTCGGCCACCCGGGGATTGCCATTGCGCTCACCGTCGCGGTGGGACTGTTCACCTATATCGCGATCACCGCGGCTGCTGCTGTCGTCCCTCCGCTGTACCCCGTTCGGGCACGCTCGACCGCCATCGGGTGGATGCTGGGTATCGGCCGGTTGTTCTCCATCTCGGCGCCGATCGCCGTCGGCTACGCGCTGGCAGTGTTCGCTCCGCAGACGCTGTACTACTTCGCCGCAGTTCCGATGGTGGTCGGTGCATTGGCAACTTACGCACTGTGGAAGCACACCCGCGACGAAACTGCGCCGATGGACATGGTGGCGGAGCCGGTGACTGGTTACCCACCACTCGTGAAGGAAGGCTGACACATGCGAGACAAGCGCGTATTGGTGACGGGCGGTGGCTCGGGAATCGGCCGGGCCATCGCCGTCGAGGCCGCTGCCCAAGGGGCCGAGACTGTGATCGTCGCGGATATCTCTCCCGAGCTTCTGGCCGAGACCGAGACGCTGATCGCAGCGGCTGGTGCCAAGAGCGTCGCGCTGCGGGTGGACGTGTCCGACGGTGCACAGGTCCGGCAGATGATCGACGACGCCGTTTCCGCGGCCGGCGGGCTGGACACGCTCGTCAACAACGTGGGCGTCATCGACACCGGTTTCGTGTCGGGGGAGCAGGCCAACATCGTCGACCTCCCCGAGGACGTGTGGGACTCGGTCATGAACATCAACGTCAAATCTATGTGGTTGGCAACGAAATACGCTGCGCCGTATCTGCGCGCGTCCGATCGAGGGCCATCCATCGTCAACGCAGCCTCGGTGTCCGGGATGATGGGGTACAAGACGCCTGCGTACTCCGTCAGCAAGGCCGCGGTGATCCAGCTGACCCGCACAACGGCGATCTCACTGGCGAACGAGGTCCGGTGCAACAGCTTCTCGCCGGGCAGCTTTCGAACCACGATGGCGCAGAAGCATATCGACGCAGCCGAAGACCCGGTTGTGCAGGAACGCTTCATGAGCGGCGCACACCTGATCCCGCGACTCGGCGATCCCGTCGAGGTCGCCCGGGTTGCGTGCTTCCTCGCCTCGGACGCGGCGTCGTTCATGACGGGCACCAATGTCCCCGTCGACGGCGGCACCATGGCCTGGCGGGGTCTGCGGTCCTAGGTAGTGCAGCTCGAGCGGCGGAGCCGCCCCGAACACACTGGGAGCCGCCCTACATCCCGCCGTCCACGGTGATGATGGACCCCGTGGTGTAGCTGGAGGCATCGCTGGCGAGATACAAGGCGGCCCCGACGATTTCGTTGGGGTCGCCTCCGCGTTTGGCTGCGAAGGTCTCTGCGCGCTTGCTGAAAGCCTCCATGTCCCAGGCGTTGGAGACGTCGGTGAGGAAGGTGCCCGCCATGATCGCGTTCGTGCGCACGGTGGGCCCGAAGGTCTTGGCCAGTCCGACGGTGATGGCGTTCAGGCCGGCCTTCGCGGCAGCGTACGGCAGCACATCCGGCCGTGGCTTGGTCGACGCCGCACTCGAGATGTTGATGATGGATCCTCCGTCGCCCTGCGCCATTCTGGTTCCGATCAGGGCTGCGAGGCGGAATGGACCTTTCAAGTTCACGCCGAGGACCTTGTCGAAGAGTGTCTCGGAGATCGAGTCCACCGAGTCGTACAGCGGCGACATGCCTGCGTTGTTGATCAGCACATCAACCTTGCCGAAGTGCTCGTAGGACGTGTCGACCAGCTCGTCGAGTGCGTCCCATTTCCCGACGTGGGCGGCGATCGGGAATGCCCGACGCCCGGTCGCGTCCTCGATCTCCTTGGCCGTCACCTGGCACGACTCGAAATCGCGACTCGCGATGATGACGTCAGCACCTGCCTGGGCCAGCCCGAACGCCATTGCTTTGCCGAGGCCTCGGCTGCCGCCGGTGATCAGGGCGACGCGGCCCGAGAGGTCGAAACGAGAGGGGGCGTCGAACTGGGGCATCGTTTTCTCCTGGATCTGGACCGCTGTAGGCAATTCCTTAGTATGGTAATCATAGATTGACGAATGGAGACATGGTGTCAGAATCAGCGGGACTGTTCGAGCTCCCAAGTAAGTATGTCGAACTCCAGGTAGAAGCGCGGGCGCTTGCAGAGTCTGTCCGCGATATTGCAGAACGGGCCGACGAGTCGGACAGCATCGATGTGGACGTGCGCAAGCGTCTGCAGGCCACTGGTCTCGCAGGGGTGACGGTGCCGAAGCAGTTCGGAGGCCGGTTCGAGAAGGTCGATTCGCTCGCGGTGACCGTCGTACGCGAGCGTCTCGCTGCCGAATGCGCACACCTCGACTCCCTCTTCGCGATGCAGGGCATCGGCAGCTACGGCCTGTCGGTCGGCGGCACGCCCGCGATGCAGGAGCACTGGCTGCCGCGGGTGGCCAACCTCGATGCCATCGCCGCGCTCGGACTCACCGAGCCGCACGTCGGATCGGACCTCAAGGCGCTGACGACGTCGATCGAGGAAGTCGACGGCCAGCTCGTGGTCAACGGGCACAAGTCCTTCATCACCAACGGCGGAGACGCGGACTTCTACAGCATTCTCGGTCGTGAGGGCGACGGGTACTCGTTGGTGCTGATTCCGGCCGATGCAGCGGGAGTCACCACCGAGCGTCCGCATCAGATCATTGCGCCGCACGTGCTCTCCGACGTGATCTTGAACGACGTTCGTGTGCCGCTCGATCATCGCATCGGCGAACCGGGCAAGGGTTTCTCGCTCGTGCTCGCTACGCTCGCCACGTTCCGTGTGTCGGTCGCGGGCGCAGCCGTAGGCCTGGCCGATGCGGCGCTGAAAGAGGCTGTACGCCATGCAAACAATCGTGAACAGTTCGGCGTCAGTCTGTCCAGGCTCGGCTCGGTGCCCGAGCATCTGGCGACGTGCTGGACCGATATCGAGATGGCACGCTCGCTGACGTACCGAGCCGCCGCGGCGTCGGCGCGCGACGCCAGGGCGAATCTGCACCTGTCCTCGATGGCCAAGGTTGCGGCCACCGAGGTGGCCGGCCGAGTGGTCGATCGCGCCGTTCAGGTGATGGGCCGTTACGGCATCACCCGCGGCAGCGTCATCGAACGCTTGTACCGGGAAGCTCGTCCGATGCGGATCTACGAGGGCTCTACCGAAGTGATTCTGGATTCGCTTGCCAAACAATTGATCAAGGGCGATTTGCTGTAGTACCAGCCCGGTGCGCCCGTCCGAGAATGCTCCGTACTCGGGCGGGCACAGGCATGTCCACAATCCTACGCATGTCACGAAATCGCGCTTGACGCAACGTGATTGATGATTATGATTGGCCTTGATGTGACCACCGTCACGACCATCTCGAGGAGCCCGCCATGTCGTCCCGTTCAGGTATCGAGAACACTCTCAGCCGCTATGCGCTCGGCTACGACGATCATCATCCGGAGATGATCGAAGCGTCGTTCACCAAGGATGCCGTTCTGACGATGAAGATCGCCGATGGCGACCTCATCGGGCCGTTCGACGGACTCGACGCGATCATGGAGCTGATGAACGGCTCGGCGCATTCGCAGTCGGATCAGCGCCGCCATCTGACAACGAACATTCTGATCGACGATATCGATGCCACGCACGCGAAAGTCGTTGCCTATCTGGTGATCATCTCGGTGGCCGAAGGGAAACTGACCGTTCTGTCCAGCGGCAAGTACGAGGACGAGTTCACCGAAGTCGACGGAACCTGGTTGATCTCCAAGCGTCACATCGCACTCGACCTCCCGTACTGAAGGCACTGACATGCTGAATCAGGGATTGATCCCCGCGAAGTGGGCTGCGCTGACGCCGAACCGTCAGGCCGTGTTCGACGTCCCGAACGATCGTCGCATCACCTTCTCCGAACTGGACGAACGTGTCCGACGGCTTGCCAACGGACTGCGAGGCTTGGGCCTGAACAAAGGCGATCGCGTCGCAGTCCTGACCCGCAACAGTGTCGAGTTTCAGGAGCTGTACTTCGCTGCCGGACGGGCAGGACTGGTTCTGCAGCCACTGAATTGGCGTCTCGGGATCAAGCAGCTCATCGGATTGATTTCCGATGCGGCGCCGAAAGTGATCATCACCGCCGCGGAATGGTCCGAGACCAAGCGGGAGCTGCAACGCTCGGTGAACGTCGACAACTGGCTCGAGTTCGGCGCCGACTCCGACGGTTCCTACGACGAACTTCTCGCTCGCTCGAGCGCGGCCGAACCCATCTGGACGCCGTCGATCGGCGGCGACGATCCGTTCTTCATCCTCTACACGGGCGGGACCACCGGCGAATCCAAAGGTGCGATCCACACGCACACCAGTGCCGCCAACGGGATGCTCAATCAGACTGTGGCAGAACGCGTCGTGCCCACCGATGTGTACATGCTCACCGGCCAGATGTACCACATTCCCGTTGTTCTCTCGATGAACTACATGAAGCACGGTTGTCCGGTGGTGCTGGTCAACTTCGAAGCGCAGCAAGCACTCGAGATCATCGAGGCTGAGAAGGTCTCTGCATTCCTTGGCATCACCACGATGCTCAACTGGATGATGGCCGTCCCGAACTTCGCGTCCTACGACTTGAGCAGCCTCCGCAACATCCAATACGGTGGCGGGCCCATGCCGTCGACCATCGTGCGTGCGGCACTCGAGTCGTTCCCCTGCACGCTGATTCAGGGATACGGGCAGACCGAGGGCACGACGATGTCATTCCTGTCCCAGGAAGATCACCTCGCCGCGGTCAAGGGTCACGATGTGCATCGTCTGAAGTCCTGCGGCCGCGAAGGTTTCGTCACCACCATTCGCATCGTCGATGCTTTCGGTGAGGAAGTCCCACGGGACGGCAAGACCCCCGGTGAGATCGTCGTCCGATCGGAATCGAACATGATCGGCTACCTCAATCGGCCGGAACTGACCAAGGACACGCTGCGCGACGGATGGATGTGGACCGGCGACATAGCCACCTGGGACGAGGATCGCTACATCTACATTGTCGACCGAGCCAAGGACATGATCATCTCCGGCGGCGAGAACATCTTCAGCGTTCAGGTCGAAGAAGCTATCGGCGCACACCCGTCCGTGCTCGAATGCGCTGTGATCGGTATCCCCGACGACGAATGGGGTGAGGCCGTCAAAGCCGTCGTCGTGCTCAAACCTGGAACGACGGCCACCGAACAGGACATCATCGACGTAGCCAAGAAGAACCTGGCGTCGTACCAGAAGCCGCGGTCGGTGGACTTCGTCTCGGCGCTGCCCAAGGCGCCTACCGGCAAGATCATGAAACGCGACTTGCGGGCACCCTACTGGGAGGCGGCGGGCCGCAGCGTATGACCGAGGACGAACTGACGGCCCTCGTCGGAACCCGAATGCCGGGCGGTACCAGGACGTTGGAGAACTGGTGGGTCACCCTGGTGCTCGACGCCATGGACTGCGCGCCGGACGACGGGGCCTCGCATCCTACGTTCGTGTTCCTCGTCGCTACCGGATCGATGGGCTGGACGTGGAACGAACTGTTCGACGTCTTCGCCGCAACCGAAGCAGACGGTCCGATGTTCGGCGAGACCGATACGACTGTCCGCACCCCGTTGAAGACAGGGGAGTCCTACACGGTCCGTGGCGAAATCGTCTCGGCGGCGCGCAAGACAGGTAAGAAGACAGGAGTGTTCGACATCGTCGGCTACCGCTTGGACGTGCTCGACGCGCAGGCCGAGCTCGTCGCGTCGACGACCAACTCCATCGTCTTCCCGCGCCGAGGGGAGGTCACGTGAGTATCGAAGTGGGTCAGTCTATCCCGGGCCGCATCATCGAGAGCGTCGATCCGGAGAAGATGAAGCTTCTGTCGGCGCTGATGCGTGACCCCAACCCGATTCATTTCGATCGCGCGGCCGTCGCCGAGCTGGGCATGGGTGACAAGACCGTCAACCAAGGCCCGAGCAACATGGCGTACGTGCTGTCGATGCTCGGCCAGTGGGCCGGGGGCTCCGATCGCATCACTCACTATCGATTCCGATTCCTGGGCAACGTGTTCGAGGGCGACAGGCTCGAGGCATCGGGCAGCGTGACGGCGGTGGCCGAAAGGCCCGACGGACTGCAAGTCGACTGTTCACTGTCCCTGACCGTCATGGGCGGCGCCGAGGTCCTTACCGGAACCGGCACCGTACTACTACCGAAGGACTCCGTATGACCGGAAGGCTCGAAGGTAAAGTAGCATTCATCACCGGCGCGGCACGCGGCCAAGGGCGCTCGCATGCAGTCAGATTGGCGCAGGAAGGCGCCGACATCATCGCCGTGGACATCTGCGAGAACATCGATACGGTCACCCCGTTCTACCCACTTGCCACCGAGGATGAACTGGCCGAGACGGCTGCGCAGGTCGAGGCCCTCGATCGTCGCATCTTCGCCCGTCGAGCCGATGTCCGCGACCTCGATCAGTTGCAGGCAGTGTTCGACGAGGGTGTCGCGGAGTTGGGGCGCGTCGACATCGTTGTCGCCAATGCAGGTATCGCGACCTATGGGCTCTCGTGGGAACTGACGTCGGAGCAGTGGAAGGACATGATCGACGTCAATCTCACCGGTGTCTTTCACACCGCCAAGGTCGCCATTCCTTCGCTGATCGAAGCCGGAAACGGCGGATCCATCGTGTTCACCAGCTCGATCGGCGGGCTCAAAGGCATTCAGCACGTAGCCCATTACGTTGCTGCGAAGCACGGCATCGTCGGATTGATGCGGACGATGGCCAACGAGCTCGGTCAGTACAAGATTCGCGTCAACACCGTGCATCCCACCAACGTCGACACCATCATGATCCAGAACCCGGGGACGTACTCGATGTTCGCGCCGGGAGATCCGGAGCCGACCCAGGACAAGGCCATGGCTGGGTTCATGTCTCTCAACACCCTGCCGGTGCCGTGGATCGACCCTGTCGATATCAGCAATGCCGTGCTCTATCTCTCCAGTGACGAAGGCAGATACGTCACCGGTGTCACTCTGCCCGTGGATGCGGGCGCATACGTCAAGTGAAAGGACCATCATGACAACATCTCTCGTCGACCAAGACCTCGCCTACCGCGCGCAGACGACGTTGACGGCCTATGCCTGGGCAGCCGACTCCGGTGATCTCGATACACTGCGCGATCTGGCGGTCGAGGACATAGCCGTCACACAGACCACCCAGGAGAAGCGCGGGATAGAGAACTTCCTCGACATCTACCGTGCGTTCGCGGCGTCCGAGACCGAGGTGTCACGCCACGTCGTCACCAACACTCTGGTGACGGTAGAGGACGACGGCGTCCGCATCGACGCCTACTTCGAGGCGACCTTGTTCGACCCAGGCAGCACGTCCCGGATCTTCGGTCGCTACTCCGACTCGTTGGTCGAGGTCGACGGAGATCTCAAGATCAAGCACAAGCGAATCTTCGTCGACAGAGTCATGGCGCTGCCGACGTCGACCGCAGCGTTCGTGCCGTACGGGTCCTCCGACTCGTGAGTCGGGTGGGAATCGACGACAACGAGAATCTTTCGTCGGTGCGCGCATCGATCGAGGGGCGCTCGGAGTTGATCGCGACCCAGACCGAGTGCACCTTCGCGTTCACCACCGAAGCAGGCTGGCCCGCGGGCGTCGTCATGAGTTACCTGTTCACCAGGGACAGGTTCTGGTTGACGGCGGCCGCAGGCCGGGCGCACGTTCGCGCAGCGGTGCGCGACTCTCGCGTGAGCTTGGTGATCTCCAATGCCGGCACGTCGTTGCCGGGCCGCCGGATGGTCTCGATTCGAGGCAGGGCCACTGTGCACGAGGACGCTGCGGTGAAAGCATGGTTCTATCCGGAATTCTCGCGGCATCTCGCGCCAGGAGATCCCGACGCCTTCGCGCGACTGCTGGACAGCCCTGAGCGCGTCGTTCTCGAAGTCGAGCCTGTTCGCATCGCCGTCAGCCACGATTCGACGAAGATGCCCGGTGACGGGCGAGGTGGTCGAACCAGTTCTTGATCAGGGGCGGTAGGTGCTCCAGGTGGGCGCGGACTCGGGATAATCCGCTTCGGCGTACCGAGTTTGCGGCCACCTGATCCGCTTGTTCGTGCGGAAGCTCGCACTCATGGCTTCGAACGGCACCGCATACATGAAGGTGACCTCGCGGTGCTGGAATCGCCACTCACCCTCCAGGACGTATCGGTCCGCGTAGCGAAAAGCAGTCAGCATCAACGTGTCTCGCACGGCGAGTTCGGCGTGTCCGGTCATTCGGCCCGTTGCAGTGGTTGGGCTCTCGACGGTGATGAGGTGAATCTCCGGAGTGTGCAGCATGGTGGTGTAGCGGTCCATGCTGCCGATGTAGAACTCTCGGAGCTCGTCGTGGCCACGCAGCGTACTGCCGGCCACTGCGAATGTGGCGTCGGGCGTGTAAATCCCGAGGACCGCATCGATGTCGTGGTCGTCCACCGCCATCGAGTAGGCGCCTGCCAGGTCGCGGATCGCGTCCTTGGCGATCAGTACGTCGAGTCGGTCCATGAGTCTCCTTCCCACGCCCGTCAGCGGCGTGTGTACGCAGCTCTCGCACACACGCCGCTGATCGAGAAGCTGTCAGGCCTCGAACCCCTCCATCTGAGGCGGGGTGAGGGGCGAGATGACGCGGGAGGCGATTTTCCACCCGTCGTCGGTGCGGACGTACGTGTCCTCGTTCAGCGCAATCGCTTTGAACGCCCCACCGCCGTTGGTGTGGCCCTCGGAGAACACGTAGTTGGTACCGTGCGCGGCGGTATCGGAATCGAAGTGCACGATGTGGTTGGTGATGATGTGGAACTGATCCTTCACTTGCTCGGCATCGCGCTCGAAGAAGTCGAGGATTGCCTCGTGCCCTTCGTACTTCGCCAGGCCCACCGGCGTCGCATCCCACACGGCGTCGACGGCGAACGCACTCAGAGCCAGTTTGGGATCGAACTTGTCCAATCCCAACGCGTAGGTATGTGTTGCGGAAATGATCTCACTGACACTCATTCGAGCCTCCTACTCGTCGTACATGATGACGCCGCGGATGTTCTTGCCGTCGCGCATGTCCTGGATGGCCTCGTTGATCTGTTCGAGCTTGTAGGTCTTGGTGACCAGCTCGTCGAGCATGAATTCGCCGCGGCGGTACATGTCGGCGATCAACGGGATGTCGCGGCGGGCCGTCGTGGTTCCGTACAACGTGCCTTGCAGGCGCTTTCCGGACATCGCGAAGGTGAACAGATCGAATGGCACGTCGCGCTGGGTGACCGGGGCCGCAGAGGTGAGCACCAGGGTGCCGCCGCGTCGCGTCATTTCCTGTGCTGGGTTGAGGAGGTGACCGTAGGCGATGTCGACGGTGATGAGCACCTTGTCTGCGCCCTGGCCGTTGGAGAGCGTGTCGACGAGTTCCTTGGCCTGATCCAGGTTTTCGACGGTGTGCGTTGCACCGAAGAGCTTCGCCTGGTCGCGCTTGTACTCGACGGGATCGACGGCGACGATGTTCTTCGCGCCCTTGTGGCGAGCGCCCTGGACGGCGTTCATGCCGACGCCGCCGGTACCGATGACGACGACGGTTTCACCGAGAGCAACCTCGGCCGCGTAGACGGAGGATCCCCAGCCGGTGGGGACACCGCAGCCGATCAACGCAGCCTTGTCGAGGGGAATGTCCTTCCCGATCTTCACGCACGAATCGATGTTGACGACGACGTACGGCGAGAAGGTTCCGAGGAACGAGAAGGGTCCGACGCCCTGACCGCGAGCATGCACGCGATGGGTTCCGTCGGGTGCGAAGCCGGCGAGCACCCCTGCGCCCATCTCGCACATGTTCGAGCGGCCGATGGTGCACATCTGACAGTGCCCGCACGACGGAAGAAACGACAGCACGACGTGGTCGCCGACCTCGAAGCCGGTGACGTCGGGACCGAGCTCCTCGATGACACCTGCACCCTCGTGACCACCGATGATGGGTGCCCAGTCGAGCGGGATGTCGCCGGTGTCGACGTGGTCGTCGCTGTGGCAGATTCCCGAGGCTGCGAGCTTGATGCGCACTTCACGGCTCTTGGGCGGATCGATCTCGATCTCTTCCACACTCCAGCCCGACCGCGTGCCGGGCTCCCAGATCAAGGCTCCGATGGTTTTCACTTCATGCTCCTTCGATGAGACCGAACGATGCTGTCCACGTGCGGCGTTCGATTGATGCGCACCTTTACATGTGACTCCTGTCACCATAACCATGATAATGATTAGTGTAAAGGGTGGGATGTTAGAAAGTGAGTACAGAAAGAGGTGCCGCAGATGGTCGACCATCCGACTAGCCAGACCTTCACACTCGCCTACGGAGACTGCGATGCCATCGGTATCTCGTACTTCGCGATGAACTACCCCTGGATGGAACGCACCTACAGCGTGTGGCTGCATTCCTACGGTCTCGACAGCCACACGATGATGGATGCCATCGGGGTCGGTACGGTCGGATTCGGTTCCGAGTGCACCTATCTCACGTCGTGCCGTGTGTTCGACGAGATCGATTGCGGCATGGAACTCGATCACCTCGGGACCACGTCCTACATCGTCGGATTCCCGTTCACGCGCGTCGGCGAGCGCGTCGCCTACGGCAAGATCAAGTACGCCGTGCGAGGACCCGACGGACTCAAAGCTCCGATTCCCGACGCCCTGCGCGACGCGCTCTCCTCTCTCGGCCGTCCGTGACGGCACAGACCGGAGCCGATATCGCAGGTGTTGCCCACCGGCGGCGAATGCTGGGCGCCGCGACAGCAACAGCGTTTGCTGCACTCGTCGTCGGATCGAACGTGCCCGGGCCGCTGCTTCCGATGTATGCAGACCGGATGGCACTCTCGACGTTCACGGTGTCTGCGCTGTTCGCCACCTATCTCGTGGCATTGGTCGTGACGTTCACCGTGATGGCACGCACGCATCTCACTCGCTATGCGTGGCTGCTGTTGCCGGGGTCCGTGGCCGGCGGGATCGTCGCCGATGTCGCACTGATGATGGGCGGCGATTCCGTCGTCGCACTCTTCGTCGGCAGGTATCTGACCGGCACGTGTGTCGGGGTGGCCACGGGTGCGGCTGCAACCATCGCCGTAGCGGCGCGTGGTGAGAAGGGACGCACCATCGCGGCCTCGGGGGCAATATTCGGGTCGTTCGTCGGTCTGATCCTCGGAGCTGTCACAGCCGAGTACCTTCCGGGCCCGACGACGACTGTCTACGTGATCCACACGGGCCTGCTCGTGACGGTGGTGGCCGTTCTTGTCTTCGCTCTCTATCGCGCGCGAGACATCCTGCGCGCTGCTCTCGTCGAACCTGAATCTGTCGATGCCGAGGCGTTCGACACCGAGCGCGACACCCGCGCTCGCGCCGCGGGTTACGGAATCGGCCTCGCTGGATGGGCGATCGGCGGAATCGCCGTCGGAATCTTGCCGACGGCTGTTCGTGAGCAGACGGAAAGTTCGTCGCTGATCGTCGGCGCCCTCGCACCGGTTGTGTTGCTGTCGATCGCGTGGCTCTCGCCCTTCGTCTTCACCGCTCTACGGACGGCGCTGCGGCCGATCCAGTCGTTGATTCTCATCGCTGCCGGGGCCATCCTGTGCGCGGCCGGGGTGCTCTCGTCGAGCTTGATTCTCGTTCTGGCCGGCTGTGTCTGCTGGGGGCTCGGGCAAGGGTTCGCGTACGCATGCGGGCTCCGGATCTTGACGCGCGGCGCATCTGCCGTCGAGCAGGGGCGTATCGCCTCACGATTCGCCTCGTTCTGTTACGGGTTGACTGCCGTGCTGGCGCTGGTCACCGGTGCGGTGTCGACTGCATGGGGGAGCGCGACGGGGATGGCAACGGCAGGAGTGGTTTTCGTGGTGCTGTGTTCAGTTGTTGCTCTGCTCGGCCACCGCCGATGGGAAGCACCCGCCGAGCCGCTAGGACCAGAACTGCTCCAACCAGGAAGCGTCACCCGCGTGCAGTGACTCCGGCCAGTCCGCCGGCCGCCGATCTCCGTAGGCGCGCATGCTGTTCGGATCACCGAGCCCGTCCGAGTACTCGCTCGTGGGTAGGTAGTACATGTAGGACATCAACCGATCCTGAATCCTCCAGGTGCCGTCGACGCGTCGGTAGAGGTCGCGATATCGCAACGCTGTCACCATGGGTACGTCGTTGCGCACCAACTCCGCATGGCCGACGGCAATCCCGACGGCGCGGTCGTGATCACCGTCGTCGAATCGGATCACATGGCCGTGTGTGACGTGATTCGTCGGCCCGAGCGCGTCGAATCTGCCCTGAAAGACGTCGACGATGGCGTCGATGCCCGACGCCGAGAACACACCGTCGGCGGACCGCATGGTCGCATCGGCGGTGAACAGGGCTCTGATCCCCGTGGTGTTCCGTTCGTCCATGGCGAGGCAGTAGAGAATAGGGAGTTCGCCGATGGCAGTGCGTGATTCGATTCGCTCGAGGCGTGTTTCGACGTCGGAGGTGGGCATCGCGCTGATCTTCTTCCGATTCCGGTATTTCCTGGACAGGACGTCACGGACGACCCATCATGAACTCCATCCATTATATGCGCATGATTACCAGGAAATGAGAGCAACGATGAAAAGGTTTGCTGTCCCGGCGTTGGCCGCGGCTGCGGTACTCGGCATCGCCGGATGTAGCGGCGGAAGCGGCGGAAGCACCGCGTCGGGGGAAATGCCGTCGGAAATCACGCTTTTCTCCGTCACGGACAAGACCGGAACGTTGTCCTATGCCGGGTCCAACCAACTCAAGGGAATCGAGCTGGCGATCGATGAGATCAACGACCAGAAGTACCTGGGGGAGTCGACGGTCAAGCTGGAAAGCCGCGACACCGCAGGAGAAGCGCAGACCGCCGCGAGTCAGGTCACCGAAGCGACCGTAAATCCCAATGTCGCCGCGATCCTCGGCACAGTGACCAGCGCGCAGTCGATCGCCATCGCGCCTCTTGCGCAAGCGGCCAAGGTGCCCATCGTGTTCACCCAGTCCGGCAGCGAAGGCACACTCGTCGGCGAATACACCTACCGTGCAACCGCTCCCATGGCGACCTACTACGACCAGGCGGGTGAGTACCTCCAGCAGGAGGGCGTGAAGACCCTCGGCATTCTGTACAACAGCGCCAACCCGACCTTGACGCAGTTGTCGGAGAAGACCATTCCGGAGATGGCCGACCGGTTCGGCTACACCGTGGCGTCGACGTCCTCGGTGCAGAACACCACCCAGGATTTCACTGCTCCGATCGCGAAGATCCTCGCCGACAACCCCGACGGGATCGCGATCATGATGAACGGCGCCCAGAACGCCACCGCGGTCTCGCAATTGCGTCAAGCCGGTTACGACGGAACTCTGGTCACGCACACTGGTTCCGGTGCAGGTAATCTCACGCCCGCGGGGCCGGCAGGCGCGGGCATGACCTGGCCCACCGATTTCACCTACCACGGCACCAATCCCGCGACGCAGGAGTTCGTCGCCGCCTACCGCGCCAAGTACAACGGCGAGAACCCGAACAACTATGCAGCCGAGGGGTACGACGCTGCGTGGATGATCGCCCACGCCATCGAGAAGTCCGGTGGTGCGTCGCGCGAGGACATCCAGAACGGTTTGCAGCAGGTCGTGGCCGAGGGCTTCACCGGCGCAGAAGGTGACGTCACCTTCGAGGGCAACGACATGCGAGTCAAAGGCGCGGTCGTGCAGTGGAACGGCACCGAGGAAGTTCTGCTGTCCGAGAAGTAGCTTTCTACTCCGGGTCCGGGAAGACGGCCTTCCTCTTCTGAAGGAAGGCCGTCGCACCCTCGATCATGTCAGGGCTGCCGACCGCCTGGTTGAGCATGCCGAGTCCTGTCGAGAACGAGTCGCGTGCTGCGTTCCACCACACGTTGGAGCTGATCTTGGTGATCTCGAGGTAGCGGGGACTCAACGCAGAAATCTCGTCGCACCATCCCCGGACCGTCTCCTCCAGCTTGTCGTCGTCGACCACCTCGTTGACCAGACCCAGATCCAACGCCTGCTGTGCGGAATAGCGTCGGCAGAGCATGGCCATCTCCTTGGCGCGCTTCTCGCCGATCTGAACGCCCATCACGTTGGTGGCTCCGGTGACCGGGGAGCTTCCGACGCGCGGGCCGGTCTGGCCGAAGGTTGCCGAGCGGGCAGCAACAGCCAGGTCGCACGCGACGATCAGCTCGTTCCCACCGCCTGCGGCGGCGCCGTTGACGGCGGCGATCACCGGCCGTGGGCAGTTGCGGATGGAGTCGAACAGACGCAACGAGCCCCGGTACAGCCTGCGCATCTCCTTCGGCGTCGGCTCGCTGAGCTTGGCCAATGACCCGCCCGCGCAGAAGCTGCCTCCCGATCCGGTGATGACGACCGAGCGATAGCCGGAGGCGTCGTCGAGTGCGTCGGCAATCGCGGCCGACATCTCGGGGTCGAATGCATTGCGCCGCTCGGGCCTGTTGAGGCGGATCCAGAGCGTGGCCGGTGTACTTTCGATGATTACGTCAGGCATGAACGTTCCTGTTCGTCGGCGTGGGGGTTGAAGAAGTTGTAAAGCGGGGAACTGCGGTTTTGTGGTCGAAGACCAGCTCGGGCTTTATTGTTATAATCAATCGCCTTGATTTACGGGGCGTCCGCGGGCAGCGTTGTCGTCCGCGCGAAGCTGGGAGGACACACTCATGACCGTGACCAATCGCGCTCCCAAGGCGGCGATGGTGATCGCTCAACAGATCATCCGTGACACGCTGCGCCAGGGCCTCACCGTCGGCAATCTTCTTCCGCCCGAGAAGGCGATGCTCGAGAAGTATCAGATCGGCCGAGGAACGCTGCGTGAGGCGCTTCGCCTGCTCGAGTTTCAGGGAGTCATTGCGCTCAAGCCGGGACCCAAAGGTGGTCCGGTCCTGCTCGACCCCGACGCCTCGCATTTGGCCAGCACCGTCATCCTGCTCATGCAGCTCAAGAACGCGCCGTTCAAGGCCATCGCCGAAGCGCGCGTGGCGATGGAGCCGATGATCAGTAGGTTGGCCGCCGAACGCATCACCGACGAGTCTCTTGGCCAGCTCAACGGCACCATCGAAGCGATGCGCGATTCCCTCGACGATCAGTACATCTTCCTCGAGGCCAACAAGCAGTTCCACGACATCATCGCCTGGTCGTCGGGTAATCCGCTGTTCGGCTACCTCGTGGACTCGCTGCTCGGGATCATGGACGGCACGATCATCGGCATCGACTATCCGGCGCCTCGTCGCGCCGCGATCCTGACAGCTCATCAATCGATCTACGACTCTCTCCTCGCGCACGATCCAGGCCTCTCGCAGGACCGGATGGCGCAGCACATCAACGAGTACGTTCGGTACGCCGAGCGGAAGTTCCCCGACGTCATGGGCTCGGTCATTCAGTGGGATCGGGCTCTGTAACGCTGCTGGTGGCCTGTGCTGGCGGGTATGGTCGGGCCGCCAGGAGAGCGCCCGACCATCCCCGCTGCTGCACTGCGCTCAACCGACAGTGATGGCCCGCTCCGGGCAGCTGTCCGCGCCTGCCCTGGCCTCCCCGAGGTGGTCGGGTTCTTGCCCTTCGGGCAGCACGTAGGCATGTCCGTCCTCGTCGCGCAGGGCGAAGACCTGCGGTGACGTCATTTGGCACAGGCCGTGCCCCTGGCACTGGAACTCGTCGACCGATACGTTCACGACTCCTCCTTCGAAGCGCTCTTTGTTTACAGCCACTCCAGTGACTTGAACTATAAGCTGGTCACCGTTGTGATGTTGACAACATTGTAATCTAGTATAACCATTATCAGAACAAGGCCCGAATGGTTGCGCCAGATTTCGCTTGCAGGAGGAAACACAGACATGACGGAAAGCGGCCGTTGCCCGGTCATCCACTTCGACCACAACTCGCAGGAACACTCCGCTGACCCTGTCGGCTCCTACCGCAAGCTCAGGAACGCGGAGAAGCGCGGTTGGTCCGAAGCGCACGGCGGCTACTGGGTTCTCTCCGATTACGACGCTGTCTTCGACGCGTCTCGCGACGACGACACGTTCTCCTCGGCGCGTAACGAATACGGCGGCGAGGGCTTGTCGGTGGTCATTCCCAAAACGCCCATGCACTTTCACATCCCGATCGAGTTGGATCCGCCGGAGTTTCGTAAGTACCGCAAGATCGTCAACCCCATCACTTCTCCAGCTGCCGTCGAAAAGATGAAGGATCTGGTCGAGCACCACACCACCGCCTTCATCGACAGCGTCATCGAGGCGGGCGAATGCGACTTCACCTCCGTCATCGGCGTTCCGGCCATCGTCACGGTCGACTGGCTCGGCCTCGGCATCGAAGACTGGAAGACCTACGCGGCCGCGCACCACGAGGCTCTCGCTGGGGTACCGGGAACTCCGCACTACGAGCATGCGATGAAAGTCGACTTCCCGTATCTGTCTGCCAAGATGCGCTCGGTCATTGCCGATCGACGCGAGAACCCGACCGACGATGTCATCAGCTATCTCGTGCAGCAGGAGGTCGACGGCCGCGTCCTCGACGACTTCGAGGTGTTCGCGATGGTCGAGCTGTTGGTCGCGGGCGGCACGGGAACGACGGCCTCACTGGTCAGCCAGACCCTCGTCTGGCTTGCCGACCATACCGACGTACGGAAGCGGCTCATCGACGACCCGTCGCTCATGGACCACGCCGTCGAAGAATTCCTCCGGTTCTTCTCGCCGACGCAGGCGCTCGCCCGCACGGTCACCGACGACGTCGAATTCAAGGGATGCCCGATGAAGAAGGGCGACCGTGTGCTTCTGTCCTGGGCGTCGGCGAACCGCGACGAAGAGCTGTTCGAGAACCCCGACGAGATCGACATCGACCGCTGGCCCAACCGCCACACCGCATTCGGAATCGGGGTGCATCGATGCTCCGGTTCGCACCTCGGTCGTCTGATGGCCAAGACGCTGTTGACGCAGATCCTCGACCGTATGCCGGATTACACGATCGAGCGCGACAAGCTGGAGCGTTACCCGCACCAGGGCACCAACATGGGCTGGCAGCGGATTCCGGCGCACTTCACACCCGGAAAACGAATCCTGGCCGACGGCGAGGCGCTCGCCGCCGCCACCGCACCCGCAGCCCCGATGTACTGATGAAAGTTGTCATCGTCGGGGGCGGTCTCGCCGGAGCACGGTCCTGTGAAACGTTGCGTGCGCGCGGTTTCGAAGGGGAGATCGTGCTTCTTGCTGCCGAGAAGCACCTACCGTACGACCGTCCCCCTCTCACCAAGGCTGCGTTGAAGGGCGAGCTGAACACACAGTTGCGCACCGACTACGACGACTTGAACGTCGATGTCCGTATCGGTAGCGCCGCAACAGGACTCGACACTTCGGCCAGGCAGGTCCACACAGCAGGCGGGCCGATCGAGTACGACGCCTTGATCATTGCGACGGGCGCCGCACCCATCCGCGTGCCTGGTAGCGATCGGCAGACGGCCGTGCGCACCGTCGACGATTCCCATGCGCTCCGCGAGAAGCTCGTTCCCGGAGCGAAAATCGTTCTCGTCGGCGCAAGTTGGATCGGCGCGGAGGTCGCGACGGCGGCTCTTGCTGCCGGCGCCGAGGTAACCTGCATCGAGTATGGTCCCGCGCCGCTCGGGAATGCACTGGGTGAGGAAGTCGGCAAGCGATTCGTCGACTGGTGGTCGGAGGTGGACCTGCGTCTCGGGGTCGGCGTTCGCGAAGTCACCGACACCGGCGTCACGCTGACCACCGGCGAGGAGATTCCAGCCGATGTCGTCGTCGCCGGAGTCGGCGTCAGGCCGGATGTGGCGTGGTTGGAAGGATCGGGACTCGACATCGATCGCGGGGTCGTCGTCGACGAGAACCTGCGAACGTCCGATCCCCACGTATTCGCAGTCGGTGACGTCGCGGTGCGCTGGTCTCCACGTTCGAGCACGTCTTTGCTCGTCGAGCATTGGGACGACGCAAGAACCGGTCCCGACGCGATCGCCCAGACCCTGACGGGCGGCGAACCCGTCGCTCACGATCCGGTCCCGTACTTCTGGAGTGATCAATTCGGTCACAAGCTCCAGTACGTCGGTCACCACGCAGCCACCGACACAGTCGTCGTTCGTGACGGCGTGGACGGGAGATGGGCAGCGGCGTGGATCGACGACACAGGGCTGCTCACAGCACATCTCAGTATCGACACGCCAAAGCTCATGATCGGCGCACGCGCTGCTATTTCCGCAGGCGCACGGCCCGATGCAACGGCGCTTCGCGATATCGACCGACCGCTCAGCTAAATCCGTTCGGCAACAACAGGAGTGATGTACCGATGACCGCTACAGTCCCCACCGCCACGACCCTGAAGAGCTACGACAAACTGTTCATCGGTGGAAAGTGGGTGGAGCCGTCCAGCGACAAGGTGATCGACGTCGTCTCCCCGATCACCGAGGAACTGCTCGCGACGGTCCCCGAAGCGCAGCCCGCCGACATCGACAAGGCCGTCGCTGCCGCACGGAAAGCGTTCGACGAAGGCCCATGGCCGCGTCTCACCGCCGCCGAACGGGCGAAGTACCTCATCCGCATCCAAGAAGAGGTGGAGAAACGATTCGACGCCATGGCAACCGCGTTCACCGCCGAGATCGGCGCACCCGCGGGCGCGAGCGTCGCATTCCACAACAACGCCCTCAAGATGTGGGGTGACGCCTCCACCCTCCACGAACGATTCGAATTCGAGGAAGAGCGCAGCTGGCCCGAAGGCCACGGCAAACTCGTCCGCGAGCCGATCGGCGTCGTTGCAACGATCATCCCGTGGAACGGCCCGGTCGCCACGGCCTCGCTGAAGATCGCGCCTGCTCTCGCTGCCGGTTGTACGGTCGTGCTCAAGCCTGCACCCGAAGGTCCGGTCAGTACCATGCTGCTCGCCGAGGCACTCGAAGCAGCAGGTCTGCCCGAGGGCGTCATCTCGCTGCTACCGGGCGGCCGCGAGACCGGCGAGTACCTGGTGCGGCACAAAGACGTCGACAAGATTTCGTTCACCGGATCGACCATCGCCGGACGAAAGATCATGAGCATCTGCGGCGAGCGCATCGCACGGGTCACCCTGGAACTGGGTGGAAAGTCTGCCGGCATCATCGCCGACGACATCGCTCTCGACAAGGTGTTCCCCGGCCTTGCGTTCGCAGGTATCGGCCACAGCGGGCAGGTCTGCGCTGCCATCACCCGCATCGTCGTCCCGCGTCACCGTCAGGACGAGGTGGTGGAGACCATCAAGACGATCTTCGAGTCGGTGTCCGTCGGCGACCCACGTGAGGACAGCACCGTCATCGGACCACTCGCCGCCGAGCGACAGCGCACCCGCGTGCTCGACTACATCGAGGTCGGCAAGGCCGAAGGTGCCAGGCTCGTGACCGGTGGTGGACGCCCGGCCGGACTGGACAAGGGCTGGTACGTCGAGCCGACGCTGTTCGCCGACGTCACCAACGACATGCGCATTGCGCAGGAGGAAATCTTCGGTCCGGTCGTCGTGGTGATCCCGTTCGACGATGTCGAGGAGGCCGTCGCCATCGCCAACGATTCCGATTACGGACTCTCCGGAGCCGTCTACGCCGAGGACGCCGCGCTCGCGGAAAGCGTTGCCCGACGCGTCCGCACCGGACAGATCTCGATCAACGGCTGGGACATGTGCGTCACGCAGCCGTTCGGTGGATACAAGCAGTCCGGTTTGGGGCGCGAAGGCAATGTCGAAGGCTTGAGTTCGTTCCTCGAGACCAAGCTGATTCAGTTCGCGAACTAGCCTGCCCCACGAAAAGGGCCCCTCTCTCGAGAGGGGCCCTTTTCTCAGGATTACGCCGGTACGTCGACTCTGACCGAAAGTAGGCTCGCATCTCGGGTGTCCTGGCGTGCATGCTCCGAGGAGGACGGTGCAGCACACGCGAACAGCGTCCGTCCGTCCTGCCCGCCGAGCATGCAGGCGAAAACACCTGTCGGGAAGACTTTCTCTTCGACGATCTCCCCGCCTTCCATGACACGAATCAACTTCTGATGGAGGGCATCGGCAACCCAGATTGCACCTTCGGAGTCGAGCCCGATGCCGTCCGGTGCGACCTGTGCTGCGCGCATCGCGTCCTTGACCGTGGTGCGGGGAACCTCGGCGCCGAACGCCGCCCAGGTGCGCCGGTTCGACAAGCCACCATCGTCGGCGATGTCGAAGGCGGTCAACCGGTTGCCCATGGACTCGGCGACGACCAGGGTTCGGTCCTTCGTGATGACGGATCCGTTGGGGAACAGCAGATCTCCGGCCGCGATGTCGGCGTCTCCATTGGGAGCCACATGGATGAGTACTGCAGATTCGACGTACGACCTGCTGCGAAACTCGAATCCGAACGTGCTGATGTAGGCATGCCCGCGTTCGTCGACGACCATGTCGTTCAACTTGCCGGTGGCAAGGTGGGCCACGTCGGCGTGGGTGACGAGGCTGCCATCGTTCTCGCGTCGTAGCACGAGCCCATCGACCATCGAGACGATCAGCAGACGGCCGTCGGGTAGCCAGCCGAGACCGGAGGGGCGGTCGGTCAGGGTCGCCTCGACGCGAACATCACCCTCGTCACCGATCGAAAGTACCTCGTGAGCATAGAGATCCGAGATCCAGATTCGTCCGTCGTGCCAGCGCGGGCATTCCAGGAATGCCCGGTCGGTGACGATGGTGCTGATGTCGGTAGTGCTGGTCATTGTTCCAATCCTTTTCGTGTCGATCTCTATGGTGTCAAGAATCCGCCGTCGACGGCGATGGTTTGTCCGGTGACGAACGAGGCTGCGTCCGAGCACAGCCACAGTGAGGTTCGAGCGACCTCGTCCGGGGCTCCGAGCCGGCCCAGCGGCGTGCGAGTCTTGGTGTCGGACTCAGCGGTTTCCCCGCGTCGTGCGCGCGCCTGCCGCAGCATCGGAGTGTCGATCGGACCAGGACAGACCGTGTTGACGCGGATTCCGGCAGAGGCGTACTCGAGTGCCGCGGTGTTGCTCAGGCCAACTACGGCGTGCTTGGTTGCGGTGTACCCTGGTGAACCTGCCAGCGCTCGAAGCGATCTGACCGAACCGATATTGACGATGGAACCACCGCGATCGGCGTCGAGCATTGCTCTGATCTGGAACTTCATGCACAGCAGGACCGAGGTGAGATTGACCGTCAGCATTCGGGCGAACTCGGCCTCGTCGACATCGACGATGCAATGACGATCGGGAGCGATGGCTGCATTGTTGACGGCGAAATCGAGGCGGCCGAAGCTGCTGATGGTGGCGTCGACCATATTGTGAATCTGCCCGGAGTCGGCGACGTCTACCTGTACGAACTCGGCTCGTGCACCGAGTGCTTCGATCTCGGCAACCGTAGTCTTCCCAGCAGTCTCATCGAGGTCGGCGGCGACGACATCTGCGCCTTCCCTCGCGAAGGCGAGGGCCGTTGCGTTGCCCATCCCGGCGCCTGCACCGGTGACCAGTGCGGTTCTACCCTTCACGCGGATACCGAGCGACGAACGCCTGGCGTGAACGTTGCTGGGAGCGAACGGAAGCCCACGTTGACGCCCTGCCTGATGTAGCGCTGCATCTTGGACTCGTCGATGGCGAAGTCCGGCATCCGTTCGAGGATCTGGCCGATGAGTGAACGCGCCATGGCCCGGCCGAGATGGGAACCGGCGCAACGATGTACTCCCACCCCGAAGGCCGTGTGACGGTTGGGCCAGCGCTCGATGTCCAGCTCGTCGGGATTCTCGAAGCCGGCGGCCTCGTCGCGGTTCGCCGACGCCCAGGACAACAGAACTCGGTCGCCCTCACGCATCGGGCATCCCTTGAACTCGATGTCCTGAGTGACGGTACGGGCCAGGGCCTGAGTGGGCGAGAAGTACCGAAGAAACTCCTCGACCGCATGGTCCAGCAGGGATGGATCGTCGATCAGCTTCTGCCGAGCGTCGTGATGTTGATGCAGCCAGACGAGAGCCTGGCTGACCAACGATGCGGTCGTTCCGACACCGCCGGAGATGAGCAACTCGACGATGGAGAAGACCTCGTCGTCGGTGATGGGACGGTCGTCGATCGACTGCTGAACGAGGAAGCTGATGGCGTCGTCGGTCGGGTTCTCGCGGCGAGCTGCGATGATCTCTCGCATCTGCGCGGAACACGCAGGAAGGTCCACCTCCACTGCCTGCTTGAACTCCGCGCTGTCCTGGGGAGATGCAAGAGTTGCTCGGTGCGCGGAGGAGTACCGGCGCCACTCGTCGGTGGGGATACCAAGCCAGTCGATCGTGACGATCGACGGCACCCCGATGATGTCCGAGAAGTCGCACTCGCCCGCTTCGATCACTTCGTCGATGAACCAGGTCGTGTAGTGCGCGATCATGTCCGTCATCCGGCCGACGGCCGCGGGCGCGGTGATCAGATTGACGATCTTTCGATACTTCCGGAACTCCGGCGGATCGAGCTCGATCGGGATGTGCTGATGCATAGGGGTCTTGGGGATGACCACCGACAGTCCGTCGCCACCGGAGGGGGTTCTGCGCGAGGTGAAGATGTCGTCGTCGCGAGCGGCCTCGAAGACTGCGTCGTATCCGGCGAGAACCCAGTAGCCTCCGTTGGCCTCACTCCATGCGACGTCGTGCTTGGATCGAAACTCTCGGTACGAGCCGATCGGGTCTGCGGAGTGCTCGGGTGAATTGTGATCGAAATGGGCTATTGGGCAACGTGACTGATCTGCCATGGGTGCTCCCTCCGCGTGATTGTGACCGTTGACACAACCAGGCTACCCCAATACCGTGCTAATCATGCGCACTAATAGAGAAGATTCGTTCGACGCGGTGATCGTCGGAGCAGGGTTCTCCGGCCTCTACCTGCTGTGGAAGCTCAGAGGCCAAGGCCTGAACGTCCATCTCTTCGAAGCGGGCGAGGACGTAGGAGGAACGTGGTTCTGGAACCGGTATCCAGGTGCGCGATGCGACGTCGAGAGCGTCGACTACTCGTTCTCGTTCGATGAAGAATTACAGCAGGAGTGGCGATGGAAGGAGCGCTACCCTGCGCAACCCGAGATCCTCGAATACCTACAGCACGTTGCAGATCGATTCGATCTCCGACGCGACATCTCGCTGCACACGCGAGTGCAGTCGTCGCAGTACGACGAGGACACGCGGACCTGGGCGGTACACGCCGACGGGGCTGAGGTCACGACGCAATTTCTGATCATGGCAACTGGGTGTCTGTCGGTTCCTCAGACGCCGAACATTGCTGGGCTTGAAAGCTTTGCGGGCAAGACCTACCACACTGGAGACTGGCCCAAGGAGGGGGTCGATTTCACCGACAAGCGCGTCGCGGTGATCGGCACGGGGTCGTCGGGCATTCAGCTCATTCCCGAGGTCGCGAAGGTAGCCGAACACCTGACCGTGCTGCAACGTACGGCGAGTTTCTCGGTGCCGGCGCTCAACGGGCCACTCGACCCCGAGTTCGAGCGCGAGGTGAAGGCGAACTATCCCGAGCGTAGGCGTCGGGCGCGGGCGTCGTCGGCCGGTGTCGAGCGCGGAGACAACGAGCAGAACGCGCTGGATGTGGCCCACGAAGATCGAGTGAAAGAGTTCGACGGGCGATGGGGCAAGGGTGGCTTTGCTTTACTGGGTGCATATCAGGATCTGATGCTGACCGACGAGGCGAACGACACGGTCGCCGACTACGTTCGCGACAAGATCCGGGCGACGGTCGAGGATCCCGATACTGCCGAATCGTTGATCCCGCGGGGATACCCGCTCGGCGCCAAGCGGATCTGCGTCGACACGAACTATTTCGAAACGTACAACCGAGACAATGTCACCCTGGTGGACCTACGGAAATCTCCACTGGAATCGATCACTCCCACGGGAGCGCGTACCGGAGATGCGGACCATGAGTTCGACGTACTCTGCCTCGCAACCGGATTCGACGCCATGACCGGTGCTCTCGACCGCATCGATATCACCGGCGTCGGCGGCGAGAGGCTGAAGAACAAGTGGCAGCACGGACCGACCACTTACCTGGGGCTCGGCGTCGCAGGCTTCCCCAACCTGCTTCTCATCGCGGGATCGGGCAGTCCGTCCGTGTTGGCCAACATGGTCACCGCCATCGAGCAACACGTCGAATGGACAGCGGAACTACTGGGGTACATGAGCTCTCACGGATACGACACCATCGAGCCCACCCCTGAGGCCGAGGAAGGCTGGGTGGCGCACGTCAACGAGATGGCGTCGTACACGGTGTTTCCAAAGGCCGCCTCGTGGTACATGGGTGCCAACATTCCGGGCAAACCGCAAATTTTCATGCCGTACGTCGGAGGGTGTGTCGAATACGAGAAGAAGTGCAACGAGGTCGCCGAGAAAGGCTACTCAGGGTTCGTTCTTCGTTGATGTGCCCGTGAGTGGCTCTACACAAGTGCTGTGCAGAACTACCCACGGGAACGCAACGTGCTCATTCCTTCGACGCGGCGACCATCTCTTCACGTTCGACGACTTTGACGCGTTCGCGGCCTTCGGGTTCGCCGAGGGAGCGTTCGTGGGCGTCGAGGCGGTACCAGCCGTCCCAGGTGGTGAAGGGAACCTTCTTGTCTTCGAGGAACGTGGTGACCGCGTCGAGATCGGGGTCGGTGGCGCCGGTGAAGCCGGGTGCGTCCTCGAGGAGGTTGGCGACGGTTTCGTTGGCGTCGCCCTTGGTGTGACCGATCAGGCCGACGGGTCCACGCTTGATCCAGCCGGTGACGTAGGTGGCCGGGACCGGGGTGGTCGAGGACGGGGACTCCACGACGCGGCCTGCTTCGTTGGGGATGGTGCCGGCTTGGTCGTCGAAGGGGAGTTGGGCGATGTTCTGGGAGAGGTAGCCGACGGCGCGGTAGACCGCTTGGACGTCCCAGTCGTTGTAGGTGCCGGTGCCGCGGACGTTGCCGGTGCCGTCGAGTTCGGTGCGTTCGGTGCGTAGTCCGACGACCTTGCCGTTCTCGCCGAGGATTTCGGTGGGGGATTCGAAGAAGTGCAGGAACAGTTTGTGGGGGCGGTTGCCGACGTCGCGGATGGCCCAGTCCTGCAGGGTGTTGGCGACCATGTCGACCTGTTTGGATCCGCGGCGGGCGGCTTCGGAGCCTTCGTCGTAGTCGATGTCCTCGGGGGCGACGATGACCTCGATGTTGGGGGAGTGGTCGAGTTCGCGGAGTTCGAGGGGGGTGAACTTGGCTTGCGCGGGTCCGCGGCGTCCGAAGACGTGGACTTCGAGGGCCTTGTTGGCTTTGAGGCCTTCGTAGACGTTGGCGGGGATTTCGGTGGGGAGGAGTTCGTCGCCGGTCTTGGCGAGGACGCGGGCGACGTCGAGGGCGACGTTGCCGACGCCGAGGACGGCGACTTTCTCGGCGTCGAGGGGCCAGGTGCGGGGGACGTCGGGGTGGCCGTCGTACCAGGAGACGAAGTCGGCGGCGCCGTAGCTGCCGTCGAGGTCGATGCCGGGGATGTTCAGTGCGCGGTCGGCGTTGGCGCCGGTGGAGAAGATGACGGCGTCGTAGAAGCGGCGCAGGTCGTCGAGGGTGATGTCGGTGCCGTAGTCGATGTTGCCGAGCAGGCGGACCTGGGGCTTGTCGAGGACCTTGTGCAGGGCGGTGATGATGCCTTTGATGCGGGGGTGGTCCGGTGCGACGCCGTAGCGGATGAGGCCGAAGGGTGCGGGCATGCGCTCGAACAGGTCGATACTGACATCTGTGTCGGACTTCATGAGTGCGTCGGCGGCGTAGATGCCTGCGGGTCCGGCGCCGACGATGGCGACGCGGAGTGGACGAGTCTGATCGGTCATGTGCAGCGAACTACCTTCGTCGAGGGCATGTACGGACACCCCAGCATAAATTAAGTGTTACCTGATCTGGGCTGGTGGTCGTCACTCAAGGCTACGTCGCACTCCGGGCACACTCCAAGGCATCCGGACTTGAGCTATTTCCCGGTTTCAGGTAGGAATTGCATCATGCAGACGACATTCCTGGTCCGGCGAATCGCCCTGGACCTTTGTCGTACCTGCACCACCATGTGTTGTCGGTGACCTCTCCCGCGCACCGGGCCCTTTGAGCGCCCTTCGCTTCTTTCGCCACACATCCAGTACGGCTGCACCGACCACGGTCTCGGCGCGGACGGGCCATGCGGCTCGCCGTCGAAACGTCCGCGGCCATCATGAATCGAGGACAGACATGACCACTGTGGAAACCACGGTTTCACTCACGCTCGACAAGTTCGGCCCGAGTTTCGGTGCCGAGGTGATCGGGCTCGATGTGGCGTCGGCGTCCGATGCGCACATTCGAGCGGTGCGCGACGCACTGGTCGAGCACAAGGTTCTGGTACTGCGCGGGCAGTCCCTCGACGATGCGGGGCAGATCGATTTCGGTCGACGGCTCGGCGAGCTGACGGCGGGGCATCCGGTGCACGACAGTGGTCATGTCGCTGCCGAGGTCTATGCCCTCGACAGTCAGGACAACGGGTTCGCGGACATCTGGCACACGGACGTGACGTTCATGGAGCGTCCGCCGATGGGGTCGATTCTGCGGCCCGTCGTCCTCCCTCCGCACGGGGGTGACACCAACTGGGCGGACAGTCAGCTCGCCTACGAGTCGTTGGCTGCGCCGGTGCGGCAGATGATCGACCAGCTGACCGCGGTGCACGACGGTAACCGCGAGTTCGGCTACTACCTCGCGCAGAAGCGCGGAGGCAAGGGCAACGTCTGGGACGGCAAAGAGGTGACTGCGCTGGTACCCGTCGAGCATCCGGTTGTTCGGGTGCACCCGGAGACCGGTCGCAAGGGCATTTTCGTCAACCCTGGTTTCACGTCGCACATCGTCGGTGTCTCCGAGGCGGAGAGTCGGGGCATCCTCGACTTCCTGTACGCGCATCTGACCAAGCCGGAGCACGTGGTGCGTCACCGCTGGCGTCTCGGTGACCTGGTGCTGTGGGACAACCGGAGCACCTCGCACTACGCCAACCGTGATTACGGCACCGAGCACCGCAAGATGCACCGCATCACCCTGCGCGGCGACATTCCAGTCGGACCCCAGCAGCACTAGAGGTTTGCCGGGCGGGGAAGATTGTCGCCATGGCGTCGTGGCGTGAACGTAGGCAACAGTGGGTCGACAGTCGTGAGGAAGCGCAGAACAACGCGTCTGCAGCAGCTGCCGCGTCGGGTGAACGCCGCCCGCCGAACGCGTGGCCGTTTCTGATCGCCGTCGGCATCGTCGTCGTGCTGCTCGCCGGAATCTTTCTCGCGGCTCGGTTCGCTCCCGCCGAGGACAACGTCACTCAGGCTCAGTTGCTCACCGACAGCATCACCGAGTTCGTCGACGCCCAGAACGAGGGCGACGCCGACGCTCTGCGCGCCGTCACCTGTGACGAGCAGGTGAGCAGCCTCGTCACCGGGTCCGATCAGGACTACACCGACGCTCGGGTTGCCGATGTGGAGGAGAACGGCAAACTTGTGGTCGACGGGGCTCCCAGTGAGTACGAGATCAACGGTGACCGCGGGGTAGTCACGGTGCCGACGAAGTTCGAGAAGACCGGGGCTACGTCGAGCGAGGTGTGGAAGTTCGTCCGCGTCGACGACAAATGGCTGGTGTGCAACGTATGAAAGGCTTGATCCGTGACTTACGCAGGTGACATAACCCCGGAGGCGGCCTGGGAGCTGCTTCGTGACAATCCCGAGGCAGTTCTGGTCGACGTCCGCACGCACGCCGAGTGGCAGTACGTCGGCGTCCCGGACACGTCGTCGATCGAGCGGCCCACTCACCTGATCGAGTGGGTGAGCTACCCGAACGGCGCGCGGAACGAGAACTTCGTCGATCAGCTGAAGGAAGCCGGTGTCGACGGCGAGCGCCCGGTGGTGTTCCTGTGCCGCTCCGGTCAGCGTTCCATCGGTGCGGCGGAGGCCGCGACGGCCGCGGGTATCGGCCCGTCCTACAACGTGCTCGACGGTTTCGAGGGTGCAACCGACGCCGACGGTCACCGCGGCGTCGTCGGGTGGCGTGCAGTAGGACTTCCGTGGAGGCAGCAGTGAGCGAGCAGAGGATTCCGGGCCTGCCCAAGGGCGGAGGCTTCGACAAGAAGCTGCCTGACGGTGTGGGGCAGGGAACGCTGGGTGTTCGCGGCGGGTTGATGAGGTCCGGGTTCGACGAGAATGCGGAAGCGTTGTATCTGTCTTCGGGCTTCGTCTACGAGAGCGCAGGTGCGGCCGAGCAGGCGTTCACCGGGGAGATCGATCATTTCGTCTACTCGCGGTACGGCAATCCGACGGTCAAGATGTTCGAGGAGCGACTGCGGTTGATCGAGGGCGCCGAGGCGTGCTTCGGTACCTCCAGCGGTATGTCGGCGGTGTTCACGGCCCTCGGTGCGCTGTTGAAGGCGGGTGACCGTCTGGTGGCTGCGCGCAGCTTGTTCGGTTCGTGCTTCGTGGTGTGCAACGAGATCCTCCCGCGGTGGGGCGTCGAGACCGTGTTCGTCGACGGTGAAGACAACGCGCAGTGGGAAGAGGCGCTGTCGGTACCGACGACTGCGGTGTTCTTCGAGACGCCGTCGAACCCGATGCAGTCGCTGGTGGACGTCAGGCGTGTGTCCGAGCTTGCTCACGCGGCGGGCGCAACGGTGGTGTTGGACAACGTGTTCGCGACGCCGTTGCTGCAGAAGAGCTTGGAACTGGGTGCGGATGTGGTGGTGTATTCCGGCACCAAGCACATCGACGGCCAGGGACGTGTCCTCGGTGGTGCGATTCTCGGTAGCAAGGAGTACATCGAGGGCCCGGTGCAGACGTTGATGCGTCATACCGGCCCTGCGCTGAGCCCGTTCAACGCGTGGACGCTGCTCAAGGGTCTCGAGACCATGCCGGTTCGGGTGCGTCATTCGACGCAGTCGGCGCTCGAGATCGCGACGTTCCTCGAATCCCATCCTGCGGTGTCGTGGGTGAAATACCCGTTCCTGGAGTCACATCCGCAGCACGAGCTGGCGAAGAGTCAGATGACGGGCGGCGGAACCGTCGTCACGTTCGAGCTCGCTGCTCCCGAGGGTGAAGGCAAGAAGCGTGCGTTCGAGTTGCTCGACGCTCTGCGTGTCGTCGACATCTCCAACAACCTCGGCGACTCGAAGACTCTCATCACGCACCCTGCGACCACGACGCATCGCGCCATGGGGCCGGAAGGCCGTGCTGCAGTGGGTCTTTCCGACGGGGTCGTTCGTATCTCGATCGGCCTGGAGGACACCGAGGATCTCATCGCGGACCTGAAGCAGGCGCTCGGCTGAGCTCAGACGCCGAAGGCGGCCAGTACCGTTCGGAACTTGGCTGTCGTTTCGGCGAGTTCGGCGTCGGGGTCGGATTGGGCGACGATCCCGCCGCCGGCGGTGGCGAGGGCCGAGCGGCCGTCGGCGGCGAGTTCGAGGCCTCGGATGGCCACCATCCATTCACCGTCACCCACGGCGTCGGCCCATCCGACTGCGCCTGCGTAGAAGCCCCGTGGTCCTTCGATCCGCTTGATCGCGTCCATCGCCGCCCGGCGCGGTACGCCCGCGACGGCAGGTGTGGGATGCAGGGCGATCGCCAGATCGAGCGAGGTCGTCGCCGCGTCGCGCAGAGTCCCGGTGATGGGTGTGCTGAGGTGCCACAGTTGCGGGGTGCTGCTGAGCTGCGGTTCCGGCGGGATGTCGAGGTCGCTGCACAGCGGTTCCAGTGCGGACCTGATCTCGTCGACGACGAATCGGTGTTCGGCTTGGTCCTTGGCGCTGGCTGCGAGGCGAGCGGCGATGGCGGCGTCCTCGTCGGGGATGTCGCTGCGCGCCGCGGTTCCGGCGAATGGATGGCATGTCACGGCGCGGCCGTGGCGCCGAATCAACAGCTCCGGGCTCGACCCGACGAGGTACGAGCCCGCATGCTCTGCCCCCGCTGCGGAGAGGTCGACGGCATAGCCGTTTCCCAGGACGTCCTTCTCGACGAGGGTGCCGAGCAGGGCCATGGGGTCGATCGGGGAGTCGGCAAACAATCGGAGCGATCGCGCCAGCACCACTTTCTGCACCGACCCGTCGCGCATGCTGTTCACCAGTGCGTGCACGCGCGCGACGTGTTCCTCCGCAGAAGGGATCTGTTCTCCGACGCGGACCCGGGGCAGCGCAGTCGTGAACGCTCGCCAGGGACCGTCGGTTCGACGCAGTGATGTCGGGTGTGTCAGGGCCACCGGGTCGGCGTCGTCGAACGGCAGGGCACCGACGACGGGCGTTCCACTGCGGACGGCTGCGACGGCGTCGTCCGTCGACGCGTACGCGTTCTCCACTCCGTCTGCTTCGACGTTGTAGGTGCTGCGTGACAGAACGAAGGTCGGTGTACCGGTGGGCGAGGGCGCCATCAGAACGGCGACTGGGTCCGGCCGACGAGATCGGCGACCGAGTTGATCACCTTCGTCGGGCGGAACGGGTAGTTCTCGACGGACGTCTTCGTGGAGATTCCGGTGAGTACCAGGATGGTCTGCAGGCCTGCTTCGAGTCCGGAGAGAACGTCGGTGTCCATGCGGTCACCGATCATCAGCGTGCTTTCGGAGTGACCGCCGATGGCGCGCAGCGCCGAGCGCATCATCAGCGCGTTCGGCTTCCCGACGTAGTATGGCTCTTTGCCGGTTGCCTTGGTGATGAGGGCTGCGACGGACCCCGTCGCGGGCAGGGAGCCTTCTCGCGACGGCCCGGTGGCGTCGGGATTGGTGGCGATGAACCGAGCGCCCTTCTCGACGAGGCGAATGGCGGTGGTGATGGCCTCGAACGAGTAGGTGCGGGTCTCACCGAGCACGACGTAGTCCGGGTTGGAGTCGGTGAGCACGTATC
Organism: Rhodococcus sp. 114MFTsu3.1; assembly: GCF_000383555.1. Classification (NCBI taxonomy): domain Bacteria; kingdom Bacillati; phylum Actinomycetota; class Actinomycetes; order Mycobacteriales; family Nocardiaceae; genus Rhodococcus; species Rhodococcus sp. 114MFTsu3.1. Next base: position 80,695 of record NZ_KB911546.1, on the reverse strand, counting down.
CGATGTCGTGCAGCGCCGTCGTCAGACCTGATTCGCCGACGACGTACGCGCTGCCGCGGGGACGTTGGTTCCCCAGGAAGTTGGCCGTCGCCAGTGCCGACGTCCAGATGGACTTCTCGGGGATGTTCAGGCCGGTGCGTTCGAGCCTGGCGCGCAGGTCGCGGGGTGTGCGGATCGAGTTGTTGGTGAGCACGATGAACGGAATCTCGTTCGCCTGCAGCTCCGCGACGAACGCGTCGGCGCCGGGTATGAGGTGATCCTCGTGGACGAGCACACCGTCCATGTCCATCAGGTAGGTCCAACGCTGGGGCTCGTCCTTGTCGCTCACCCCTACAGTCTTCCACTCGCGACGTTTTCCACTCGCGGGAAGTGCGATCTAGCCGGCTTTCTTCAGTGCCGTGCGCCGCAGGGCCCGTTCGCGGGCGGTCATTCCACCCCACACTCCGAACGGCTCGTTGGTCGCGAGGGCGAACTGACGGCACTGAACGATGACCGGGCATTGTTCGCACAACACCTTCGCCCTGTTCTCGCGCTGGCGCCGTGCGGTCCTGCCTTCGCCCGACGGGGAGAAGAACACATCGGAGATCGGATCGGGGCCTGCGGAGTCTTCGGTGGTGCCGTGCCCACGGCAAACCGCGTCCAACTGCCACTGCCATGCTGTTGTCGTTGGGGCCATGAACCGATGATGGCGTTCCTGCAGACCACGGAGAAGGTTTCGAATCATCGAGCGTCTAATGATGGAGTGAACATCTGGTGACCGCGTAGGGCAACGGTGTTCAGTGGTGACAGCGCCTCTGCCGAGACCGGCAATAGAATCAGCCTGATTCTGAGTTTTCCGAGTGCGCGAAAAGCATTGTCTTCGAGGGCCTTCAGGGCAATCGTGCACTTCTCTTGGCGTCGAATCCAGGGAGATGTGAAGGTACGGGAACTAACCTCCTGACCGAAGTGTCTTCACTCGACGGGAGATCTGGATGACGACGTTGGCGGCGGTGCGGCCATCTCGACTGCGCGAACTGTACGAGGATTTCCACCGTTGGCCGGAGGTGGCGTTCCAGGAGAGACGGACTACGGCCGTGATCGCCGACGAGTTACGCGGCCGCGGACTTCACCTGTCCACGTCGGACACCGTGACCGGTCTCGTCGCGACGCTGGAGAACGGGCCGGGGCCGGTGGTCGGCCTTCGCGCGGACATAGATGCGCTGCCCATCGCGGAGCAGACGGGCGTTCCGTACGCGAGCACTACCGGTGCGATGCATGCCTGTGGCCACGATGTTCACATCACGTCGCTGATCGGCACGATCGACAGGCTCCTGGCGGTACGGGACCGGTGGTCGGGCACCGTCGTCGCGATCTTCCAGCCTGCGGAGGAGGTCGGATCGGGGGCACGCGCGCAGTTGGCGTCGGGAATCTTCGACGATCATCCGACCCCGCACATCGTGCTCGGGCAGCATGCCAGCGGCGCACTTGCTCCGGGCACCGTCGGGTCACGGCCCGCGGTGTTGCAAGCCGCTGCCGATACCTGGCAGATAACTCTGCGCGGCGACGGTGGGCATGCGGCCGGTCCGCACAAGACCGTCGATCTCGTCGTGCTGGCGGCGTCGATGATCCTGCGTTTGCAGACCATCGTGTCCAGGGAGGTTCCGCCGAACGAGACTGCGGTGGTATCGGTGGGCACGATTCATGCGGGCACCGTCAGCAACATCCTTCCCGACGAATTGACGTTCACCGTCAACGCTCGGTCGTTCACCGAGGAGGTGCGGTCTCTGATCGAGCGATCCGTGCGTCGAATCGTCGTTGCCGAAGCCCAGGCCAGCGGCCTCCAGGCAGAACCCGAATTCGAGCACACGGTGCACTTCCCGCAGAACGTCAACGACGTCGCCGCATTCGAGACCGTTCGATCGGCGCTCGAAACCGAGTTCGGCGAGCACGGCTTCACCGTGGTCGACCCGGTCACCGGTTCGGAGGACTTCGGCGAATACGGCACCAGTTTCGGTGTCCCGTCTGTCTATTGGTACTTCGGCACCGGTCTGGCGGAAGAAGTGGCGAGCAGGGTTCCGGTGCCGAACGGTCACAGCCCCTGGTACGCGCCCGACCCCGACGTCGCCATCGACGTCGGGGTGCGAGCGTTCACCTCGGTTGCGCTCGCAGCGTTGAATTCGGTCGTGCCGCCTGTTCGTCAGAACGGCGGCGGCCGGTAGCGTTCACGCGCGGTCACGACTGCGCGATGTTCGAGGAATCGTTCTCGGAGGAAAATCGCGTCGGCACGTGCCGTGGGGTCTGTCAGTCGCGCGATGTCACCGAGCGACGGCACGTAGGCAGCCCGATCGGTGCCGGCCACGTCGCCGTATTCGCTGTACTCACCGATGTACGTTTCCCACCACGTGGGTGCATACAGCTCGTCGGGTGGATCGCCGGTGGGGGCGGTCGGTCGGGGCGTGCGTGTGCGTTTGTTCTTGCGCGCGGGTACACCGTTGCCCGGAACCATCACCGTGGCTGCGATCTCGTCGAGAACCGAATTGCATTCCACGCCTTCGAGAGCGGTCATCTTTGCGAACAGAGTGGCCATTCCGTCGGCGCCGTGCTTGATCGATGCGCATGGTTCTTCCGATTCTGTTGCCTGCGTGCCGCCAGTGCTTCGGCCTCGTTGTAGTCGAACCAGTGCGCCCAGATGCGCTCGCGCAATCGACGGATACTGCACCGACGTGCAGAGGCCAGAACATCTGCTTCGATCCCGCGGACGGTGTTGTCGCTCGCTTTCGACAGCACGAGCGCGATGGTGCGAACCCGTTGATAGTCGAGGTCGCCCGCTCTGAATGCGTCGAGGATGGCCGGGAGTCGCTCCTCCAATTCCCTGCCCACGATCAGTCTCTCGCGAGTCGCTGTGCGCGACAGAGCAAGAGTCACCGAGGCCTCGCATTCGACGGCTCGCTGCGCGAGTGTCACGTCCGCTTCGCCGCCCTGGCTGTGGATATCCGCCTCGGTGGCCAGCCTGAACTCTCCGAGTGCGTACAGGCCGCGGATCAGTTCGGCCGAAGCTCGGTTTTCGGCCCTGCGTGACTCTGCAAGGCCGTCGAGGATATGCGCAGCCGCGTCGGCCTCGCTCCGTACCCGCTCTTCGATGCCCCCGGCTTCCCCATGGCTTCGAAGGTACTCGAACAAGTGTTCGATTGCAACGCACTCCGAACAATCCGTCTTCCTGGATGCAAGGTTTGAAATCAGGGTGATTCGAACCCTAACGTCAAGCGCCGCTGCACAAATCGGTTGCGCTGACTTGACGGTTGCACTATCGAGCGAATACATTCCTGTCACCATCCAGAGCGACCGAGAGACCTTGGCTCTACGACGTCGCAGCAACCCCCTGCCTCACGGTAGGTGTGGGTGCTACCGCCAGGACCGATGGAGGACACATGAACAGCGCACCGCTGTACCGGACCGAGTGGCGTCGTCTGCACGTCGACCTGTGCCGTATCGCGACGTACTGCTGTAGCTAGCGCGCTACCCGCATCGCACCACCCCTCGCTCTACTTACCTCGGCAAAGGCTTCGATCATGCATGCTCACACCCGGTGGATCCGGTGACTCAATTGGACGCGCGGCCCGCCGCCGCAGAACCGACCGTCGACGACGAAGATCTGATCGTCGCCAAGAAATGGCACCCGTGGCGCTGGATCGTCAGCGTGGTGGTTCTCGTACTCGTGGCGCAGTTCGTCCACGGTCTGGCCACCAATCCGGGCTGGGATTGGACGACGTTCGCTCAGTACTTCACGGCGGCGTCGGTCATGTCCGCGCTGTGGTTGACGATTCAGCTGACGTTCTGGGGCACGCTGATCGGGTTCGCGATCGGTATCGGTCTTGCTGTCGCTCGGTTGTCCAACAACCCTGTTCTGCAGGTCATTTCGTGGTTCTACATCTGGGCGTTCAGGTCCATTCCGCTGATCGTGCAGCTTCTGTTCTGGTTCAACATCGCGTACCTGTATCAGACATTGACGCTCGGAATTCCCTTCGGTCCTGCGTTCTTCGAGTTCAACGTCAACAACGTCATCAGTGGATCGACGGCCGCGATCATCGGTCTTGCTCTTCATCAGGCTGCGTACTCGGCCGAGATCGTCCGTGCCGGCATCATCTCGGTGGACCAGGGCCAACTCGAAGCCGCTGCCGCGCTGGGTATCCCGAAGCGGCGCGAGTTCTTCAAGATCGTTCTGCCACAGGCGATGCGGGGCATCCTGCCGAATGCCGCGAACGAGGTGATCAGCCTCTTCAAGGGGACCTCGATCGTGTCCGTCATGGCGATCGCCGAGCTGTTCTACCAGGTGCAGGTCATCTACGGCCGTAACGGCCGCGTCGTTCCGTTGCTCATGGTCGCGACGGTCTGGTACATCATCTTGACCTCGGTTCTGTCCGTCGTGCAGTTCTACGTCGAACGGCACTACGCCAAAGGCGCGGTGCGGACCATTCCCCTGACACCGATCCAGAAGATTCGCAAGCGGGTTGCCGAGATCACCGCACCGCCGCGCGGAGGAGCAACGCGATGACGACGCTCGACGCCACCACGCCCACCGAGAACAGCAAGTACGCCGTCGAGGTCCGGGGCGTGCACAAGTCCTACGGACCACTCGAGGTCCTCAAGGGTGTCGACCTCGTCGTCCGGCCCGGTGAGGTGACGGTGATCATCGGTCCCTCCGGATCGGGCAAGTCGACGCTGTTACGCAGCCTCAACCACCTCGAGAAGGTCGATCAGGGGACGGTCCGTGTCGACGGCGACCTCGTCGGATACCGTCGTCGGGGCAACAAACTGCACGAGCTCAGCAACAAGGACATCCTGAAGCAACGCTCGCAGATCGGTTTCGTGTTCCAGAACTTCAATCTGTTTCCGCACCTGACCGTTCTCGAGAACGTGCTCGAAGCTCCGGTGTCCGCGCAGAAGCGCAAGCGTGCCGACGTGGAACCCGAGGCGCTCGCCCTTCTCGAGCGCGTCGGGTTGAAGGACAAGGCACACGACTATCCACGACGCCTGTCGGGCGGGCAGCAGCAGCGTGTGGCGATCGCACGCGCACTTGCTCTGCGTCCCAAAGTGATTCTGTTCGACGAACCGACGTCGGCCCTCGACCCCGAGCTGGTCGGAGAGGTACTCGAAGTCATCCGAGGACTGGCCCGTGAAGGCGCGACCCTGGTGATCGTGACCCACGAGGTCGGATTCGCCAAGGAAATCGCCGACACCGTCGTCTTCATGGATGCCGGGCAGGTCGTCGAACAAGGCACTCCTTCCGAACTGCTGGACAATCCACAGGAACCGCGCACCAAAGCTTTTCTCGCGCACGTTCTCTAGACCTCCACACCCACACAACACAAGGAACAACCATGCCCAGATTCAACCGGGGACTTCTTGTCCTCGCGTCTGCACTCTCTGCTGCGGCCCTGACCCTCACCGCATGCAGCGAGCCGGCGGCGGAATCCGAGGTGGTGACCGAGACAGGTCAGACCTTCGATCTCTCGCCGGAGCAGGAAGGCCGAGTCCACGCCGACAAGGTGGACGACATCGCAGCCAAGGTTCCGCAGGCGATCCGTGACAGCGGCGTGCTGACCATCGCCGGAACATCCGGAACTGCCCCGCCGCTGCGCTTCTACGCCACCGACGACACCACCGTCGTCGGATCCGAGGTCGACTTCGGTATCCTCATTGCCGACATCCTGGGATTGAAGCCCGAGATCACCGTCGCCGACTGGGCGCAGAACTTCGTCAAGATCGACTCGGGCGAGAACGACGTCTTCATCTCGAACGTCACGGTCACCGAGGAGCGCAAGGACAAGTACGATTTCGCGACGTACCGTCTGGACAACCTCGCGTTCGAGACGCAGAAGGACACAGACTGGACGGTCGCCTCGAAGGAAGACATCGCGGGCAAGAAGATCGGTGTCAGTTCCGGAACCAATCAGGAACAGCTGCTCGTCGACTGGAACGCTCAGAACGTCGCCGCCGGACTGGCTCCGGCCGAGATCGCCTACTACCAGACGACGTCCGACTACTACCTGGCGCTCGCGTCGGGCCGGATCGACGGCTACCTCGGTCCGAACCCGAGCGCTGTCTACCACGCTGCCACCAGTGGCGAGAGCAAGATCATCGGCACGTTCTCCGGAGCAGGCGACGCTTTGCAGGGTGAGATCGCCGTGACGACGAAGAAGGACAACGGGCTCATCGAGGCCGTGCAGGAGGCGATCGACCATGCGATCGAGACCGGTGATTACCAGAAGGTCATCGACCGGTGGGGCCTGAAGGACGAGGCAGTCACCGAATCGGTCGTCAACCCGCCGGGTCTGCCGCGCAAGGCTGGATAATCGGTACATGAACGTAGTAGTCGTCGGTGGCGGAGTGATCGGTGCGGCGTCCGCCTGGGTGCTCGCACGGCGTGGCCACAGCGTCACCCTGCTGGAACAATTCGCGCCGGGCCATCGTAACGGCGCGTCACACGGAACTTCCCGCATCTTCCGTCATGCCTACGCCGACGACTACTACGTCGACCTCGCCGCGCGTGCGTACACACTGTGGCGAAAGCTCGAAAACGAGACCGCTACAGAGCTACTGACGCTCACGGGCGCCGTCGATCACGGTGCACCCGTCATCGTGACTCCGCGCGTCGAGGCGCTCGCGAAGGCCGGGCTGGCGAGCGAGGTCCTCGAACCGCGTGAGGCACAGAAGCGTTGGGCAGGGCTGAAATTCGACACAACAGTGCTTTATCACCCGGACGCCGGGCGGTTGCACGCCGACCGTAGTGTGGCCGCGTTCACCGCTGCGGCTGCCGCCCTCGGGGCGAGAATCGAGTACGGCAGTCCGGTGCGCAGCATCTCCGCGAGCGAGGTGTCCACCGACGCGCACACCTACGTGGCCGACCACATCGTGGTCGCCGCAGGTGCCTGGACGTCGAAGGTAGTCGACTCGCACGTCACCCTGCCCGAACTGGTCACCACACAGGAACAACCCGCACACTTCCTACCGACCACCTCGGCCGACTGGCCGAGCTTCATCCACCACCCCGGCGCCGAACTCGACGGTGAGGGGATCTACGGTCTGCAGGGCGAAGAGGGCGTCAAGATCGGCGAACACGGAACCGGACCGATCGTCGATCCCGACACGCGAAATTTCGTCGCTCGCGAGGACGGTGTCGACCGACTGCAGACGTATGCCCGCACCTGGCTGCCCGGCGTCGACGCCGCATCAGCCGACCCTCTGACCTGCCTGTACACCACAACGCCCGACTCCAATTTCGTCGTCGACCGTGTCGGGAACCTGACCGTCGCCGGTGGATTCTCCGGACACGGCTTCAAATTCGCGCCTGCGATCGGCGAGCTCGTCGCGGACCTGGTCGACGGTGGGACGTCCGAGACACCCTTGTTCCGGCTGGGAGCTCGACAGATTTCCTAGCAATCGGGAATGGAACAGCACCGGTCCCGGTTCGTACAACTGAAAACACCATCCAGACGATCCAGACGATCCAGACCATCCAGAGCGACCGAGAGACCTTGGCTCGACGACGTCGCAGCAACCATCACGCCGTGTGCGTGCGGGTGCTCCCGCCAGGACCGATGGAGGAGAAACATGACAACCTCGCTGGGAACCACAGCACTGCAGTTCGTTGCCGTCCACCAGACCGATCCGCTGGCGGCGCCGCTGATCGAGGAGCTGGCACTCGAGTATTCGAGCCGGTACGACACCACGCCGGGGCAGATGTACAGCGAGTTGACGTCGTATCCGGCTGACGAGTTCGAGCCACCGGGCGGTGCGCTGGTGGTGGCGATCGCCGAAGGTGTTCCGGTGGCCGGGGGAGCTTTTCGTCAGTACGACTCCACCACTGCGGAATTGAAACGCATCTGGACGTCGGCCTCGCACCGTAAGAGGGGTTACGGAAAGCTCGTCGTTGCCGAACTCGAGCGTATCGCGTCCGAGCGGGGTTACCGCCGTGTCTACCTGACCACCGGATGGAATCAGCCCGAGGCTGTTGCGCTGTACCTGTCCACCGGGTACACAGCGCTCTACGATCGGTCGCTGCCCTCGGCGGAAGTCGGCGTTCACCCGTTCGAGAAGTCCTTGAGCTGTGAGGGCGCAGAATGAAGTTTCTGCTGATGAGCCTCATCGCCCACCGACCGGATCCGATCTCGCAGGAGAAGAAGAGTCCTGCGGAGAGGTTCACGGATGTGGTCGAGACTGCAGTTCTCGCAGAAGAACTGGGTTTCGACGGATTCGCGGTCGGTGAACGTCACGAGGACCCGTTCATCTCGTCGTCGCCGCCGGTGGTGCTCAGCAACATCGCGGCTCGTACGTCGCGGATCGGGTTGTTCACCGCCGTCACGACGCTGAGTCTGTTGGATCCGGTTCGAGCGTTCGAGGATTACTCGACGCTGGACAACCTGTCGGGTGGCAGGCTCGAACTGATCATTGGCAAGGGGAACGGTAGCGCGCAGGCAGATCTGTTCCATGTCACCCCGGACGATCAGTGGGACCGTAACCGCGAAGGTTACGAGTTGTTCCGCATGCTCTGGGAGAGCGAGACCGTGACGTGGTCCGGTCGGTTCCGCCCGTCGTTGAACAACGCCAAGGCGCTCCCGCGTCCGCTGCAGGAGCGCATCAGAATCTGGCACGGTAGCGCAACCAGCACCGAGTCCGTGGATCTTGCTGCGCGCTATGGTGATCCGCTGTTCTCGGCGAACGTCAGCAACCCTGTTCAGCCGTACGCCGAGCTCATACGCTACTACCGCGAGAGGTGGGAGCACTACGGGCGTGCTCCACAGGACGCACTCGTCGGCGCAGGCACAGCAGGCTTCCACGTGGCGCCGACCTCGCAGGAAGCTCTCGCTGCGTACCGCTTCACCTTCGAGGCACGCCTCGCGGCGCAGCGTAAAGCCGGTCTGCCCGTCGTCTTCGACACGTTGGAGGACCTGGTGGAGCGCAGCTCGGCGTTGATCGGCAGTCCTGAGCAGGTGATCGACAAGGTCGGCCGCTACCACGAACGGTTCGGCCACGAGGTGATCCACCTCAGCGCCGATGCCGACGGTGTGACCGCATCTCAACAGCGCCGCAGTCTGGAACTTTTTCAGTCCGACGTGGCTCCCGTTCTGCGCCACCGCATTCCCAGCCGGCCGCTGGTTTCCGAAAGTTCTCCGAAAGAGGTTCTGGTATGAGCATTTTCGCCCTCGGTATCGAGCTGGACGGGGAGGGAACGCATCCAGCGGCATGGCGTCGGGCGGCGCATGCACCGAGCGAATCCCTGTCCGGTCGAGTGCTCGGCCGCCGCGTCGCTGCCGCGGAGAACGCAGGATTCACGTTCGCGACGTTCGACGACTCCATCGTGGCTCCCACCGGGGACGTGAGCGCCCGGGTCGACGCCGTCAACCGCGCGTCGTTCGTTGCTGCGACCACGTCGACGATCGGGTTGGTTCCCGTCGTCGGGACCACCTACGCCGAGCCGTTCCACACCGCCTCGCAGCTCGCCACGCTGGACTACGCGTCCCGTGGCCGCGGCGGATGGATTCCGGTGCGGGTCGACGACGCTGCTGCGGCGCGGGCGTGGGGCCGTCCACTCGTCGAATCTGCGGTGGACCTGGACCGCGAACAGGCGGACACCATCACCGTCGTACGGCAGTTGTGGGATTCGTGGGAGGACGATGCCGTTGTGCGTGACGTCGCGACCGGACGCTTCCTGGACCGAGACAAGCTGCACTACGTGGACTTCGAGGGCGAGAGCTTCTCGGTGAAGGGCCCGGCGATCGTGCCGAGGCCGCCGCAGGGGCAGTTGGTCGTCTTCGGTACCGAAGACGACCGGGATCAGGTCGACGTCGTGCTCGAGTCGAACGAGAGCACACACCGCGGCGACGGGCTCACGTTCCTCGAACTGGACGTCACGCTCGACGCGTCCGGCGTCACGGCGTCCGAACGTACGGAGCTGTTGAATTCGCAGGGGAGTGCGCCGACGAGCGGACGGCTTGAATACGTCGGTGACGCGGCCGGATTGGTGAACCTTCTGACCGACATCGCAACGCGATACGACGGCGTTCGCCTGTTTCCGACCGTCGTCGACGAGGACCTTCCGGCCCTCGCGCGCTACGTTCTACCGCCGCTGTTGAAGTCAGGTGTTGCACATCGACCCGTACCCGGATCGACGTTGCGCGCCAACCTCGGACTGACTCGGCCCGCCAACCGCTACGAAAGGGTCTGACATGAGCCCGTACCGCCCCGACGCCCAGGTTCACTTCGGTGTCTTCTTCCAAGGCGTCAATCACACCACCATCTGGTCGGATTCGGCCAGCGGTTCGCAGATCGACTTCGAGACGTTCCGCCGGATGATCACGACCGCGGAACGGGGACTGTTCGACGCGTTCTTCCTCGGTGAAGGCCTGCGCCTGCGCGAGCAGGAAGGCAAGATACTCGACCTGGACATCGCGGGCCGTCCCGACGCGATCGCGCAATTGTCCGCGTTGGCCGGCATCACGTCTCGGATCGGCCTGGTCGCGACTCAGAACACGACGTACAACGAGCCGGGTGATCTCGCGCGTCGTCTGGCCGGCCTGGATGTTCTGTCCGACGGCCGGGCGGGATGGAATGCCGTCACCACCGACAATGCGTGGACGGGTGAGAACTTCCGGCGCGGCGGCTTTCTCGACCACGAACTGCGTTACGAGCGAGCCGGACAGTTCATCCGGACTGCCCGTGCCATCTGGGATTCCTGGTCGGACAACGCACTCGCGACCTCGCGTGACAGCCAGTACTGGGCCGAGAAGAACGCCGTCCAGCGGGTGTCGAGAACGACGTCCCAGTTCGACCTCGAGATCGATGCGACTCTGCCACGCAGCGCGCAGGGGCATCCCGTCATCTTCCAAGCCGGTGACTCGTCGACCGGTCGCGATTTCGCTGCTGCGAACGCCGACGTCATCTTCTCTCGACACGGAACCGATTTCGACGAGGCACTGACTTTCGCCGACGACATCCGCGCCCGGCTTCGCACCGCGGGTCGTCCGGAGGACGACATCAAGATTCTTCCCGGTACTCAGATCGTGTTGGCGGAGAACGCGTCCGAGGTGGAGGAGAAGGAGCGGTGGGTTCGGGAGGGACAGTTCACCGGTCCGACCGCGCTGTCGCTCGTCGGCCTCGTCTGGGGCAAGGATCTGTCCGATCGCGACCCGGACGGGCCGTTGCCCTCCGAGGATCCAGTATCGGCGCCGATCTCCGGAACCCGGGGTGCGTTCCGAGACGGCAAGGATCCCAACGCGATCGCCAAGGAGTGGCGCGCATTGGCCGAGGCCAAGAACCTCTCGCTACGCGAGGTCGCCATCGAGACGACGGCGCGCTCCGGGTTCGCCGGTACGCCAGGGCAGGTCGCCGACGAGCTCACGAAATGGGTCCGCGAAGGAGCGACGGACGGATTCAACATCTCGCCGTACATCGTCCCCGGTGGCCTCGACGAGATCGTCGACTGGCTGGTTCCGGAACTGCAGGAGCGCGGTGCGTACCGGACCGAGTACACGGAGACCACGTTGCGTGGCCATCTCGGTCTTCGCGAACCGTTGACGTGGAGAAAGACCGGTGAGACCGATAGCAGCGCTGCAGGCTGATCTCGAGCAGCAACGAACCGGTGTCTCGCGAAAGGACGTATACGTCTGCGCGGCAGCGGGGTTCACCACCCTTCTGGACTCCGCGGTTCTGAGTATCGGCGTGCCCGCGATCCGGTCGTCACTGGATGCGGGCACGTCCGAGGTTCAGTGGATTCTGGCGAGTTACTCCCTGACGTTCGGTCTCGCGCTGGTACCGGCGGGCAGGCTGGGCGACGTCATCGGGCGACGACGGTTGTTCCTCGCAGGACTCGGTGTGTTCTCCGTCATGGGCCTGATCGGGGCAGGTGCGGCCGAGCCGTGGATGATCGTCGCAGCGCGGCTGGGACAGGGGATAGGTGCCGGCACCGTCAGCTCGCAGGTTCTGGGCATCATCACCGATCGGTACAGTGGCCGCGAACGCGCGAAGGCACTCGGTGTCTACAGCACGGCGGGCGGCCTGGCAGGCCTCTGTGGTCCGATCCTCGGCGGAACGCTTCTCGGCGTTGCCGATCCAGACGTCGGCTGGCGCCTGCTGTTGCTGCTCAACGTCCCGTTCGCCGTAGCGACCCTGATCGCGGGTTCCCTGTGGCTACGCAGGGATTCCAGTAGACGCTCCGGCGCCAGCATCGACGTGCTCGGCCTCCTCGCTCTCGGTGTCGCGACGCTGCTGCTGTTGCTGCCCATGGTGTCTTCGCTCGGCGCGGTGTTCTCGACCCTGTCGGTGGTCGGATCGGTGGGACTGCTGGTGGGCTTCTGGTTCTGGGAGAAGCGTTTCGCGTCGAGGGGCGGCACACCCGTTCTCCTGCCTGCACTGCTGGCCGCCAAGGGATACACGCTGGGGACGGCCGTTGCGATGTTCTGGTTCGGCGCCGTGCTGGCGCTGCAGGCGGTGCTGAGTCTCTACCTCATCGAGGGCCTGGGATACCCCGCGCTGCAGGCCGCTCTGATCATGGTCGGCAGTTCGATTCTGATGGCGGTGACGTCTGCGTTCGGATGGAGGGTCGTAGCGAAGTTCGGCCGCAGTGCCGTGGTCGGTGCGATCGTGCTCGAACTGTTCGTGGTGGCCGGCTATATCGGCGTGATCGCATACCTGCCCCGGGGTGCGACGGTACCGGCGTTCGTCGTGCTCGCGGTGTTGTCCGGCGTGGCAAGTGGATTCGTGGACGCACCGAATCGCGCGATGACGCTCGAGTACTCGCCTCCCCAGGCCAACGGCGTCGCGGCCGGATTTCTGCAACTGTCCCAACGACTTTCGGCAACAATTTCCCTTGCCGCGGTGCCGGGCATCTACCTGGGGGTTCTCGCGGCCGACGACAACGACTTCGGGCGTGCGGCAGGCCTCGGACTCGGGGTCAGTGGCATGATGCTGATCGGGTCTCTCGTATGTGCAGTGGCGGACAGCCGGCGTAGAGCTGATCGGAGACAGCAGTGACACGAACAGAAGCGACACGAACAGAAGTGAGCCAGAAGGCCTCGGTGACACCGAAGTTCTCGTGGTTTCTCCCGACGGGCGGTGACGACGAACGTCTGGGTGGTGCGTCGCACGGTGTCGGCATCGGGGCCACCGGAGTCGTCGTTGCGGACACCGGCCACCGGGAGGCGTCGCTCGACTACCTCACGCAGGTCGCGCAGACCGTCGATCGGCTGGGTTTTCACGCGGTTCTGACGCCGACGGGTGCGCATTGCGAGGACGCGTGGCTGGTGACGTCGGCGCTGATTTCGGCGACGAAGAATCTGAAGTTCCTGGTGGCTTTTCGTCCCGGTGCCGTGGCGCCCGTTCTGTCCGCGCAGATGGTGAGTACGTTCCAACGATTGTCGGCCGGACGCGCGTTGTTGAATGTCGTCGTCGGTGGAGACGACGCCGAGCAGCGAGCGTACGGCGACACGCTGGACAAGCAGTCGCGGTACCGTCGAGCGCAGGAGTTCCTCCAGATCGCGCGAGCCGTGGGCGACGGCGAGGCAGTCTCGGTGCACAGTGAGTTCTACGAGGTGGACCGGCCTGCAGGTGGATTCGGCGGGTACGCATCTACTCCGCTGCCCGAGGTGTACCTGGGCGGGTCCTCGCCGGAGGCGATCGACGTCGCAGCCTCCGAGGCGGACGTGTTTCTCACCTGGGGAGAACCGCCCGCGCAGGTCGCGGACAAGCTCGCCACGGTCAAGGCCGCCGCGAGGGAGAAGGGGCGGAGCATTCGCGGCGGGATTCGCCTGCACGTGGTGACGAGGGAAACCAGTGAGGAGGCGTGGCAGGTCGCGGAGAATCTGATCTCGGGTGTCGACGACGAACTCGTAACGCGGCGCCAGAAAGCGTTGCGCAGCATCGGGTCCGAAGGGCAGCGTCGAATGCTGGATCTGCACGGTGGGGATCGAACGAAGCTTGTGGTCGGACCCAATCTGTGGGCCGGATTCGGGCTCGTTCGCGGCGGAGCGGGCACGGCCCTCGTCGGGAGCCACGACGAGGTGGCCGAGCGAATCCGCGAGTACGTCGACGTCGGGATCGAGGAGTTCATCTTCTCCGGCTATCCGCACCTCGAGGAGGCCGAGCACTTCGGGGAAGTACTGCGCAAGAACTTCGCCTAGTTTGTCGGTAGGAAACCGACCCAATTGGCGCAGCCCGACCGCGTCGTCGTAGACTCGTCGGCGAAACACCATCCAGAGCGACCGAGAGACCTGGCTCTACGACGTCGCAGCAACCCCCCGCGGGGTGAAACACGCGGGTGAGGGTGCTACCGCCGGGACCGATGGAGGAACGATGACCACCACGCAGCTCAGCGAGGGCTTCGTCACGGCCTGGGGCCGTATTCACGTGGATCTGTGCCGGTTGACCGGTTCGATCTGTCGCGGCTGAGTTCTCACTCGGTCTGCTGTTCTCTCCATCCCTCTCCGCCTGACTCGGCGCGCCTGCGTGCGCGTCGACGGCGTCCTATCAAGATCCGGAGTATCTCGGTGTCTTCACGTTCCGTTTTTGCAGGTGTCAGCGCTGTCGCTGCCCTGAGTGTCGTGCTCACAGCCTGCGGAGGTGGCGGGGCAACCACCTCGGCCGATGCCGGAGAGCCCACTGCCGGCGGCACTCTGCGCTACGGATTGTCGGGTGCTCCCACCTGCTCGGACCCCGCTCAGTCCGGGACCAACCAGACCATCTACGTCGTCAGGCAAGTCGTCGACTCGCTGACGGATCAGGATTCGGAGACGGGGGAGATCACTCCGTGGCTCGCGGAGAGCTGGGAGGTGGCACCCGACGCGTCGTCGTTCACGTTCAAGCTGAAGGACGGTGTCACCTTCAGCGACGGCACACCGGTCGACGCGGAGGCGGTGAAGGCCAATTTCGACTCGATCGTGAACATCCTGACCACGGCCAAGTCGCCGCTCGGTGGTAGCTACCTGTCGGGTTACCAGGGCACCACCGTCGTCGACCCGCTCACTGCGCAGGTCGACTTCGACGGCCCGAACGCACAGTTCCTGCAGGCGACGTCGACGGCGCAGTTGGGCCTTCAGGCGCTGTCCACCGTTGCCAAGCCTGCCGAGGAACGGTGCGACGGCTCCAACGTCGGCAGCGGGCCGTTCACCTACGCCGATTATCAGCAGGACAAGTCGGTCACGTTGGCCAAGCGCACCGGGTACGACTGGGGCTCGGACGTGTTCGGACACGAGGGCGAGGCATACCTCGACACGATCGAGTTCACCGTCGTACCCGAGTCGGGTGTGCGTACCGGCAGCTTGTCCTCCAACCAGCTCGACGCCATCTCCGACGCGCTTCCTCAGGACGCGCCGCAGATCGAGGCCACCGGAGGGCAGATTCTGACGACGTCCAACCCGGGCACACCGTTCGGCTTCCAACCCAACGTCACTCGCGGGGTGCTGCAGGATCCGGAGGTCCGTAAGGCGCTGGTGCCGGCGATCAACCGTCAGGAACTGATCGACACCATTCTCGGACCCGACTTCAAGGTCGCGACGAGCACGCTGGCCAGCAAGACCCCCGGTTACACGGAGTTGGCGGACGTCACGTACGACCCGGAGAAGGCGAAATCGATTCTCGACGCAGCAGGCTGGGTGCCCGGTGCCGACGGAATCCGCGAGAAGGACGGCCAGAAGCTCTCGTTCAAGGTCATGTTCAGCGCGGTGTTCGCCGGTAATCAGGCGATCCTCGAACTGACGCAGCAGCAGCTTCGCGACGTCGGAGTGGATCTGCAGCTCGAGCTCGTTTCCAATTCCGAGGCCACGGCGCGTCAGGGGACGAAGGACTACGACTCGACGTACTACAACAGCACCCGCGCCGACGGCGACATCCTGCGTACGTCCTTCGCCGTGGACGGGCGAAACCTCAACGCCCGCGGACCGATTCCCGACCTCGACGCCTCGCTCGACGAGGAGTTGGCCACCACCGACACCGCTGCCAGGAACGAGATCATCGCTACCGCGCAGCAGCAGGTTCTCGACAACGGACTGTGGATTCCGACGATCGAACTGTCGCAGGCCATCGGTGCCGGACCGAACGTGCAGGACCTGAAGTTCGAGGCGTCGGCCCGGCTGCAGTTCTTCGACACCTGGCTGAGCGGACAATAACCATGATTCGTTATCTCGCACTGCGCGTCGTGCAGGCCGTCCTCGTTCTCTGGGCGGCGTTCACGATCTCGTTCATCGTGCTGTTCCTTCTGCCGTCGGACCCTGTCAGCATCGCCGCCGACTCGGCGGGGTCCGGTACGCCCGTCGACGCGGCGGCCATCGCCGAGTTGCAGGCGCGATACGGACTGGATCAGCCGGTGTGGGTGCAGTACTGGAACTCTCTGAGCGGTGCAGTGCGAGGTGACTTCGGGTTTTCCATCGCCACCGGTCAGAAGGTCACGACGGCCATCCTCGACGCACTGCCGAGCACCCTGGCGTTGGCGACGACCGGGCTGGTGCTGTCGCTGATCTTCGGCGGATCGGTTGCCTTCCTGGCCACCTACACGCGTGTCCAGTGGCTGCGTACCCTTCTGTTCTCCATCCCGCCGTTGGGCGTTGCGGTGCCGACCTTCTGGGTCGGGCTGCTTCTGCTGCAGGTGTTCTCGTTCCAACTCAGGATCTTCCCCGCGTTCGGTGACCAGGGAGCGTCGTCGCTCGTGCTGCCTGCGATCACGCTCGCGTTGCCGACGGGTGCCGTGATCGCTCAGGTTCTCGCCACGTCGATGACCACGACGTGGAAGCAACCGTTCGTCGAATCTGCCCGTGCCAAGGGAGTGTCACGTCTGCGAGTACAGACCAAGCACGTCGTGCGGCTGTCCTCGATTCCGGCCTTCACCATCGCCGGTGTACTCGTCGGCAACCTGCTCGCCGGATCGGTCGTCGTGGAGACGGTCTTCTCCAGGGCCGGTGTCGGCAGGTTGACTCAGACGTCCGTTCTGGCGCAGGACATTCCCGTGGTGCAGGGCATCGTCGTTCTGACGTCGCTGGTGTTCGTTCTGGTCAACCTGCTGGTCGACCTGTTCTATCCGTTGATAGACCCTCGGATCGTGTCCGAGTACAAGCAGTCCGCTCCCGCGAAGGAGAAGGCACATGTCTGACATCCTGACCCGCGTCGAGACGGTCGCCACCGCTGAAACCGTCGTCCCGAAGCCGAACCCTGTTCGTCGTAGACCGCGTGTGCGGTCACTGGTGAAGAACATCTGGCTGGCGCTGTCGGTCGTCGTACTGGTTCTCGCCGTCGGCTTCGCATTGTTTCCCTCGCTCTTCGCCAGTGGGGACCCTCTGAAGGGAACGCCTGCGGACAAATTGCAAGGGCCGAGCGCGGCGCACTGGTTCGGAACCGACAACATCGGACGTGACCTCTACACCCGCGTCGTCCACGGTGCCGGGTTGTCGCTCACCGCAACGTTGTTCGCGGTCGCGATTGCACTCGTGGCCGGATCGCTGATCGGTCTGCTCGCAGGCGCCGTCGGCGGCGTCGTCGACGCGATCCTGATGCGCATCGTCGACGTGCTGCTGTCGATTCCCGCACTTCTGCTCTCGCTGGCGCTGGTCACGGCGCTCGGGTTCGGTACACGCAACGTCGCCATCGCTGTCGGTGTCTCCCTCGTCGCGAACTTCGCGCGCGTCATGCGCTCCGAAGTGCTGCGGGTGCGGCAGTCGCTGTACGTCGAAGCCGCCTACGCCTCCGGCGTCCGGTGGTACGACGTGTTCGGGCGCCACATTCTCCGCAACTCCTACGGACCGGTCATCGCCCTTGCCGCAGTGGAATTCGGCCAGGCGGTGCTGGCGGTGTCCGCCCTCAGTTTCCTCGGATTCGGCGCTGTTCCACCGACACCCGAGTGGGGATCGTTGATCTCCGAGGGCCGGAGTTTCCTGGCCACCGCATGGTGGATGACCACACTGCCCGGCCTGGTGATCGTGGCCGTCGTCCTGTCGGCGCACCGCGTCGGCCACGCAATCGAGGGAGGCACACGATGAGCCCCATTCTGGAAGTCGAGAACCTCCAGGTGGACTACGGCAACGGTGCCGCGGTCCGAGGAGTGTCGCTGACAGTCGAGCGCGGCGAAGTGGTGGCGGTGGTGGGTGAGTCCGGATCGGGCAAATCGACGACGGCACACGCGATCATCGGTCTGCTTCCCGGCGCGGGTCGCATCACGTCCGGCGAAGTCCGCTTCGACGGCAAGCGGATCGACGATGCCTCCGAGAAGGTGCTGGACCGCCTGCGCGGGGCTCACATCGGTCTGGTTCCCCAGGACCCGACGACGTCGCTCAACCCGGTCATCCGAGTCGGTGAGCAGGTGGCCGAGGTGCTCCGCGTGCACGGGCTGGCCACCAAGCGGTCGGCGAAGCTCGAAGCGATCAGGATCCTCACCGAGGCCGGGATCGACAACCCCGAGGTGCGGGCCCAGCAGTACCCGCAGGATCTCTCGGGCGGTCAGCGTCAACGCGTTCTCATCGGCATCGCACTGGCATGCACGCCCGAGCTCGTGATCGCCGACGAGCCCACGTCCGCGCTCGACGTCACCGTGCAGCGCCGCATCCTCGACCACCTGGACGCCCGTATCGCCGAGACGGGGACGGCCGTTCTGCTCATCACGCACGACCTCGGGGTCGCTGCCGACCGCGCCGACCGGCTCGTCGTCATGAGCAAGGGTGAAATCGTCGAGACCGGGCGTACCTCCGAAGTTCTCGCGAACCCGAAGCACGAGTACACGAGGTCGCTGCTGGCAGCCGCACCCAGCCTGGGGACGGCACTGCGGCCGGCCAGGCCGTCGACGACACCGATTCTGACGGCCACCGAGGTGTCCAAGACGTTCCGAATCGGACGGCAGGAGTGGAGCCTGCGGAACGATCCGAAAGGCGGTGTGCACCTCGATGCGGTGAAGGCTGCGTCGTTGACGGTCGAACGTGGGCGGACACTGTCGCTCGTGGGGGAGTCCGGATCCGGCAAGTCGACGTTGGCGCGCATCACCATCGGGTTGGAGAAGCCGACGTCCGGGCGCGTCGAGTTCGACGGGACCGAGGTGACGGGCTTGCGTGGCTCGCGGCTTCGTGATCTTCGCCGACGCGTTCAGATCGTGTACCAGAACCCCTACGCCTCGCTCAACCCGAAACTGACCGTCGAGCAGATCATCGAGGAACCACTCGACGCGTTCAAGGTCGGGACGAGTGCCGAGCGTTCGGCGCGGACCGCGGAGCTGTTGAATCGAGTCGCGTTGCCTGCCGACTACTCCCGGCGCAAACCCGCGGAACTGTCCGGCGGGCAACGCCAGCGCGTTGCGATCGCGCGAGCGCTGGCACTCAGGCCGGACCTGGTGGTTCTGGACGAACCGGTGTCCGCACTCGACGTCTCGGTGCAGGCTCAGATTCTGGACCTTCTCGACGAGTTGCAGACCGGACTGGACCTGAGCTACCTGTTCATTTCGCACGACCTCGCCGTCGTGCGGCAGATCAGCGACACCGTCGCGGTGATGCAATCCGGGACGATCGTCGAATACGGGCCGACGGCACAGATATTCGATTCGCCACAGCGTGAGTACACCCGTGAGTTGCTGGCGGCCATTCCCGGCAACTCGCGCCCGAGAAGTCACGACAAGGAGACCGCAGGTGCCCGATAAGTTCTTGATCGCCGTCGAACTGCGCGGAGCCGGAATTCACCCGCATGCCTGGCGGCGGGAGGATTCTCGCGCCGAGGAACTGTTCACCGCGCAGTACTGGACCGATCACATCGAGGCGGCCGACCGCGCAGGGATCGACATCGCGTTCCTCCCCGACGCATTCGCGCTTCAGAGCGGTGATGGCGTCGAACTGGGCAGGATCGAGGCGGCGGCGATCGCCGCACGGGCTGCCGCGGGCACCCGCTCGATCGGCCTCGTCCCGACGGTGACCGTCACGCACACCGAGCCGTTCCACGTGTCGAAGCAGATCGCGAGCATCGACTACGCATCGTCGGGTCGCGCAGGCTGGGAAGTCGCTGTCTCGCAGGACGCCGACGAAGCGACGCTGTTCGGGCGCAAGGGCCCGCAGACCGTCGACGAACTCTGGAATGAGGCCGACGACGCCGCCGAGGTCGTCACCCGGTTGTGGGACAGCTGGGAGGACGACGCGGAGATTCGCGACGCGTCCACCGGACGCTTCATCGACCGAGACAAACTGCACTACATCGACTTCGAGGGCGACTACTTCTCGGTGAAGGGCCCGTCCATCACGCCGCGCCCGCCGCAGGGGCAGCCGATCGTCGTCGTCCGGGCCGAGGACGACCCGTCCACGGCCGTTGCCGCCAAGCGCGCGGACATCGCGCGAATCTCCGCGCCGACGATCGACGACGCAGCCGTCGTGGCCGCGCGGGTGCGTCGTGCCGTCGTGGCCGAGGGACGTGACCCTGCCGAGGTTCACGTGGTGCTCGATCTCGAAGTGCACGTCTCGGATACCGCGGCGGCCGACGTCGATCAGCTGAACAGCTGGTCGCCGTACGTGCCGGACTCGGTGAGCTTCCGGGGGAACGCCGCGGAACTGCAGGAGTTGCTCGACGGCCTCGCCGCATCCGGCGTCGTCGACGGCGTGACCCTGCGACCGTTGGCGCTCGCCCAGTCGGTCGAGGCCATCACGACCGATGTCGTACCCGGCTTGGCCTGGCACGATGGTGCAACGCCCCGTCTGCGCCCCGGTCCGCTGCTGCGCAGCAGGCTCGGCCTTGCACGACCGGAGAACCGATACGCAGTACGCCGTCAGGCAGCACAGGGAGCGTCGAAATGAGCGCGATCAAGAAGCAAATCCATCTGGGAGCGCACTTCCCGGGTGTCAACAACACGACGGTGTGGCAGGACCCGGAATCGAAGAGCCAGATCGAGTTCGACTCGTTCGTCCACCTCGCGGAGACCGCGGAGCGCGGGTTGTTCGACTTCTTCTTTCTGGCCGAAGGGTTGCGGCTGCGCGAGCACCGAGGCCGTATCCACGACCTGGACGTCGTCGGTCGTCCCGACACGTTGATCGTGCTCAACGCGTTGGCCTCCGTCACCACGCATCTCGGGCTGGCCGGCACCATCAACACGACGTTCAACGAGCCGTTCGAGCTGGCGAAGCAGTTCGCGACGCTCGATCACCTGTCCGGTGGCCGCGCGGCGTGGAACATGGTGACCTCGTCGGATGCGTTCACCGGCGAGAACTTCCGCCGCGGTGGATATCTGGACCGAGCGGATCGGTACGTCCGTGCTCGCGAGATCATCGACACGGCCCGAGAGCTCTGGGACAGCTGGTCACCCGACGCGCTCGTCGTCGATCGAGAGAACGGGGTGTTCGCACGTCGCGAGCACATCGCACAGGTCCGCCACACCGGACCGCAGTTCGACATCGATGCGGCGTTCACGGTGCCACGTAGCCCGCAGGGTCACCCGGTGCTTCTGCAGGCGGGCGATTCCGACGAGGGACGCGAGTTCGGTGCCGCGAAGGCCGACGCCATCTTCACCGTCCACGGCACGCTCGAGGCGGGGCAGGCGTTCTACTCCGACGTTAAGGGCAGGCTGGCGAAGTACGGCCGGGAGCGTGACGATCTGAAGGTCCTTCCCGCCGCGACGTTCGTCCTCGGCGACACTGCCGAGGACGCGGAGGAGCGAGCCGACGCCATCCGCCACCAGCAGGTCGGGCCGCAGACAGCGATTTCGTTCCTGGAGCAGGTGTGGGGGCGTGACCTGTCGGAATACGATCCCGACGGTCCTCTTCCCGACGAAGACCCGACGGACGACGTCAACATCACCCGAGGCCGGGTCCGCCACGCCGATCCGGTGCAGGTTGCGCGCGACTGGCGTGAGCGGGCCGAGTCGAAGGGTCTGAGCATCCGCGAACTGATCATCGAGGTCACCACGCGTCAGCAGTTCGTCGGCACGCCTGCACAGGTGGCCGAGGAGATCGACAGTTACGTACAGAACGACGCGAGCGACGGGTTCATCCTCGTCCCGCACATCACCCCGGCGGGGCTGGACGAGTTCGTGGACAAGGTGGTTCCGATTCTGCAGGACCGCGGCAGCTTCCGTACCGAATACTCCGGTACGACGCTGCGCAGCCACCTCTTCGGATCCGATTCCGCCGCGCTGAACCATCCGGACACCGAGCGAGAAGGAGTGCGAGCATCATGACCGCCACCGTGAACGAGACGTTCGAAGCATCGTGGAACCAGTGGCACAGCGAGCGTGAGAGTTACTACAGCGACCCACTCGGATGGGTGTCGCTCACCGGGCTGTACTGGCTGACGGACGAATTCGAGACCGTCGGAGATCTTCCCGGCCGCTGGCGCGCCGACGAGGATGTCGTTCATGTCGACGGATTGTCGGTCACCACGCTCGAACCGGTCGAGGGCGCACCGGGCATTCTGGTCGAGGACGGTGACCGACGCATCGAGGTCATCCGTCGTACCGGTTCGGTGGCGCTGCGAGTGCACGACCCCGCATCACCTCACCTTCAGGAGTTCTCCGGAATTCCGACCTACGATCCCGACGAGAAATGGTCCGTCGCCGGGACGTTCACGCCGTACCCCGAGGCGAAGATCGTCACCACCGGTGCCGTCGTCGAGGGACTGGAGCACCACCACACCGCGGTCGGTGTCATCGACTTCGAACTGGGCGGAGACAAGCAGCAGTTCGTAGCTTTCGGCGGCAAGGACGGTGGGCTGCGGGTGATGTTCACCGATGCGACGTCGGGTGTGACGACGTACCCGGCCGCGAGGACGCTCGTGGTGACCGATTCGACCGACAGCGGCGAGGTGATCCTGGACTTCAACCGTGCGTCGAACCTGCCGTGCTCGTTCACCGATTACGCGACGTGCCCCGTGGCGCCGGCGGAGAACAAGCTCGCCGTTGCGGTCGAGGCGGGCGAGAAGAATCCGCGTCCGTTCGGCAGCGCGTCGTGAGCAGGGTTCCGCTGTCGGTACTGGATCTGTCGCCGATCAGCGAAGGTTCCACCGCCGCCGAGGCATTGCGCAACACTCTCGACCTGGCGCGTCAGGCAGAGGAATGGGGGTACGAGCGCTACTGGGTCGCCGAGCATCACTTCGTCGCGGCCGCCAGTTCGTCCCCGGCCGTGCTCGTCGGGTTGATCGCGGCCGCCACCAACAGGATTCGCGTCGGGTCGGCGGCCGTACAGATCGGTCATCACACGGCTGCGTCGGTCGTGGAATCGTTCGGCACCGTCGACGCCGTGTATCCCGGTCGTATCGACCTGGGTATCGGACGATCGGGTCAGCGCAGGCAGGAAGCGCTGGCGGGTAAGGACGTTCCGGAGCCCGAGCACGAGGAACGGGTCGTCGACGGCATTCTGTTCCCGAAGCCGTTCCGTTCCGGCAAGCTCGTTCTCTCCGAGCGGGTGCTCGCATCGGGTGAGGTGCTGCAGCAACCACATGCAGTCGCCCCGGATTTCGACACCCAACTGCAGGACGTCCTCGACTTCCTCGGTGGGCGATTCTCCACGTCCGGTGGTGTGGAACTGACGGCCACACCCGGACTCGGTGCGCAGGTCGAAGTCTGGCTCTTCGGTAGCAGCGGTGGCCAGAGCGCACAGGTCGCCGGAGCACGAGGATTGCCCTTCGTCGCCAACTACCATGTCAGTCCCGGTACGACGCTCGACGCCGTCGAGGCCTACCGTGCGGCGTTCGTGCCCTCGGACACCGTGAAGGAGCCGTACGTCGTCGTGTCGGCGGACGTCGTCGTAGCAGACACGGATGCGGACGCGCAGTACCTGGCGTCGTCGTTCGGCCAGTGGGTCCACAGCATCCGTAGTGGGCACGGTGCCATCGCGTATCCGGATCCCAAGACGGCGGCGCCGCTGACCGCGGAGCAGGCGGAGTTGGTGTCGGACCGAGTCGCCACTCAGTTCGTCGGTTCCGCCGTCACGGTGGCGGAGAAGCTCGACGGTCTGCAACGAGCCACGGGAGCCAACGAACTCGTCGTGACCACCGCGACGCACGGACACGGAGACCGGCTGCGGTCCTTCGAACTGCTCGGGAAGGAATGGGGACTGCCACGGCTGCGCGTGTAGGTTCGCTGCGATCGTCGTACGCTGTGCTGCCGACAGCGTCGAAGCTGTTGATGATCAACAACTTCGGTATCAGTCTCGGTTTCTACATGGTGCTGCCGTTTCTGGCGACCTATCTGCGAGGTGACCTGGGTTTCAGCGTCGCCTTCGTCGGGATCGTGCTGGGACTGAGGACGTTCAGTCAGCAAGGTCTGTTCCTCGTCGGAGGTACCCTGGCGGACCGATGGGGACCGCGAGCGACGATCATCACCGGATGTGCCCTCAGGATCGCGGCATTCGGGCTCTACGCGACCACCGACAGTGCGGTCGGAGTTGTGACGGCGACGGTGGCGATCGGCGTTGCTGGTGCAATATTCAGCCCGGCGGTCCGTACCTACCTGATGCGTGAGTCGGACACCGATCGTGCCGAAGTGTTCTCGGTGTACAACGTGTTCGGCAACGCCGGTGCCTTGGTGGGCCCGCTGCTGGGTGCCGCTCTGTTGAGTGTGGACTTTCGGTTGATCGCCGCGATCGCCGCCGCGGTGTTCGCGGTGTTGACCGCTGCGCAATTGATCGCGTTGCCGCGTCAGCCACGGATCGAGCACCATGACAGCGTCGTCGGCAGCTGGGGACTGGTATTGCGCAACAGGCGGTTTCTGATCTTCACGCTCGGAGGGTGCGCGTATTTCGCGCTGTTCAACCAGCTGTATCTGGCATTGCCGATCGAAGCCGAACGCGTGACGGGCAACCCGCAGTCGGTCAGCGTTGTGTTCGTGGTGTCCACGGTGCTCGGGATCGGGTTGCAGATGCCCGTCACGGCGGTGGCACGACGGCTGCTGCGACCGGGCAGCGCGGCGGGTCTCGGCGTGGGACTGATGGGTGCCGCGTTCGTCCCGCTCGCGGTCAGTGCGCCGATTCTCGACACGGCTGCTGAGTCGAGGCCGATCGCAGGATGGCTCACCCTGTTGTGGCCGGTGATTCTCACGACGGCGGTGTTCAGCATCGGAATCGCGTTGGCGAATCCCTACATCATGGAACTGCTGGGAGTGGTGGGCGAAGATCGGCTGTCCGGTACCTACTACGGATGGTTCTACCTGGTGTCGGCCGTGGCATCGCTCGTTGTCGGTTCCGTCGTTGGCCGAGCCCTCGACATCACAGAACCAAGCTGGCGTGCACTGCCTTTCGTGGTTCTGGCCGCGGTGGGAGCCGTCGGAAGTGCGATAGTGGCAGAGATGACGCGGCGTAATCTGCTGCAGGAACAATCCGTGACAGCGAGGAGTTGAAAAGTTCCATGACACGAGTAGCGGTAGCAACGGCATTCGGTGGACCCGAGGTGGTGCGCATCGTCGACGAGGCCTTGGCCGCCCCGGCGGCCGGCCAGGTCTCGATCGAGGTCAAGGCCATCGGCGTGAACCCGATCGACTACAAGCTCTACAGCGGAGCGTTCGGCTCGGACCCCTCCACTCTCCCGCTTCATCTCGGAAGTGAGGCCAGCGGTGTCGTTGTCGCCGTTGGCAATTCGACCAGTGGTCCGGGCGGGCAGATCTCTGTCGGCGACGAGGTCATCGTCTCCGGGGCGAAGGGAGCGTACGCGGAGAAGCTGCTGGTTCCGGCGGATGCTGTGCTTCCCAAGCCTGCGTCGCTCGGCTGGGAGGCCGCAGCAGGACTGCTCGTCGTCGCCGGGACGTCGTACGACGCCCTCGAGGTCACGAACGTCGCCGAGGGCGACACGGTGCTGGTACACGGCGCAGCGGGAGGCGTCGGGTCGATCGTCGTTCAACAGGCCAAGGCACGAGGCGCGCGGGTCATCGGCACCGCTCGGCCCGTCAACCACGACGCACTGCGTGAACTGGGCGCCGAGCCCGTCGAGTACGGTGACGGATTGCTGGAGCGCGTGCAGGAACTCGCTCCCGACGGAATAGATGTCGCGATCGACACGGTCGGTACCGACGAGGCCGTGGACGTCTCGCTTGCTCTCGTCTCGGACAAGGATCGCATCGTCACGATCGCCGCATTCGGACGCGCGGCCGAGGAAGGGTTCCCCTCCGTGGGCGGTGGCAACCCGGAGAGTGCGAAGCGCCGCAAGGCAGCTCGACTCGACCTGGTGAACTCGGCCGGTGCAGGCGATTTCATCGTGACAGTCGCCAAGACGTTCCCTCTCGCGGAGGCGGCCACGGCACACGAGGAACTGAAAGCCGAACACCCGCGCGGGAAGTTCGTGTTGATCCCGTAACTCCTGTGCGAGGTGTGGAATCAATCTCGATCGCCGATGGTTCGTCGAACGGTGAGCAACAGATACTGGGCGCTGCTGGCGTCGGCCATCGTGTCGGAAGTAGCGGCATCGCTGTCGTTGAAAGCTGCGCTGAACACGCCGGCCTGGTACGGCGTCGTGGTGGCCGGGTACGGCGCATCGTTCGTACTGCTGTCGCTGATCCTGCGGATGGGCTCGCCCATCGGGAAGACCTACGGGATCTGGGCTGCGTCGGGAATCGCGTTGACCGCCGTACTGGGTACCGCGGTGTTCGGTGAACCGCTGACGCCGACGATGCTGGCCGGCATCGTGCTGGTCATCGGGGGAGTGGTGTTGGTGGAATTCGGCGCGGGCAGGGCGCACGCCTGATGTGGTGGTTACTTGCCGGAGCAATCGTCACCGAGGTCATGGCCACGCTGTCCTTGCGCGCATCCGAGGGAGGACGCAAGAAGTGGTGGCTCGTCCCCGTCGTCGCAGGCTACGGAGCCGCGTTCACTCTGCTGGCCCTGACACTGTCGGCCGGGATGGCTGTCGGTGTCGCGTACGGCGTGTGGGCAGCGAGCGGCGTGGCCTTGACGGCCATCGCCGGCCGCTACCTGTTCCGAGAACCGTTGACCTGGGTCATGGGCGCAGGTATCGCCCTGATCATCGGCGGCGTTCTGCTGATCGAGATCGGTGCGTAGCGCTACACGGGTACCGCTGTGAACCGGTTGGCCGGACGCGGAAGACCGTAGTGCTCGCGCAGCGTGGTCCCGGTGTACTCGCTGCGGAACAGCCCACGGGCCCGCAGAATGGGCACCACTTCGTCGACGAAGATCTCGAGTCCCGACGGCAACGCCGGCGGCATGATGTTGAAGCCGTCGGCTGCACCGCCGAGGAACCATTCTTCGATGGCGTCGGCGACTTGCTCGGGCGTGCCGGTGAACGTGTGGTGTCCGCGGCCGCCGCCGAGTCTGCCGATGAGTTCGCGCACGGTGAGCGACTCCCGTCGCGCAAGCTCGACGATCAGCGTGTAGCGACTCTTGGCTTCCTCGATGTCGTCTTCCGCCAACAGATTCTCCGGTAGCTGCTCGTCGAGCGACAGCGCCGACGGGTCCACCTTCAATGTCTTCGCGAGCTGCAGCAGTGCGTATTCCGGAACGATGAGGCGGTCCAGCTCGGCGTCGAGAGCCCGAGCCTCGGCCTCGGTGGAACCGATCACCGGAACGATGCCGGGCAGAATCTTGATGTGGTCCGGGTCCCGGCCGACGGCGATGGTGCGCGCTTTGAGGTCCGAGTAGAACGCCCTCGCGTCCTCGATGGTCTGCTGCGCGGTGAACACCGCCTCGGCGTACTTCGACGCGAGGACCTTGCCGTCGTCGGACGAACCCGCCTGAACCAGAAGCGGATACCCCTGTACTGGACGCGGAACGTTCAACGGGCCGCGCACGGTGAAGTAGTCACCTCGATGGTCGACGGTGCGAACCCGGTCGTTGTCACCCCACACTCCGGAATCCTTGTCCGCGAGGACGGCGTCGTCGTCCCAACTGTCCCAGAGTTTCTGCGCGACGTCGACGAACTCGGCCGCTCGGGCATATCGATCGCCGTGCGCAGGTAACGCGTCGAGATTGAAGTTCTGGGCCGCATCGAGCCCCGCTGTGGTGACGATGTTCCATCCCGCGCGGCCACCGGAGATGTGATCGAGCGACGCGAACGCTCGGGCCAGGTTGTACGGCTCGTTGTAGCTCGTCGTCGCTGTGGCCACGAGGCCGATTCGCTCGGTGACCGTCGACACCGCGGTCAGGATCTGAAGAGGTTCCAGATATCCCGACGGCCGACGACCGACGTCGGCGACGAGCTGGGGGCTGTCGGCGAAGAAGATCGAATCGAACTTCCCCCGTTCCGCGATCTGCGCGAGCCGCTGGTAATGCTTGATGTCGACACCGGCGAGCGGGTCGGATTGAGGTAGACGCCAGGACGACTCGTGATGCCCGGTCGTCATCAGAAAAGCGTTGAAGTGCAATTGCCTTGTCATGCCGTCACTTTCTCGAAAGCGCCGAGCGCGGTCAGCAGATCTTCACGCTGAGCGGCGAACTTCGGATCACTGTGTGTACGGGGCGTGTCGAGTTCGACTGTCCGATCGGAGACGATGCGACCGTCCTGAAGGACGAGTACACGATCTGCGAGCAGAAGAGCCTCGTCGACGTCGTGGGTGATGAACAGAACTGCAGGCGTGTGCTTGGCGCACAACTCGCGCAACAGAGCGTGCATGCGGATTCGAGTGAGTGCATCGAGGGCACCGAACGGCTCGTCCGCCAACAGGAGTTCGGGCTCACGCACCAACGAACGCGCCAGTGCAACGCGCTGCTGCTCGCCACCGGAAAGCTCCTTGGGCCAGGCCTTCTCGCGGCCGGCCAAGCCGACCTCGGCCAACGCCGCTTGGCCTCGCTCCGCTGCATCGCGGCCGGGAAGACCGAGGATCACGTTGTCCAGCACTCGGGACCACGGAAGCAGGCGTGAATCCTGGAACACCACGGACCGATTCGCCGGCACCTGGAGTTCACCCGAACCGAGCACGTCGTAGTCCAACTCCGCCAGCGCACGCAGCAACGTGCTCTTGCCGGACCCACTGCGTCCCAGCAGCGCCACGAACTCACCCCGTGCGATATCGAGATCGATGGCATCGAGCACCACCCGATCACCGAACCCCCGGCTCAACGACCTCGCACTCACCACCCGACCGGCCTGATCCCCGCCCGTTCCTACCCGCCCAGTGTCTGGCGCCATGACAATGCTTTCCTTTCCACTCGCCTGACCAGGAAGTCGCCTACGAGTCCGAAGATGGCGTAGACGACCAGGCCGACGACGATGATGTCGATCTGTCCGTACGTTCGCGCCTGGGTCATCAGGTAACCGATGCCGCTGGTGGCGTTGACCTGCTCGACGACGACGAGGGCGAGCCACGAAATGGTCACGGCCATGCGAAGTCCGGTGAAGAAGCCGGGCAACGCGCCCGGGAGGGCGATTCGCCGGACGAACTGCCACCTGGACAGACCGACCGTCTCGGCGAGCTCGACGTAACGATTGTCGACACTGCGCAACTGTGCATGGGTGTTGATGTAGACCGGGATCAGCACGCTGGTGGTGATGACGATGATCTTCATCGACTCGCCGATGCCGAACCACACGATGAACAGAGGAATGAGCGCAAGCGTCGGGATCGCTCGTTTGATCTGGACCGGGCCGTCGATGATCGATTCTCCGAGCCTCGACAGACCCGACACGAGTGCGAGTACGACACCGATCGCCACACCGAGAACGAGCGAGATCACTGCCCGCTGCAGCGACGTGAGCAGGTTGCTCTGGAGTCGACCGTCGTCGATCAGGTCTCGCGCGGCCTCGACGATGGTCAGCGGTGCGGGCAGGGTCTGAGGATCGAGTATCCCTGCCGCCGAGGAGGCTATCCATGCCACGACCAGGATGAGCGGACCGATCGCGAGACCGTACGGAATGGCCTTACCAGGCCCCAGCCTGCGACGCGCGATCTTCCGGGGTCGTAGAACCGTCGACGACGCCGTGTTCTTCGATGTACCCGTGTTCTTCGAGGTACTGGTGGTCCTGGATTTTCTCTTGTCTCCTACCGGGGTTGCGATTGCCATCAGCTCTCACTCCTGGTGAACGATCCGCCGACTTCTTCGACGGTGCGGGCGCCGACGTCGCCGAACCGGAGGTCGAATCCGTCCGAGGCCTGAACGGACTTGGGTAGCTCACCGGCGTCGTCGATGACATCGATGGTCGACTGCTGCTGCTCCACGAGACTGTCCAACTTGGGAAATGCGTACGCGCCGAGCGAGTCGACGATGCGCCGGCCGTCCTCGGGCGTCAACCCCTGCCCCTCGACGTAGTACTTCTGCAGCCACTCGTCGGGATGCTCGTTGGCCCACTGGACGGCACGCGTGAAGCTGGCGATGTATGCCTGCAGCGCAGCGGCTTTGGCGGGATCCTGAATGGCCTCACGACGGGCGTAGAGGTAGGACAGGCCCGTGGACGTGCCCCCGGACTCCGACGTGTCGATCAGTGTGGTCCCCGGATTGTTCAGAAAACGAGTCAGGTTCGGCTCGTTCAACGGAGCGACGTCCACCTGTCCGGTTCTGATGGCGTCGGGAAACTCCGAGAGTTGCAGACGGACCAGTTCGACGTCGTCGGTGCTCAGATCGGCCTTGGCGAGTGCGCGCAACACGATGGCCTGCTGCGCGGTGCCCTCGGCGTAGGCGATCTTCTTGCCCTTCAGATCGGCCAGTGTCGTGATGTCCCGATCCGCAGCTACGGCCAACCGAGTGTTGTTCGGCTCGGATTGAGTGGCGTGGATGATCGGGACGTCCTGGCCGGCGATGAGCGCTTGGATCGGTGGGGTGTCGCCCACTCTCGCAGTATCGGCTGCGCCTGCCCGGAACGCTTCGAGAATGGCCGGGCCACCGACGAAGTTCGCGAACTCGTACTCGAACGGCAGCTTGTCCAGCTCACCCGAGGCGCGGAGGACGGATTGCTGGAACTCGGACTGGTCGGCGATGACAAGCGTGGTGCCGGCCGGGATCTCGGTCGGAAGTGCCGCATCCGACGCAAGTGCGTTCTCCGGAGTGTCGCTGCCGGCGCAGCCGGCGGCCATTCCGACCGCGAGGACAAGTGAGGTGAGGGCAATTGCTGTCCGCCGCGTCGATCTTCGGCTTGCCAGGAATGTTCGCATCCGCACAGCCAACATCGGCAGCGAAGCGCCGACAACAGTTTACGTTTCCGTGAATATAAGTATGTGCAGGTCGGTCCGAGCGCCCCGACTTCTCAGTCGTCGACTTTCCAGCCGTCGAATTTTTTAGCCTTCGACGGCCACCGGATACGGAAGCGACGGGACCGAATCGAGGAGCTCGACGGTGTAGCTGTGCTGTGGGTCCTCGAAAATCTGCTCGGCTCTGCCTCGTTCGACGATCGCCCCGTCCTTCATGACCGACACGGTGTCGCTGACATGGCTGATCACACCCAGGTCGTGGGAGATGAAGATCATCGACACACCGGTTCGTGCCCGGAGGTCGAGCAACAGATCGAGTACCTGGGCCTGGATGGACACGTCGAGTGCCGAGACCGGCTCGTCGCAGATCAGGATGTCCGGCTCGGTTGCCAGTGCCCGGGCGATCGCCACGCGCTGACGCTGGCCACCGGACAGCCGGCGCGGTGTGCGAGCGAGGTGATCAGGGTCCAGGCCCACCTGGTGGAGCAGTTCGATCGTCCGAGCCTTGCGCGCGTCGGCATCGAGTGTTCCGGTCTCGACCAGTGCACGATCGATTACGTTGGCGACCGTGAATCTGGGGTCGAACGAGCTCAGTGGATCCTGCCAGATCGGTTGTATCCGCGACCGGTGCGCACGCCTGCCTCGTTCTCCCGGGCCGCTGGGTGAGTTCCAGTTCAGGCTCGGCCCACCGGGTGGGGTCAGACGCACCGTCCCGGTATCCGGTTCGACGAGTCCGAGGGCTATCGACGCGAGAGTGGACTTCCCCGAACCGGATTCGCCGACGAGACCGTGGATCTCACCCTGACGGAGCGTGAGCGAGACCGAATCGACCGCCCGGTGCCGTGAGCCGTCACGCCGATCGAAGGACTTGCTCACCGCGTCGACGACGAGCACAGGATCGCCTGAGTGGGCGGACGGGACAGCGATCGGTGTCCGGCCCACTAGAGTCGTTCCTCGTGTCGCTCCGCTCGGGGCTGCGCTCAACAGGGCTCGTGTGTACTCGTGCTGCGGATCCCGCAGAATATCCTGGGCTGCACCCTGTTCGACTATCCGACCGTCCTTCATCACTGCTATTCGATCGGCGAGTGCGGCGACGACGGCCAGATCGTGGCTGATGAGCAGCAGACCGGTGCCGTCGTCTCGGAGGTCACCGAGCAGAGCGAGAATGCGTGCCTGAACCGTGACGTCGAGCGCCGTGGTCGGCTCGTCCGCGATCAACAGTGAGGGGCCTGCAGCGAGACCCGATGCGATCAAAGCACGTTGACGAAGGCCGCCGGACAACTCGTGCGAGATCTGCGTGGCTCTGACCTCGGGGTCGTCGATGCCGACCGAGCGGAGCAAGTCCACGGCAGCACGTGAACGCGCGTGACGCGGGACGGTGTTGTGTATCGCCATGGGCTCGGCGACCTCGCGGCCGATGGTACGCAGCGGATCCAGCGACACCAGAGCGTCCTGTAACACCAGTCCGACCGTCGTGCCACGCACTTGCCGGAACTGCTTCTCGCCGAACGACGATGCGTCGACGCCGTCGATGTGGAACCGCGACATGCGCACGTCCGCCCGTCGCCCGGCCAGGCCGATGACGGCACGTGCTGTGACGGACTTGCCCGAACCCGATTCGCCGACGAGGGCGAGGCACTCGCCGGAGGAGACGTGCAGTGACACGTCCTGCACGGCGCGCACCGGCGCCGATCGTCGACCGGCCGCCGGGAAGGACACGGACAGGTTCTCGATGTCCACCAAGCGTTGTCGTACCGGCATGGGTCAGACCTCCGAGTTTCTGCGCTGCAGTGCCCGCCCGAGCACGGTGATGGAGACGACGGTCGCGGCGACGGCCAGGCCGGGAAAGATCGAGATCCACCACGCCAATCTCAGGAACTCGCGGCCCTGAGCAAGCATCACGCCCCATTCGGCGTCCGGAGGCTTCACTCCCAGGCCGAGAAAGCTCAGTGCAGCGACGGAGATTATGGCGGTCCCGACACCCACGGTCGCCACCGCGAGCAGCGGGCGCACCGTGTTGGGGAGGATGTGGAGACGAACTATTCGCAGTCGCGGCGTTCCGAGTGCGACGGCGGACGTCACGTACCCCGCGCCGGCGACGGGGAGCGCCTGCGCACGTACCACCCTGGCGAACCGGGGAACCATTCCAAGAGCGACGGCGATCAGCGTGTTGAGCGGCCCGGGTCCGAGCACGGCGATCACGAGCAACGTCAGCAGCAGGTCGGGAAATGCCATGGCGATGTCGATGCCGCGTAGCAGTGTCGCGCGCACGACACGGGGACCGAGCGCGGCCGCGATGCCGAGTGCAGTGCCGATCACGACCGCGAGAACAGTTGCCCCCACGCCGATCAGCAACGAGAACCGTGCCCCGTGCACGACCCGAGCGAACACGTCGCGACCCAGGTTGTCGGTCCCGAACAGGTGGTCGACACCGGGTTCGGCGAACGGTGAGCTGGGATCGGTGAGGTTCGGATCGGCCGACGCCAGCAGCGTCGGAAAGGCGGCCGCGAGCGCTGCGATCACGACGAATACCGCGGCCAGGGCGAGGCCGGGGCGGGTGGTCCGCGGAACCGATCGCCGCGCGGTGAGTACATCGGTCACGCGGGAACCTCCTTCGCCGTGCCCGGGCGTCGGCGAGAGGTCGTGCGGAGCCGGGGGTCGATGACCACGTACAAGGCGTCGAGCACGGTGTTGACGACGATGAACACCAGCGCGGACAGCAGGACGATGCCGAGTACGACGGGCATGTCCTTGGATCCGATGGCGGCGAGGGTCACGCGACCGAGTCCTGGCCTGGCGAAGACGGTTTCGGTGAGGACTGCCCCGCCCAGGGTCGCGCCGACGAAGTACGCCGTCAGTGTCGTGGCAGGCAGGAGTGCGTGCCGAAAGGCGTGCACGAGAAGGACGCGTGCCCTCGATGCACCTCGTGCCTGGGCGGTGAGGACGAACGGTTGAGCCAGGGCGTCCTCGACACCGTCTCGAAGGACCTGCGACAGCAGCCCTGCGACAGGAAGTGCAAGAGTGACGACCGGAAGAACCAGGGAAGCATCGGTTTTCGCGGACGACGCAGGGAACCATCCGAGGGTGAACGCGAACACCCACAGCAGCAGGATTCCGATCCAGAAGGTGGGGATCGACACGGACAGCAGTTCGAAACTCGACGCCCACGAACGTGATCGGGGACGGCCTGCGGTGGTCAGCGCAAGGACGGACGCAATGACGACGGCGAGAACGACAGCCGGAACCGCCAACGACACCGTCGGCCACAGCTCGGCCCCGATGACGTCGGCAACCGGTCGCTGCAACTGGTAGGACCGACCGAGATCACCGGTGAAGACTCGCTTCAGATAGCTCAAGTACTGGAGCAGCACTGGCTGATCGAGCCCGTACGAACTGCGTATCGCATCCCTCTCGGCGGGCTGCACCACGGAGTCGCTACCCAGGATGATGTCCACCGGATCGCCTTTGATTGCGTGCAGAGCCAGGAACGTCGCCGTTCCCGCACCCCACACCACGAGAACCGCGGCGAGCGCCTTACCGCCCACTGCACGGACCAGGCGGTGTGCGGTGGACGGCGGCGCTGTATCGAGCACCGGCGCTGTCTCGACCGGCCGTGAGGCGTCAGTCTGTGAGGAAGGCATCGTAGAACAGTGGTGATGCGTTGGTGGCGAACTTGATTCCGTGTACGCCGTTGGACGCCCCGAGCCGGTACGCCTGAACGTAGACCGGTACGTAGTACGCCTCGTCGATGACCTCGCGCTGCACGTCGGCGTAGATCTGCTCACGATCCGGTCCGTTGGCCGTAGCCGCGCCCCTGGTCAGGAGTTCGTCGAGTGCGGGATCGGTGTTCCGTGCATAAGCGCCACCGTTCGGCGGGGTGTTGGTGGAGAGAAAGACGGTACGGAGAATGTCCGGCTCCGGTCGCACGAAGAAGATGGCCGCAGCCTCGTAGTCACCCCGCGCAGCTCGGTCCGTCCACGTACCGGTGTCGATGGGCTCGACGACGAGGTCGAAGCCCACGTCGCGCTTGATCTGGTCCTGGAACGCTTCGAGCAGAGGCGCGTTCTCGGCGAAGTAGCTGGAGGAGTCGTACGGGAAACGCACGGTGAGGCGCTGACCGTCCTTGGTGCGGTACCCGTCGGCGTCGCGTCCGGTCCACCCCGCCTCGTCCAGAAGCGAATTGGCCTGGTCCGCGTCGAATCCCCACGTCTGCGCGATCGAGGAATCGTAGTACGGCGTCTTCGGGCCGAGAACGTTGTCCGCCGCCGCGAGCTGTCCGAAGAACACCGATTGCACGAGCTCAGGTGAGTTGAGCGCGCTCTGGAAAGCCTTGCGAACCCTGACGTCCGTGAACGGTTCCGCCTGTGTGTTGAGGAAGATGCCGTAGTTGACACCTGGATTCTCGTACTTGATCAGTTGCAGATTCGGATCCTCGTCCACCACGGGCGCATTGGCCGACGGTACCGCCGCGATGGCGTCGACCTCGCCGTTCTCGAGCGACCCGAGGCGGGTGGAGTTCTCCGGCAGAATGCGGAAGTTCAGTCGGTCGAGGTACGCGGCGCCGGTGTGATCGGCGTACCCGGGTCCCCAGTTGTAGTCGTCACGCTTGGAGAGTTCGAAACCCACGCCCTTGGTGTAGCTGTCGAGGACGAAGGGACCGGAGCCGACGACGGTGGTGCACTCGGCATTGTCGGTGCCACGCAGGTGAGTCGGAGATTCGATGCCCAGGAACGGTAGCGATGCGCCCTGCAGGAACGACGGGTAGGGCGCGGTGAAGTCGACGCGGACCGTGGTCGGATCGACTGCGGTGACCTCGCGCAGTGGGCCCAGCAACGAGCGTGCGTAGTTGGACTTGGTGGCCGGATCGAATATCCGATCCAGATTGAACTTCACGGCGTCGGCGTCGAGTGGCGTTCCGTCCGAGAACGTGACGCCGTCGCGTAGCGAGAACGTGTAGCTCGTCGCGTCGTCGGACACTTCCCAGCTCTCCGCCAGCCACGGCGTGAACTCGTTGTTCTCGGTATGTCCCACAAGCGAATCGAGAACGTTGCGTGACACCAGTGCGGCAACGGAACTGCCGGTCTGCTGTGGATCGACACAATCGAGGTCCGAGTTGAGACCGAAGGTGAAGGTGCCGCCGCTGACGGGCTCGGCGTTCTCGTCGAACGTACTCGTGGTGTTGCTGCCGCCCGCGCAGGCGGACAGCAACAGACCGGCGGCGACGGCGAGAGCTGACGCCGACAGGACATGGTTGCGCCTCATGTCCCCCAGCCTGTATCAGTCGGGCAGGCCGTAAAACCCTTTCGATCAGCGTGATTCGTTGGCGCCGGACGTGAGGAGCTCGACGGCGAGAGCATCGTTGTGGCGGAAGAATCCGGCGTTGGTTCGAGGTCGCGGGAAGGCAGAGGACCAGGTGTGACCCGCGACCCACGGACCGACCGCGAATCGAGCGGGGTGAACGCTGCCGTCGGAGTGCAGGATTCGGGACCGTCCGTCGACGGAGATCTTGGCGGCACTGCGTTCGTTGGCGCGCACCTCCACCATCTGCCCACGTTCGTACAGGGAGCGAAGCAGTGCGTCCCCGCTGGATCGGATGGATGCGACGGGAAGTCTGGCGTCGACGAGCGTTCGTGCGGTCACGGTTTCGTCGTGTGACGCGCTCCGAGCCGTGAACACGCCGGCGTTGATATCGGCACTGAACGTGGTGTCCGGGCCGAGGAACCGAACGATCCCGCTCGACGCGAGCGCGCGCAGCTGTTCGAGACGTTGTGGAGGAGGGCCGCTGGCGATGAAACTGAAGAACGAGTGCAGCCACCCTTCGATGTCCTGCGCTACCGACTCGGCAGGAATTCGACCGCGTCTCAACAATTCTCCCGTGGTCATGTACACCGACAGCAGCGCATTGAACACCGCTGCGTCGCTACTGTAGTGATGATCGGCGCGTCGGGCCAGGTCCGATTCGATGTATCCGATGATGCGCGCGGTGGCGTCGTCGACGCTGTCGTACGTCTCACCGGTGAGAGGGCGATCGATCAGAGCGAGATCGATACGGTCGTCGTCTTTGGGTACGAACCGCTCGACCAGGGCTGCCGACTCCTTGGAACCCCAGGCGACAGCGTCGAACTCGATCTCGAAATCCTGCCACGTGCCGGTGGTGCGGTCGGCGTGCGAGGCGAACAGCTCGTGATAGTGAGCGCCGGCA
The DNA here is from genome assembly GCF_000383555.1 of Rhodococcus sp. 114MFTsu3.1. Classification (NCBI taxonomy): domain Bacteria; kingdom Bacillati; phylum Actinomycetota; class Actinomycetes; order Mycobacteriales; family Nocardiaceae; genus Rhodococcus; species Rhodococcus sp. 114MFTsu3.1. The sequence goes on along the minus strand of NZ_KB911546.1, from coordinate 43,463 downwards.
AGCTCTTTCGCTGCGGTCGGCCACACGTCGCGCCGGAAGTCGAGAAACCCGTCCCCGGGGAAGCCGTCGGCGGTGAAGTACTTCGGGAGCGGTGGCCGGGCGGCGGCGATGTCGTAGCCGATCTTCGAGTGGTACGGCACGCCGCGGCGCGAGCCTGCATAGATTGTCGGCTCACGGCCCGACGGCCGGTAGGTCAAAGTTCCGTCCGGTAGCCGCGAGAACGTTCCACCGCGGCTTTCGGCGAGCAACACCATCCAGTCGACGAACGCGAGCCCCAGGCCTGCCACCAGGATGGGTTCCGACTCCGGGACGACGTCCGGATCCAGGTCGGCCGTGTACCCGGGCCCGACGTACGTCAGTCCGTGGGTACCGGCGAACGTGTGCAGATACTTCTCGGCGGACGACGGCAGGGCGTCCGGATGGCCCTGGGACAACAGCACGACATCGACCCCGACCACCGAACCGTCGTCGAGAATCAGGCGCTGCCCGGGCTCGTCGTCGACGATGTCGACGACGGTGTTGCGATGCACCGTGACATCCACGGGAGCGTCCGTCACGGCTCGTGCGAAGACCCACTCGAGGTAGCGGCTCTGCAGTGTCCGCGAAGCGAACGACCTGGGTGTGAAATCGGCAAGCTCGGCGGTGAGCGCCGGGTCGTCGCGGAGGGATTCGAGGTTGCTCTCGACCCATTCGGCGAGAGTCGGGCCGGTCGAGACCGGCCCGGCGACCACGGTGGTGTCGTCGGTGAACATGGTGACGTCGGCGGCGACCGAGTTCATCCACAGCAGCGGCGGTTGCGAGCCTCGCCAGATGCGGCCGGCGCCGGCAGGAAAAGGATCGAAGACGTCGACGGTGACGCGGCGCCCCGGCGTCGCGTCGAGATGGGCGAGCAGTCGCTCGAGGACACCGGTACCGCGCGGTCCCGCACCGACGATCGCAATACGGTGCGCGGGGGTGGTGCTCATAGTTCTGGTGCCTCCGTCGACCCTGGTAGTACCGCCTGATTGTTGCGGGAGTCGCATTGAAGAGTCAACGCAGAATCACGCTGATTCTATTTCTGTTCAGGGCCGTCGAAGCTCCTTAAACTTGCGTGTTGCTCTGCCGCGTGTGCTGTGTCCACGGCGGCTTTCCTGTTCGTTCTCGTTCGTTGGTGAGGTGCAGATGTCCATGGTGTTTACCCGATGAGCAGACGTCGAACACTCAAGACGGTCACCGGAGTCAGCGGCGGCCTCGACGTGTACGACGCCGCGGTCGACCCGACGCGGTCCACCCTCGCGTCGTCGATCGAGATCGCGAAGATCGCCGAGAACAACAAGATCGACGCGTTGTTCGCCGCGGACCTGTTGAGTTTCGGTGCACAGGGGGCGATCGGGGCCCAGGAGCCACTGATCTACCTTGCGGCGCTGGCGGGTGTGACCACGGACATCGGGTTGATCGCGACCGTGACCACGACGTTCCATCACCCGTACAACCTGGCGCGACTGTTCGGGACGCTGGATCACGTCAGCAACGGACGGGCCGCCTGGAACGCGGTGACGTCCTCGCTGGGGGAGGAGAACTACGGAGATCAGGACCTGCCGAGTCCCGAAGAACGGTACGCACGTGCCACCGAGTCGCTCGAAGTGGTGAACGCACTCTTCGACAGCTGGAAGCCGGGCGCGCTGGTGCCGGGTTCCGACGGCGCGGTGTTGGATGCGTCGTTGGTGCGACCCATCGAGTATCGCGGCACGTACTACACCGTCCAAGGGCCGCTGAACATTCCGTCGCTTCCTCAGGGCAGGCCCGTTCAATTTCAGGCCGGACAGTCTGCCGGAGGAATCGAACTCGGAGCGCGTTTCGCCGAAGTCGTGTTCACGTCGCTGGCGACCCTCGAGGATGCCATCACCTACACCAAGACCATCCGAGCTCGCGCTGCCGAGTTGGGGCGCGGTGACGAACTTCCGTTGATCTTCAGTTCGTTCCACGCAACGTACGGTGCGACGGAAGCCGAGGCCCGACAACGGGTCGAGGAGTCGATCGGCACTCTGGACTTCGTCGCCGGACGCGCACGGTTGGAGGACATGCTCGGAGGCGGAATCGACCTGTCGGAGCTGTCGTTGGACAAGCCGATCCCGGTGGAGTTGCTGCCCGACCCGAAGACAGTCAACCGCCGTCGTGGACGAGTGGAGATATTCGGCAAGCTCGCCGCGGAGGGAAAGACGCTGCGCGAGTTGATCATCGCCTCGAAGGACACCGGACATTGGGCCGAGTCCGGGACACCCGAGCAGCTGGCCGACGCGATCGCGCAACGGTACGACGCCGGGGTCCTCGACGTGATCAGTCTCGGCGGTCTCGGTGATCCACGCACACGCGATTTCGTCGAGAACGGATTGCTGCCGGAGCTTCGGCGCCGCGGAATCGTCGGAAACGATTATCGCGGAGGGACATTCAGGGAGAATCTCGAACTCCCTCCACTCGCTCGATTCCAGGGGGAAGCATGAAACAGTCGGCTTCGGTTGTTCTCGCGGTGTCGGCGACGACGCTCGTCGCCGCATGCGGCGGATCGGCGGAATCGACGTCGCAGGACGGGGAGCCGCAAGCCGGCGGCACGCTCCGGTACGCGCTGTCGCAGGCTCCGACGTGCTCGGATCCCGCGCAGGGTGGCACCAACCAGACCATCTACGTGTCCCGTCAGATCGTCGATTCCCTGACCGACCAGGACCCCGAGACCGGTGAGATCACGCCATGGTTGGCCGAGAGTTGGGAAGTCAGCAGTGACGCAACGCAGTTCACCTTCGTTCTGAAGGACGGCGTCACGTTCAGCGACGGAACTCCTGTCGACGCGGAAGCGGTCAAAGCCACCTTCGATTCGGTCGTGAACGTTCTCGGCGCCCCCAAAGCGCAGCTCGGTGCCAGTTACCTCTCCGGTTACGCGGGCACCACCGTCGTGGATCCGTTGACGGCCCGAGTGCAGTTCGACGCTCCGAACGCGCAGTTCCTGCAGGCCACGTCGACACCTCAGCTCGGACTGCTGGCCAAGGCGACCACGGACAAGCCTGCCGAGGAACGGTGCCTCGGCGACAACATCGGCAGTGGCCCGTTCGTCTACGAGTCCTATCAGCAGGACAAGGCGATCACGCTGAAGAAGCGCTCCGGCTACGCCTGGGGTTCGGGCGTGTTCTCCCACGACGGGGAGGCATACCTCGACGCGATCGAGTTCACGATCGTGCCCGAGTCCGGGGTGCGGACCGGCAGCCTGGCTTCGGACCAGCTCGACGCCATCAGCGACGCGCTGCCGCAGGATGCGCCGCAGATCGAGGCGTCGGGTGGCCGTGTGCTCACGACATCCAATCCCGGCACTCCGTTCGGCTTCACACCCAACATCACTCGTCCCGTTCTCGGCGACGTCGAGGTACGCCGTGCGTTGATCCCGGCCCTGAACCGTCAGGAACTGGTGGACACGGTGCTCGGGCCGGACTTCCTGCCTGCCACCGGGACGCTTGCGAGCAAGACCCCGCAGTACGTGAAGCTCGACGACGTCACCTACGATCCTGATCGTTCACGCGACATCCTCGACGCCGCCGGATGGGTCCCGGGCGCCGACGGAATCCGAGAGAAGGACGGCCGACGGCTGTCGTTCTCCGTCACGTTCAGCGCGGTGTTCGCCGGTAACCAGGCCATTCTGGAGCTGGTGCAGCAGCAACTCGCGGATGTGGGCGTCGAGCTCGTCCTCGACCTGGTCTCGACGCCGGAAGCTCTGGCGCGGCAGGCGAGCGGTGACTTCGACTCCACCTACGGAAACAGCACTCGAGCCGACGGCGACATCCTGCGCACCTCGTATGCACTCGACGGTCGCAACAACAACCGTCGCGGCCCCATCCCGGAACTGGACGATGTGCTGGCGAGGCAGTTGAGCACGACCGATCCCGCCGAACGTAAGGAAATCCTCGCCGACGCGCAGCAACTGGTGTCGAGCAACGGACTGTTGATCCCGACCATCGAGCTCTCCCAAGCCATCGGTGCAGGGCCACGCGTACACGATCTGGAATTCGAAGCATCCGCCAGATTGCAGTTCTTCGACACCTGGATCGGGTAGTTCCGGCGGGCAGGTTAAGAATCAGGCTGATTCGAAGGGTCCCGCTGCGGTGTCGATGGGTCTAGGTTGCTGTACATGTCCTGGCTGAGGCGCTTGTTCGATCTGCGATGGTTCGACAGTCACACCGCATGCGGAGTCGGCTGTGCCCGGGCTGCGGTGGATCTGTCCGTTCACGGCTGAGTCTCGACCAGTCTGATCGGGGCCCTCGTTCTCTGGGGGTTCCACGTTCAGGTCTCGTCCCAGAGTCGGCAGTAGAAGTCGAGTTTCCGGCGGTCCAGTTCGATGCCGTAGCCGTCGAGAACTTCGGACGTGAACCGACGGCCGTAGTTCCACTCCGTGCTCATGATTGCAGGCGCCAGATCAGCCCATCGGTCGGCGACGCCCAGAGAACCCAGGTCGACGTGGGCGAACCAGTTGCCGTCGTTGTCCAGCAGCGTGTTCGGAGCGCACGCGTCGCCGTGACACACCACCGGGTCTACTGGAGGTGCTGTACCGACACCCGGATTCGACCCCAGCTTTTCGGCGGACTCGACTCGGGATTCGATCGACCAGTCGTAGGGGCACGTGGCGCGAGGCACTGCGTCGTGAAACGCGCGTAGACCGGTGCCGATGGAGCGGGCAGCGACGGTGGGATTCGCCGTCCAGGCATCGTCGACTGCGTTTGTCCCCGGTAGCGCTACGGTTACCAGCCACTGCGCGTCGGAGTCGGAACCGGCGTCGACAACTTCCGGAACCCGAGTGTAGGCCGAAACCCAGCGCAACTTGTCGGCCTCGACAGCAAGGTCGATCTGCACGTCCAGCGGACACCATTTCACGAACACCTGTCCGGCGCGGAAGGTCAGTCCACCCAACTCGTTCAGCCAGACCGGCTCTATCTCGGAGCTGCCTGCGTGGCGCCGCACCGCAGGCGGAATCGACACCGAGGAATCCGGACGGGTCACGCCACCATTCCACCACAGCGCAGTAGTCGGCACCGGTCTCTTTCACGACGACTGTGCTGCGCCTGTCAGAACGGTGCGGGGTCATCGGTGTCCTCTGCGTAGGTCGGCGGAGCAGTGGTGTCGTCGAGATCGGACTCGGGTTTGTCGGTGCGGTGGTGGGGTTGTCGTCGTTTCTTCGGTATGTGGGGTAGGAGTGAGCTCGGGGCCAGGTCGGTTCGGCCGGTGGTGTTTCCGGGGAGGGTTACTGCCGTGGTGCCGGAACTCGACTTCCAGTATTCGACGGCTCCGGCGAGCATGGTGGGTGTCCAGGCGCCGATGCTTTTGAGGGAGTGGTGGTATCTGCAGAGGCAGTGGAGGTTGGTGAGGATGGTCCAGCCGCCGCGGGTGGGGTTGTGGTGGTCGAAGGTGATGACGTGGTCGATCTCGCAGCCGGCTGCGGGGACGTCGCATCCGGGGTGGCGGCAGGTGCGGTCGCGGTGTCGGACGAGGTCTGCGAGCGCGGTGCCGGGTCGGTAGGTCAGTGCGCCGGGTGGTGGGGTGGTGAGTCCGCCGTGGCCGTCGGGGTAGAGAGCGACGGCGAGTGCAGGGTTGGTTTCGATGGCGGTTTCGAGTGCATCGATGAGTTGATAGGTGCCGCTGTAGTTTTCAGTAGAACGTCCGGTCGCCGTGTTCGGAAGAGTGGGTGGGGTAGGGAGTGTGAGTCCGCTGCGACGTCGTCCGCGGCCGAGTGGGTTGAAACTGATGTGCGTCGGTCGCGGTTGTGCCGGGGCAGTGGTGATGCCTGTGCGGTCGGCGAGGTTGGTGGCGTCGGTGAGGATGACGTTGAAGTGGCTGTTGGCGGCCAGTTCTCGGGCGTATTCGGGGTCGATGATGCCGTGGCCTGCGAGGTAGGCGGGGAGGTCGTGGAATCCGAGGAGTGTGTCGATGTCGATGGTGATACTGGTCAGTGGGGTACGGCGGTCGGGAAGTTGAGGGTTGGCGGTGCAGGGTTTGTCGTCGTCGGGTGTGCAGGTGCAGGTGAGGTGGGTGTCGCGGTGGATGAGTGCGACGAATGCTGCGGCGAGGCGTTGGCTGCGGGTGCGTGGGTCGCGGGGGCAGAGGGTGGCGGCCGTTTCGGTGATCAGTTGCCAGCATTGGGCGGCTTGGGCTGCTGGGAGGTTGGCTTCCAGGGTGGCGATGACGCCTTTGTCTCGGTAGCGCAGTGAGGTGAGTTTGTCGGTGACGTCTTTGCGGTTGGTTGCGGCTTCGTCGGGTGCGGTTCGAGTGATGATGGCGTTGATTTCGGTGGCGAGGGGCCCGGGGGAGAGGCGTCGGGCTGCGGTGAGGGTTTCGGTTTCGATGCGGTGGGCGGCGTCTGCGGTGAGGCTGGCGGTGGTGCGGTAGATGGCGCGGATGCGTGCGAAGTCGATGTCGCCGTCGGCGAATGCGGCGGCGACGGCGGGTAGGCGCAGACGTAGGTCCATGCCGACTTCGGCAAGGGTGTCGGCGACGGTTTTGGAGCAGCCGAGGGTGGCGGCGGTTTCCGAGGCGGCGTAGTTACCGGCATCGGTGATGAAGTCGCCGATCTGGACGGTCTGGTTCACGCAGGATTCCCAGATTTGGGCGGCGAGTGCGATTTTGCGGGCGCAGGCTCGGTTTTCCTCGCGTGCTGCGTCGGCGAGTTGGGTCAGTAGCACGGGATCGATGGTGGGTTGTGGTTGTGGTCCTGCGCATCGGGCGAATGTGCTGCGTGGTGCGGTGCGTGGCATATGGTGAACCCCCCGGTTCATGGGAACGTATGTTCGAATATACCGCTCCGCTCGGGATCTGGCAACAGTCTTGCTGTTGCTGTGCAACGGTTTTCGATGGCTGTGTCGCTACCACACGCCACCGACACTGTGGTGCTCAGCGCACCATTCGGATGGTGACGTAACCGTCGATCCCAAGGAGGTCCTGGGCTGAACCGTCGGGCTCGAAGCCGTTGCGTCGATAGAACTTCATGGCACGTCGGTTCGTTTGGGCGACCCAGAGTTCGGTCGGTTCGTCGGTCAGGACAGTGTCGAGCAGCAGTTGCCCAACGCCGGTGCCGTGGAACGCTTCCAGAACGTAGAGTGCAAACAATTTTCGTCGGCCGTCCTCGAGGCCGCAGTGTGCAATCCCGATGATGTTGGAATCCACCACTGCAACAGCAACATTCTGGTCTTGTTGGTTCGGGTCGAGTACTGTCCGCCAGTGTTGAGTTCGCCGTATGATCGAACCCTCGTCGAAATAGGTGTCCGGAACCGATCCTCCGTAGGTAGTGCGCCAGGCCTCGGTATGCATCCGAGCGATCGCCTCGGCCTCGTCTCGACCCGGCCGTCGTACTACTGGAGTCATGGTGTCACTGTAGATCGCGGTTCGATTGTCAACCGATGATTTCTCGCTGATTCCATCGATTCCGGCTCGGCGGACACGCCGGTAGCCTTCAGCAGTCATACGTTCGCGACTCGACGGGGGAATCACGTTGCCTGGGGTAGTTCGGTCGACGCGTCGTCGTCGAGAGATTCTGTCCGCGTACGCATTTCTTCTACCCAGTCTGATCGGCATCTCGGTCTTCCTTGCGGTGCCCATCGTGACAGTCGTATGGCTGAGCTTTCAGAAGTGGGATCTCATAGGTCCGGCCGAGTTCATCGGATTGGACAACTTCCGAGCTGTGCTGACGGACGGCCGTTTTCTGCATTCACTGATCGTCACGACACTCTTCGTGGCCGCTGCGCTGCCTCTGCAGACCGTGTTGGGTCTCGGACTCGGCATGTTCCTCGAACGGCGCGTACCAGGATCGGCTGTGTTCCGGGTGGTGCTGTTGTTGCCGTGGGTGGCCGCACCTCTCGCGCTCGGCATTGTGTGGAAGTGGATTTTCGCCCCGACCGACGGATTGCTCAATGCAATTGTCGGACAACGTATCGAATGGCTCGCAACACCCTCGTTGGTTCTTCCGGCGATCGTGGTGGTCAGCGTATGGACCAACATCGGATACGTGTCGCTGTTCTTCGCAGCCGGCCTCCGTGCAATACCCAGTGACGTTGTCGATGCCAGCAGAATCGACGGCGCGGGGCGGTGGCATCGTTTCCGGTACATCAGCCTCCCGCTCCTGCGTCCGACGATGTTCTTCGTTCTGGTCACCGGTCTGATCAGTTCCTTTCAGGTATTCGACACCGCGTACGCGCTCGCTCCGAATGGTGGGCCGGAGCGCGCCGGCGACGTAGTGACCGGGCGAATCTATTACGAGGCCTTCCAATCGTTTCAGTTCGGGCGCGCAGCGGTGATGGCGCTCGTACTCTTCGTGATTCTCGTGGTCTTCACCTTCCTTCAGCAGCGGTACTTCAGGTCCCGCACCACCTACGAGGTCGCCTGAATGGTCGCCACTCTCGAGAAGACAGGCGTTGGTGCTGATCAGGAAATCCGTCCGCGCCGACGAACCCTGGTCCTGGACGTCATCACGTACGCGGTGCTGGTGGTGTCGTCGCTGCTGGTTCTCGGGCCGTTTCTTCTCAGCACGATGACGTCTCTGAAATCGAGCAAACAGTTCGCAGCGGAACCCGCGACTTCCTTCCCCTCGCCTCTCACCGCGGACTCCTACGTGGGCTTGATCCAGGGGAACTACGGATTCGGTAGATCGATCCTGGTCACGGCCGTCGTGAGCCTGGTGATCGTCGTCGGGCAGACGGTGTTCTCCGTGTTTGCTGCTTACGCCTTCGCACGCCTGGAGTTTCCTGGACGTGACTTCCTCTTCTGGGCCTACTTGTCGACCCTGATGGTTCCGGGCGTTGTGACAATGATTCCGCTGTACCTACTGCTCAGTGAATCCGGCCTCCGAAATACGTTCTGGGCTCTGGTGCTTCCGTTCGTCTTCGGATCTCCCTACGCGATATTTCTTCTACGGCAGCACTTCCTGAGCCTCCCGACGGATCTGATCAGCGCGGCGCGACTGGATGGCGCCGGACACCTCAGGATTCTGTGGCATGTGGTGGTGCCACTGAGCAAGCCAGTTGTATCGACGCTGGCAGTCATCACCGCGGTGACGCATTGGAACAGCTTTCTGTGGCCGCTGATCATCACCAGTGGAGGTCGGTGGCAGGTCATCACCGTGGCGACGGCCAATCTGCAGACGCAGTTCAACGGTAACTGGACGCTCGTCATGGCGGCGACGACGATCGCGATCGTCCCTCTGCTCGCATTGTTCGTCGCGTTTCACAAGACCATCGTGTCCTCCTTGACCATCAAGGGCTTCAACTGAAACAGATTCCTCGACACCGAAAGAGACGTCCATGAAAAGAAGCATCAGCACGCTGGTTACGGTCGGCCTCACCCTCGGCCTGGCTGCGTGCAGCGGCACAGGAGACGGCGGGGACGACAACACGGTGACTTTCCGTATCTGGAGCGACGACGCGGTCGCTGCTGCGTACGAGCAGTCCTTCGCAGAGTTCACCGCACAGAACCCGGACATCACGGTTCAGATCAATCAGGTTCCCTGGGCGAATTACTGGGACAAACTTCGTGCCGATCTCTCCGGAGGAGGCGGCGACGACATCTTCTGGGTCAACGCGCCCAACTACGCGAGCTACGCCGACAACGGCAATCTCGTGAACATTTCCGAGTTGTTACCCGACGCGGTGTCGGATTGGGAGCCTTCGGCCGTCGAGAAGTACACACGTGACGGATCCCTGTGGGGTGTTCCACAGCTCATCGACGGTGGAAAGGTTTTGTACTACAACAAGAAGCTTGTTTCCGACGCGGAGGTCGACCTGGCCGATCTCACTTGGGATCCAAGTAACGAACAGGCAGACACGTTCCTGCAGGCGTTGAAGAAGCTCACAGTCGACTCAGCAGGGCGGACTGCTGACCAGCCCGGTTTCGACCCGGGTGCGGTCACGCAGTACGGCTTCAACGCTGCTTGGGATTTCGATGCGATCGTCGGAAACTTCATCGCGTCGAACGGTGGGCTCTATCAGGACAGCGGGAAGTACGTATTCGCCGACGATCCAGCGTCCGTCGACGCAATCGAGTATGCCGTTGACCTCATTAATGACGACCATGTTGCACCGTCGTCCGCAGACACGAACGACAATCTCGACTTCTCGCGAGATCAGTTCTTACAGGGAAAACTGGCAGTGTTCGAGTCCGGCGCATACAACCTCGCCAACATCTCCGAAGGCGCCGACTTCGAGTGGGGAATAACCCCGATCCCGGCGGGACCTTCCGGTCGGATCCCGGTGACCAACAGCATCATCGCTGCCGGCAACTCGGCGTCGGAGAATTCGGAGGCGACGCAGAAGGTTCTCGACTGGATCGGGAGCGAGGAAGGCAGTGAACCTCTCGGCGCCAACGGGGCTCTGATTCCGGCAGTAACCGGAGCTCAGCAGTCGTACTTCGATTTCTGGGCAAGCAAAGGCGTCGACGCCACGTTGTTCCCGGCGGGAGTGCAAAACGGGGTCTTGAAGAACGATCCGGTACCGGGGGCTCAGGCAGCATCGGCCGATCTCGATTCCGCGTTCAAGGAAATCTTCTCCGGGCGCGCGGGGGACATCCAGGAGGCGCTGAAAGTAGCTCAGGACAACGCAAACGAGCAGATATCCGGTTGAATGCCGAGCTCATCGATTCGCGTCGGGGCTCTGGCTGTTGGAAAGATGCAGGATCGATTGTGCAGCAGCTGCCTCGACGGTTTGAGCCAGCAATACGGCTATCGTCATCGGGCCCACTCCGCCTGGGACGGGGGTGATCCACCCTGCTCGCTCGGAGGCGCGATCGAATTCGACGTCGCCGACGTTGCCTGCGTTGTAGCCGGCGTCGACGACGACTGTGCCCGGTTCGATCCAGTCTCCGCGGATAAGTTCCGCGCGTCCGACGGCGGCGACGACGATGTCGGCTTCCGCGATTCGATCGGCAAGGTCCTCGGTATGGGAATGGCAGTACGTCACTGTCGCATTCTCGGCGAGGAGCAACATACCGACCGGCAAGCCGAGAATTGCGCTGCGTCCGACGACGACGGCGTGTTTTCCACGCAGTTCGATTGCGTTGTCCTGCAGCAACCGGATGATCCCGCCGGGAGTACACGAACGAAAACCATTTCCATGCAATGCCATAGCTGAAAACGATGCGGAGGTGACACCGTCCACATCCTTTCCCGGCGCGATGGCGTCGAACGCTTGCCGTTCGTCGATGTGGGCGGGGACTGGATGCTGAAGGAGGATGCCGTGTACGTCGGTGTCGCTGTTCAACGAGTCGATAGCGTCGAGTAGTTCTTCGGTGGTGGTACTGGTGGGCAACTCGATTCGTCGGGATTCGATGCCCACGTCTGTTGCACGCCGCGCCTTCATTCGGACGTAGGTGTGGGACGCAGGATCATCGCCGACGAGGATGGTTGCCAGACATGGCGTGACGTCCAAAGCGGAGACGCTCGAACGTACTTCGTTCAGCAGAGCTTCGGCCGAGCGGCGGCCGTCCAGAATACGCGCAGTCAACATCTGTTCCTTCACACCGTTGTAGTGTGAAGCACCCAGGCGGACGACGCTTCAGGAAGATCAGCACTTCCCGGTGGTGAACCACCCTCGCCAGTCGTGCGTGGAACCTACTCTAACGCCCGAAGCCGGAGGGTGCATGAATGCGGACTGTCTGCTCTGCCTCGAGGTCGAAGGGAAGATCCCGCTGCCAGGTGGGGTGTACGAGACTCCGACGTCAGTGGCCTTTCATCTACCCGAGCAACCGAGCGGTGACGTGTTGCTCGGGCATCACCTGGTGGTACCGAAGAGGCACGTCCACGATCACGGCGGACTCGACGAGAACGAGGCGGAGGACATCGGTCGGATCACTCGTGTCCTCTCCCGGGCACTGTCGGCCGCGGGGGCTCAGCGCGTCTACGTTTTCTCGGTCGGTCATTCCTGGCCGCATCTGCATGTTCACCTCGTTCCTCGGTGGCCGAGCGTGCCCGAGGAAGTGCCGTGGCACGCGGTGAAGGACGAGCCCGGATCGCACAGAGTCGACTTCGCCACTGCTGCTTCGTTTGCCGAACGAGTTCGCTGGAATTTGGGTGATTTCAACCCTTGACGTAAAACGCGTCGATGGGTTGCATGGGCGGATGCCGAACGCACTGTCGCCGAGGTGTTGCGGGTCGATCTGACCCGCACCGACCATTCTTCACTCGACTCATGGAGCACACGCAGTGAAAACAATCATTCTTATCGGCATCGTGGGGCTTGCGGCCCAACTCGTCGACGGCGCACTCGGCATGGCGTACGGCGTCACGACGACGACGCTTCTGCTCGCCATCGGCACCAATCCCGCGGCCGCGTCGGCCACCGTGCACTTGGCGGAGATCGGCACCACGTTCATTTCCGGGCTGTCGCACTGGAAGTTCGGCAACGTCGATTGGAAGGTCGTTCGGCGGATCGCCCTACCCGGTGCGGTGGGTGCGTTCGTCGGAGCGACGGTTCTGTCCAACCTGTCCACTGAAGCCGCAGCTCCCGTCATGGCCTTGATCCTTCTGGGCCTCGGGTTGTACATCCTCATCAGGTTCACCGTCCAGGGGATTCCTCGGGGGAATCTCGGAAAGCCGCTGCGCAAGCGGTTCCTGGCGCCGCTCGGGTTGCTCGCGGGCTTCGTCGACGCCACCGGCGGAGGCGGGTGGGGGCCCGTGGGGACCCCGGCCATTCTCGCCAGTGGACGGCTCGAGCCGCGGAAGGTCATCGGCTCGATCGACACGAGTGAGTTCGTGATCGCGCTGGCCGCGAGCCTGGGCTTCCTGTTCAGCCTCGGCTCGCAAGGAATCAACATCAGCTGGGTCCTGGCGATCCTTGCCGGTGGCGTCGTCGCGGCTCCTCTCGCGGCCTGGTTGGTCCGTCACGTTCCGCCTCGGTTGCTGGGGGCTTCGGTGGGCGGCATCATCGTGCTCACCAACACGCGGAGCCTGTTCCGGAGTGGTTGGTTCGAGCTCAGCGGCGCCGTCCAGGCCACTGCGTACGTCACCATCGTCGTGGCCTGGGTGGGGTGCTTCGTGTTCTCACTGAAGGCGTACCTGCAGGACCGCGAGAACGAATCGGCGGACAAGATCTCGGAGGAGGCGAAGACCAATGCGGAGCAGGAAGTCGCTGTCTGACCTGGCCTCGATCGCCAGATCAGCCCTGATCGGGTTCGGATCGACCATTTTCGCCGGCCTCACCACGTACGGCGAGTACCACCTCGGCGCGCACTGACACACCGGAATTACGAACCTGCCCGATTCGAACCATTGACGAGGTTCTGTGCTGGTGGTGGACTTCGAGGATGCCATTCTTCGATGGGGCGCGGGGACCGATCTACTACCGGCACTGGGCCGCAGAGGTTCCGCGCGCGAACGTTGTGTTCCTCCACGGTTACGGGGAACATTCCGGTCTCTATCACCGATTCGCGGATTCTCTCAGCGCCGACGGTATCGACGTGTGGGCGTTGGATCTGATCGGCCACGGGCTGTCGTCGGGGGACCGCGGGGACTTCGGGTCGTTGCGTGACCTGCAAGCGGACGCGGGCGCCCTCACCTCGCTGGCCAGGGTGGGCGTGCCCGACGTTCCTACCGTCGTCATCGGGCACTCGCTCGGTTCGGTCGTCGCGACGCTGTCGGTCCTCGACGAGCCGGATCGCTACGTCGCCGCCGTGATCTCCGGTGCGACGCTGGCACCCATCCCGTGGTTGGACCCCGACAACGCTCGATTCGATCTCGATCCGAGTGAACTGTCGGCCGACCCGTTCTACCTCGACGCATTGATCAACGACCCGCTCGCATTCGTCAGTGCGGATTCGGGTCGACTGCTCGGTGCCGAGCTACGGACGGCGTGGGACAGGTTCGACGCCGACCTGGCCGCGCTGCGGGTGTCGACGCTCGCAGTGCACGGCGACGCGGACACGGTGTCGCCTATCGAGAACGTCCGGACCTGGGCGGGACGAGTTCGTGAACTCGAACTACGTGAGATCGCCGGCGCCAGGCACGACGTGCTGAACGAGGCCGGGCATCGTCGAACCGCTGCCGTCGTCGCCGATTTCGTTCTCGAACGTGCCGATGCTGCATCACTTGTCGTCTACGAGGAGGAGCCGTCGTGGCGAGGCTGACGATCACCGACGCGCAACGGGCCGCCCTCGCCGACGCGGCCGCATTCCCGCTGCTCGACGCGATAGCCGGTCGACGGTCACGCCGTTTCCCTCTCGGTGGGAAGATCCCCGACGGTCCGCTGGCGTACGAGAGCACTCACCCGGTCACGCCGATCAGCGAGGTCGAACGGGCTCTTCTGCTGTCGGTCGTCGGCGGAGTCACCGGGTGGCACTACGGCATCACCCGCCACGGTGGGTACGCGCCGAAGTTCCCCAACTACTCGGGGAGTGCTGTGGGAAGAGCCTTTCCGTCGGCCGCCGGATTTCACACCAGTCAGCTGTTCTTCACCGACGATTCGGGAACGTACCTGCTCCCGACACGCGACACCCCACCGTCGCCCGGCGAGTTCGATCTCGAGGAGTGGCTGAATCACACTGCGGATCAGTATGTTCGGCTCGGTGACACGCGACTGGAAATCCCGCGCGAAGAGCCTTACATGGAGGGTCACAACACCTGGATAGCCAACCATCCGGGAAGCTTGCTCGCGTTTCCCGTTGCCGACCTCTCCGAGCACCTGATCGCCAACCTGTCCTTCTTCGCCGCCAACGGGTACGTCGTCTTCGACGACGTGCACGACCGGCCGATCCCGGGAATCGACAAGTTCTCGGCTCTGGCTCACTTCGACGATCCGGTTCCGCTGTCGTTCGTCGAGCAATACACCCTGACCGAGGCAAGCGCGGAGCTTGCGACGGCAACCCACAACGGCGTATTGGTTCTGCAGGCACTCGGTCTCGGCGGGTGGATGTTCGACGGACTCGACCGACTGTCCGTGCTGGGCGGATCCGGTGATCCGCGCGCTCCAGGTCTGGGCTTCCGGTCCGACAACGACCCGAGCTGGCCGTTCCCCAATGCAACCGGCTTGGACGGCGTGTTCGAGACATTGACTCCGCCGCATGTGAACACCGTCGCCGACGGTGTCGCCAAGTACATCGACCGCAAGTACGGGCCGGGTGGGCCGTTCCACCCGGACACACCCGGGGCATGGTCGGAGACGCCCAAGGTCCGTGCAGCCGCCCTGCCCGCGGACGCAGTGCAGGAACTCGTGACCGCGGAGGCGTCGTACATCTACGACGCATTCGGCAAACTGCCGGGAACCGTACCCACCGTCCACGTGCTGATGTATCTGCAGGCCCAGAACATCGACCTGGACTTCTACGACACTCACTTCGCCCCGGGGGCGTACCTTCACACCCACGCCGAGCATGCCCGGCGCGGGTGGTGAGGACGCTCCATCTCACTCCAGTTTGAACCCGACCTTGATCGTCACCTGGAAGTGAGCGATCGATCCATTTTCGATGTGGCCGCGGGTTTCGAGTACCTCGAACCAGTCGAGGTTGTTGAGGGTGGTGTTCGCGCGCGCGATCGCCTTTCGGATGGCGTCGTCGGTGCTTTCGGTGGAGGTTCCGACGATTTCGGTGACGCGGTAGATGTTGTCGCTCATGGGTTCTTTCGCTCCTCTGCAGTCTGGTGAACTTTCCGACTGCTGATACTTCTCCTGCAATGCCGATTTCGAAACAGAACGGTGAAATCGTCTGCTGTAGGCGCTGGTCGAGGCCACGCGCGGAAAAATCATCGTGATTCGAAGGGTGGTTTCCCGTCCGGCGACGGACCACACTCGGGCATCGGCATGAAGTGAAAAGCGAAGACCGGACGAGTTCTCCGAACCTGCAGCGCCTTTCATTCGAGCATGTCGCCCCATCGAGCGCCGGTGCTGTCCCTGTCGTCCTTCTCGAGGAGTATCTCCGCAATGACGCTTCGTCGCTTGTCCTTGTCCAGAATTCCGATGGCCGTTGCAGATCCAGCCTCCGACGACGAAGCCGGACCGGGCACCGCAGCGGCGGTCTGAGGTGTACGACGTCAAGAGGCTGATACTGCTGCGAGATCTCGCGGAGTACGCGACGATGTCCGCCGTCGCCGAGCTGCACGGCATCACCACCTCGGCTGTGTCGCAACAGCTTCGTACACTCGAAGACGAAGTCGGTGCCGTCCTGACGCGGCGCGACGGTAGGACGTTGCGGCTCACCGGCGCAGGCAGGGTGCTGGTGGATCACACAGCACGCGTTCTCGCCGCACTGGAAGAAGCCGAGAGTGCGGTGGCGGCGACCGGCGACGTCATCACGGGCGTCCTCACCGTTGCATGCTTCCAGACAGCGATGGCGCAACTCGCGCTGCCGGTGGCCGCGGGCCTGGAGAGCGCGCACCCGGGACTGCGTATCCGGTTGATCGAGTCGATGCCGGTCGATTCCGTTCCGGCGGTACGCAATCAAGAAGTGGATCTGGCAATCACGTACACCTACTCGTTCGGGGCCACCGATCTGCCCACCGGCATGACGACGGACTACCTGTTCGACGACCCACTCGTCGTGCTGGCGCCTACCGCGTGGCACGAGCGAATTTCGGAGATGGGTCTCGCGGCGCTCGCCGAAACCGACTGGATCGCAGCAGCCGACGGTGCGCCCTCCGTCCAGTCGGTGGTGTTCAGCTGCAGGCAAGCAGGGTTCACTCCGCGGATCCAGCACCGCAGCAACAGTTTCGCGATGATGGCCGTGATGGTCGGGCACGGATTCGGTGCGACCATCGTGCCGCAGATGTCCGTGCCCGACGATTTCAGGCACCTCGTATCGCAACCCGGTGTCACCCAGCCGATCATCGACGGTGCCCGACGGCTCGGCGTGACGTACCGACAGGCCTCGAGCGAACGGCCGGCGGTAGCCGAGGCCGTACGCGCGTTCCATCGGCGCGTTCGCCCGGTCGAACTGGCGTTCTGACTTTGTCGAACCCCGGTTACTCGACCCTCGTGCATGTTCCTGGGTGCACACAGATCGCTTCGCGAGGGCCGGATGTGCCCTGCCGAACCGACTTGTGTGCACCCAGGAACACCGTCACCCCAGAACACGTCGCCAAGCACGTGGATCGAACGCTGACACCCGTGTTCACGCGCTGCGGAGGGATACCGGTTCGGTCACCACGCGGATGCCTGGTTCCGGATCGAATCGGTATCCGGTGCCGCGCACCGTGGTCACGAGCCGACCGAACGATCCCAATCTGGTGCGCACTCTCGACAGATGTACGTCCACGCTGCGACCGCCGCCGCTGCGGGTCAGCTCGTCACGTCCGACGACGACCCGCGGGTTGCGCACGAGGTGGGAGAAGATCTCGAACTCGGTGTGACTGAACGACACACTCTGTCCGCCGACGACGACGTCACGTGCAGGCAGATCGATCACCAGTGGCGAGTTGCGGTCGTTGAACCGCACGTCGAATCTCGTCAGGATGCGTGCGTTCGGGGCGAACGTTTCGGTGGTTCGGCGCAGCGCATCCGCGAGCGCGTGCAGTTGCGCTCTGGACAGGCCCTCCAGGGAGGGCGTACCCGTGTCGGAGATGTGCAGCACCACGGTGTCTTCGACAGTCATTCTCTCCCCCCCGAAATCTTCGGCGCGACGGGTGAGTCCCGACGTCGGTCCATGGAATCTCGTCGACGCGCACTTGGGAAGATATTCGCTCGAGTTGATCGAAAACGAGAGGATCTGCGTGATCGAAACCGTTGACGTGCGCCGGCCCGCGGTGATGGACTTTTCGGCGTGAATGTCGAGAACGACCTGGTGACAGTGGCCCTGCGGACGGAGGAGGTCCCGTGGGACCACGCCGATGCCGAAGCCTTGCGGGCGGCGATGGCCGCGGAAGTCGGGCCGCGGTACGCCGACCGGGCCGCGGACATGGCCCGCACGCAGGCGAACGCCGTCGACCCGGACACTGTGCACCGCACCATCGTCGTCTACGCGGGAGAAACACCCGTCGGGCACGCAGCGGTCCGATGGAACGCCGGTGACCTGGAACTCAAGCGCATGTTCGTCCACCCGGACCACCGCGGAACCGGGGTGTCCACGGCGTTGCTCACCGCGTCGGAGGACGCGGCCCGCGAACTCGGACTGCCGCGGCTGATCCTGCAGACCGGCGACCGCCAGCCCGACGCCGTGCGCCTGTACGAGAAGAGCGGCTACACGCGCATCCCGATCTTCCCGCCCTACGAGGCCATGCCGTTCTCGAACACCTTCGAGAAAGTCTTCACCGACTGAGCCTGAACCCGATGTGGCTGCTGGAGGTGTCCTCCGTGACGCCCGAACGGGCCGAGGTGCGGTATCGCCGGCAGTAACTGGCGTGGCACAGGTGCGACCCGCCGCGGATGACGGCCCGGATGTCGCGGCGGGCGGCGTCGAACGTCCCGGTGGTCCATTCCCAGACGTTGCCGGTGGTGTTGTAGAGGCCGTAGCCGTTCGGCTCGAACGACCGGACGGGTGCAGTGAACACCGTGTCGACGTGCTCGCCGGGGAACTCACCGCGCCACGTGTTCATCCGGTCGAGCGATTCGTCCGCCCCCCAGGGGAACGGTTGCTGCTCCAACCCGCCGCGCGCCGCGTACTCCCATTGCTCCTCGCTGGGCAACGACGACCCGGCCCATGCGCAGTACGCGTCGGCGTCACGCCGGGACACGTGGGTGACGGGGTGATCGGCCACCGGGCTGATCGACGACGCCGGGCCCGACGGCCGCCGCCACGACGCCCCCGAGACGACGCGGAACCACGGCGTCGCGGTGACCGCGGGCGACGAGTCCTCGGCGGGGAGCGATCCGGCGAAGACGAGGGAATCACCGAACTGTTCGGCGTCGGTGACGTAGCCGGTCGCGGCGACGAACGCATCGAACTCGGCAACGGTGACCGTCGTCGGCGCGATCGAGAACGCCTCGACTTCGACGCGGCGGACCGGCCCCTCCAGATCGGCCGGATACGCCAGGGGATCCTCCGATCCCATCAGGAACGTCCCACCCGGCACCTCGATCAGCACGCCCGGCTCGGCGCCGCGCTCGGGAAGGTCCCGACGCCTACTGGACTCGTCGCGATCGGGCGCACAGCATCCACCGCTCATACCCCCATGCTGCCACCTGTCCCCCTGAGCGAGGGCCGGACATGTGCTAGGCAATAGGAATGACGAAAGAGAACGTCCTGCTGATCCACTGGCACGATCTGGGGCGGCATCTCGGCGCATACGGGCACCGCTCGGTTTCGAGCCCGCGGGTCGACGCACTTGCCGCGGAGGGCTTTCTCTTCACGCACGCGCACGCGACGGCGCCGTTGTGCTCACCGTCGCGAGGGTCGCTCTTCACCGGCCGCTATCCGCACAGCAACGGGTTGGTCGGATTGGCTCACCACGGGTGGGAGTACCGCCCCGGTGTGCAGACCTTGCCCGCGCTGCTCGGTGAATCCGGTTGGCAGACGGCCCTGCTCGGCATGCAACACGAGTCCTCGTTTCCGTCCCGGCTGGGTTTCGATTCCTACGACGTCTCCAACTCGTACTGCGAGTACGTCGTGGAGAAGGCCGACGCCTGGTTGCGCGAGGATCGCACCGAGCCGTTCTTCCTGACCGCGGGATTCTTCGAGACGCACCGTCCGTACCCCGCCGAGCGGTACACCCCGGACGACGCCGATGCCGTGGAGCTTCCCGACTACCTGCCGGACACGCCGGAGGTCCGCGAGGACCTCGCCGAGTTCCACGGATCGATCACCGTCGCCGACGCTGCCGTGGGCGAGCTGCTCGACACCCTCGCCGAGACCGGGCTCGACCGTTCGACGTGGGTCGTGTTCATGACCGACCACGGTCCGGCGTTTCCCCGAGCGAAGTCGACCTTGTACGAGGCAGGGACGGGGATTGCGTTGATCGTCAGACCACCGACCGATCGCGGTCTTGCGCCCCGGGTCTACGACGAGCTCTTCAGCGGCGTCGACCTGGTGCCCACCCTGCTCGACCTCCTGGGTGCACCTGTGCCCGACGAGGTGGAAGGGCTCTCGCACGCAGACAACCTCGCGTCGGGCCGCGCGCCGGTGCGGGACGAGGTGTTCACCTCGAAGACCTACCACGATTCCTTCGACCCCATCCGCGCCGTGCGGACGAAGGATTTCAGCTACATCGAGAACTACGCCGAACGTCCCGTACTCGACCTGCCGTGGGACATCGAGGAGAGCCCGTCGGGCCAGGCCGTGGCCGAATCGGTGCGCTCACCGCGTGCACGCAACGAGCTCTACGATCTGCGCAGCGACCCGGGCGAGACAGTGAATCTGCACGAGGATTCGGAGTACCGTGCCATTGCCGAGGACCTGGCTCTGAGGTTGCACACGTGGCGTGAATCCACGCGTGACGTGATTCCGTCGGACTTCGTCGGGTCGCGCATTTCCGACCGCTACACCCACGACTACCTCGTCACGAAAGGCCTGAAACTGCCGTCGCGGTCTCCGCTGTCGTCCGAGCGCGGGATAGCGGAGGGTACGCAGGACGGTCCCGCTGCACACTGAGTTCGGTTTGGCAATGGTTTGACGCAACAGGATCGAAAATCCTGTTGTGCAAAGTGTTTCGCGTGTGTCTAGTATTCCCGGCATGAGCGATCAGCCGCGTTCGTACCTCGTCCTCGCGTCACAGCGAAGCGGAAGCACCCTGCTCGTCGAATCGCTTCGTGCAACCGGGCAGGCTGGCGAGCCACAGGAGTTCTTCCAGTACCTCCCGAGCACGTCGCTGGCGCCTCAGCCGCGTGAGTGGTTCGCCGGCGTCGACGACGAGAACATCCTGAGATTGCTCGCGCCGTGGAAGCCCGGAACACCGTCCACGGAGACGCCGCAGGAGTGGCGCGCCCGAATCCTCGATGCCGGGCGCACCCCGAACGGAGTGTGGGGTGGCAAGCTCATGTGGAACCAGACGCCGCTGCTCACCGCATGGGCCGACGGATTGGCAGGCCGGCAGGCCGACGATCCGGACGCCGGCGACCTGAAGACCGCCATAGAGGACGTACTGGGCCCGGACGTTCTGCTGGTGCATGTCGCGCGAAAAGACACTGTGGCGCAGGCGGTGTCGATGTGGCGCGCCGTGCAGACCCAGGTGTGGCGTGGCCGTGCCGACCCGGAGGTGGACGCTCGCGCCGAGTACAACGCCGACGGCATCGCTCATCTCCACGCCATTCTGGAGGATCAGGAGCGGCAGTGGGCGCGATGGTTCGGTGAGGCCGGCGTCGAACCCCTCGACATCGACTACCACGAGCTGGCATCGGACACGACCGGACAGGTCGCCAGGGTGCTCGTCGCCTTGGGGCTCGATCCGGAGTTGGCGCCGCCTCCCGCCCTGCAGCGGCAGGGCAACGACAGGTCGAACGACTGGATCGAGCGTTACCGCGCAGAAAGGATTTCAGTATGACGACCACCGACGAGGTGACCCCCGACGTCACTCACGTGGACGAGCTCCGCGTTCTCGAAGCCGAGGCCGTGCACATCATCCGCGAGGTGGTGGCCGAACTCGAACGTCCCGTTCTCCTCTTCTCCGCGGGCAAGGACTCGATCGTTCTCCTTCGTTTGGCGGAGAAAGCGTTTCGTCCGTCACCGCTTCCGTTCCCGGTGATGCACGTGGACACCGGGCACAACTTCCCCGAGGTCATCGAGTTCCGTGATCGCAGGCTCGAAACGGCGGGACACAGACTGATCGTCGCCTCCGTGCAGGAATCCATCGACTCCGGGCGTGCGAGCGAGATCGGTGGCCCCAACGGCTCGCGGAACCGACTGCAGACCAGAACGCTGCTCGACGCCCTCGAGGCGGGCCGGTTCGATGCTGCCTTCGGCGGTGCGCGACGCGACGAGGAACGGGCACGTGCCAAAGAGCGCGTACTGAGTTTTCGAGATGCATTCGGGCAGTGGGATCCTCGTGCGCAGCGCCCCGAGCCGTGGTCGCTGTACAACGGCCGAATCAGACGCGGCGAGCAGGTGCGCGTGTTCCCGCTCAGCAACTGGACCGAACTCGACATCTGGCGGTACATCGAACTCGAAGGCCTCGAGCTCCCGTCGATCTACTTCGCGCACGAGCGCGAGGTGTTCGCCCGAGACGGAATTCTGCTCGCCACATCGGAATTCACATCTCCGGCCGAGACCGAACAGGCCGCGACGGAATGGGTTCGATACCGCACCGTCGGTGATCTCACCATCACCGGCGCCGTCCGTAGCCATGCAACCGACATCGCCGGAGTGATCGGGGAGATCTCGGCCGCGACGGTATCCGAACGGGGAGAGACGCGCGCCGACGACCGGACTTCGGTGGCCGCGATGGAAGATCGCAAGCGCGAGGGGTACTTCTGATGACACGGCAACTACTGCGACTGGCAACCGCGGGCTCGGTCGACGACGGCAAGAGCACGCTCATCGGACGGCTCATGTTCGACACCGACAGCCTGCCCCTCGATCACCTCGAAGCAGTGACGCGCGACGACGGTGTCCCCGACCTCGCGGCCCTGTCCGACGGATTGCGCGCCGAACAGGAACAAGGCATCACCATCGACGTCGCCTACCGGTTCTTCTCCACCGAGAACCGCAGCTACATCCTCGCCGACACACCGGGTCACGAGCGGTACACCCGCAACATGTTCACCGGCGCATCGACCGCTCACGTCGCCGTTCTCCTCGTCGACGCCCGGGCAGGCGTACTGCGGCAGACCAGACGGCACGCACGGATCTCGTCGCTGCTCGGCGTCCGGCACCTGGTCGCCGCCGTCAACAAGATCGATCTGATCGACTATGCGGAAGACAAGTTCCGTGACGTCGAAGCCGAGCTGCACACGCTCGCCGGCCGTCTCGGCGCCACCGATCTGACGGTGATCCCACTCGCGGCCAAGGACGGCGACAACGTCGTCCACCGATCGACCAACACCCCGTGGTACACCGGCCCCACCTTGCTCGAGTACCTCGAATCCGTCGAACTCGTCGCTCCTGCAACACGTCCGGAGGAACTGCGCCTTCCCATCCAATGGGCGTCGCGACCCACGGCGAACGAGCGGCGACGCTACACCGGTCGCCTGTCCGCCGGAACGCTGCAGGTCGGTGACGCCGTGGTGGCACTGCCGTCGGGAGCACGCAGTACCGTCACCGCGCTCGACACACTCGACGACAACCGCGCCACAGCGGTGGCACCGCTCTCGGTGTCCATCTCCCTCGCCGACGACATCGACATCGGTCGCGGCGACGTCGTCGTCAGCGGCGCCGAGGCCGCACACGTTCCGGTCCTCGCCCGCGAGATCGAGGCAACCGTCTGCTGGTTCGGCGACACCCCGCTGCGCGCCGGTGATCGCGTCGCGCTCAAGCACACGGCGTCGACCGTGCGTGCGACCGTGCAGGCACTGCACTCCCGGCTCGATCCAGAAACTCTCGACGAGCAGGATCAACCGGTCGAACTGACGCTCAACGACATCGGCACCGTGACACTGCGAACGTCCTCGGTGATCCTCGCCGACCCGTACACGGACAACCGCGACGCCGGCGCCTTCATCCTCATCGACGAGACGTCGAACGACACCGTCGGCGCAGGCACGATCTCCGAGGCCCGCGAGGTCAAACCCGGCGAACAGACCCGCAACGACATCAAATGGCACCCGTCGGCTCTCGACCGCGCCCACCGATGGTCGTCCACCGGTCAACACGGAGCGACGGTGTGGTTCACCGGGTTGCCGGCGTCGGGCAAATCGACCGTCGCCGTCGCACTGGAGCGCGCGCTCGTCGAATCGGGCCGCGCTGCATATCTTCTCGACGGCGACAACGTCCGGCACGGACTGTCCGACGACCTCGGATTCACCCCGGGCGACCGAGCCGAGAACATCCGACGCGTCGGGCATCTGACGAGGCTGCTCGCCGACGCAGGCGTCGTGGCCATCGCATCTCTCGTCTCGCCTCTCGAATCCGACCGTGCCATCGCGCGCGCCCTCAACGACGCTGCAGGACTCACCTTCGTCGAGGTCGCCGTCAGCACGCCGCTCGAAGAATGCGAGCGCCGCGACCCCAAGGGTCTGTACAAGCGTGCCCGCGCCGGCGAACTCAAGGGACTCACCGGCATCGACGCGCCCTACGAGCCGCCGTCGTCGCCCGACCTGACCATCGACACCACCGGCGCCGACATCGACGACCTCGTGGCCCAGGTCCTGGCCGTGCTCGACCGGGGGTGAGCACACTCGTCGTCCTCGCCGGACTTCCGGCCACCGGGAAGACGACGGTGGCGCGGGAAGTCGCGTCCCGTCTTCAGTGGCCGTACCTGCGACTCGACACGATCGAGCACCGCATCACCACCGCGGGAATCGTCCCGGGGACGGTGGGGTACTCGGTGCTGTACGCGCTGGCGGCCGATCAGCTCGCCGTGGGGGTGCCCGTTGTGGTCGACAGCGTGTCGCCGGTGGCCGCGTCGCGCGACGCATGGCGGAAGGTGGCCTCGGAAACCGGAGCCGAGATCGTCCTGATCGAGGTGGCCTGCTCCGACGTCGACGAGCATCGCCGACGCGTTCGGACGCGCGACGTCGGCATTCCTGGGCTGGCGGTGCCGACGTGGGCCGACATCCAGGACCGCGACTACGAGCCGTGGACATCCCCGCATCACGTCCTCGACACCGCAGGCCAGTCGGTGGAGGAATCGGTGGAGCAGGTGCTGCGTTGGATCGATGTGAATCCGGTCAGAGAGTTCTCGAAAGGCACACGGTGAGCATCAACTTCCTCGACGAGCAGGCGGGTCACCCGCTCGACGATCTGATTCGCAGTTCACTGCTGGGGGCGCACGCCAGGTTCGCGCGCACGGTGGGCCGCAGTTTTCGCTTCGACCCGGAGGTCGCGCCGTTTCTCGGCCACCCGCCCGTGCTCGAGCAGTCCGATTGGAACGACATCGTCGAACTGTTCGGACACGGTGAGATCGTGTCGCTGCGCGGCACCGGGCACGTGATTCCCGACGGCTGGGAGCTGATCGACCAGTTCGGCCTCGTCCAACTCGTCGGGACTCATCTCGAGACCCGGCCGTACGCGGAAGCCGTCGTACTCGGCGCACCCGACGTTCCGGAGATGCTGGATCTCGTCGACCGCACCAAGCCGGGACCGTTCCTGCCGAGGACGTTCGAGCTCGGAACCTACCTCGGGATCCGCGACGCCGACGCCGGGGGTGCGCTGGTCGCGATGGCGGGGGAGCGGATGCACCCGCAGGGGTGGACCGAGATCAGCGCGGTGTGCACCGATCCGGCCTACCGCGGTCGTGGCCTGGCCACCGAACTCGTGCGTGCCGTCGGGCACGGTATCCGGGAACGCGGCGAGAAGCCGTTTCTGCACGCGTCGGCGTCGAACGAGAACGCCATTCGGTTGTACCTGTCCATCGGATTCGAGCTGCGCCAGCGTTCGGAACTGACGTTGGTACGCACTCCGGCCTGAGGTGTCCATTCGACTCAGGCTGATCCCAATCCTTTTTCCTACCCCGGTCCGTGGGGAAAGATAGTTGGTTGATTCAGGCAAGTAACGCCACCTTTTCGTGAAAGAAGGACCATGAGCTCGAACGACGCATCACTGATCTCTCCCGCCGAGGCAGCTTCCGCCACCGCGACATTGATCGACGTCCGAAGTGAGAAGTCGCGAATCGAGTTCGGCACCGTCGCCGGAGCCGTCGTCGTCGACAAGGCTGCCGTCGAGGCCGAGTTCGGCGCCGCCGACCGTGATCGCGACGAGCCGATTGTCGTGTTCTGCGGATCCGTCAAGGGCTCGGGCCCCGTCGTCGACGAACTGAAGGGGCTCGGCTACACCAACGTCTCGCACGTGGACGGTGGGTTTCCTGCACTGAAAGAGCACGGCGTCCCGACGGTGCACACGCAGTGAGCACAGGAAACGGACTACTTCTGGCTGTCGAACTGGACGGCCGCAACGAATCGCCCAGGGCACTGAAGGAAGCGGTGACGGCCGCCGAACGCGCCGGGTTCACCCTCGTCACGTTCGGGGATGCGCTCGTTCCCGAAGCCGACGAGGAATACCGCATCGACGCAGGCACTCGTGCCGCGTTCGTCTCGTCCACGACGTCGACGATCGGACTGGGGCCGACGGTCCACACGCTCACCACCGAGCCGTTCTTCCTCGCCACCCAGCTGGCGAGCCTCGATCACACCTCGCACGGACGCGGTGCCTGGGTCGTCGGCGCCGACAATCGCAGCGCAGCCCACGATGCAGTGGGGACCGACGTGCGCGACGCCGACGCGATCACGCGGGAAGTACGCGATGTCGTCGATCTCGCACGGCGACTGTGGGATTCGTGGGAGGACGACGCTGTCATCCGCGACACCGCGACCGGCAGGTACCTCGACCCGGACAAGGTTCACCACGTTCGATTCGAAGGAGAGTTCTTCGACGTCGTCGGACCACTCATCACTCCGCGCTCGCCGCAGGGTCAGATCGTCGTCATCGGTCGCGCGGACCTCGGTATCGCCGATCTGCTCGACATCGTCCTCGTCGACGATCCGACCTCGGCCGCCGAGCACGACCGGCTGGTGTTCGCGGATGTGTCCGTGACGGACGATGTTTCGCCGCTCGTCGGTGTCGTCGACGGAGTGCGGTTCACGCCGGCATCCGCCGAGGAGCTCGGTGACCTGATCGACAGGGTCGCGCCCGCACTGGCCGAGGCAGGGGTACTGCGCCGCCCGGAACCGGGCCGCACACTCCGAGAGAACCTCGGACTCGACCGTCCCGTCAGCCGCTACGCCGTGACGGCACAGAACTAGGAGAACTCTTGTCGACCATCGACAGCCATCCCGACACCGGTGCCGCCTACGACGAGAACGCGCAGATCCACCTCGGAGTCTTCTACCCCGGCATCGGTGCCCAGACCGTGTGGGAGGACCCGAACGCCCCCGACCAGGTCGCCACGGACACGTTCGTCGAGGTCGCGCAGAAGCTCGAACGCGGACTGTTCGACGCCTTCTTCCTCGGTGACGGCCAGCGCGTTCGCGAGAACCGCGGCGCCATCCTGTCCACCGACATCGCGGGCCGGCCCGACGCCATCACCCAACTCGCGGCACTCGCGAGCGTCACCGAGCGCATCGGGCTCGTCGCAACGCAGAACACCACGTACAGCCTGCCGGTCGAACTTGCTCGGCGCCTCGCGAGCCTCGACGCGCTCTCCGAGGGGCGCGCAGGCTGGAACATCGTCACCACCGACAATGCCTGGACCGGTGAGAACTTCCGGCGTGGCGGGTGGCTCGCCCACGAACGTCGATACGAGCGCGCAACACAGGTCGTCGAACTCGCCAAGCAGTACTGGGCCGGTGAGAAGATCGGCTCGGACACCGACCTTCTGACAGCGCACGCGACGCCGAACGTCCCAGCCAGCGCGCAAGGTCGACCGATACTGTTCCAGGCCGGCGACTCGACGGGCGGCCGCGATCTCGCTGCGCGTCACGCCGACGTCGTGTTCTCGGCCAACAACGCCTACGACGACGCCGTCGCCTACGCACGCGATCTCCGCACCAGGACCGCGGCGTTCGGGCGGGCGGCGGATGCCGTGAAGATTCTGCCCGGCGTGACCGTCGTCCTCGGGGACACGCCCGACGAGGCCGAGGAGAAGGTCCGCTGGCTGCGATCCAACGCGCACAACGGTGTTCGCGCCATCGCGTTCCTGGAACACTACTGGGGCAAGGACCTGTCGGCGTACGACCCGGAGGGTCCGCTCCCGGACATCGATCCGGTGGACTCCGAGCTCGATCCATCCAGGGGCACGCTGTCGATCGACGCGCGCACCGGAAAGTTGGATCAGATCGAGCGGTGGCGAAAGCTGGCGTCGGACAAGGGGTTGTCCATCAGAGAGCTCGTTCTCGAAGTGTCGCCCGCGTCGCGTTTCCACTCGGGTACGCCGGCCCAGGTTGCGGACCGCTGGACCGAGCTGGTGCGCCACCGCGTCGTCGACGGATTCAACATCAATCCCTATCACCTGCGCGACGGTATCGACGACCTCGTCGACAAACTCGTTCCTGCCCTTCAGGAACGTGGGGTCCACCGCACGGAATACACATCCACCACACTGCGTGGCCACCTCGGTCTGGACGACGAGCACGCCGCATCGGACCGGAAAGCATCATGACCTACTCAGCAGCAGAGAACCGTTACGACAACGCGCAGTTCCGCCGCAGCGGCAGAAGCGGATTGAAGCTTCCCGAGTTCTCCCTCGGTCTGTGGCAGAACTTCGGCGACAACCGACACTTCGAGACTCAGCGCGAGATCATCCTCCGCGCATTCGATCTGGGCATCACGCATTTCGATCTCGCCAACCGCTACGGTCCGCCGTTCCGTGCCGCGGAGAAGGTGTTCGGTCGCGTACTCGGCAGCGATCTCGGGCGGTACCGCGACGAGATCGTCATCGCATCGAAGGCAGGCAACCCCATCGGCGCGAGCCCGTACCTGGGCGGTGGCGGACGGAAGACCCTGCTCGATTCCATCGACATCACCCTGCGTGACCTGGGAGTCGATCACGTCGACATCTTCTACTCGCACAGCCCGGATCTCGACACACCTCTGGAAGAGACCATCGGAGCCTTGGCCTCCATCGTGGCGCAGGGCAAAGCGCACTACATCGGCATCTCCAACTACACCGCCGAGCGCGCTCACGACGCGGCGATCATCGCGCAGAAGCTGGGCACACCTCTGCTCGTGCACCAATCCAGGTACTCCATCTTCGATCGGACCGTCGAACGGAGCGGTCACCTGGACACTGCAGCTCAGGACGGCACCGGTGTGGTCGCCTACTCGCCGCTGGCACAGGGACTGCTCACCGACAAGTACCTGCAGGGCACCGTGCCCGCGGATTCACGCGCCGCCGACAGTGCTTTCCTGAACGCCGACGACATCTCCGACGTCTACGTCGAGCGAGCCGCGGCGCTGAACAAGATCGCGCAGGCACGTGGTCAGTCGTTACCTCAGCTGGCGTTGCAGTGGGTTCTTCGCCGTCCGGAGGTCACCACTGCGCTCGTCGGTGCGAGCTCGACCGCTCAACTCGAACACAACCTGGCAGCAACCACTTTCGCCGATCTGGACGACGCCGAGCTCGCCGCCATCGACGAGCACGGAGTGCACGGAACGGTGCTGCGCCCGAAGAAATAGCGGTTCCAGCCGATGGTGCATCATGTGGAGTGTGACCGACGAGCCGCCTGTTGGACCGCCCGCCCGCCCGGACGAACGATTCACCCTGGCCAGCGAGCGCACCTTCCTGGCGTGGATGCGCACGTCGCTCGGTTTGCTCGCGGGCGGCATCGCCATCGTCCACCTCGTTCCCGATTTCAGTACCGGATGGGTTCGCACGACGCTCGGACTGGTCCTGATCGGCATGGCGGCGTCGGCTGCCGTCGTCGGATTGCGACGCTGGTTGCAGGTCCGTCGGGCACTCGAAGCCGGAGCGCCGATGCCCTACGCCAAAGATCTCTGGATGTTCGCCGTCGGAATCGGTGCAGTTGCCGTAATGGCCGGAATTGTCACGGTGCTGGGGATCCACTAGCCCACCGTTTCCGTCGGGAGTGCACAATCGAAGGATTAGTGACATTCGACAAGGGAGCAGCGCGTGGCACAGGCTTTGAAACTGGGATACAAGGCGTCGGCGGAGCAGTTCGGACCGCGCGAGCTCGTCGAACTCGGTGTTCTCGCCGAGCAGCACGGCATGGACTCGGCGACGGTCAGTGACCACTTCCAGCCCTGGCGGCACGAAGGCGGACACGCACCGTTCTCGTTGGCATGGATGACGGCCGTCGGTGAACGAACCAAGACCATCCAGCTCGGCACCTCGGTCCTCACCCCGACCTTCCGCTACAACCCCTCCGTCATCGCCCAGGCATTCGCCACGATGGGCTGCCTGTACCCGGGGCGAATCATGCTCGGCGTCGGCACCGGCGAAGCACTCAACGAAATCGCCACCGGATTCACCGGAGAATGGCCCGAATTCAAGGAACGCTTCGCGCGCCTCCGCGAATCCGTGCGCCTGATGCGAGAACTGTGGCTCGGTGACCGCGTCGACTTCGACGGCGAGTACTACACCACCAAGGGTGCATCGATCTACGACGTCCCCGAAGGCGGAATCCCCGTCTACATCGCCGCGGGCGGACCCGTCGTCGCCCGGTACGCAGGCCGCGCAGGCGACGGCTTCATCTGCACTTCCGGCAAGGGCATGGAGCTCTACACCGACAAGCTGCTTCCCGCCGTCGAAGAAGGCGCAGGCAAAGCCGAACGCGACGCAGGCGACATCGACAAGATGATCGAAATCAAGATCTCCTACGACACCGACCCGGACCTCGCGCTGGAGAACACCCGATTCTGGGCACCACTGTCACTGACCCCGGAGCAGAAGCACTCCATCGACGACCCGATCGAAATGGAGAAAGCAGCCGACGAACTGCCCATCGAGCAGGTCGCCAAGCGGTGGATCGTCGCTTCCGACCCCGACGAGGCCGTGGAGAAGGTCAAGCAGTACACCGACGCGGGCCTGAACCACCTCGTCTTCCACGCCCCCGGACACGACCAGAAGCGCTTCCTCGAACTCTTCGAGCGCGACCTGTCGCCGCGGCTGCGCAAGTTGGGTTAGTTCGGCCGCTCCCCGCCGGCATGGATGTGCCACCGCAACGCGTAGACGGTGGCACATTCATGCGGGTGGTCAGGGCTGCACGGCCGCCAGTTCGAACATGCGCATGTCCCGGTCAGTGCGGTTCTTGTACTCCCCGTAGACGCGGACCATGTCGTTGAACGCCGCGTAGATGCGAGCTTTCTCCGCGCCGACGACGGGGGTGGCGGTGACGGGGATCTTCTTGCCCCCGATGGCGACGGTGGCGTTGGGGTCGGCGAGGAGGTTCGACGTCCATGCCGGGTGGTGCTGTTGCCCGAAGTTGCTGCCGACGACGTACAGCTTGTCGCTCTCGCGGTAGTACAGCAGCGGGGACGTTCTGGGTCGACCGGATTTGCGGCCGGTCGTCGTCAGAAGCACCACCGGCGCGGCGATGGGACCGAGGATCGTGAACCGGCCGTTCGTTCGCTCGAGCAGCCTGCGGTCGACGCCTGCGAGGTTCCGGATCACCCACGATCCTGGTTTGGTCGCGGCGAACGCGACGGCGGGTGTGCGGATGAAGCTCGTTTCGCTGCCCCAGCGCACATCGGGAAACGGTGATTCGGCCATGACCGATCTGACTACCGCAGGTCACCTTCTGTCAACAGCGGAACCAGTACGCTGACTCCCATGGCCGAGCCTGCATCGAGCATCTACATCGCCTCACCCGAGGGCGACACCGGTAAGTCGACCATTGCACTCGGAGTGCTCCAGATGCTGTGTGCGTCTGCGGCCCGGGTCGGTGTCTTCCGGCCCATCGCGAGGTCGACGACGGAAACCGACTACATTCTGGAACTTCTCGTCGACCACACGACGGCGGATCTGTCCTACGAGCAGTCACTCGGCGTCACCTACGAGGCCGTGCACGCCGATCCCGACGCCGCGCTCGGCGAGATCGTCTCACGCTTCCACGACGTCGCCGCGCAGTGCGACGCA
This sequence comes from Rhodococcus sp. 114MFTsu3.1, assembly GCF_000383555.1. Taxonomy (NCBI): domain Bacteria; kingdom Bacillati; phylum Actinomycetota; class Actinomycetes; order Mycobacteriales; family Nocardiaceae; genus Rhodococcus; species Rhodococcus sp. 114MFTsu3.1. The sequence continues at coordinate 11,938 of NZ_KB911546.1, read as the reverse complement.
GTGGTGATCGTCGGCAGCGATTTCACGGACGTCGGCAGCCCGTCGGAACTGAGTTTCAACGCCCGTGTCGCAGCGAACCTCGGCGCGCCTGTGCTGCTTGCACTTCGAGGCTCGGAACGGTCGACGAGCGAGATCGTCCAATTGGCGCAGCTGTGTCAGGCCGAGCTTCGTCAGCACCACGCGCACCTCGCCGCGATCGTTGCCAACCGGTGCGACCCCGACAAGCTCGACGAGGTCACCGAGGCACTGACACCGCTCGGAGTGCCGGCGTGGAGCCTGCCGGAGATCCCACTTCTGATTGCTCCGACGATGGCCGAGCTGCTCGAGGCCGTCGACGGAAAGCTCTACAGCGGAGACCCCGAGCTCATGCAACGCGAAGCGCTTCGGGTCATGGTCGGCGGGATGACGGCCGAGCACATCCTCGAGCGTCTGACGGATTCAGTGGTGGTCATCGCCCCGGCCGACCGCTCGGACGTGCTGCTGGCACTGGTCAACGCCCATGAAGCAGAGGGCTTTCCCTCGCTCGCCGGCATCATCATGAACGGGGGCATCGAGCCGCACCCCGCGATCGCCAGGCTCGTGTCCGGTCTCGGTCCCAAACTGCCGATCCTGACGACGGACCTCGGTACGTTCGACACCGCCTCCGCGGCCGCGAAAGCACGTGGCCGGGTGGCCGTCGGCTCGCAGCGCAAGGTGGACACCGCACTGAGCCTGATGGAACAGCGCGTCGACGCTCGGGCCCTGCTGGATCGGCTGGAGCTGAGCATCCCGTCGATCACCACGCCGCAGATGTTCGAGTACCAGCTGATCCACCGCGCTCGCGCCGATCAGAAACACATCGTCCTCCCCGAGGGCGGTGACGACCGAATCCTTCGTGCGGCGGGCAGGCTGCTGCAGCGGCAGGTGGCCACGCTGACGATCCTCGGCGAGGAAAGCCCCATCCGGCGTCGCGCAGCGGAACTCGGGGTCGACCTCGGCGACGCGCAGGTGCTCGACCCCAAGACCTCGGACCACGCCGAGGACTTCGCCGCCGAGTACACCGAACTACGCAAGCACAAGGGCATGCGCATCGAGCGGGCACGCGAGATCATGACCGACATCTCGTACTTCGGAACCATGATGGTGTACAAGGGAATTGCCGACGGCATGGTGTCCGGCGCCGCCCACACCACAGCCCACACGATCCGTCCGTCGTTCGAGATCATCAAGACGGCCGACGGCGTCGACACCGTCTCGAGCATCTTCTTGATGTGCCTGTCCGACCGCGTTCTCGCCTACGGCGACTGCGCTATCGTGCCGGACCCGACGGCGGAGCAACTGGCCGACATCGCGATCTCGTCGGCGACCACGTCCGCTCAGTTCGGCATCGAACCCCGCATCGCGATGCTGTCCTATTCCACCGGCGACTCGGGAACCGGCGCCGACGTCGACAAGGTACGCGAGGCCACGCGGCTCGTGCGGGAACGAAACCCGGAACTGCTCGTGGAGGGCCCGATTCAGTACGACGCAGCGATAGAGCCGTCCGTCGCGAAGTCCAAGCTGCCCGATTCCGATGTCGCCGGCCGCGCAACGGTGTTCATCTTCCCGGACCTCAACACGGGCAACAACACGTACAAGGCGGTGCAGCGCAGCGCAGGTGCCGTCGCGGTCGGGCCGGTTCTGCAGGGTCTTCGCAAGCCCGTCAACGACCTCTCTCGCGGTGCACTGGTGGAGGACATCGTCAACACCGTTGCCATCACGGCCATCCAGGCACAGGGGCACCAGGCATGAGCGTCCTCGTCGTCAACTCCGGTTCGTCGTCGGTGAAGTTCCAACTGGTGGAACCCGAGACCGGCCGGTCCGTCGCCTCCGGGCTGGTCGAGCAGATCGGGGAGCCGGAAGGTCGCGTCGTCCTCGAGTTCCACGGTGAGGAGATCGAGAACCGCCGGGAGATAGCCGATCACGGTGTCGGTCTCGCCGTCGCGTTCGAGATGCTGGAGAACGCGGGAGTGGAGCTGGGTTCCGACGTGACGGCGGTGGGCCACCGCGTCGTACACGGCGGGGAGATCTTCTACCGACCGACGCTGATCGACGACGCGGTCGTCAAGCAGATCTCCGACCTCAGTGCGCTTGCGCCGCTGCACAATCCACCCAACGTACTCGGCATCGACGTTGCGCGCGAACAATTGCCGTCCATCCCGCACGTCGCCGTGTTCGACACTGCGTTCTTCCATTCGCTGCCCGCCGCCGCGGCCACGTACGCGATCGACCGAGACGTGGCCCGCCGGAACGGGATCAGGCGCTACGGCTTCCACGGCACGTCGCACGAGTACGTGTCGGGTCGGGTGTCGGAGTTCCTCGGCCGAGACGACCTGAACCAGATCGTGTTGCACCTGGGCAACGGAGCGTCTGCATCCGCGATCCGCAGCGGCGTTCCGATCGACACCTCGATGGGCCTGACGCCCTTGGAAGGCCTGGTCATGGGCACCCGCAGCGGTGACATCGACCCGGGCGTCGTCATGCATCTACGGCGCAACGCGGACATGGACGTCGACGAGATCGACCAGTTGCTGAACCGGAATTCCGGGCTCAAAGGACTCGCAGGTGTCAACGACTTCCGAGTGCTCGCCCAGAAGATCGACGACGGTGACGACGACGCCGCACTCGCCTACGACGTCTACATCCACCGTCTCCGCAAGTACATCGGTGCCTACATGGTGAACCTGGGCCGACTCGACGCCATCACGTTCACCGCCGGCGTCGGCGAGAACGCCTCCGCGGTACGCGCCGACGCCCTGGCGTCGCTGGAAGGGTTCGGTATCGTCGTCGACTCCGAGCGAAATGCCGTACGCAGCAAGGATGCTCGTGTGATCTCGACCGACGACTCGGCGGTGACCGTCCTCGTCGTCCCGACCGACGAAGAACTCGCCATCGCCCGCGCCACCGAACAGGTCGTGTCGGAGCAGAACGGGTCAGAAGAGTGACTGTGGCCTGATGGCGTTGGCGAGGTCGACGAGCGTGTAGCGGTGCGCGCGGTCGGTCGCGTTACGGGCAAGGGCGCGTAACCCGGTCTCGGTGCCCGAGCGCAGGCCCTTCTCGGTGAACGGGGCACCGAGAATCGGCTCACGTTCGGTCTCGACAGCATGACCGGACCGAACCCAGTCCATTGCCATCGCCAGAACCAACGTGCGCATCTGCAACGCTCGAGGTTCGCGCCGGGGGAGCATGGCGACACGTCTCGCGGCCTCGCGGAAGTCGTCCTCCTCGAGGTCGGGGGACGGCCGATCCATCAACAGCGTCAGCACACTCGTCATACGAGCGACGGCGTAGTGCCGCGAGCTGATGGGAACCTGATCCAGCACTCCGACGGCCGCGGTGGGGTCGCTGCGATACATCATCTGGCGCGCAAGGCCGAAGGCGGAGCTGACGACGGCGCGATTGGTGCGCCACACCGAGAGATAGTACGACTCGGCGCAGGCCCGCCACTTCTCGCGCTCTTCCGGCTCTTGGACGGAGGTGCCCTCCATGATCAGCTCGGCGCTCGCGGCCAAGGCGATCTTGGGGGCCAGCTCACCCGGCATCGCATCGAGAACGTTCTCGAAATGCGTCGATGCGTCGGAGAACTCGTTGCGCAACAGGTCCAGAAGGCCGGAGTACCACTCGACCCGCCACGGATCGGGGCCGTCGGTGATCACCTGGTTCAGCACCGATTGCGCGGTCCCGGTATCTCCGAGGTCGATGTGCGCCTTCACCTCCGCGAGGGTGATCTCGAGTCCGCCCGGCGATCCGTCGGCGAACCTCTCGATACCGTTGCGGCGGGCGTGCGCAAGGGAATCGAGCGTCTGCTGCGGTTCGCTGTGCACCGCCGCCGCCAGTAGAGGTGCGCTCGGATCGAGTGGATCGACCAAGGGAACAGGAAGCGCGGAGACGACGTCGCGAGCACTGATTCTGTCGCCGCGCACCTTGCCGTCGACGTACGTGTCCGTGCGCCCGACGGATTCTTCGGTGCCGAACGTGGTGCGCGGCGGACTGAACGCCGTCGACAGGCCGGGACGTTCCGTTCCGGTCTGCAGCGACAGAATCTCGCGGAGTACACCGGTGGCCTGGCTGGCCAGCACGTCGGCGGTGGAGAACCGCTGTGCCGGATCGGGATTGGTGGCGCGCAGCAGCAATCGATGGAACGAGGGGTACCGGCGGAGCAGTTCGTGATCCTCCGGCGACGGAATGCCCGGGTCGTACTTTCCTTTCGTCTGCGGCATGTCCAGAGTGAGAACCGCCAACGTGCGCCCGACGGTGTAGATGTCCGACGCCACCGTCGGGCCGGTCTCGACGATCTCCGGGGCTTGATATCCGGCAGTGCCGTAGAGGTATCCGAAATCCTCGATACCCGCGACCGCGCCGAGATCGATGAGCTTGATCTGATCGTCGGTGACCATGATGTTCTCGGGCTTGAGATCGTTGTACACCAACCCGATGGAGTGCAGGTAGGACAACGCGGGAAGAACCTCCAGCACGTAGGCGATGGCCTGCTCCACCGGCATCCGAACCCGCGCACCCGACTCGGCGTCCTTGCGAGAGGACAGAATGTCCCGCAACGAACGCCCACCCACGTACTCCATGACGATGAACCCGATGCGGGTGCCGTCGGTACGTGGCTGCTCGACGAAGTTGTAGATCTTCACGACGCCCGGATGCGCCACCTCCGCGAGGAACTGACGCTCGGCGACGGCGACCGCGTGGGCCTCGTCGTCACCGAAGTGCAGCAGACCCTTCAACACCACCCAGCGATCGCTGACGTTGCGGTCGATGGCCAGGTAGATCCAACCGAGACCGCCGTGCGCGATACACCCCTGCACCTCGTACTGCCCGACGACGAGATCGCCCGGCTCGAGCAGCGGCGTGAAATCGTACGTCGAGCCGCAATGAGGACAGATGCCCGACGGCTTGTCCGGCTCACCTTCTGCACTCCGGCCGACCGGTGAGTTGCATTTCCAGCAGAACCGTTTGCGTTGCGGAACAGTGGGATCCGACATCACCGCCGTCGCAGGGTCGACAGGATCGACACGAGGAATGTCCACCAGGCCCGCGCCGAGGCGTCGGCGAGGATCCGTTCGATTCGACCGAGTCGGCCTCGTCCGGCCGGACGTCCGCGACGAACGAACCTGCGAAACAGGAGAAGCCTGAGTTCGGTCGGCAGCCTGAGTCCTGTCGGCGGCCTGGGTGCGCTCGGACGCTTCGGTTCTGGCGACGGCTTCGGTACGGGACACGGCCTCGGTGCGGGACACGGCTTCGGTGCGCTGTGAGGGCGCGGTGGATCGACCGGTCGGAGTCTCGGGGTCTCGGGCGCTCATGTCAGTCCACGTACTGGGGGAACGGCGGGCCGGGCGAGCTGCCCAGGACCGACAGCCAGCGGGTGTACAGGCGGTTCCAGGTTCCGTCACCGCGGATTCGCTCCAGGGTGCCGTTGACGAACCGCACCAGATCCTCACTCTCCTTCTTGATTCCGACACCGTACGGCTCGGGGCTCAGACTGTCGCCGACGAGTTCCAGGTACGGATCCTGCGCGGCGAGACCCGCGAGGATCGTGTCGTCGGTGCTGACGGCGTCGACCTGACGTTGTTGGAGGACGACGAGGCAGTCGGACCACATCGCGGCCGTGGTGATCTGCGCAGTCGGGACGATGCGCTGCAGCCGCCGCAGCGACGTCGTGCCGTCGACCGCGCAGACGCGTCGATTCGCCAGGTCCGCGACACCGTTGATGCCGGAGTTCTTGACCGCGAGCACCCGGTGCTGCGCCTGGAAGTACACCGTGGAGAACGACACTTCCTCCTTGCGCGCACACGTGATGGTCATGGTCTTGACCACCACGTCGACCGTCGAGTTCTGCAAGGCCTCGATACGTTCCGCGGAGGTCAGGATGCGGAAGTCCACTCGATCCGGGTCACCGAAGAGGTCGCGTGAGATCTCGCGCGCGATGTCGACGTCGAACCCGACGAGCTTGCCGGTCATCGGATCACGGAAGCTGAAAAGGTTGCTGCCGGTGTCCAGCCCGACGATCAGTCGACCGCGCTCTCGGATCTGGTCGACGGTCGGAGACGGTGGCGTGTTCTCCGGGGCAAGACCGGCCTGTCCCGGTCCGAACTGCAGGGGACGAAGACTGGCCGTCGGGCGCGCGCACTGCGGGTCGGGGGAGTCGACTTCCGGTGCACCCGTTGCCGGGCCCGCACCGTCGGGCATGGGTGGTTCGGTGTAACTGATGTCCGGCTCGGGCGGCAACGCCTCCGGTGCAACGCAACTGGTGGTGAGCAGACCCACGAGGATCGCGGCGACGACGAGAAGAATTCGGTTCACAGGTACTCACGCAACCTTGGAACGAGACCGCCTGCGACGCCCGCCGCAGCGGCGATCGTGAGGACGATGGCTCCGGAGCTCAACGCGACGAGGGAGGTCTTGGCTCGCTCGACGTTGCCCCGAAGCTCGGTGCGGCCCTGTTCGATGCCGGCGATCAGCATGTCGTCGAGAGCCTTGAACTGAACCGCCGAATCTGCGACGCCGCTTCCCGTCGCGATGGTGACGGCGGTGTTGAAATCGCCGACGGCCAACGCGTCGTCGATCCGCTGATGCGCGGTCTTCCACTTGGCCAACGACTCCGTCATCGCCGCATCACCGTCGAACAGATCGGCCAGTTTCTGCGTGTTGTCGTTGAATTCGGCGTCGTACTCGCGGGTGCTGCCGCGGCGCACGAGGTTGAGAGTCTCGTCGGACCTGGCCTGCTGAGCGAGGATGAACCCCGTGGTGAGCTTCTGCAGCGGGGTGACACCGCGGTCCAGCGCACGGTCGGTCGCGGTCGCGGAGATGAGCCCGGCCACCAGCATCCACCCGAGGAGCACCGTGACCAGACCCGACGCCGTCAGAAACCCCCAGTTCAGGGTCCGGTGCGTGCGCCGCGACAAGTACAGCTGAGCCAACACCAGCAGTCCGAGGACGACGACGATGGTCGCGATAGCGAACACCGGTGGGTGGACGAACCTTTCCTGATCCGTCGACACCCGCGATGCCTGCGCCGTGTACAGGCCCTCGGCGCGGGGAAGCAGCGAGGTCTGCATCAGCGTGGACGCCTCACCGAGGTACGACGATCCGACGGGATTGCCACTCCGATTGTTGGAACGGGCGGTCTCGACGAGGCCCGTGTACACCGGCAGTGCCGCACCGATCTCCGTGAGAGCGTCCCTGGCCTCGGTGTCGGACTCGCCGAGCCCGCCAGACGCCCGGATCAGCTCGGTGCCCGCGTCGCCGATGGCCTGCGCGTACCGGTCACGCACCGCCTGAGGTTCCAGGCCACCGGAGATGAACGCCGTCGACGCCGCGGCATCCGCGACCGACAGGGCGCCGTACAGATTCTGCGCGGAATTGGCCAGAGGCTCGGTGCGCACCAACAACGAATCGAGCGTGGACTCGCGATCGGACACAGCCTCACTCGTCACGAACCCCGTCGCGACCAGCAACACGATCAGCAGACCGCCCAGGGCGATCATGCGCGCAGGCGTCGAGCGTGCCAGGCGCCGCAACTCACGCCGCGAGTCGCTCTCCGAGGCCGTGGCGGCCGTCGTGGGAGGTACGGCAGCAGTGGGTGTAGTGCCGACCACGTTCACAGGTTCGAGCATATAAGTTTCCGCCCGCGGTGCGTACGTGGACGGCGAACACTCCGAAGGTGCAGTCCCCTAAGGTGTGGAGGTATGCGCGGCGACGGTGACGGGTGGGTAGTCGGGGAGAACGGCACGCGACACTGGGGAAGGTACGGAGCCGCAGGTCTGCTCCTGCGTGCACCGTCCGCAGACGGTGAGCCGACGGTACTGCTGCAACACCGCGCCCTCTGGAGTCACCAGGGCGGAACCTGGGCGCTTCCGGGCGGCGCGAAGGACTCGCACGAGAGCGCAGTGACGGCCGCCGTCCGTGAAGCCGACGAAGAAGCAGGAATCGGCGCGGCCCGGCTCAACGTCCGAGGAGAAAAGCTCACCGCGACGGCCCCGAGCGGTTGGACGTACACCACCGTCGTCGCCGACGCCGACACTCAGCTTCCCACCACCCCGAACGGTGAAAGCACCGAACTGCGTTGGGTTCCCGAAAGCATGGTCGACGCCCTGCCTCTGCACCCCGGCTTCGCGGCGAGCTGGCCCACCTTGCGGACCGAACCTCTCCGCGTACTGCTCGACACCGCCAACGTGCTCGGCTCCCGCCCCAACGGCTGGTGGAAGGACCGCAGCGGCGCAACCGGCGAGCTGCTGACCTCCCTCGCCGACGTCCTGCCGCGCACCGTCGAACTGCCCGGCGGCACCTACGGGTGGCTCACCACCATCGAAGCCGTCCTCGAAGGCGACGCCCGCGCAGCCCGATTCGACGACGCCCGAGTCCCCGTCATCCATGCGTCGGGCAGCGGCGACGACGAACTCGCCCGGCGCGCACACGACGGAAGCGCGCTGACAGCGCTCGTCACCGCGGACCGCGGCCTGAAGGAACGGTTGCCGACGGCGGTGCAGGTGCTCCCGCCGTCGACCGTCCTCGCCTGGCTGAGCTAGTTGCCCTTCAGCTTCTCCGCCAGCGCCTGAGCTGCGGCCTGCGGGTCGCGGGCCTGCGTGATGGCACGCACGACGACAACACGGTCCGCGCCGGCCGCAAGGACCTCGTCGACGTTGTCGGCGTCGACACCGCCGATGGCGAACCACGGCCGTGTCGGAGCCGAGTCGGCCGTGCTGCGCACCAGTTCGAGGCCCGCGGCCTTGCGATTCGGCTTCGTCGGCGTCGCCCACACCGGCCCGGTCGCGAAGTAGTCCACACCGTCCTCGATCGCCGCCAGACTCGCCTGGCTACGGTTCTGCGTCGAACGTCCGATCACCACATCCGGTCCGAGGATCTGCCGCGCGTAATGCACCGGCAGATCGCCCTGGCCCAGATGCAACACATCGGCGTTCGACGCCAACGCCAGGTCCGCGCGGTCGTTGACGGCCAACAGCGCGCCGTGACGCCTGGTGGCCGCGGACAGGACGGCCAGCGCAGCCAGTTCGTCCTTGGCCTCCAGCGGACCGAACTCACGCTCACCTGCGGAGTTCTTGTCGCGAAGCTGAATGATGTCGACGCCGCCGGACAGTGCCGCCTCGGCGAACTGGGCTAGATCGCCGAGCTCGCGCCTGGCGTCGGTGCACAGGTACAGGCGGGCAGAGTTCAAGCGTTCACGGGAGCTCTGAGTGGGATGCACGTCTCCAGACGGTAGTCTTCTCGTCGGAAAGACAGATACACGGGAGTCCTGGGGTACGCGGGGCTGAGAGTGGACACGCCCGTCCTTACCGTCAATACCTGAACCGGATCATGCCGGCGCAGGGAGTGAGGGTGGTTCTCGGTGAAGTTCGAAAAGTCAGGGCTCGGAACGCTCGCCGTCGTCGGAGGCGGCGTCATCGGCCTCGCCGTCGCAGCCAGGGCGCAGCGCGACGGATGGTCGGTCCAGCTGTACGACCCGAACATCGGGTCGGGCGCGTCCTGGGTGGCCGGCGGAATGCTCGCACCGCTGTCCGAGGGATGGCCGGGCGAACACGAACTACTGAAGCTGGGGGCGCGCTCGCTGGACCGCTGGCCCGAGTTCGCACGCGAGCTCGGAGTCGACGTGTTCACCGCATCGGGCTCGTTGACCGTCGCACTCGACGCCGCCGACGCCCAGGACCTGCGGACCATCGCAGAATTCGTCGGCGAACACGGGCACCAGCTGGACATCCTGAACCGGGCGCAGATCCGGGAACTCGAACCTTCGCTCGCGCAGAACATCCGCCTCGGACTTCTCGCGCCGACGGAACAGGCCGTCGACAACCGCGCCCTCGTCGACGCACTGACAGCGTCCGCAGCCGGCGTCGACTTCGTCGCCGAACAGGTGACCGACCTCGACGCCCTGACTGCCGACCGAATCGTCGTCGCCGCCGGAGCGCAGGTCTCCGCCCTTCTCCCGGACATCCCCGTCCGACCCGTCAAAGGCGAAATACTCCGACTCAGACGACGACCCAGCGCGACGGCTCCGCCCAGCCGAACCATCCGAGGCAGCGTCCACGGCCGCCCCATCTACCTCGTGCCACGCGGCGACGGCCTCGTCGTCGGCGCCACCCAGTACGAATCCGGCCACGACACCCAGGTCACCGTCGCCGGAGTCCGCGACCTCATCGCCGACGCCGAACGACTGATGCCCAGCATCGGCGAATACGAACTACACGAAGCCGCCGCCGGATTGCGCCCCATGAGCCCCGACGGCCTACCGCTCATCGGCCGCGTCTCCGAACGCGTCATCGTCGCCGCCGGGCACGGACGCAACGGAATCCTGCTGACACCCATCACCACAGACGCTGTCGCCGCACTACTCACCGGCGACACACTCCCCGAAGCCAAGGCTGCAGATCCAGCCCGATTCGAGACAGGAAGGCACCGATGATCACCGTCAACGGCGAAGAACACGCACTCTCCGAGGGGCTGACGATGCGTCGACTCCTCGCCGATCTGTCCATGCCGGACACGGGCATCGCCGTCGCCGTCGACGGAACAGTCCTGCCGAAGAGCCGATGGGACGCCACCACCGTCGAACCCGGCTGGACCATCGAAATCCTCACCGCGGTGCAGGGTGGCTGACGTGCTGACTATCGCGGACAGAACCTTCGAATCCCGACTCATCATGGGCACCGGAGGAGCAGCGAACCTGACCGTCCTGGAAGAGGCACTGGTGGCGTCGGGCACCGAGCTGACCACCGTGGCCATGCGACGCGTCGACGCCGCAGGCGGCACCGGTGTCCTCGATCTACTGCGCAAGCTCGACATCGCACCCCTGCCCAACACCGCCGGCTGTCGCGGCGCCTCCGAAGCCGTTCTCACTGCACAGCTCGGACGCGAAGCACTCGAAACCGACTGGGTGAAGCTCGAAGTCATCGCCGACGAGCGAACACTGCTGCCCGATGCCATCGAACTGGTCAAGGCCGCAGAGCAACTCGTCGACGACGGGTTCAACGTACTCCCGTACACCACCGACGACCCCGTCCTGGCACGCAGACTCGAAGACATCGGCTGCGTCGCCGTCATGCCACTCGGTGCGCCGATCGGCACCGGACTCGGCATCTCCAACCCACACAACATCGAGATGATCGTCGACGCGGCAGGCGTTCCCGTCATCCTCGACGCAGGCATCGGCACCGCCAGCGACGCAGCCGTGGCGATGGAACTCGGGTGCGACGCAGTTCTTCTCGCCACCGCCGTGACCCGCGCCAAAGACCCCGCACTGATGGCGTCGGCGATGCGGCACGCGGTGAGCGCCGGATTCGAGGCCCGCCGCGCGGGCCGCATTCCCAAACGTTTCTGGGCCCAGGCCAGTTCTCCTATGTGAGTGGTTGTGTAGGCCAGGGCCTACACAACCACTCACATAGGTACGGGTGTCATCCGAAAGGATGAGTCGAATCGCGACTCGCGGGCGATGTGCGAGCACCCGTCGATCGGGCACAGTGGACCCCATGATTCAAGTGACGGGGTTGACGAAGCAGTACGGTGCGGTGAAGGCGGTCGATGATCTGTCTTTTTCCGTGAAGCCGGGGATTGTGACGGGTTTTCTCGGGCCGAATGGTGCGGGGAAGTCGACGACGATGCGGATGATTTTGGGTCTGGATCGTCCGACGAGTGGTCAGGCGTTGATCGAGGGTAAGCCGTATGGCGAGTTGAAGCAGCCGTTGCGGAGTGTGGGTGCGTTGTTGGATGCGAAGTGGGTGCATCCAAATCGTTCTGCGCGTGCGCATTTGGAGTGGATGGCTGCGTCGAACGGTATTCCGAGGTCTCGTGTGGACGAGGTGCTTCGGTTGGTGGGGTTGAGCGAGGTTGCGAAGAAGAATGCGGGTGGTTTCTCGCTCGGTATGTCGCAGCGGTTGGGTCTGGCGGGGGCGTTGTTGGG